>NZ_CP126110.1:2483687-3104609 GCF_030123405.1 Neobacillus sp. WH10
TTAAATAACCTGAAGAGCCTAGTTTAGATAAAAAATGTATACAGAGAAAAGGAATAATATACGGGAGTATCAAGTGATTCACTCATTCATAACCGTTTCTGCTTTAGCAGGAACGTTTTTTTTACAGATAGGCAAATCAAGTAATATGTTATCATCTATTGAACATCAAATTCAGTGATTATAAAATACTTGCAGTTAGAGCATAATGGAAAAGGCCTTAACTACAACATGAAAGAGGATACAAATGAAGATTTGGTTTAATCGATGGTTTACGACGGTTTCGCATTATATCGATATGATTCGAGCCAATGAAGATCATCGAAAATTTGTCATTTATGGAACACATCCAAATAAAGATGCACTTTATTTGCAAAATTGTGATTACGCTTTTGTCGAGCCGGACATTTCCGGGGATCAATATATTGAGTTTTGTCTTGATTTTTGTCAAAGGTACAAGATAAATATTTTCATTCCTCGGAAAGAAAATGTTCTTATATCAAAACGGCTGGCTGATTTCAAAGCATTGGGTGTGAAAGTTCTTGTTTGCCCAAATTCTGGCTTAATGGAAACACTAGATAATAAAGCGGCCGCCTATCAAATGCTTTCAAATGGTGAGGCAATCTTTTCCATACCTGACTATTATGTGGTCAATAATATAATTGAATTTCAACAGGCCTACGTACGGCTCAAGGAAAAAGGTCACGAAGTTTGCTTTAAACCTGTCATAGGTGAAGGGGCGAATGGTTTTCGTGTGATCAAGGACAAAATTGAGTCCATTAACCAGCTTTTCCAACAGGGGATCGGCTATCGAATTCCATACTCCTATGCCTGCGAGATCCTAGGCCAGCAGGAAACCTTTCCCGATTTAATGGTGTTAGAGTTTTTGGAGGGCAGGGAATATAGTATTGACTGCGTTTCTTCACAAGATGAATTGTACGCAGCGATTCCCCGGATGAAAGGGGATGGACGAGTGAGGGAGCTTGTTGAAAGTCTTGAGCTGATCCAGCTGGCTCATAGGTTCCATCAGGAATATAAGTTGCCGTATGTGTTCAATATCCAGGTGAAATATAACAAAGGTGTGCCGAAGCTGCTCGAAATTAATCCACGAATGAGTGGGGGGATGCATGTCAGCTGCCTTTCTGGTATTAACCTTCCATACCTGGCAATCAAGATTTTATTAGGTGAAAAAGTAGGGCAGTTGAAGCCGCAATTTGGAATACGAGCAAGTCATATTGAAAAAGAAATGATTTTGAAGTATGGGGATATCAGCTAATAAAGCAAAGAGCAGGTCTTCTTCACATGTCGTTACCCGCTCTTTGCTTTAAAAATGCTTATTTATAGAAGACTTTATCGTTATTGTATTTTGCATGAAGAGTATTAATAATATAGGTTTCATATATATCTCTCTCCATGGGCTCATCAACTGCAAAAACTGCAATTTTATACACTTCATCTCGATGCGCTTTGATTGGTGATACAGTATCTTCAAAATGGCGCTTCACTCGGGGTCTTAATTTTCTAGCTTTGCCGACAAAAAGCAATTCGTCGTTAGCGTTAAAAAATAAGATAATTCCACCTTTATCACGGGGAATTTTATTGTAATCGGTAAAACCATATACACTGCTTAGTACTGCTTCGACTTTTTCTCCTACTTGTCTCTTTTTCGTAATTACAACATCTGGATTTGGTATATCAATTTTTATCATAAAAGAATCGCTCCCTGCTTAATATAAACGGCGAACTAGTTTGCCTGACAGTTCATTATAGCACAACCTGTCATTTTGAGTTTAACTTTCTTAATTTGCCCATTTTTTGCAGTTCAAAACCTGATTTATAAAGGAACAAAGTTGTTTTTATTAAAAGCACTGGAAAGTATAAATATCGACTTTGAGAATTGTCCAGCCCCATAAGAAATACTTCTAAAGAAATAACCTTGCACGAAGGAAAAACGTTAGCTTTTTCGAGGAGAGCCTTGCGGCGAGACAACTTCGCTTAACGAGCGCTTCAGCTTTCCTTTATAGCTAATAGTGGTAAAACAAGGTATTATTCTGTACACTTAAGGAAGGTATTGGAATTTTTGAGGTTTTAAATATCATCTTACGTGAAAAATCTTAGGTAAGGGTGTAGTATGAAAGTAGCTTTCTATTTTTCATAGGAAGATACAATATAAATAAGATACGAAAGGGTGTTAGTATGGCAATTTCATTATCTAAAGGTCAAAAAGTAGATTTAACGAAAACAAATCCGGGTTTATCCAAGGTGATCGTTGGTCTTGGCTGGGATACAAATCGTTACGATGGTGGAAACGATTTCGATTTGGATGCAAGTATATTTCTTTTAGATGCGAATGGTAAGTGTGCGTCTGAACGGGATTTTGTTTTCTATAATCAGCTTGAAGGCGGAAATGGTTCCGTTGTACATACAGGTGATAACCGCACAGGAGAAGGGGACGGCGACGATGAGCAAATAAAAGTAAATTTATCAGCTGTGCCTGCTCAAGTGGAGAGAATCTCTTTTGTCATTACGATTCATGATGCAGAAGCACGCGGTCAAAATTTTGGACAAGTGTCGAATGCCTTCTGCCGTATCATAAACGAAGAGACAAATCAAGAAATCATTCGGTATGATTTAGGGGAAGACTTCTCCATAGAAACAGCTATTATCGTTGGGGAGTTATACCGCCACAACGGTGAATGGAAATTCTCAGCCGTTGGCTCCGGCTACCAAGGCGGACTCGCTCGCATCGCAACAGACTTTGGCCTAAACGTAGGCTAAACCAAAGAATAACAATTAGTAAAAAGAAAAAGGACAAAATGGATCTGAAAATCCAACTTGTCCTTTTTTGTTTTATCACAGTGACATCATTGTAAATGGTGTCAGGCACCATTTGCAATACCCAAGACTTATTAATGGTGTCAGGCACCAGATTAGCTTGTTTTGGGTTGGGGGTGTTTTTGTTTGTTTGCGTTTAGTTTTAGGTAGACTGGGATGCCAATCAAGGTTACTACGATCGATAAGACAGCGTCTACCGGAGTATGGATAAGAGTGCTGCCAATGATATAAAGGGCGCCAAGTATAGCAACGATTGGTGTAAACGGATATAAAGGTACTTTATAAAGTGTTTGGTCGTTTTGCATTCCTTTTTTTCGTAGTATGAACACGGCGATAAAGGACAAAACATAAAACGTAAATACAGTAAATATAGCAATATCAGATAGTCGGTCGGGATTTGTCAAAATCATCATCAGGATCGCTATGACAAGTTGAGAAAGTGTAGCCCCTACAGGTGTTTTCGTTTTTGGATGGATATAAGATATGGCCTTTGCACCAGGTAAGAAGCCATCCTTCGCCATTGCATACGGAATCCTAGGGAATGTCAACACCTTTCCATTTAAACAGCCGAAAATCGAAACGAGAATTCCAATAGTCAGCAAGTTTCCACCCATTTTTCCAAAAAGAATCGTTGCTGCTGTACCGGCTGCATTTGGGCCTAATTCAACAATTTTGTTTGCCGGCAGCACATGGAGCATCGCGATATTGACAGTTAAGTACGAAATAATGACTATAACAATTCCCGAGATGATGGCTCTTGGAAGTGTTTTACTAGGGTTTTTCATTTCTCCTGCCATAAAACCAACATTCATCCAGCCATCATAGGCAAAAAGGGTTGCTATAATTGCTGCCCCCATGTTCAAGGACTGGGTAATACCGCTGTCCATATTTAGCACTTGATGCTCACCTTGAAAAATTCCAAATGTTGCAATGAGAATGATGGGAATCAATTTTCCTATCGTGGAGATATTTTGGATCAACCCACCATACTGTGTTCCTAATAAATTCATAAATACTAGAAAAATAATCGTTATGATTCCAATAATAGTATTACTTTCTTGAGAAAAACCAAATAATCCCGCTACGAGGGATCCGAAATAGAGACCTAGTGCGCCCATAATGGCTGGTCCGTAAATAAGCGTTTGTACCCAGCCGCATAAAAACCCCCAAAACTTTCCGTAAACCTCTTCAATATAAACATATAGACCGCCGGTTTTTGGAATTTTGACACTAACTTCGGCAATCGTCAAACCGCTGGCGAGTGTGATAATACCGCCAATAATCCAAGCCCAAAGTGCCAATGTTGAATTTCCAGTGGAAGCAATCACGATCCCAGGCTTCATGAAAATTCCAGATCCGATTACGGTTCCAACAACTAAAGAAGTCGCAACGGCAAAGCCGATATTTTTCTTTAAATTCGCCTCATTCCCCATGTGTCCGCCTCCACAGTACAAATGTATTATTGAGATTTACACGAATTATAACATGGAAATAATCCAATTTATTTTTTTGGAATATATAAATTATTATTCAGATAAATCTTCGTTTTTATCATGACAGTGAGTGTACTAATTGAATATAGGGTTAAATACTGGTATGGTAACGGTATGATTTTTTTGAAATAGAAGGTGATTAGTTTATGAAGTTTTTTGTGAAAACGCAGGTTTTTTCTATTATAATGGCACTTTTTTGGATCATTTACTTAAGTGTTTTGGCTTTTTTAGATCAGCCGGGTCGAGCACTCCAGTATATCAATTCCTTTGTTAACGGATTTGCTATTTTATTTGCCGTCATTTATTTTTTGTTAACCAAATATTTTATCGGGCGAAACTGGCTAGCGGTTCCATTGATTCTGATTCCTTATTTTCTTCTTTACAAAACTGTTTTTGAGCAAGTTCTATTAAGCTTAGCAAATGAAAGCTATAGCATGACTCTCAATTTTCTTTCGCTATCAACAGGTAGCACGCATCTTCTTGCCATAATCTTTGGTCTAGGCTTAGGGATCATGTTCTCCAGACCACAATTTAAGTCATGATATCAATTTAGGAAAAAGGACAAATCCCTGGTATGAGCGGGGGAGTTGTCCTTTTTTATTTAATCCGGTTTATAGTCACCCTCGCCGTATAGACGTTGGCTGTATTCCATAATAAAAATTCATTGATACCTTACACGTGTAATACGCAAATTTGATTTTCAATTTCCTGCTTGCCTTACACTTTAATTTACATAAGACCTGGAAATCATTCGTATCGTGCTGCTGCCGGTTTTTATGTATAATTGTGGGGAAGGGGTGACTGCGTTATGGAAGGTAAGTGGCTGATTGCCGATCGGGATTTGAATGAGCGGGAGGGGTTAAAATGGTTATTAAAAACTTCTTCTATTCCCGTGTCGGACATTTCTATAGCATCAAACTATCAGGAATTTATAGTTTTGTTTGAAAAAGAAAATCCTGATATCGTGCTTATGGAGCTAGATATGATCAGCAAGGAGGAGTGGTCCGCCTTCCGTGAGCTTATGCAAATCTATGATCCGATCTTACTCTTAACCAGTGCAGAAGCAACCTTTGAAAAAGCACGACTGGCTATCGATATGCAGGCAATGGATTTAATGATAAAACCTTTTTCGACAACAAAGGTAAAATCAGCTTTCAAAAAGGCATCACGAAAACTGAACTCTAATTTTTATACAAATAGCATTCACTATCCTCATTCTCACAAAGACATTTCTTATGAAGGATTATTCCTCTCGCAGGAAACAACATCTGAAAATGTTAAAATAGCGGCCTTTCAGACAGAGAGTGTCGATATGGTGCCTACTTTATATTCCTATATCATGGAATATCCATTTACAGACAGCCGCGGCGTTTTCGCACATAGTGATATGGTGGTACTTCTTTTTAAGGAAAATTGCCACAATATAACAGAACAATGCCAAAAAGCGATGAGAAAGTGGGAAGAAGAATATTCTGATCCACTGGCGATCGTTGTACATAAAGGAAACTCCTCGGGTATGACTATTAACCAGAAATACCTAGAAACGAAGAAAATGCTAGAGTTTACCTACTATAAAGGATATCGACAAGTAGTCGAGTTAGAATTTTCACCAGATTGGGGGCATATAGATCCGTTTTTAACACCTCCGGAACAAAGAGAATGGGTCGACATGCTGACAAATCTTGATTTAGAAAAAATAAAAACGTGGCTCTATGATGAATTTCTTCAATTACATAATCCATATCCGGATCCTGGTTTAGTAAGGATAAGGTTAACGAGTATTTTGGCGCAAATAAGAAGATTTATGAAGACCTACAATCTTAACGATAATCCAAGTCTTGAACAAGATTACCGATATATTTTCAATTCAATACTATATGATACAGTTCTCTATCGGACAGTTCAAAACCTCATTTTATTTAGTCAAAAAATATTTGTTGGTGCCGAAACAAGCATGCAAAATTTGAAACAAGATCCAATTGAACTAGGAAATTCTTATATGAGGGCAAATTTTTCTAATAGCAATCTTCGTTTGGAAGACGTTGCACAATATGTAGACCGTAATCCGTCCTATTTCAGTCATCTTCTGATCACGAAAACAGGCTCCAGTTTTACAGAGATGTTGGCAAGTATACGAATGAAAGAAGCAAAGCGATTATTAAATGAAACAAGAAAGCCGATTAAGGAGATTTCGATGCTAGTTGGCTATCAGAATGCCAATTATTTTAGCAGAATGTTTAAGGAAATAATCGGAGTGTCGCCAAGAGATTTCCGAATGCAAAAATCAGATTGGTAATAAGTGAAAAAGAACAGTTTAGTCAGACTGTTCTTTTTTCTATAAAAATTATACTTTTATAAAAATATTATCTATATTTTGGTGAAATTCCTAAAAAAAATGTAGGTTTCTCCATAGATATTATCTTTTTTCTAATTTTTAATCTCTATTTTTCAGAAAATTATCTTTTTATAATATATATAGAATGATAAATAGGGAGTGAAATGAATGGAAACGAATACAGCAAAAAAGCGAGTAATTACGAATTATAAAGGAACAGACTTACATGCAAAGGGCTGGATTCAAGAGGCCGCACTACGCATGTTGATGAACAATCTTGATCAAGAGGTTGCCGAAAGACCAGAGGATTTAGTTGTTTATGGCGGCATTGGGAAGGCTGCTCGTAACTGGGAGTCTTATGACGCAATTGTGAAAACACTGCTTGAATTAGAAAATGATGAAACATTGTTAATTCAATCTGGTAAACCGGTAGCTGTTTGGAAATCCCACAAGGATGCACCAAGAGTATTACTTGCAAACTCCAACCTTGTGCCTGCTTGGGCGAATTGGGAGCATTTCCATGAGCTTGATCAAAAAGGCTTAATGATGTACGGACAAATGACGGCCGGCAGCTGGATTTATATTGGCAGCCAAGGGATTGTTCAAGGAACCTATGAAACGTTTGCTGAATTAGCTCGTCAAGCATATGGCGGAACATTAAAACATACGATTACACTTACTGCAGGACTTGGCGGTATGGGTGGTGCGCAGCCGCTGGCAGTAACAATGAACGATGGTGTTTGTTTAGCGATTGATGTAGATGAGACAAGAATCGACCGCCGTATTGAAACCGCTTATCTTGATGTGAAGACAAATGATCTTGATGAAGCATTGAAAATGGCACATGAAGCAAAAGTCGAAGGTAAGGCATTATCGATTGGTTTATTAGGAAATGCCGCCGAAATTTTACCGCTAATGATTGAAAAAGGCTTCAATCCGGATGTGTTAACAGATCAAACCTCTGCACACGACCCATTAAACGGCTATGTGCCTGTCGGTTTTACATTAGAAGAAGCAGCTGCATTAAGGAAAGCAGACCCAGCCAAGTATATGGAACTTTCTAAGCAAAGCATGGCAATCCATGTAAAGGCTATGCTGACAATGCAAGAAAAGGGTGCTGTTACGTTCGATTACGGAAATAACATTCGGCAGGTAGCTAAGGATGAAGGTGTGGAAAATGCCTTTGATTTCACAGGGTTTGTACCGGCCTATATTCGCCCACTATTCTGTGAAGGAAAAGGTCCGTTCCGCTGGGCAGCACTTTCCGGCGACCCCGAAGATATTCGTAAAATTGATGAAGCACTTCTACGTGAGTTTAAAGATGATGAGCACCTATGCAAATGGGTAAGAATGGCGCAGGAAAAAATCAGCTTCCAAGGGCTTCCAGCTCGTATTTGCTGGCTTGGATATGGTGACCGTGCCCGCTTTGGTAAAGTGATAAACGATATGGTTGCATCTGGTGAGGTTTCAGCACCAATTGTGATTGGCCGGGACCATTTAGATGCAGGCTCTGTTGCGTCGCCTAACCGTGAAACAGAAGCAATGAAGGATGGCAGTGATGCTGTATCTGACTGGCCAATTTTGAATGCGATGATTAATGCTGTCGGCGGTGCAAGCTGGGTATCGTTACACCATGGCGGCGGCGTTGGTATGGGATATTCTCAGCATTCAGGGATGGTAATTGTTGCCGATGGTACGAAGGATGCGGAAGTTCGACTTCAGCGTGTTTTAACCACAGACCCTGGAATGGGTGTTGTCCGTCATGCGGATGCCGGTTATGAGCTTGCAATTAAAACAGCAAAAGAAAAAGGCATTAAAATGCCAATGCTTCAGCAAGACTAATAGACTGAGAGGATGATGAAATTGAGTAAAGCAATTTTTATCAGAAATGCTTCTCAGCTCGTTACTTTACAGGGGAGTTCAAATGCTCCCCGTGTAAAAGAAGCGATGTCTGAGCTTGGGATTATTGAAAATGCCAGTGTTTGGATCGAGAACGGAATGATTCAAGCAGTCGGTAGGGACGAAGAGCTTTGTGAAAAATATGCCGGCCGTCTTGCCGAAGCAGAAGTGGTGGATGCAAGCGGCAAGCTCGTCACTCCTGGTCTCGTTGACCCGCATACACACTTGGTATTTTCCGGCAGCAGAGAAAATGAATTTAATATGCGCTTGCAGGGTGCGACGTACATGGAAATCATGAACGCGGGCGGCGGTATTCATGCAACAACAAGTGCGACACAGGTAGCCACACATGAGGAACTTTTTCAAGAAAGCTATGAACGGTTAAATCAATTCTTGAGACACGGTGTAACGACGGTTGAAGCCAAAAGCGGCTACGGCATGGAATGGGAAACAGAACTGAAGCAGCTAGAAGTAGCAAAATTGTTGAATGAAAAGCATGTTATTGATGTCGTTCCTACCTTTATGGGTGCTCATGCAGTACCAAAGGAATACAAGGAAAATCCTGATGAGTTTGTACGCCTGCTTGTGGAAGAAATGATTCCGAAGGTGGCGGAGCTTGGACTGGCTGATTTTAACGATGTTTTCTGTGAGCATGGAGTTTTTACACCAGAGCAATCTAGGATCATTCTTGAAGCTGGGAAGCGGCACGGACTAATTCCAAAGATTCACGCGGATGAAATTGAACCATATGAGGGGGCAGAGCTTGCAGCCGAGGTAGGGGCAATTTCAGCGGATCATTTACTTAAGGCATCGGAAAAAGGGATGAAGGCAATGGCGGAAAAGGGTGTGGTAGGTGTGTTACTTCCAGGGACAGCCTACTTTTTAATGGCGGAATCCGCGAATGGCCGAAAAATGATTGACCTGGGAGTGCCGGTTGCGTTATCGACAGATTGTAATCCTGGTTCGTCACCGACTGTTTCCTTGCCATTTATTATGAATCTAGGATGTTTAAAAATGGGGATGACACCTGCAGAGGTCATCACGGCGACAACGATTAATGCTGCACATGCGATTAATCGCGGGCATGAGATTGGCAGTTTAGAAGTTGGAAAAAAAGGCGACGTGACGATTTTTAACGTCGAAAATTATATGAAGCTTCAATACTCTTATGGAGTGAATCATACAGATACAGTGGTAAAAAATGGTCAGGTGGTTGTAAGAGGAGGGCATATAGTTGAAGAGCTTTCTCTATCCTAAATTGAATCCGCCAAGTTTTAGATGGGTTAGACCCGATCATGATGCAGATGTTGCGAAGGTTCATGAATGGATTCAACCACTTACCTCTGATTCTGATCCTGAAAAAAGCAAGGACGCTGATTTTGTAGTTGTCGGCGTCCCGCTTTCTCGTTCATCGATCAGTGCGTCGGGTGCCTCTGAATTTCCAGATGCCTTCCGCCGCGCTTGGAAGGGATTCACAACCTATAATTTGGATGAAGATATCGATTTATCGGAAATGACAGCAATCGATGCTGGTGACATTCCAATGCACGTCACCGATATCCGCCGCTGTCATGACAATATTATTCAAGCATCTGCAGCTATCCACGACCATTTCAGAACGTCAAAGGTGTGTGCAATTGGCGGGGATCATTCGATTACAGCAATGATGGTGAAAGGGCTGCACCAGGCACGACCAGAAGAGAAAATAGGGATTCTTCAATTTGATACCCATTTTGATTTGCGTGATCTGACGGACAATGGTCCTTCCAACGGGACACCGATGCGGAACCTGATTGAAAGCGGAGTAGTTAAGGGTTCTGATATGTACAACATCGGATTGCATGGTTTTTTTAATACGAAGGATCTAAAGAGATACGCTGATGAAAAGGGAGTTAACTATATTACGCTTCGGAATGCAAGGAAAAAAGGCATTGAAGAAACGGTCCTCCGCTGTTTAGAGGAGCTTGCCGTAAAGGTGGACACGATTTATTTAACCGTTGATATGGATGTACTGGATATTGCCTATGCTCCAGGAGTACCGGCATCAACACCTGGGGGCATGACAACAGCAGAACTGCTGGAGGGCGTACTAGCAGCAGCTAAGCATCCAAAAGTCAAAGCAATGGACATCGTCTGCCTCGACCCACTCAAAGACACCAACGCCCAACCAACAGTAAAACTCGGCACCCACGTCTTTTTAACCTTTCTCACAGGGGTAATAATGAGATAGGTGTCAGGCACCACAAAAAGACATTTTAGGGGATTTTGAGGGTATTTGTCCGCCTCCAGTGGACAATTTTCCAGTTATGGTAGGTAATTGAATGAGGATAAGTTCATAAATTAGATTTTCTAAAAAAATGGAATGGCTGACGATCCCTTTTATCGCTGGCCATTCCTTTTTTGTGCCTATTTCTTAAATAAACAATGATACTTTTTTAAAGGCTTTTGTCCATTTTTTTTAGATTTTTAGACTCTTGCCCTAACATTCCCCCCCTTCATTGAATTAACTATATTATTCAATGAAGTTCAGCAGTTTTTCTGTTTTAAAGAATTATTTATTAAATAAGCTGAAAAAACAGGAAGGAAATAAAGGAGTTAATGGAGATTATAACCAGCTAATCAACTGCTATCATTTTTATTCAGTGCAAGGAGGGAAAACGTGGATACTAAACAATTGAAAAAATGGGTAAAAGGTATTAAAGTTCAAAACGTTGTAAATTCTGATGTGGAAGTAGAAAACAAATCTCCATTAGTTATGTTAGGGAAAGGGCGCCAAGGTGCGGTCTTTCAAGTTTCTGACGATATTTGTATGAAAGTATTCGGTAACGTAGAGGATTGTGCACGTGAACACTATGCTCTTTCCCTTGGACAAAATACAGATCTTTTTCCAAAAATACATGCAAGAGGGGCACGCTATATTGCGATGGATATTGTCAAAGGGGTGGACATCCGCGAATTTTTACAATCACAGCCACTTACTGAAGCACTTTCTGCCAAACTAATTGAAATGTTGATAACATTTAAGAAGATTGGCTATGAGCGGATTGACCATCATAAAAGGCAAATTTACCTACAGCCGGATGGTAATTTAAAGGTAATTGACGTAGCAAGGACTGTTTGGCGTGACCGAGTCTATCCGTATCCTCGGAAATTATTGACTTCTTTAGGGGAAGAGAATAAGGCAATTTTTTTATCACATGTGCAAGAAATGGCCCCTGAATTATATGAGGAATGGCTGCACTATATCCGTATGGAAGAGATTTCTCATCAAATCTACCAAGTTTTATTGCCACAAAGACCTGATAAAGAAAAAATGAAAAATTTAAGCAACCAGTTGTTAACAACAAAGAATGAGGAAAAATATGTTGCACAGCTGCATGGCTTGGTCCACAAAGTGTTCAAAGAAGAATGGATCAAAACAATGCTTGCTCGGGGCAAGAATCCGGATGCTGTGATGGCAAAAATAGATAGATATTGGGATTATCGCGAGAGGGGGCAATACCGTACCGGGGATCGAAAGCGAGACAAGGATCGAAAAAGCAAAAAGGATCGAAAGCGCAAGGACGAAAAACGTTTCGTTGGAGAAAACCGGGACAGCAAGAAAAGCCGCAGCGATTATGATAATAACGACTATAGGAAGCGATTTGTAGGCGAAAAATATCGATGACTGGGAAGGTTGAAACGGTCATAAAAAAAGGAAGCCCTACATCGCTAACTCTAAATAGCAAGCTGTCACAAAAAATGGCTGGCTGCTATTAAATAATTTGTAAAAATGGAGGTCGCCCTAAATAACAATAAGGAGTTTAAGCTGAATGAAAGTATTAGTAATCTGGCGGCTCCTCACCGTTGGCGGGGTAAATGCAGGATGGAGAAACCGCTCGATTTATTTTAAACAGCATGGAATTCATACTGAATTTTTATATACGACGGACCACGGCGGGCTCCATATTATGCAGGATGTTGCTCCCGTTTATTTAACGAAGGATGAAAGTGAGATTATAAAAATTATTAAAAACAACGCCTATGACGCCATCATTGTTGTTGATACCGGTGCAGCATATAAATGGATCCGAAAAGCTAAATATAATGGACCTGTCATTGTGGAAGCTCGAACCCCAGAACTTATTAAACTCATGCCCCACTTAAAAACATTTAAAGGTATTCAGCCAGAATTAATCATTGTTCCTTCACATTATCAAAAAAGATTAGTTTCTATTCTGACTGATGATATCCCAATAAATGTAGTTTACAACGGCGTTGACACATCTTTTTTCCGTGCATTATCCATAGAGGAAATTGACTTTAACAGTGTACCTACACTGCCCAAAGATAAAAAGATAATCGGCTGGATTGGCAGATTAGACAAACGAAAGAACTGGCCGATGCTGCTTGAAGTAGCCAAAAAGATTAAAAGTGAACGGGACGATATTGAAATTTGGATTATTGGCGGAGCGCAAAGTGTGCAGCGTGAAGAATTCAATGTCACCTGGCAAGAGGAAGAGCTTACTGAAATAATCAAATGGTTTCCAGTCATCCCATACCAACAAATGCCTCATGTATATGCTAAAATTCGCCTATCAGGCGGCTGCACCCTCGCGACAACTAAATGCGAATCGTTTGGCAATACGTTTATTGAATCGATGATATGCGGTGTACCAGTTGTTGCATCTAATATGATGCCAGTCACTGAATTGGTAGCAGCAGGTAAGACAGGTCTGCTTTTTCGTGGACTAAATGTCGAAGACGCCGTTAAGCAGCTCTACGGCATCCTGGATGATCCCGTGAATCACCAACAAATGTCGCAAGCTGCAATAGATATGGTCCAACAAAAATTCTCTATTCAAGCAGTGTCTGGTGATTATATTCATTTGTTAAAAAAAATCTGCCAAATGAATAAAGGGGCAGACGGCGAGGTGGATGCAATATTATGAAACCTGTTGCCTATCAAAAGAAATTAGAAGGAAAATCCAATTCTCATTTAATTACTTTTAATGATGGAAAAGATTATGTTGTAAAATTTTTTCAACCTGGTTTTGAAAAAACATTGCCTAATGAATGGGTAGGTTATTGCTTGGCAAGATATCTTGGACTGCCTGTTCCATATGCTCGGTTAGTGGAAATTCCACAAGAATTTACTTTACAGGTACCTGAACTTGTTGATGTGCATCAAACCCAATTCCAATTCGCCTCGAAGTATGTACCTGATTGCCTTAATGGACATCAAGTTTCACATGTACCCAATATTATTAATTATCAATCTATGGCAGGGATCATTTTACTGGATTACTGGTTGTGTAATCGTGATCGAACACGGAAAAACATTCTCCTATATGAAGCAGATAGCGGAAACTACCGATTGTGGATGATTGATCAAGCAGAGATTTTCGGAACATACAACTGGCTTCATGCTGATTTAGAAAACTTGCCAGTGGAAGTAATGAAAAGTGCCACACATGAATTAATGGCGCAATTTATTGAAAATGAACAAAGCTTTACTGAGCACCTTGAAATAATTCAAACAATGCCTATTCACTTAATGGAAGAATTAGTTTCGATCATCCCTGAAGAATGGATGGTTTCGAAAGAGGAAAAAAAAGCGATCGTCAGTACCTTGGTAAAAAGGCGCAAAAAAATCCTGCCAGAGCTGATGCATAAATTTATAAAAAAGGTATATCTGCCACTACATTCCAACGAGCAATGATTACCATTCACAATAGAGTATAGTGTTTTTATTTTTAGAATGTGAATAGGGTTCTGTTTAGTTGAAAGTACTATTTTTATAATGGAATTAGAAATAAATAGGTTCCTAACGTGGCAGGAGGGTGTCCTTTAACATATATGTATGTAAAAAGAATTTTAGGAGGGAGGGAGTTTATGAAAATCCGAAAAGCCATTATTCCAGCTGCAGGCCTTGGTACTCGTTTTTTACCTGCAACGAAAGCGGTGCCAAAGGAAATGTTTCCAATTGTTGATAAACCGACGATTCAATATATTGTAGAAGAGGCTGTAGCATCAGGGATTGAAGAAATAATCATAATAATCGGCAGGGGAAAAAGGTCTATAGAGGATCACTTCGATAAATCCTACGAGCTCGAAGATACACTATTTAAAAAAAATAAACTAGAAGATTTAGAGGAGTTACAACAAATATCAAGTTTAGTAAAGATTTATTATGTCCGCCAAAAAGAACCGAATGGACTTGGTGATGCTATTCTTTGTGCTAAAAATTTAGTGGGTGATGAACCATTTGCAGTGATGTTAGGCGATGATATTGTGATTTCAGAGGTTCCATGTTTAAAACAGCTTATGAATGTTTTTGAATACTATTATAGTTCTGTTGTTGCCATTCAGAACGTTTCAGAGCTTGAAGTGAAAAAATATGGAATCATAAAGCCAAAAAGTGCGATCATAGAGCAGGCTATATATTCGATCGATTCATTAGTAGAAAAGCCAAAGATAGATGAGGCCCCTTCAACATTAGCCGTCATGGGCCGTTATATATTAAAGCCGGAGATTTTTACAATATTGGAGCGGCTTCCAATTGGACAAGGCAACGAACTACAACTAACAGATGCTATTACCGAACTAAACAAACAGCAGGCAGTCCTGGCCTACAACTTCGAAGGAACCCGTTACGATATCGGCGACAAAATCGGCTACGTCAAAGCAACCATCGACCTCGCCCTTAAACGAACCGACACCCGAGAAGAAATCCTTGAATACTTGGGAAAAATAGTAAAAAGGTGTCAGGCACCATAAAAAGACATTTTGGCAATTTGTCCGTCTAGGATGGACAAATTGCCTGTTTTTACCACTTGTATTAGTCCAAAGAGGGTATATTGTAAAATTTGAAACTGTAGTTATTGATAGATTTTCGGTTATGATGTTTATGGGTAATTAGTTTTATTAGTAGTCTAGTAAATTATTCCTTGGGAAAGCGCATATTCAGACATTTCTCGAGTTTATTTGTCGGAAGAATGCGTACTTTGTTGGTTTAATTAAATATTCCAAAGGATGAGATTAGGATGCACATTTTTAATACTTTTATTGAATTATATACATAGGGGGTAATTAAAATGAATAAACAAGTCATCGTCTATACCACAAATGATTGTATTGAATGCACAATGGTCAAACAGGTTCTCACAATGGAAGGGATCCCTTTTGAGGTAAGGGATGTGTCAACTAGCGCTGTCAATCAAAGAGAAGTGGAAAAATACGGCTTTCTGGGAGTTCCGGTTACAGTAGTTGGACAGCGAGCAGTAAAGGGATTTACAAATGAGCTAAAGGAGCTCATAGATTTTGTGAGAAGTATGGAGTAGAGTCCAAGACAAGTTTAACAAATATCGTAAATAACGTATTAACAGAGTGTAAAATGAAATCGATTTTACACTCTTTTTTTTCAAAAAAAGAAAGGTTATTAGATGTTTAATAGCGAATTGATTGGTGTAGTTATCGTTCGGTGTGAAAAATTTGGGATGTGCAAGGGAATCCAAAAGAGAATGGAGGGAGCGCAAAGGATTCAAAATGACAAGCGGCAGTTAAACGACAAGAGCTATCGGACCAGACCTCTGCTCGAATACTACACAGTGGATTTAATGGGCAGGCATTATTGAATAAAAGAATAGGATTATTATTTGGTTGTTAATGATGTGTAAACGGTTGCTTTGACCTGGAAGCTCTTACTTAAACGGGTTTATTTACTATTTCCTTATTACGGTAATAAGAGATTTTTTGGATTTTGCGGTACGGTTTATAATTGCTGGTAAACCTGTTCCAGGGAAAAATCAATAACACCTTTTGAGGAAAAAGAGATCATCAACATAATCAGGTATAACACTCACATCTCAGTCAATAGAACGATAATGATTGAATTTACAATTGCTGAGGAGGCCAAATCATGCAAGCAAAAACAATCCGCAATATTGTAATCGTTGTTGCCATCTTGATTTCAGGGATCTTTTCACTTTCGCCTGTAAATGTTCATGCACAAAAATCGGTCGTAGGAACAGAAGCATACAAGCACACAGAATTCTTATCTGAGAAAATCGGTTCGAGGGTTGCTGGTAGTGTAAACGAAGAAAAAGCTGGGGATTATATTTTTAAAGAGTTAGAAAAACTAGGATATCAACCTACTAAACAAAAATTTTCCTATACTCGTAATAAAATTACTATTAATTCGGCAAATATCATTGGCACGAAATACAGTCACTCCAATAAATATAAATCTGATCCACAAATCATTATTGGGGCTCATTATGATTCTGTCAGTGTGGGTAAAGGGGCAGACGACAATGCCTCAAGTATCGGTGTGATCCTAGAAACTGCGAAGGCAATTCAAAAGAGAAACCTTCATTATGATATTAAGTTTGTTTTCTTTGGTGCTGAGGAGCAAGGATTAAGAGGTTCAAACTATTATGTTTCCCAAATGTCGCAAGAAGAAAAAGATAGAACAATCGCCATGATCAATCTCGACAGCTTGTTGGCGGGGGATAAAATCTATGTTTACGGCAGCCCGGGAGAAGATGGCTGGATTCGTGATCTTTCCCTAGAGATTGCTAAAAAGAATAACATCCCATTAGAAACAAATCCTGGAATCAATCCGGAATATCCTAAAGGGACAACAGGCGATTGGAGCGACCATGCCCCGTTCAAAAAGGCAGGCATTCCTATTGCTTACTTTGAAGCAACAAACTGGGAAATTGGTGATTTGGATGGCTATACACAAACGGTTAAACACGGTGCTATTTGGCATACAAAAAATGACAATTTGGCATTCCTCGAAAAGGAATTTCCAGGACGAGTTGAAACGCATTTCGCCCACTTCACAGAGATATTAACACAATTATTGTATGATATTAAGAAGGTAAAATAATCGTTGATAACCATGGACAAAATCTGTTCTTGCTAATTTATTTAGCCTATGAAAATAAGGAGATACGCTATGGAAAATCTAGATTTATTGTTAAACGAATTTGAGTTGTTTAATAAGAAACAGGAAATTTTACTGGCAATAAAGCCTGCTATTGGAATCAGAAGGATAGAGGAATCGGAGGATAACATCCCAATTGGTGCTTCAAAGCTAGGCGGGAGCCCCGATTTACCACCGCATCTTGAGTTTCCACAATATGATAATGGTTTTCTCACGTTCCTGGCACAAATAAATCTAGATGAAGCAAAGTCATTTGATGTCGATAATATTTTACCTGAAAAAGGTGTTCTATATTTCTTCTACGATATCATTGAGCAGCCATGGGGCTTTGATAAAGAAGACAATGGCTGTTTTAAGATTTTATACTTTGATGGAGAGAATTCCGAACTAACACGGAGTAACTATCCTGAAATAACAGACGAGTATTTCCCATTACAGTCCTTTAAAATGGAGTTTTTTCAACATCATACATTACCCGAGGACCCAGAATGTCTAGATTTGGATGAAGAAGAAACTGATAATTACTGGGATTTCAGAAGTCAGGTTATGCAGCCATATGATGAGCATGAAAATGCATTTCCAGCCCATTACATGCTAGGAGAGCCGTTTAATATTCAAAATGATGTTTTCGAGGAAATTATCTATTACGGTAATGAGGATAAATATGGTCCTGATGGCTGGAAAAAAAATGAACTAGAAATTTCGGCAAAGAGTAACGAGCTGGTTCTACTTTTTCAAATAGACAGTGATGATGATTTAGACGTTATGTGGGGAGACGCGGGAATGCTGTATTTCTGTATCAATAAAAACGATTTGCAAGCTAAACAGTTTGATAAGGTTGAATTTATTCTTCAATGCTATTAATAAATTTTTCTGGATAATGGAGGTAAAAAAATTTAACTATTACAATTTTCTTTACTTCGATGTTAATAAGCGTTAATATGAACATAATTTAATATGCAAAGTATCTACTAGGGGTGCCCTGTAATCAGGCTGAGAGAAAACGGTAATGTTTTTAACCCTTTGGACCTGATCTGGGTAATACCAGCGTAGGAAAGTAGTCGAGTGAAATGTTTATTTTTTGCTTTCTAACTAACCAGGTCCTTTTATGGATCTGGTTTTTTTATTTTTAAAAAGAAATGGGGAGAATGGTTTGGAAATAATCAACTTGTGTGAAACGCTTGAAAAAGTAAGGAAGGTAAACCCGCTTGTACATAATATTACGAATACAGTCGTCACCAATTTCACGGCAAATGGACTCCTTGCTCTCGGGGCTTCACCGGTTATGGCGAATGCAAAAGAAGAAGCAGCGGATATGGCAAAGATTGCGAGTTCACTAGTTTTGAATATAGGCACGTTAACCCCCCAGACAGTGGAGGCAATGCTCTTGGCTGGAAAATCAGCCAATGAGCACAATGTTCCGGTCATATTTGATCCCGTGGGTGCAGGCGCTACCCCGTATCGAACAGAAACGGCAAAAAAACTTATGAACGAAGTCAAAGTCTCGATAATAAGAGGGAATGCCGCCGAAATCGCCAATGTCATTGGTGGTAATTGGGAAATAAAGGGTGTTGATGGAGGGAATGCAAAAGGCAACATAACAGACCTAGCAATTACAGCTGCCGATAAATTAAATTGTATTGTCGTCATTACCGGAAAAGAGGATATCGTATCAAATGGTAAAAACACTTATTCAGTTGCGAACGGGCATTCCATAATGACAAAAGTAACAGGTACAGGCTGCCTGTTAACCTCTGTAATTGGAGCATTTGCAGGAGTTGATAAGAATCTGATTCAAGCTTCGGTGGCTGCCTTAACTTTCTATGGAGTAGCAGCAGAAAAGGCAGCGAATAAAACAGTTGAATTAGGACCGGGTAGCTTCCAAATCGAATTTTTAAATCAATTATCATTGATTTCAAGTGAAGACTTGAATTTATATGCTTCATTTAAAAAATTAAGTGGAGGAATGTAATATGAAAAAAGCATTAACAATTGCAGGTTCTGATTGTGGCGGCGGGGCAGGGATTCAAGCTGATTTGAAGACGTTTCAGGAATTAGAGGTTTTCGGGATGTCGGCTTTAACCGCTGTTACGGCGCAAAATACAGTAGGTGTTCACGCTGTTTATCCTATGTTAGCAGAGGCCGTTGCCAAACAGATTCAGGCGATCGGGGATGATATTGGAACGGATGCAGTAAAAACAGGAATGCTTTTCAGTGCAGAAATCATCGAGACCGTTTCTGAAAATATCAAAAAATATCAATGGAAAAACGTCGTTGTCGACCCTGTGATGATTGCAAAAGGCGGCGCCTCCTTGCTGCAAGAGGAAGCCATTTTCGCCTTGAAAAAGTATTTATTGCCGCTCGCCAAAGTTATTACCCCTAATATACCGGAAGCAGAAGTTCTAACAGGAATGAAAATCCGAACAATTGAGGATAAACGAGAAGCGGCAGTAAGACTGTGTGACATAGGAGTTAGAAATGTCGTGATTAAAGGCGGTCATGATGAAAATGAACTTGAATCGACTGATATATTATTTGATGGAAGCGGATTCCACACTTTTACAAACAAGCGAATCCTGACAAAGAACACACATGGAACAGGGTGTACTTTCTCTGCTGTCATAACAGCAGAATTGGCGAAAGGCTCCTCCATATACGATGCTGCTTTATCTGCTAAGGATTTCATCCAAGCAGCCATTGAAGATCAAATCGAAATTGGTCACGGACATGGTCCCACAAACCACTGGGCATTTCGAAAACGAAAATATATAGAGGAGTTGGCAAAATGATGAGCGACTTGCGCGATTTATTAAGTGTATATTTCATCATGGGTAGTCCAAACTGCATTAAGAACCCGCAAGAAGTATTAACAGAAGCAATTGCCGGTGGAATCACACTTTTTCAATTCCGTGAAAAGGGCTGCGGGGCATTAACTGGACCTGAGAAATATACTCTTGCAAAAGAACTCCAAACAATCTGTAAAGTGCACCAAATTCCTTTCATCGTTAATGACGATATTGAGCTTGCACTTGAAATTAAGGCAGACGGTGTTCATATCGGGCAAGAGGATGAACCGGTAAAAACAGTAAGGGAAAGGATTGGCGACATGATTCTCGGCGTATCCGTCCATACCACTGAAGAGGCCATGAAAGCGATCAGCGATGGAGCCGATTATTTTGGAATTGGCCCTGTATATCCTACGAAAACAAAAGAGGACGCGAAGCCTTCAAGAGGAACCAGCCTAATTGAAGCATTGCGAAAAAAGGGATTCACAATTCCGATTGTAGGAATTGGCGGAATTACTAGTGAAAATGCGGCTTCCGTAATTGAAGCAGGGGCTGATGGTGTTTCGGTGATTACGGCTATTAGCCTTTCAGAGTCACCAATGAAGGCTTCAAGAGCATTGAGAGAAACGTTAAAGGAGAAAAAATGTAATGAACAAAACGTATAAACTGACCTTGACAGCGATGATGATTGCGATTGGTACGATCTCTAGTAACCTAGTATCTATTCCAATTGGGTTTACAAAGGTCTTTCCTGTTCAGCATTTTTTAAATGTTTTGTCCGCAGTGCTGTTGGGACCGTATTATGCAGTCGCCCAGGCCTTTTGTGTCTCCTTGTTAAGAAATCTCATGGGAACAGGTTCTATTTTTGCTTTTCCCGGTAGTATGGTAGGTGCGTTGCTCTCGTCTTTATTATTTTTAAAAACTAGAAAAATCTATCTGGCTTTTATCGGGGAAGTGATTGGAACAGGAATAATTGGGGCGATTCTATGTTATCCAATTGCAACTTTACTACTTGGGAAAGAAGCAACCCTTTTTGGGTTTATTCCTTTATTTATCTTTAGCTCGTTTGCTGGAGCACTACTGGGGTTTGTTATATTAACTGTATTCTTAAGAAAAAAAGTCTTGGTAATGGCCGGTCACTCTTTAAAAAACTAAATAACTATTCACTAGGGGAAGTTATTAGACTTGAGATGGATAATGGAATCCGAACCCTTTGAACTTGAACTGGATCATACCAGCGGAGGGAAGTGGTAAGTGTATTAACCCGCTTATTCCATTCCCTGGTGAGCGGGTTTTTCATGGCTATTTGGCCAAAGGAAATTGATTCGCTAATAAATTGTTCAGATTCGCTGATAAAAAAACGATTTTCACTGAAATATAGGTTGTCATCGCTGAAAAAAAAGATTTTCGCTTATAAATGGTTTGGAATCGCTGATAAATTTCCATTTTCCGCTGATAAAACATATTGGCAGAGATAAGGAGCGGTTGAAAAGAATAACAAGCCACAAAATTTACAAAATGGGGGATTAAATATGAAATTTTCGCAACGACTTCATGAAAAAGTAAGAGAAATATGGGAGAAAACCCATCAGCACCCTTTTGTTGTCGGGATAGGGAAGGGGGACCTTCCTGTGGAGTCATTTATCCGTTACATGAAACAGGATTATGTATTTTTAATTGACTATTCAAAGCTTTTTGCATTAGGAACAGTTAAAGCAAGAGACCTAGACACGATGTCCGTATTCGCTAAACTCATGTATGAAACATTAAACGGTGAAATGGAACTTCACCGTGGGTATGCTGCTAGATTCAGTATTACCCAAAAACAGCTTGAAGAAACAAAACCCTCTCCTATTAATTTGGCCTATACACGATATATGCTGAATGTCGCTCAAAATGGAACGCTGGAGGAATTAATCTCGGCACTATTACCGTGTATGTGGAGTTATTGGGAAATTAGCAAAGTGCTAGCAGAAAAATATCCAGCAGCTAGCAAACATCCATTATATGGCGATTGGATTAAAATGTATTCCTCAAACGAATTTGGGTCATTGGCTCTTTGGCTGATTGAGTTGTTAGATCATTTAGCAGAAGGCAAGTCAGAACGAGAGCTAGCTATTTTAGAAGATCATTTCCTCACGACCTCCCGCTTTGAGTACATGTTCTGGGATATGGTTTATGAAGGAGGAGAGTGGCCTGTCTAGCACAGAAATGTTATCAATCCAAAACCTTACATACGCTTTTGAGGAGAAGAGACCGATTTTTCAAAAAATCTCAATGAATGTAAAAGAGGGAGAATTTGTTTCAGTTATTGGTGCGAGTGGTTCTGGAAAAAGTACCTTTTTTAAATTAATTACTGGACTGCTTGAGCCTGACCAGGGAGAAATCAAGATTAATGGCGAAAGCGTTGGAAATAGGTTAGGCAGAGTAGGATATATGCCGCAAAAGAATTTGCTTTTACCATGGAGAACGGTATTAGACAATGTAGCGCTGCCCCTAGAGATCATGAAGGAAAATAGTCAGCAGAAAATTCCTGAGATTCAAGAATGGTTAACCCGTTTTGGATTAGCAGAAGTGGAAAAAGCCTATCCAGATGAACTCTCAGGAGGAATGCGGCAGCGGGTTGCTTTTTTGAGAACGATCATAACGGGTAAAAAATTATTATTGTTAGATGAACCGTTCGGGGCACTCGATTCACTCACGAAACGCAACATGCACAGCTGGCTGCTAGGGTTGTGGGGAGAACTGCAAAAAACGGTACTGTTCATCACCCATGATTTGGAGGAAGCGATACTGCTAAGTGACCGAATTTACTTGCTTGGTCATGAGTCATTAAAAGAAATTCATGTCAGCCTTCCAAGACCAAGAAATCCAGAAATAATCTATCAATCAGAGTTTGTCACCATGAGAAAAGAATTGGAGCGGCTGATTCAAAATGAAAATTAATTGGAAAAAATGGCTGGGGGATTATGGCCTATTCCTGCTTGCTACTATCCTAATCGTAAGCGGTTGGGAGTGGGTTGTTAAGAAAGGGATGATTCCTGCCTTTATATTGCCGGCACCTTCGGCAATCGGAGCGTCACTAATAGAAAACCGCCAGCTCTTATTGGAAACCCATTTGTCTGCAACCCTAAAAGAGGTCTTAATTGGTTTTGGGATATCACTTGCAGGCGGACTGGTAATAGGTATTGGAATGCACTTTTCTCGTGTATTAGAAAAAGTATTGTATCCGTTTCTGGTTATTTCACAAACAATTCCGATGATCGCGATTTCGCCAATCTTTATCATGTGGTTCGGTTATTCGATTTGGAGCAAAATTGCCGTAACGATTTTAATTGCGATTTTCCCAATCATCGTAAGTACATTTGATGGACTGAAGGCTGGGGGAAAGGAATACAGAGAATTACTGCTGACAATGGGAGCAAATCGCTGGATTATTTTTAAAAAAGTTCAGCTGCCGATGGCCATGCCGTCGATCTTATCTGGGTTGAAAATGTCTGTGGTTTATTGTGTTGTTGGGGCAACTATCGGAGAATGGCTTGGTGCCAGTGTTGGATTAGGCTATTTCAGCAGACGGATGTCAGGTAACTTACAAGCAGACGCAGTGTTTGCTGCAATCTTCCTGCTTTCATTAATGGGAATTGTCCTGTTTTTATTGATTAGTTTAATTGAAAAAAAATTATTGAAAAATATAATTCGCAACTAGAAAGGTTGAAAAATCCAATGAAAAAAAGTTTATTAATTTTGTTCAGTCTAATGTTAATCATGTTAAGTGCTTGCGGGAAAGAGACTGCCGATAAAGCTTCTGGAAGTGACGAAAAGCTGCAGAAAGTGAGCTTAATGCTGGACTGGTATCCAAATGCAGTGCACTCATTTCTTTTTGCCGCTGAAGAAAAAGGCTATTTTAAAGAACAGGGGCTGGATGTTGATATTCAAATGCCTGCAGATACAAATGATCCTCTAAGGCTTGTTGCTGCTGATAAAATCGACATGGCCATCAGCTATCAGCCCGAAGTGCTTGTGGCACGTGGAGAGAATATTCCAGTTCAATCAATTGCTGCGCTCGTTCGCCATCCACTGAATCAATTAATGGTTGCTGCTGATAGTCCGATTCAAGCACCAAAGGACTTAGCTGGAAAAACGATTGGTTATCCAACGATTCCATTAGATGAAGCGATTATCCAAACGATGGTAAAAGCGGACGGCGGGGATGAGAAGAAAGTAAAAATGGTCGATGTCGGCTGGGACTTGATTCCTGCAATGGCAACCAAAAAAACCGATGCATTGATTGGCGGATATATTAACCACGAAAAATTATTGCTAGAAAAAGAGGGTCATCCAATACGCACGTTAAATCCTGCGGATTATGGCGTTCCCGATTATTATGAATTAGTGTTAGTTGCCAGTGAAAAAGGATTAAAAGAAAAGAAAGATGTGTATAAAAAGTTTATCGCAGCGATTACAAAGGGGCAAAAATTCGTAACAGATCATCCAAAGGAAGGCTTGTCTATATTAATGAAACATGAAGACAAAACCTCACCACTTGAAAAGGATATTGAAACAAAAAGCTTAGAAATCCTGCTCCCGCTGATGGACGCAAAAGATAAACCATTCGGCTACCAA
This sequence comes from Neobacillus sp. WH10, assembly GCF_030123405.1. Taxonomy (GTDB): domain Bacteria; phylum Bacillota; class Bacilli; order Bacillales; family Cytobacillaceae; genus Neobacillus. The sequence goes on from NZ_CP126110.1 coordinate 2,508,588, forward strand.
GACCTAGAAACATGGGAAAAGGCCGCCCAATGGTTGAAATCGAACAAAATGATAAAACAAGAAGTAAACGCTAAGGACTCATTTATTAATTTTTAGCTATTTGTATGGTGAATAGGTGAAAAAAGGTGTCAGGCACCATCCGTGGACATTGTCCACAAATGGGCCTGATACCAATAATGAGAATTATTGGTATAATGAAGTATTTAAGTAGATCGTTTGATAGTGTGGTCTGGTTATCATTCGCATGAGGTAGGCTGATTGTTTAGCATTCGGCATTCTTTTTTTATTTAGGAAGTTAATAATTTTGCTGGCGCTTTGGATGTCTACCCCATGGCCATAGTATTTGTCGTCGCCGAAATAGATGACATTTTCGGCACGCCAATGCGACTCTTTTGGGTCAAAATCGGGATTGTTGAAATGCATGACATCTCCTGGTAAATAATCGTCCCCATATTTTTGATTAATCGGCAGATCCTCATCAAATTGCCAATCCATCAAGTACAGCCGCCCAAAAAGGATATCAAACCTCTCGCTTCCAATCGAATAAAGAGTAGCAAGATATAAAACAATTGCGATGGCGGTAGAACAATCAAAGGCGTATAGCTTTCCATTTTTAATGATGTCCAGTATAGCAGCCGAAGGACGAACATCTGGCTTTAAGAGGAAGCCGCCATTTGCTAATCGATACCAATATTTATTATTGGGAAAGGCGTAGCGAAACGTTGTAAACTTTGCGCCACTTTTGTTTAGTTCTCGCGCCGCCCTCATTGTGTTTCTTCGAAAGAAAAGCTCAAATTTTAATTGCGCTATAGTTTGGTATTCATAAGTTTCATGATTTACAGCCATTTGTTTGACAATCGTTTTCTCTTCGTTATTGGATATGGCTTTATTGAGTTCCTCCGGTTCCACGACCTGATGATTTATTTTTATCATTCCAGCCTCCTGGTTTCGATATCAACTCCTTTAATAAAAATATGAAGCAAAATAAATAATAATTATCATTTCTAGAGAATTTCAGATGTTTCAAAAAGCTATTAACACAAGAAAACACTGCACCGTAAATAAAAAAGTGGACACTGTCCACTCCAAACGGACAGTGTCCACGAATGGTGCCTGACACCATTAATAGGACGCTTTTTTTCTTGAATAAAACTTGGGTGATTTATTGTTTTTCATGAATTTAAGGTACATTAGCAAGAAGACGAGGGCGCTAAAGAACCTTAATATAGAGATTATTCCCATGGATTTTACTATGCCGGTTACTTCCAAGAACCAAATTCCGATTTGCGGCGCGACAAAGGCGACAAAAGATAAAAGGACATTATAAGTTGTGATGCAATAGGTTCTTTTTTCTTTTGGAGATTTCTCTAACAATAGGTTGAACAATAAAAGCGTGGTGCCGGAAACAAAAAAGCCCGATGTCATTTGCACAATAGTAATATAAACTAGATTAGTAGACAACACTGTTAAAAACGGAGCTGTTGCCATTCCTGCTGCTACCCAAACGAGCACCAATGTGTTTGATTTTTGCTCCGCCCATTTCTTCCATAAAGGGAACGAGAATATTTGCACCAATTGATTGCCAACTGAAAAAATACTAATCCACAAAATCGTAGCATGGGCATATTTCACATGATAAATATTGAATAGACCCCATGCCATTTGCCATGAGAAGTTAAAGCAAAGGGCGCTAATGAGAAACCATTTATAGCCCTTATCCTTAAAAATGGTCCAATCCATCGACGATTTTTTTTGTTCTATGCTCGACTTTGGTGCAGCTTTTTCTTTATGCTTCATTAAAAAAAATACTTCTAATACGCCAAAAATAAATGCAATGACAAATAATAACTGATATGCAGCTGCATTTTCAGTCTGTTTTTTCATGACAATCCCGATAATTAAAGTCGTAACCATTCCAACAATCGTTAATAGTCGATTTCGGTCACTGAAAAACGCCCCTCTACGCTCCTCTTTAATCATCCCGCTAATTAATGTCTGCCAGCCAATGTTGGAAATCGTTCCAGGAACATTCATTAAAGCGACAATAATTAAAAAAGCCCATGACTGATAAGAAGAATGAATAAAAACCACGCCTGCTAAAAGCAAAAACATGATTCTAGCCCAAAAAACGGACAGTGCGACAGTTTTCTTTTGCCGCTCGAGCCGATTTAACAGGATCGCAGCTGGTATCGTCATGACCAGTGCAACCAATGGCGGAAGGGAACTGATCAAACCCACTTGATAATTGGTTGCACCAAGGATGGATATCGCGAAAATCGGAAAGAAGTTACTTGCAAGATTCACAGCAATGGTGGACACCATTCCATGATAGATACTGACTTTTTCGTTATATGTGCGCATGTGCCTTCACCATTTCTTTATAAATTCTCTAGATATTATACAACCAAAAACCATGAATCTACAGGATAATTTTTTTTATTTAAGAACTTCGGAATATTTAAAAAATTAAACAATCTAAATTCAAATTCGATATCTTTTTCTATAATAGAATCATCCTTTCTGTATAGGAGTTTGCTTTATCTTATTGTTTCTGTTATACTTAAGAAGAATTATTTTTGTGAGTCGGCAAGAACGTTAAAGTGATTACTGCTTTCTGTCTTGAAGATTTGAGCAAGGATAGTAACACATTGTGTGCGGTGCACACAGCAGGAGGAAACACACATGGAACAAGGTAAAGTAAAATGGTTTAATGCAGAAAAAGGTTTTGGATTCATCGAACGCGAAGCTGGAGATGACGTATTCGTACACTTCTCAGCAATCCAAGGCGAAGGCTTCAAATCTTTAGACGAAGGCCAAGCAGTTACTTTTGACGTAGAACAAGGTCAACGCGGACCACAAGCTTCTAACGTTCGTAAAGCATAATATTAGCTAACAAAAAAAAGACTCTCTCGCAGAGTCTTTTTTTATGCTCAAAAAACGGCTAAACTGATTCGGTTTTTGCAACGTTCCGCACCTTGTTCAATAGAAAAGCTCAACAAATGAGCATGGAACATGAACCAATAAACCAATTGGGGCTTCTTTTTTTCATAGATAAAATCAACCCCTCGGAGCTTCTTGCTGTATAGGATAGGATTGCTTTGATGAAAATTATCATTCTTTACATGAAATGATATAATCAAATAAACATACATAGAGGAAGGAAGTGTAGGAATGGTGATCCCAAGGGCTCAAATAGATAAAACTGATTTGACGCAATATATTCCGCCAAAAGGGGACTTCGAAGTTTTTCGTGATGACGACCATTATAAAGAAAAGCTTAAGGAGTGGGGACTATCGTCCGCTAAAGAAGCGAAACGGGAATTTTGGTATAAGGATCGAAGCAATCATCGACTTGTTACCATTAAAGGATATGAGGTGTACGGTGGGGGAGTAGAATATAACACCATTGTAATTGAATTTCAAGATGGAAATCTGAGCTGTATCCACCCAGCCTATATAAAAGAAATGCAGCAGTCAAGCTTTGGAAAAGAAAGCCTATTGGCGCTTGAGGATTTAGATAGTACGTCAGGCACAGTGCAAGTTTCAGTAAAGGAAATCGTGCCATCTGAAACTGAAACGGTTAATACAAAAGAATCTCCAAAAAAGGAAAAGGCGGCTAAATCTGCTAAGGAAGCGAAGCCAAAGAAAGAGAAGGCACCAAAGCTTGAGCTTCCTGCGGAAAAAGTTCATTTTACAGCGAAGGTTAAACAGTTCTCACTTGTATACAATCCTTTTAACGAAGAAAATGATGAGGTGGTTGTTTTAGAGAATGTCCAAATTGTCCAGGATAATCCACTAGACCTTGGGTTAGCCTGGTGCAGTCACAGTAAAACTCTGAAAAAATTCGAATTAGTCGCAGGGGATTTGCTTGAATTTGACGGTAAGGTTGCCGCAAAAAAAATGGGTAAAGGAAAGGACGCACCTGAAGAATTCGTAGTAGATACAGCAGTGTTGTATAAAGTTAATAATCCGTCCAAAATTATTAAAAAATAGGACTTCCTCGGAGGTCCTATTTATTTTTATGGGATATAAATCTCCAACCGACGTTGTTACAAAAAGCCTGCACATTAGGGGTTTGAAAATTATTTGAGGTATATTATTCGGAAATCGCGTATAATGAAATCTCGGAGTTATTTTTCAAGGAGAACAGAATTATGAATCAAACATTTACAATTAAAGAAAAAACAAAGCAAATATTTGTCTTGTTAATCCCGATTTTAATCACACAACTTGGTATGTTTTCGATGGTATTTTTCAATACGATCATGTCAGGTAAATATAATTCCTCCGATTTAGCGGGAGTAGCGATCGGCTCATCGATTTGGAGTCCGATTTTTAACGGAATTAGTGGTATTCTTCTTGCAGTCTCGCCGATTGCTGCCCAACGGTTCGGGGAAAAGAAGAGCAACGAGGTTTCCTCTGTTGTGAGGCATGGAATTTACCTTTCCGTTATGATCGCATTCATTGTCATCATTCTTGGATTTTTCTTTTTAGATCCCATCTTAGATAAAATGAAGCTGCCTGCCAGTGTTCAGAAAACGGCCTTTGATTATTTGGCAGGTCTTAGTTATGGACTTCTACCATTATTCATTTTTAACGTGTTAAGATCTTTTATTTATGCATTAGGAAAAACACGTGTGGTTATGGTTATCATGCTCATGTCCTTACCAATCAATTTCTTTTTGAACTATGCGTTCATCTTTGGAAAGTTTGGTTTCCCAGAGCTTGGAGGTGCCGGAGCAGGATATGCTACGTCCATTACGTACTGGGTTATCATGGGGATGACGTTGTTTATCGTAAAAACACAGGATCCATTTTCTTCTTATTCAGTGTTTGCTAATTTGAAGGAATTTTCTTGGGATAAGTGTAAAGAAATTTTAAAAATCGGCATACCGATGGGGCTTTCTACTTTCTTCGAGACAAGTATGTTTGCCGTTGTTATGATCCTGTTGAGTAAGTTTAATGTCACCACGATCGCCGCATATCAATCGGCGTTAAATATCGTTTCATTTTTATACATGATTCCGATTAGTATTTCTACAGCGTTAACTGTTCTAGTCGGTTATGAAGTAGGGGCAAAACGATATAAAGACGCGAAACAGTATAGCTGGTTAGGCGTGTTGCTCGCTATCTTAATTGCCACAGGTACTGGTATATTAGTCGTCGCATTCCGCTACCAGGTTGCTGGTTTATATTCAAATGAAACAGCTGTTATCAGCTTAACAGCAAACTTCTTAATTTTTGCGTTGTTTTTTCAAATATCGGATGCTATCCAGGCAACGGCGCAGGCGGCATTAAGAGGGTATAAAGACGTCAATCTTGCTTTTATCATGACCCTAATCGCATATTGGCTAATCTGTTTACCAGTTGGCTATCTGCTGGCTAATTTCACCAGTCTGGGAGCAAGAGGCTACTGGATCGGATTAACAATCGGATTACTAGCTGCAGGAATAGCCCTATCCATCAGACTCATCTACATCCAAAAACGGAAATTCATCAATATTCAAGTTAAAGAAGTTGTGTAGGTTAGTAATGGTGTCAGGCACCATTACTAACTTTTGAGTAGTGATAATTGAATTACGAATGAAATTAAGAGAATTAGAGAATTAAATAAAAAAAATGTAATGGTGTTTTTCTGCCATTACATTTTTTTTGCTTTATTTTTCTGATTTTTGGTGATCCTTCTAATAATATATATACCTGCAAGCAAAGCTAATAAGTTCAATGAATCTCCGAAATTAATGGTCAAACTGAAATGATTGTTTACTCTGACATCATTTTTACTGTCGTTTGAAGTAGAATTAAACCCCAATTCTTGAACCGCTTCTTTTGCCATAAGTTCACCTCTATAGAAAAATTATTTAAGACCTTCCGCAAAAAAATCCAAACAATTCTACTAAAATACTAAAATAATGACGCCATCCCTTAAAGAATAGCGTCTCGTTGTTAGAATAATTTTTTTTGACCAAACCATTTAGAAAATAGACTTTGGTTTTTATCCGTGATAATTAGTTCGTCCATTATTAATTTTTCACGATTGTTATGAATCCATTTCTGTAGTTCATGTTTATCTTTACAATGCGTATAATATGTTTCCCCACCTTTTCCAAGTGCGTTGACAACATATCTACAAGTGTTTCCCATAATGCCCACCTTTAAAATAATTAGTATTCTATATGAGATTATATCAGGGTTATTAAAATAGTCCATCATTATTTTTCATCAAAATTCTCCAAATATCTTCATACGAAAAAACTCTACTATTTTTAAAAGTAGTCTTCAGCGTTGAAAGGAAACTAAGCGCTTTCAAAATTTGTTACGAAATAATGTCTTCCGACACTCTTTATGCGAATCCTGTACAGATTAAGGATTTCGAATTCTATGTATTATTAGGGAAATATAATATTATTATGTAAACTGAAATCCAATACGAATTCATTTATCCTTACCAGTCCATTTCATTCTAATATATTTGCTTTGGTGTAGAAGATTGATATATGTTTTAATTATACTAAGACTATTCAACCAAATTACTATACTTATAAATGGAGGTAAAAAATGCCGCCAATCGTTTCAGAATCATACAAAGAAAAGAAAAAGAAGGAGATCCTTTCAAGTGCACTGGCATGTTTCGCAAAGAAAGGATTTCAAGCAGCGACCATTGATGACATTGTTGAGCTTTCAGGTATTAGCAAAGGAGCAATTTATAATTATTTTAAAAGTAAAGATGAAATATATTTAGAATTAATGATCACAGATACAGAGGAAACATTTGAAATATTAACAAAAGACCTGTCAGCCTGCCATAGTGCAATTGAAAAAATGAATTATCTATTTGATGTGTACTTATCAGTGGACGTGTCGAGCAATAATTGGCAAGGCAAAACAATCGTGCACAATGAATTTAAACTGTATGCAGCCAGAAATAAGGAATTAATGGAGACATTATCAGCAAGGAGAAATCATTTCTTTATCCAACTTTTTGCAGGGATCATAAAAGAAGGGCAGGAATCAGGGGAGTTCAACCTTGATCTGAATCCGGAGATGATGGCGAACCTTTTTTGGTCGATGATTGATGGAGTATTCTTTCAAACAATTTATAACGATTATCCCTATAAAGAAGTATTAACCGAGATGAAGCAGCTATTTTTGGAAAAAGTGAAAGTGTAGATGACAAGAAGGCAGGCAAAAACAGACCTGCTTTTTTTATGTCGCTTTGATTCAGAAGTGGTTTAACATGCCTAAAAATGGAAAAGTAACCTTTTATTATTGACAATTTTTAAGGATGGAAAATATAATAAAATAAACCGACTGGTCGTTTTAAATTAGTTACCTTTAAAAAAGGGGGGAAGGATATGACAATCAATATTTTATTCTTTACAATCTCGATCAAAAAACGGAAGATAAGTCTTGAAGAAGCCATAAAGGAAGATATGGTTAATAAGCTCTATGAAAAAAATAAAGAAAAACAAATATCAATCCATCGTTTCATGTGATAAATTTTTCAACTAGCATATAATATTTAAAAAAAAGATAATGACCCCGTATCTTTTCATCACTCTCGAAACGTTATTAGGGTAGAGAGTGCAAAAGGAGTGAAAATGATGTCACGCAAGCTTAGCCATTATAGCGGAGAAAGTTCACAACAGGATGATCTGTTGTGGATTGAATATTATCCAAAATTACAGCGATATTGTCGTTTTCTAACGCAAAACTCTTGGGATGGAGACGATATCGCACAGGAGACTTATCTAAAGGCATTAAAATATCACCAGCAGCAAATGAGTTCTGCTTTGTTAAATAAAATCGCCTATCATCATTGGGTGGATCTGCTGCGAAAAAGAAAAAATGAGACGATTGAAGCTGATTTGGACCATCAGATTCATGAATTAACAAATCAACTTGATGATATGACACATGCAGTCGACCTTTTGCTGAAGCAATTTACCCCAAAGCAAGCCGTTATTTTTATGCTAAAAGAGGCGTTTCAATATCAATTGAAAGAAATAGCGGATTTGTTAAACACCACTGAAATGGCTGTGAAAGCTAGTCTTCATCGGGTGAGAAAGCGTCTTGAAAAAGAGGATCAATCCTTTTCAGCCGAGTCCTTTTGGGATGTGGAAGAAAGGGAGCAGCTGTCGGACATTTTTTATGATGCCTTGAAAAATCAAGACCCAACTGACCTGATTGAATTCATTCCTACCATAATAAGCATGAACGAAGTGACTAAGATCCATTCGAAATTACAACCTATTAAAACCTTCTCTCCTACAAGCACTCTCTGTATGGCGGCATAGCCAAAAATGCTTCAAGGAGGATTTAGATGAGTACCATTCCATATGTAATCGAACAATCAAACCGCGGTGAACGTTCCTACGATATTTATTCACGATTATTAAAGGACAGAATTATTATCATCGGGGAAGAAATAAATGACCATACCGCCAATAGTGTGGTAGCCCAGTTATTATTTTTAGCTGCAGACGCTCCTGATAAAGAAATTTCTCTCTATATTAATAGCCCAGGTGGATCAACCTCAGCAGGATTTGCCATTTTCGATACAATGCAATACATTAAGCCGGATATTCGAACGATTTGCACCGGGATGGCTGCCTCATTCGGGGCGATGCTACTGCTGGCGGGCACAAAGGGAAAACGGTACGCTTTGCCAAATAGCGAAATTATGATTCATCAGCCATTGGGCGGCGCAAGAGGGCAGGCAACAGAAATTGAAATTTCCGCCCGAAGAATCTTAAAGCTTAAAGAACATATAAATCAAATCATTTCCGAGCGATCCGGTCAGCCGGTTGATAAGGTGGCAAAAGATACGGATCGGGATTACTTCATGAGCGCTGAGGAAGCAAAAGAGTACGGGATCATCGATGATATTCTTTATCCAAAATGAATCTAAAACGCGAATGTAAATCTGCCAAAGAAAGCAATGCGAGTCAACTTAAATCGCATTGCTTTTTTTATGTATTTTCGGAATTAGAATTTCTTAAACGTAGTTTATTATAAAAATTAATTTTTCCACACTTTTTGCCTATCCTTGTCCGAATGAGACCTAGATTCAGACAGGATCAAGCTTTTATTGCCATGACTTGTCCGAATGAGCCATGTATTCCGACAGGCCCAAGCTTTTATTGCCTTTCCTTGTCCGAATAAGACCTGGATTCAGACAGGCCCAAGCTTTCTCCACCTTGCCCTGTCCGAATAAGACCTACATTGAGACTGAATCCAGAATTAGGATGATACAAAATTTTATTGAAAAAAACATTGATACTATATAATTCATGATGAAAAAAATGAATTTATTCAACTTGTAAACAGAAAGGTGTGAACCTTTGAAAGATAAAGAACTGAATTTAATTGAGCATATGGAGGAGTTACGAAAAAGATTAATCATTTCAGCACTTGGTTTCGTAATATTTCTTATTCTAGCTATGGTTTATGTTAAAAATATTTATCTCTTTTTCATGGGGAATCTTGGTTATTAACTAATGGTTTTAGGGCCTAGTGATATTATTTGGATTTATTTCCACATCGCAACTGTTGTTGCTGTTGCTGGAACCATCCCCGTAGTTGGATGGCAAATATGGTTATTTATTAAACCAGCATTAAAGCCTTTTTTGAAAGGAAGGCTGCATTATCCTATATTCCGGCATTATTTTTCCTTTTTATTGGTGGTTTAGCATTTGGGTACTTTTTTGTATTTCTGAATATTATGAGATTTTTAACGAATATGGGGAATGATCTATTTACAACTTCCTTTACAGCTGAAAAATATTTCGGTTTTTTGTTAGACATGACATTACCCTTTGGAATTGCTTTTGAATTACCGCTTGTCATGATGTTATTGACAACAATTGGCCTAGTAAATCCGTTTCAAATAGTCAAGCTAAGGAAATATTTGTATTTTATCTTGGTAATCATTGCATCAATGATTTCTCCTCCTGAAATACTTTCTCATATTTCAGTAGCAATACCGCTAATTTTGTTATTTGAAATAAGTATTTTATTGTCTAAAATCGTTTTTAAACGAAAGCAAAGACGTGTTAGTGTTGCAGCAATGGGAGTAGATTCAGAACAAGTCACGTACTAAAACATTAATAAAATGATAATTCTTATAAAAGATAGGGGACTCAAATGAGTTCCTTTTTTTGTATATAAATCCAAATATGAATATATTTATAAAAGAAAAAAGGATCTTCTGTTCCGTAATCATTAGCTAACCCAACCAATAATTCAGAAACAGGCCTTTGTTTATTTAATACAGAATGTTTAAAAGCAGGAGATGTCCAATCATATATAGAAGATTCATTTATCCAAATCTAGGAGGCCCTAATGAATACAATGATAAATGATAATTGGAAAAATGATAGGATTGCATCAGCACATCGCGGGGAAAACCCAATGGTATTAGCCAAATTAAAAAGTGGCTTTGCTGTGATCGGAGATACTCAATTTCTTCCGGGCTATTGCCTCCTTTTACCTTTTGAGAAAGTCAGCACATTAAATGATCTTGATTATAAACAAAGAAGTGAGTATCTTCTCGATATGAGTTTAATTGGTGATGTGATCCAAGAAGTGTGTAATCCTAGAAGAATTAACTATTCTATTTATGGAAACACAGATGTATTTTTGCATGCCCATATATTTCCTCGCTATGATTGGGAAGCGGATGAAAGAAAACCGATGCCTGTTTGGCAGTATTCCAGTGAGATGTGGTGTGATGCCCAATTTCATTATTCAGAGGAGAAACATGGAAAATTAAAAGAAAAACTCAGTCAAAAACTTCAACAATTAATTAAAAATGCCTATTAAGGTTTACTTAATCTGTTTCAGAAAACAAATCGAGGAAAGCGGAATCAAGCTGCATTCCTCGATTTTCTATTTCTAGCTTTAAAAAACAATCTTAGGAGCGGCGGTATAGCAAAATAGATAAAAAAGAGCCGGAATAATTGGTATCCAGTTACCATGGATAAATCGGCGTGGACTTCGTGGGCAAGAATGGCCATCTGATCCATTCCGCCGGGTGCCAAGCTTAATAAACTTGTGGAAGGTGTTATATCATAAAAATGAACAAGCAACAAGCCTAAACCCGTAGAGCCCACAATCATGAGCAAACCACTAAGCAGTGCTAGGGTAATTATTTTTGCCTTATGCTCCAGTTTTTCGGGCTTCAATAATAAACCGATGTACCCGCCAATCATAAATTGGGATACATCCAAAATCGGAGTCGTAAGTGCGGGTCCCTGCAGCCCTGAAATCGTGGCAACCGCTGTTCCTAGGATTGGACCTAAAATAAACGGTGTAGGAAATTTCAATTTCTTAGCAAGAAAAGCACAAACCACACAAATTAAGGTAAACAAAATGATATTGGGAAAAAGAGGAACAGTGTCTTGTACCGTCTTTTCTGCTAAATCCAAAGCAGTATGAGTAGGTGGATGGTTAAAAAACGGTCCCAAAATGAGAAATGGGACGAAGAAAATAATCATTATTAATCTGGCCACTTGCAAGAACGTAACCGTGGTAATATCGATGCCTTTCATTTCTTCTGCAAAAATGATCATTTGCGATAGTCCTCCAGGAATGCTGCCAGTAAGTACAGTTGGATAATCCACTCCCGTAAGTTTGGAAACAACAAAGGCAATTCCAGCACAAAAACAAACTAATAAAACGGTCATTAACAGCATGGAAGGGAGTTTCGCCATGATTTGCAGAAGAGCCTCTTTCGTGAAAGACAAACCGATCGAATACCCAACAATAATCAATCCTGTATCTCGAATGTATGACGGCCAATAATATTGAAACTTTCCAAATTTGGAACCAATTAAAACAGCCGCCATTGGTCCAAGCAACCATGGAATCGGTGTATGAATCATGGAAAAAACAAGACCACCGATAAAGGCAGATAAAACGGTTATTGAAAAACGAAGCACCTTGCTGTCATGTTTTTTTGAAAGATCAATCAAGGAAAACCCTTCTATCTATAAAAATTTTTTACCCTCGCCCCTTTATTAAAGAGACTAGATATTTATGAAATTCAGCATCTATACAACTTTCCCTCAATAAATTCCCAGAGGTAGTCTAAACGTTTATGTACTATCATTCTATTATTTTATCATTTGGTTTAGTAAAAATTAAAGTACTGTTGCTCGAGGAAAAAACAAAGGTGGGAGGACCTTATTAATTGGACAAAGTGAACATTATGGCTATTCGCAATTAGTGACTTCCGGTGTGTGGATGGCAAGGGTGATGTTATCAGATTTTTCATTACCATAAGTCAATACCTTCCGCCAACCTATGCAGCTTAAGGGTATGAAATTTTTCCAAAATACATCAGACGATTACCCCAGTTTTTTTCATTCATTAAAAAATGTTAACAATTCCATTAAATGAATGTGATTTATGGGTATTTCGACAAAATTTGGGGTAAATCCTATCTATAATGCCTTTAAGTCTAATGGGTGGAGGGTTCAATTGATGAATCAAATACAACAAAATGAGCTTCAGCAAAAAAGACATCTATTAATTGATGAGCTCATAAAATCAGGGATTTATAAAATAAATAACAAGCACCTTTATGAATGGACTTTAAGCGAATTAGAGGAAGAATTTAAAGATATTGAAAAACAATTGGAAGGCGAGGAACAAACTCCGATTTCCTTGGATTCCTTCTTAAATACTTAGTACACGGAAAATTAATTATTCTAAGGAACCATCTCGTTTGTCTCAACAAAAAAGGCCGCCTAAATTGGCAGCCGAATCATAAAGGAAATCACCCTTAGAAGTTTGCTAGGGTTACTCATCGGTCATAGTGCTGGTCCTAATAAGGATGCCGGTTTAGTTTATCGAGCCCTAAATTGCCAAGGCTGAATAGTAGAGAATGTCCCCACTTTATCGATTTTAGCCGCCGGATCAGCCATTTCCATCCATATCCATTGTTGTTACTAGACCCATTGATTTCGTTTCTTAAAATTATGGTAAGAAATTATCTGTTTTTTGGTAAGGAGCATTTTGATGTATGGCTAGTTACTACAAGTGGTAATAAGTGAACACCGCTCAAAAGTGAATTTGTCTATTCTAAATACTCTAGTCATGTGGAATGCTGTGCGTTGTTAACTAAGGAATAGTACTCGGATACCACATTTACCTAGAAAAACACTATAGAAGTTCAAGCATCAATTCAACTTGAGCTTCTATTTTTCTTATACTGACGATATTAGGTTCATATTGGGATGTAGCTCGTAGGGGCATTGTAGTTTTATGTCGTTTAATTACTAAAATAGAAGGATTTTGAAAATTTGTGTTGAATTAATGTAAATGCATTTTTTTACCAAGCGTTTATTAATGAGTAAAGATGGGAGGTGGACAAAATAAGGATAAGATGGGATAAACGGGCTATCGAGCTAATAGCACCATTGAGCAACTGGTATGAAGAAGTGAAATATACTCTATAAAATATGCTATTGTGTGCATATTTTATAGAAATAGGCAGAATAAAGATTATCTGTATGTTGAAATAAAATGTATGGGATGGGTGAAACATCAGTGAAAAGATTTTTAAGTGAAGGTATTACTTTAGGAAGTTACATTGAGAATAGTACAGAGATAGAGTTCTCTCCAGGAAGTATGAATTTTACGATTAATACTTCGCTTACAAACAGAATTAAAGCAATTGCCGAAAAAGATAAGAATTCAGTGAACACCCTTTTGTTTACTGCATTTACAATTTTATTGTTTAAGTATACCCGTGAAGAAGAAAATATTATTGAAAATATAGTTTCAACTGAGAATACTAGTAATCAATACAGATATGCTTTTATTAAGAATGCGATAAATGAAAATGGAACTTATAGAAGTGCAAGTGAGGAAGCAAACGTTCAGTTTTCTGAATTTTCGGGTCGTTTTAATAAAGCAGACAATTATCACAATGTTATCTTTGATACTGTGACTATGCTGAAGGAAATTCCTTTGTTAAAAGAACTTAAGTTTGGTATTTGGATTAGATTTAGTGAAATTTCGCAAGGTATAAATGGGAGAATCGAATTTAACGAAAGCCTTTTCGATAACAATGAAATTGAAAAATTTTATGAACATTTTATCAATATATTAAAAGTAGTAACAGAAAATCCGGAAATTAAACTGTGCGAAATAGACATGCTTTCAGATGTAGAAAAGAAGAAGATTTTAGTAGATTTCAATGACACCAAGGCAGAATTTCCCAAAGATAAAACAATATCTGCGTTATTTGAGGAGCAAGTTGAAAGGACACCGGATAACATAGCAGTAGTTTATGAAGATAAGAAATTAACCTATAGAGAACTGAATGAGAAAGCGAATCAATTTGCAAGGGTGCTGCGGTATAAAGGTGTAGAGCCGGACAGCATTGTAGGAATAATGGCAGAGCCATCGATAGAAATGCTGATCGGAATAATGGCAACGCTAAAAGCGGGTGGAGGATACCTGCCTATAGACACCAATTATCCTAAGGAAAGGATACATTATATGCTTGAAGACAGCAGAACAAGCATATTACTTGCACAAAAGGATTTGTTGGAAATAGATTTTAGGGGAGAAATAATCGACCTGAACAATGAAGAAGAATATTCAACGGAAGGAGATAATCTACAAAGTGTAAATAGCTCAAATGCATTAGCCTATGTGATATATACCTCCGGATCTACAGGAAAGCCTAAGGGAGTTATGGTAGAACATACTAGCTTAGTAAATTTGTGCTTTTGGCATAACAATTATTATGAAGTAGATGAATCTGATAAAGCAGCAAAATACGCAGGAGTCGGGTTTGATGCTTCTGTATGGGAGATATTCCCGTATCTTATATCTGGTGCTTCCATACATATCATCAGTGACGAATTGAAACTTGATGTCAATAAGTTAAATAGATACTTTGAGGAGAACGAAATATCAATAGGCTTCATGCCGACTCAAGTTTTTGAACAATTTATAAGATTGGAAAATAATTCGTTACGGAGATTATTAACGGGAGCTGATACGCTCAGATATACAGAGAATAAGAACTATGGGATATACAATAACTATGGCCCGACAGAGTATACTGTTGTATCGACAAGCTTTAAGATAGATCAGGAATATGAAAATATACCAATTGGAAGACCAATTAGTAACACAAAGATATATATTGTTGATAAAAATAATAATCTTCAGCCAATAGGCGTTCCAGGAGAGATATGTTTATCAGGTAGCGGTATTTCAAGGGGATATTTAAATAATGAAGATTTAAGTAAGGAAAAATTCATAGAAAATCCTTTTGAATCAGGCACATATATATATAAAACAGGAGATTTAGGAAGATGGCTGACCGATGGAAACATAGAATTCCTGGGCAGGATAGATAGCCAGGTAAAAATAAGGGGCTATAGAATCGAGCTTGGAGAAATCGAAAGTCAGTTACTGAAATATGAAGGAATTAAGCAGGCAGTTGTGCTGGATAAACAGGATGGACAAGGAAATAAGTACTTATGTGCCTATATTGTATCCGAAGAAGAGATAACAGTACCAGAGTTAAGGAAAAACCTGTCTCAAAGCTTACCGAACTATATGATACCGACATATTTTATGCAAATAGAAAAAATGCCTGTAACACCCAATGGCAAGATAAATAGAAGGGCACTGCCAGATCGGGACGGAGAAATCGATACAGGAGTGGAATATATCGCTCCAAGAAATGAAGTAGAAGAAAAGCTTGTGAAAATATGGAATGAAGTATTAGAAGTAGACAGGATCGGAATAAATGATGACTTCTTCACTTTAGGAGGACATTCATTAAAGGCTATAAAAATTGTGTTAATGCTACAAAGAGAGCTAAATGCTGATATATCTGTAGGTGAAATATTTAGCCATCTGACTGTAAGAGAGTTGGGAGAATATATAGGGAAAACGAAAGAAGCTGTATATTCACCCATAGAAATTGTAGAAGAAAAGGAACTGTATGAAGTATCCTCGGCTCAAAAAAGAATGTTTGCCCTACATCAGTTTTCAAAACAGGAGACCAATTATAATCTACCCTTCGTATTGCTTTTAGAAGGCGGGCTGGAAAGAAATAAAGTTGAAGAAGCCTTGAGAAAGCTTGTCCAAAGACATGAAGCCTTCAGAACTTCCTTTGAATTGGAAGCTGGAGAAATCATGCAGAGAATCCATCAAACTGTTGAATATAAGGTGGAATACGAAGAAATAAACACAGATTCAGAAGAAATAATTAAGTGTGAAGTAGAGAAATTCGTAAAACCCTTTGATTTATCAAAAGCGCCCCTTTTAAGGGTGAAGCTTATTAGGCTTGCAGCAGAGAAGCATATCTTAATTTTTGATATGCACCACATCATATCAGACGGTACTTCCATGGGTATTTTTATGGAGGAATTCACAAAGCTGTATAAAGGTGAAAGCTTAGAAGAGCTAAGCGTACAGTATAAGGATTATTCTGCCTGGGAAAATAAAATGCTGGAATCCGAGGCAATGAAAAAACATGAAAAATATTGGACAGAGATATTCAGTGATGGCATACCAGTACTAGATTTACCAATGGATTATCAAAGGCCAGCTCTTCAAAGCTTTGAAGGGGACAGTATCGGCTTTAGACTAGACAAGAGACTAACAGAAAAGCTGAAGAAAGTAGGTAAGGATAACGGAGCAACCTTGTACATGACTTTATTATCTACCTACAATATATTGTTAGCCAAATACAGTGGACAGGAAGATGTAGTCGTGGGTTCAGCGACAGCAGGCAGATCCCATGATGATTTGCAGGGAGTAGTGGGTATGTTTGTAAATACCTTGGCTATGAGAAACTATCCTGTAGGAAAGAAAAGTTTTGCTGAATTTCTAGGAGAAGTAAAGAAAAATGCATTACGTGCATATGAAAATCAGAATTATCCGTTTGATAGATTGGTGGAAGCACTAAATCTAAGAAAAGATGTAAGCAGGAATCCGTTGTTTGATACGATGCTTGTGCTACAGAATACGGATACGAAAGAAATTGAACTTGAAAATATAAGCATAAGAGAATATGCGTATAAAGGTAAAGTATCCAAGTTTGATATGACTTTGGAAGCAGAAGAAGTAGGGGAAGAAATAAAATTTAATTTAGAATATTGCACCAAGCTATTTAAGAGAGAAACCATAGAAAGAGCAATTCAACATTATATCAACATAATAAAGGTAGTAACAGAGAATCCGGAAATAAAATTATGTGAAATAGACATGCTTGCAGAGGAAGAGAGACATAAGCTACTGCATGAATTCAATGACACCTTTGCAGAATATCCAAGGAGCAAATCTATTCATGAGTTGTTTGAGGAGCAAGTTGAAAGGACACCGGATAATGTAGCAATAGTATATGAAGATAAGGAACTTACTTACAGGGAGCTAAACAGCAAGGCGAATCAGGTTGCAAGAACTTTGAGAAATGAGGGAATAGAGGAGAATAAGACAGTAGGTATTTTAATTTCCAGATCTGCTGAACTTCTCATAGGTATACTTGGAGTGTTGAAGGCCGGAGGAACATATCTGCCTATAGATACGCAATACCCAACAGATAGAATTGAATATATGCTACAGGATAGCGGTGCAGGCATTTTGTTGACACAGGAAAGCTACAGTAAGCAGACGGAAGGATTGGGTATAAAAGTAGTAGGGATAGAAAAAACTCTGGAAACGTCCGAAGAATCCGTAGGTAATTTGAATCTCAAGTATCGTTCGGATAGACAGATGTACCTTATCTATACCTCAGGTTCTACTGGGAACCCAAAGGGAGCCACGGTAAGAGCCGATTCTTTTACTAACCTTATGAACTGGTTTACAAGGGATTTTGAAATAAATGAAAGCGACAACATCCTCTTAATAGCACCTGTAGGTTTCGATTTAGCTCAAAAGAATCTTTACGCGTCCCTCATAAAAGGGGGGAGGCTGATCGTGCTTCCAGAAAAGATTTACAGCTATAAAAATGTTCTTACACTGATGGACGAGCAAAAAATCACGATCGTGAATTGTACTCCTAGTGCATTTCAGTTAGTCGTTGATACATCATCAGACTATCATGAATTAAGGCATTTGAAGTGGGTATTTTTAGGCGGTGAACCAATAAACATCCCTAAATTGTTAAGCTGGATAGATACACCATACTATCACGCGGAGATAGTAAACACCTATGGCCCGACAGAGTGTACGGATATAGCGACATACTACAGAATACCGAATGAACAGATAAAAAATATAGAAGTAGTACCGATAGGTAAACCAATTGATAACGTAAAGCTGTATATTGTCAATAAAGATTATCAGTTGCTTACAGTTGGACAACCAGGAGAACTGTGTATAGCTGGTGATAGTTTAGGTACAGGGTATATAAACAAACCGGAGTTGACAGCTGAGAGGTTTGTGCCTAACCCCTTTGTACCGGGAACAAGAATGTACAGAACAGGAGATCTGGCAAGATGGCTGCCTGATGGCAACGTAGAATACCTGGGGAGGATAGATCACCAGGTAAAGATACGGGGCTTCAGGATCGAACTGGGAGAGATAGAAAACCAGCTGCTTTGCTATCCAAACGTAAAGGAAGCAGTAGTAGTAGCAAGAGGAGAAGGCGGAAGCAAGTACCTATGTGCCTACATAGTAGGAGACAAAGAACTAACGGTAGGCGAGCTAAGAGAATATTTATCGAAGGTATTGCCGGACTACATGATACCGCCATACTTTGTACAATTAGACAGATTTCCGTTGACACCAAACG
Source organism: Neobacillus sp. WH10 (assembly GCF_030123405.1). Taxonomy (GTDB): domain Bacteria; phylum Bacillota; class Bacilli; order Bacillales; family Cytobacillaceae; genus Neobacillus. The sequence goes on from NZ_CP126110.1 coordinate 2,527,360, forward strand.
GTAAGGTTGACAGGAATGCGTTACCCGAACCTGATGGAAGCATGGAAAAAGGGACAGAATATGAAGCACCAAGAAACGAAATAGAAGAGAAATTGGCGAAGGTATGGCAGGAAGTGCTTGGGGTAGAGAAAGTGGGAATAAATGACAACTTCTTTATCTTGGGAGGACATTCATTAAAGGCCATAAAAATGGCAGCAATTGTACAAAGAGACTTACTGGCTGAAATATCTGTAGATGAAACATTTAAAAACCCAACGGTAAGAGAGCTGGCAGAATATATAGGAAATACCAAGGAAGCTGAATATTCACCGATAGAAGCTGTAGAAGAGAGGGAACTCTATGAGGTATCCTCGTCTCAAAAGAGATTGTTTGCCTTACATCAGTTCTCGAAGGAAGAAATCAGTTACAATATCCCGTATGTATTGGTTTTCGAAGGCAAACTGGATAAAGATAAGCTATCGGAAAGCTTTGCCAAGCTTGTGCAAAGACATGAATCCTTCAGAACCTGCTTTGAAGTGGAAGATGGAGAAATAAAGCAGAAAATTCATGAAGCTGTTGAATTTAGAGTGGAGTACGAAGAGAGAAACACAGACTCTGAAGAGATGGTCACCTCTGAGGCGGAAAAATTCGTAAAACCTTTTGATTTAGCAAAAGCTCCCCTGCTAAGGGTGAAGCTTATTAAGCTTGCAACAGAGAAGCATGTTGTAATGATTGATATGCATCACATCATATCTGACGGTACTTCCATGGGCATTATTTTGGAGGAATTCACGAAGCTGTATAAAGGTGATGATTTAGAAGAGCTGAAAGTACAGTATAAGGATTATTCTGCCTGGGAACATAAAATGATAGAATCCGAGGCTATGAAAAAACAAGAAGAATATTGGATAAAGATATTCAGCGATGAAATACCTGTATTGAATTTGCCAATTGATTATCCGAGACCGAGTTTTCAGAGTTTTGAAGGGGATAGCATAGGATTCAGTCTGGACAAGCATGTAACAGAAAAGCTAAAGAACATATGCAAGACTAAGGAAGTAACCTTGTATATGACGTTACTGTCAGCCTACAATGTATTGCTTTCAAAGTATAGCGGACAAGAAGATATCGTAGTAGGTTCACCGATATCGGGTAGACCGCATGCTGATCTGCAACATATGGTAGGAATGTTCGTAAACACTCTTGCCATGAGAAACTATCCTGGAAGAACGAAAACTTTTGCTGGATTTCTACAGGAAGTAAAGAAAAATGCCTTATGCGCATATGAAAATCAAAATTATCAATTTGATCGATTGGTGGAAAATCTAAATCTACGAAAAGATTTAAGTAGAAATCCATTATTTGACACGATGTTTGTGCTACAGAATACGGATGCTAAAGAAATTGAGCTTGATGAGTCAAGAATTAAACAGCTTCAATTTGAAAGAGGCGTTTCCAAGTTTGATATAACATTAGGAGCAGAAGAAAAAGGGGAGGAAATACGCTTTGAGTTAGAGTATTGTACCAAGCTGTTTAAGAGAGAAACCATAGAACGAATGATTAAGCATTTTAAGAATATAGTAAAGGCAGTAACAGAGAATCCGGAAATACAGCTATGCAAAATAGAGATGCTTTCAGAGGAAGAGAAGAAGGAAATAGTAGTCGATTTCAATAACACGAAAACACAATATCCCATGGATAAAACCATCTGCGAAGTCTTTGAGGAACAAGTAAAAAAGACACCGGACAATATAGCAGTAGTATATGAAGATAGGAAATTAACCTATAGGGAACTAAATGAGAAAGCAAATCAATTGGCAGGAGTGTTAAGAGGTAAAGGTGTAAAGGCAGACACAATCGTCGGAATAATGGTGGATAGATCAGTTGAGATGATGGTTGGAATCATGGGAATAATAAAGGCTGGGGGAGCCTATTTGCCAATTTCTCCGGAATATCCGAATGACAGGATAAAATATATGCTGGAGGATAGTAAAACTACCCTGTTGCTGACACAAAAACATCTGGTGCATACGATACAGTTTGATGGAATTGAATTAGATTTAGAAGACGAACAACTATATCAAGGCAATAAAACTAATTTAGAAATAGTAAACAATCCCAATGATCTTGTCTATGTAATCTATACCTCTGGTTCAACGGGCAAGCCAAAAGGAGTTATGATCCAGCATAGAAACGTTATTAACCTTGTTACAGGGCTAGGTAAAATAATTTATGATCGATATACCGGGCCATTACATGTAGCTTTGGTTGCACAATATGTTTTTGATGCTTCAGTCAAGCAGATATTTGCCAGTTTGTTGAGAGGTGACTGCCTGCATATTATCCCGGAAGAGTACAGAACTATAGGGGAAAAACTTGTAGAATACTACATTGATAACTCAATAGATGTTTCAGATGGAACGCCGTCTCATCTTAAATTGATATTGAGTGATAACAGAGAAAAAATAAAGGATATGACCGTCAAGCATTTTATATTTGGCGGAGAAGAATTAACCGTTAAAACAGTTAAAGACTTATTCACACTTTGCGGTGAGAGAAAGCCTGAGATAACCAATATATACGGGCCAACCGAATGCTGCGTTGACACGACAGCCTTCTTGATTGACCGTGAGCGTCTAGATCTGTTAAACACTATTCCTATTGGTCGTCCGTTAGTCAATTATCGTGTATACGTCTTGGACAAAGATAATAATCTTCAGCCGGTAGGGGTATCAGGAGAACTATGTATAGCAGGGGACGGACTGGCAAGAGGTTATCTCAATAACCCGGAGATGACAGAAGAAAAATTTGTAGCAAATCCATTTGCCCCAGGGGAAAGGATGTATAAGACAGGAGACCTTGTAAAATGGGGGGACGATGGGAACATAGAATTTATAGGCCGTATAGACCATCAGGTAAAAATCAGAGGCTACCGCATTGAAATAGGGGAGATTGAGGCTACGATCAAGAGACACCCTTCAGTTCAAGACTCAGTCGTACTAGTTCGCGAGGATAGCGCGGGTGAAAACAGAATATTTGCGTACATTGTTCCAAAGACAAACAGTGATGAGAAATATAGTGAAGCGGGATTAAAGGAATACGTAAAGAAACAACTTCCCCAATACATGGTTCCGGCTAAATTTGTTCAGCTTGAGTCTATACCGTTGACTACCAATGGTAAGGTTGACCGTTTTGCACTTCCTGAACCTGATATCCTGCAAAGAGATTCGGATGAAGGCTTTATCGCACCAAGGAACAAAGAAGAAATTGAAATGGCTGAAATTTGGGCCAACATACTAGGAATTGAGAAAATAGGCATTGATGACGATTTCTTTGATTTAGGTGGAGATTCTTTTAAAGCCATTAAGCTGGTAAGAAGCATTAGCAACAACTTAGGGGTAATGGAGCTCTTTAAGAATTCAACGGTTCGTGAATTGGTAGCTTATTTATCAAAAGATGTAGCAAATAATAGAACTATGCTGCATGAGCTTACAAAACCTGTTGATGAAAAAAATAAAGTTGTATCACTCATTTGCTTTCCTTACGGGGGAGGTAGCGCGATATCTTATCAACCTTTAGCCAATTCCCTACCGAAGAATTATTCGCTTTATGCTGTTGAGCTTCCAGGCCATGACTACAGTTGCCCCGATGAAGAATTGGTTTCTATTGAGGAGAGCGCAGCTCGTTGCTTAGAGGAAATCATACAAAAGGTTAAGGGGCCTGTAGTTCTTTATGGACATTGTCTGGGTGCCACCATGTCGGTACTTCTTGCTCCTAAACTGGAAGAGGCAGGCATTCAGGTTGATGGGGTTTTTGTTGGGGCTATGTTCCCGACACCACGTATTTCCAATATGTTTTTCAACATGTGGGAGAAAATATTCCCCACTCAGTTGACGGACAAGGGCAATCGAGACATGTTGAAAATGATTGGAGGTTTAAATAGTGAATTTAGTCCTGATGAAACAGAATTTGTTCTTAGGAATTTGAAGCATGATGCAAAGGAATGTGTAAAATGGTATACAAAGCACTATAACAGCAAGAAAAATACGAAATTTAATGCTCCAATCACATGCGTCATTGGAGAGGGCGATAGGGCTACGGAATTTTATCAGGAAAGATATAAGGAATGGGGGCACTTTAGTGAAAATGTGGATTTAAAAACAATCAAGCATGCAGGACATTTTTTCTTTAAAAACCAAGTAGCGGAGCTAGTTGAGATTATTAAAGAGAAGGTTGACGTATGGAAGGAGCGTTCTTCTAAGGTATCTGAAACCAAGAAAACGAATGAAACCAAGAAAACGAATGAAACCAAGAAAACGAATGAAAGCAAAGAAAAAATAGTAAGTTTGAAAGCACTTGCGAAAAAGCAAGTAGTTCCAAGTATGAATTTATTTTTGATGGTTGCCTTAGTGCAGATAATTTCTGAAATAGGCACAATCTTATCTACGTTCGCAACGGGTATATGGATCTTCAATCAAACCCAGGCACTATCGGAATTTGCCATAATGTTTCTCTTGGGAATGCTTCCTACTATTTTGGTTCTTCCGTTTTCAGGTGCCATTGTAGACAGGTTTGACAGACGTGTAATTCTAATTATCAGTGATTTGGTTTTAGCAATATGCTCCTTAAGTTTGCTTATATTGTTATATGGTAATGAGCTTCAAATTTGGCAAGTATATGTATTTACAATCATTACATCTGTTGCAAACTGCTTCAGGCAACCAGCGTATATGGCAGCAATTACGCAGATTACTCCAAAGATGTACCTGCCACAGGCAAATAGTGTTTCTCAATTTTCCGTTGCGATAGGAGGTATACTGGCACCAATCTGCGGTGGCGTATTTATAGATTCTATAAGTTTTGAGGGGCTTGTACTCATTGATTTTGTAACATTCGCAGTTTCCGTGGTAGTTTTGCTCTTTTTGAGATTTCCGGATACCATGTTTACAAGATTAGAGGAACCTATTCGCAAGGAGTTAATGGGTGGCTGGAATTTTATCGTGAAAAGAAAAAGTTTGGTTGCAATGGTTGTATTTTTTGTTGTAGTCAACTTTTTACTGAGTATTTTTCTGGTTACAATGACACCGCTCATCCTTTCCTTCACGAATTCATCAATGTTGGGGATTATTAATGCATTTTCAGGAATTGGAGTTCTCTGCGGAGCTATAGCTATGTTAATAACTGGTGGTATGAGTAAAAGAGCAAAAGGGATGGTTGGTTTTGTAATTCCGTTAGCAATTTCAATTATGATTGCAGGAATACGACCGCTACCTATTTTTGCGGCTATTGCTTTGTTCGGATCCTCTTTGGCTATAACCATTACAAATATTCATTGGCAGTCATTGATACAGGTTAAGGTTGGACTGGAATTGCAAGGACGTGTATTTGCTGTGAACCGTATGCTGGTGGCTCTATTAGCACCGATCAGCTATATTGTCGCAGCTATATTAGCCGATGATGTATTCGCGTCTGTACTGACATCTAGTGTATTTGATTCACCAATCGTAAACATGATTTTAGGCACAGGTGCAGGCCGCGAAATGAGACTTAGTCTGTTAATTGCTGGAGCAGTATTATTTGTCTGGGGCTTAATAGGGATTAGGTATAAACCGTTGAGTGAAATGGATGATATCCTTGAAGATGCAACTCCAGGCGAAATTATTATTAAAGATAAGGATAAATTACAAGAAATAGCCGATGAAAAGATTAAAAGGTATACAATCAGTGGGTAAGTGTGAAGAGTTGCGGGCTGACCTCCCATTATTGGACACATGCGAATGAGAGAATGGGTGCTTACCTAGAGGACGAATCGATCAGAAATAGACCGTTACCATTAGGGCGGTCTATTTCTGATTTCTGGAAATTTCAAACGGAAATGCCCGAAGTATGGAGTGGAAATGCCGATTTATATTTATTTGGCATATGACGATTCAAAGAATGACATGGTATTGTTGAATACACAAAATCTAACATAATAATTGGAAAGACAAGAGAGAATTAATAGAAACTATTTTTAAGGAATATAGGCTGAAAATTGCTGAGCTTTGTGTGAACAGGATTAAGTATATTTATGTTCGTAAAATTTGGGTTTGAGACTTTTGAGTTATTTCCTCAAGTTTGCACCTATGAAGATAATTCTCAACTACTTTAACGCCAGGAGTTATGTCGACCTTTTTGGAAAAATCATTCTTTTGTGAACAAACAGACATTTTATATTGCGAATCTATACTATATTGCTGAAAATACCATTCATTCCCATTGTCAACTAAAGAAATCCTTCCTTCGCTCTTTATGATAGAAAAGGTATCTAATGGATGGTATAACCCTTTTCCAATAGCTTTTATATAGCTTTCTTTTAGTGTCCATAAATCATAAAAGAAGAGATTCCTTTCTTCTGCAGGTAGAGAATTCAACGTAGCAACCTCCAGTTTAGAGAAAATCTTTTCTGATATGCTAATATCTATATCCTCAATTTTTTCAATATCTATTCCCACTGGACAAGGTGCGGTGACACAAACAATCCAATCACCAGAATGAGACACATTAAAGTAATAATCTGGATTTTGTTCCCAAAAAGGCTTCCCATATTTATTTGTTGTTAGAAGAAACTCATTAGGTCTCACTCTAAAGGTTTCCATGATTGAAGTGCGAATTAGTAATTGCGCGACAAGTGAACGCCAAGCATCTTTGGATTTGACAAACTTACCTATTTTGATCCTTAACTCTGTCGGGAGATATTCCAGTATTTCTTTTAAATCATAAGAATAAAGCAAATCTTCTAAATAAGCTGCACGTATCTTCACCTGTTTTCCCCTATCATAACTTATTAACTTCTTTCTCTTTAGTATATATAAACCTAAGAATAAATATTTTTTAGTTTTCTAAAGAGGAAAGTTTACTACTGACTCTAATAGTAATTTACTACCATTATATACTCAAGAGATAATTCTTGTTTGTACACTCAATTATGAATAATTATATCTACTCCACGGATTCGACTCTGTTGATTTAAGTTTGTTTGAATGATTGTAAACACTCTAATAAACTGGAAAGAAGAAAGAAAAATGGCAGATAATTTATGAAGATAAATAACGAATAAAATGTCTGAGTATGGTTTTTTATGCACAAATAAGGATGAAAAGGAACTAATGAATGCCCTTTACAATTTTTTAGAACCATTTCAAAGAACTTTCTCGAAAACTAACAATAAAGGGATGTTAAACGCGAGACTTCCATATGTTTATAAATATTTTCTCTCGAAAACCACATCTTAAACTCATAGGAGGAACTAGTCATGGAACAGGGAGGAAGGATCGCAAAAACGACTCAGAATATCCAATCTTAGAAAAAATAAACATTTTCGAATACAAATTGGTGAAGCTCCGCTTAGCGCTGCTTACACCGTCTTAATTATGGTAGGTTGGTTCTTTGAATGAATTGTAACTCCATAGCAGATGGTGGCGTGGAACGGCTTTGCGTCTACGATGAGGAGTGGGGAAAATAAAACTATTAAATTACTGAATGTGAGTATTTGTCCATTCTATGTATCAATTAAAATAGGACCATCGAATTGTTTTTAGAAAGAAATAGAACATCATCCTCGAAAAAGATGATGAACCTAGTCAAAAGGATTTAGCTTAAATATGAAACAAGCACTGTCGACCTCATTTTGGACTAATTTTCTAATTTTCCCAATAACAACTAAACTACCAATTTCTGAATATTCTATTTTATATGACGAAATTTGACACAAAAGCCATTTTTAAAGGGCTATTTTTAAAGTAGCACTTAGTTATTTACATATAGTGTGCACCAGAAAGGAGAGTAGTAGATTCATTGATGAAGGAAAATACTTAGGGGGGTTAGAGGATGAAAAGAAAACAACGCCGATGGTTATCGATTCTACTTACAGCCATTCTAGTATTGCCGTTGCTCCTGCAACCGCAAATGAATGCTGACGCTGCTACAAAAGGAGTAAGTGTTTCAGCCAAGGATGAGCTACAAACACCAAAGCAAAAAGTAACGAATTCGTTGTACAAGCAATTTGAAGACCAAGAAAAAGTTACCTTTCTCATCAAAATGAAAGAGCAGGTGGATTCTGCTAAAGTTGCCAAGGCAGCTGAGGATAAAGCCAAGCTGCAAAAGGCGACACCTGCAAAAACAAAATCATTAAAGCGAAACACAATTGTTTCCGAGTTAAAAGCAACGGCAAAAGAAACACAGTTTGACGTGTTAGCGTTTCTCGAGGAGCAAGTGAAGGCTGGAAAGGCTAAGGGTGTTCATTCCTACTATATAGTGAATGCGATTGCGGTTACAGCAACGCAAGAGGTAATGGAAAAAGCAGCGGCATTTCTAGAGGTTGAAAAAATCCTCCCTAACGAAACAAGACAATTGTTCGTTCCGGAAAAATCCGCAGGTACAGCTGTACAAGAACCGGCAGCAGGAACCAATTCGATCGAATGGAATATTGAACGTGTAGGTGCCCCTGCAGTTTGGGAAATGGGAATCGATGGAAGCGGAGTTGTCATTGGCTCGATTGATACCGGAGTGCAATGGGATCACCCGGCATTAAAGGAAAAATATCGTGGTTTTAATAAGGAAACAGGACAAGCGGATAATACGTATAGCTGGTTTGACGCAACTAGTGGTCAAACTACACCATATGATGATCACGGGCATGGAACACATTCAACAGGAACTATGGTTGGTTCAGAGCCGAATGGTTCAAATATCATCGGTGTCGCACCAGGTGCAAAGTGGATTGCGGTAAAGGCATTCACGCCAGATGGTGGTACAGATGCAGATTTATTAGAAGCTGGTGAATGGATGATGGCCCCAGGTGGAAATCCTGACAAGGCACCAGATGTTATCAATAATTCATGGGGCGGTGGTCCTGGGCTAGATGAGTGGTACCGTCCGATGGTTCAGGCGTGGAGAGCGGCAGAAATCTTCCCGGAATTCTCTGCAGGAAATACAAACTTAGGTAATCCTGGCGGCCCTGGGTCTGTAGCTAATCCGGCAAACTACCCAGAAGCAGTCGCTACAGGGGCCACTGATATTAACAACAAACTTGGAGGCTTTTCCTTACTTGGGCCTTCTCCATATGGGGAAATCAAACCGGAACTTTCAGCACCAGGTGTCAATATTCGTTCTGCTGTCCCTGGTGGCAGCTATGAAGGCGGATGGAATGGAACCTCGATGGCTGGTCCGCACGTTTCAGCAGCCATTGCCTTACTTAAGCAAGCAAATTCAAGCTTAACAGTTGATGAACTAGAAAGAATTTTACAAACAACAGCCATTCCTTTAACTGACAACAAATATCCAACATCACCAAATAACGGTTATGGCTCAGGATTATTGAATGTATTTGATGCCGTATCTGCTGTTGTTTCTGGTTTAGGGAAAATTAAAGGCCAGGTAATGAAAGAAGGGACCGACAGTGAAGCACCGGTGTTAACACATTCCCAACCTGGCGCGGTGTTTGCAGGTATGCCGTTAACGTTAGAAGCTTCCGCTGCCGATAATATTAGTGTAACAAATGTTTCGCTCCAATATCAAAAGCAAGATGGTTCATGGACTACTGTTGCTGCACAGCGAAATAGCGGCGATTACAAAAATGGAACGTACCGCGTGAATATTCCTGGTGCAGATATTTCAGGCAATGCTTTCGTATATAAGTGGAAAGCTCTTGATTTCGGTGGAAATGAATCTGTTAGTGAACATAGGGTCACTGTTCTTCCAGGGATTACAGTAGGCTATGTTGCCGATTTTGAAACTAAACCTGATGGATGGACTTCTTATGGTGCTAATGATTCATGGCAGTGGAGTAAGCCAACTAACGGTCCTAATGCAGCTTTCTCAGGTGAAAAAGTTTATGCGACCAATCTTAGCGGAAACTATGCGAACAGTTCAAATGCATCCTTACAAATGCCGCCAATTGATTTACCTGCAGGTAACAGCTACCTCCAATTTAAACAATGGTATGATTTAGAAAGAAACTATGATTATGGCCATGTATATGTCTCAACAGATGCTGTGAACTGGGTTCAAAAGCTTCGAGTCAATAATCTATCAAATGGCTGGATTGACGGTGAAGTGAATTTAAGTGAATATGCTGGCCAAAGAATTTATGTAGCTTTCAACATCACAACTGATGGCGGTGTGACAAAGCAAGGCTGGTATATTGATGATGTTCGTTTAACAAATGCACCACTTGCTGCATCACAAAAAGCAGAGGTGGACGTCACAACTGAAAATGATGAGTCTGCAGCAGCTTCTGTTAAAAAAGAAAAGGTCAATCCGGATAAGTTAACTATGATGATGCCTAAGGTGAAAAAGGAAGCAAGCACTGAAAAGCTTGCACCAATGCAATTGCCTATGCAGGCTCAAGTAACGGTTGTGGAATCCGGTCGTTCTGTTGCCACTAATCCGACAAATGGAAGCTTTGAGATGACACATGCAGCAGGAACATTTACGGTCATTGCTGAAAGCTATGGCCATCACTCGCAAACTAAATCAGTAACGATAGCACAGGACGGAGAAGCAACAGCGAACTTTACACTTCAGGAACAAGCGAAGGGAACTGTTTCGGGAACGATCAAGAATAAGGCATCAGGACAGCCAGTTGCTGGGGCGACTGTATATGTTATAGAAGATGCACATGTTCAGCCTGTCCAAACGGATGAAAACGGACATTTTTCAATTACGGCATACGAAGGTGATTATACACTTAAGGTCGTATCTCCACATTATTACAGTCAAGAAGCAAGCATTAAACTAAAAGGAAATATCGAGAAAAATTTCGATATTAAGCCGTTCATTGGTTATCCAGGTGAAATTGGCTATGACGATGGAACTGCGGAAAATGCACGTGCATTTTACGATGCCGGAAATGGCTGGGGTGTAAAAATGTCCTTAGAGAAAGGGAATAAAAAAGCATTTGTTAGAAGTGGCTTGTTCCGATTCGGGGATGGAGAGTGGCCAGATCCAGGTGGTACTGCCTTTAAAGTAGCCGTATATGATGCTTCTGGCCCGGGCGGAGCACCAGGTAAAAAACTGGCGGGACCTTTTGATGCTACAGCCCTTCGTAATGGTCAATGGACGCAAGTAGATTTAAGCAGCCATGGAATTATTGTTGAAGGCGATTTCTATATCGTCTACATCCAAGCCGCAGACATTCCATATGTTCCTGGTTTGGCAACAGATGATGATGGGCCAAATACGTATCGAAGCTGGCAGTTGGTAAGCGGGGAATGGACACCTTCCCCGAAAACAGAAGGCAACTATATGATTCGTGCAGTGGTTGATTATGAAGTAACAGAACCATCGATTTCCTCTCCTGTTGATGGAGCGTTCACCAACGTTGAAACAGTAACTGTGAAAGGTGAAGCTGCACCAAAGACAAAGGTTCATATATTTAATAAAGGCGTAGAAGTTGCGGCTGTTGATACAAAGGATGATGGCAAATATTCTGTTGACGTGAAGCTCAAGAAGGGTGAGAACCAATTAACGGCTAAAGCGTCTACAGCACAAGGGATGACGGATGCATCCGCACCTGTAAATGTAACCTATGATGCCGATGCGCCGGAGTTAACGATCGGCTCGCCAACTGATGGAAGTAAATTGAATAAAGAAACCGTCACCGTTTCAGGAACAGTCGCAGATAACTATTTAAATTTCGTCCTTGTTAATGGAACAACAGCGAAGGTAGAGAATGGAACCTATTCCGCCAGAATTATTCTGGATGAAGGAATCAATCAAATCAAGGTTTTGGCCAAGGATAAGGCAGGAAACACGACGGAAAAATCTCTAAAAGTTGACGTGAAATACACGGCACCATTGATTAAAAATGTAAAACCTTCTGAAGATAAGGAATTGAAGAAAGGCGAAAGTGTAAAGATTGAGTTTACAAGTGAGCCTGGTTTGAAAGCATCTTTCTTCACGAATGGAACAGAGCTTCCAATGACGGAGGTTTCACCAGGATATTATGTCGGAAATTACACCGCTACGAAGGATAAGATAGCTGACGGTGCCATCATTGAGGTAAAGGCGGTGGATTCCTATGGCAATGAGTCAAGACAAACAGCTGACGGAAAATTGTATATTAATGTGAAGAAAAAGAATTAAAGGAAAGTTAGCATCATTTATATCAAAAGGAGCTCTCCACTTTTGAACTCCATCATTTTGGTTGTTGGTAATAGGAGCTCTATCATTAATCATTGTAGTCAAGATAATTCGATTATACGCTTTTTTAAGTGGGAAATTCTAAAAAAATTAGGAACGATAAGAGGAAGGGTTCTACTAAGTAGACTCTTCTTTTTTTATCAGGGAGGAACCTGTAATGTACAAGGAATACAAAGTTAATGCAAGGAAAATAGAGTGGCAATTCATGAGTGAGATAATAATAACAGGGTATTGACCGTCTTGGCCTCGAATCAGTTAAGGCTGAACTGGAAAACCGCCTCGGCTGGAGCCTTGAAGAAGCAAAACCATATCATTTTGACCACAACAGTGATCGCTACGGTTGGATGAAAGGGAATAAAGGAAAATGGCATTATACGTTGTTCATTCAAAATGGTCGTGTAGCAGATTTTTCTAATTACAAGCTTAAAACGGGATTGCAGGAAATTGCAAAAAATCATACCGGGGATTTCCGTTTGACAGCTAATCAAAACCTAATCATTGCCAATGTATCAAGTCAGAAAAAGGAAAAAATTAATGAATTGATGGAAAAATACAGTTTGTCCGATGGCACACAGCATTCCGCACTCCGCCGAAGTTCGATGGCATGCGTCGCGCTTCCAACGTGCGGTTTGGCGATGGCGGAATCAGAACGATATCTGCCAGAACTAATGGATAAGATCGAAGAAATTGTCAACGAAAACGGATTGCGGGAAGAGGAAATCACAATTCGCATGACCGGCTGTCCAAATGGCTGTGCTCGACCGGCTCTCGCTGAAATTGCCTTTATTGGAAAAGCAGTGGGCAAATATAACATGTATTTAGGCGCCTCACATGACGGCAGCCGTTTAAATAAAATGTATCGCGAAAACATCGGTGAAGGAGAAATTCTAAGTGAAATGCGTCAGCTCCTTTCCCGTTTCGCCAAAGAGAGAGTGCAAGACGAGCACTTCGGTGACTTTGTCATACGCACAGGTATTGTTAAAGCAACGACTGACGGTACAAATTTTCATGAATGATTTTAGCATGCAAAAGAGACAGAAGGCCTGTCTCTTTTCTACTTTGTTTTAGTGTAATGTTCATAAAACACTCTAAAAAGTCTATCATCTCCTCCTCGATCAGGGTGGAGTGCTTTAAGTATTTTTTTAAACTCTTTCTTTATTAATTCTTTGTCAGCATCCGGCTCTAAACCCAATAATTCACAGTATGTAAGGGGAGGGGAATCAGTTAGAGCATATTCTGCTTGTAACATTCTTTTTAAGCCGCGAACTTTGGTTTGTTCGATGCGAACCTTACTTTTTAATGCTTCGTTTTCCTCTTTTAATTGCTGGTTTTCATAGAATGTTTTTTCCCATTGATGATAATCAACTCCAAATTGGCTGCTTCTTTTCTCAATTTTCTTTTCCAATATGAATGCTGCTAAATCAGTTGGTTTAATTATGTAGTCAATGTTCAAATTCTTAGTTCGTTTTGCTTTCAATTTTCCTTGAAGAATCCAACGAATAACGACCTGCTCATTATTTGTTATTCCTTCGTTCCAGAGTAGTTCAGTGGCTTCCTTAACATTCAACATTTAATCAACTCATTCTTAATAAATCTACGTTATGAATAAAAGGCTAAAATCAATGTATCATAAGTAAAACCACATTTGTTTTACTGATTGATGTAATTTTGATTAAAAATACTTTTCAGTAGGATAGGAAGCCTTGTTTTTGAATTTTTCTTATTTCAATTGTTATGAATGTAATATGATAAATAAAAACTATGATAGACGTAATGATGAAAAAAAGGAAGATCCAAAGAGGTACACAAACTCTGCCTAAGTATAGTTTTTTCCAATAATATTCACCGACAACTAATAGAATATTAATTCATTTTTAATGAATAAAGTGTAAAATAGAATATGAATAGACCAACATGTAATGATTTATTCGAAGTTAGAAAATTTACACTAAAATAAAAAACTTATCCGTTTTCACCAGGGGGTTACATCAATGAGCACAAAACAAAATAAGTATAATTTTTTTCAACGCTTTGGACGTGCTTTTAAGCTGAATTTCACGAAACTCCTGCGTTCTCCTGGGGGAGCCAGAAAGGTTGCAATGGGATTTGCAATTGGCTTTGGCTTGGAAATGTTAGTTATTTCAACTGCTTCCCTTATTTATATATTGTTTGTACCAATAGTCCGATTGGCTAAAGGCTCAATACCCGCTTCGATCATTGGTAATATCATTGGAAAACTCTCGTTTCTCCCTGTCCTTCTTTTACCGTTTGCTAGACAGCTGGGGAAAACCATTTTTCCAATGAAAGTCAGAATAGGTGACCATACGCATTTTTCTCTTCAAAATTTATTGCACGGAGATTTCCATAGTTTAGTCGGTCTACTCCATGGTGGTGTCCATGCATTAATTGGAATGACGATTTTTGGGATTGTTCTTGGCTCTATTTCTTACTTTATTGTTCATTATCTCTACGAAAAAGAAAGATCAAATAGACTTAAAAGAAGACGTCTTAAACATGAAATTCGTATAGGTAGGATCGAAAAGAATTTAATATAAACTTTGTCTATTGTAAGCCCTTACTGGAATGTTAAGGGCTATTTGCGCTTTTTAAATTCGAACTACACGACCTTTAAATGCATTTTTCCAATATCCATTTGTCATATCTGCAATGGCGACACCGGTTGAGCTTTGAGAACCAATGAACTTACCGTCTCCAAGATAGATTCCAACATGGCCGTCTCTCTTGTAAGTGTCGAAGAAAACAAGGTCTCCCGGCTGCATTTCTTGAGGAGAAACCTGCCTGCCATCGTTTTTTATCGTAGAGGTAGTACTGCTGATTTTGATACCTGCTTCAGAAAAAGCCCATTGAACAAAACCGGAGCAGTCAAATCTTCCACGGGCAATATCATTGGCATTTCTGCCGCCGCCAAACACATATACAGAGTTTCCTATGTACTTATTACCTGCATTAATGACTGTGGATATGTAATCCTTTTCTAACTCATTTATGTATGTTTGAGCCGTTTCCTTTTTCTGAGCTTCCAATTCAAGCTGATTTTGTAATGTCTTATATTGTTCCTGTTGTTTATTTAGGTGAGCTTGCAATGTTTCGATCTTATTTTTCATGCTGTTAATTTCCACAAGTTTATTTTCTAACAAAACCTTTTTACTTTCATATTCTTTTTGCTGAATTTCTTGCTGTTCCAAAAGATCTCGGTCTGCCTCAGCTATCGCTGCCAAAGCACTGACCCGGTCTACTAAATCACTTAGGCTTGTAGCACCAAGCAGTACCTCTAGATAGTCGGCATGCTTATCACTCTGCTGGTAGGATAGAGCACGTTCCTTTAAGACTTCATTTCGTTTTGCCATATTTTCCTTAATTATTCGAATCTCGTTTTCAAGATTTTCAATATCAGCTTTAGCGGCTGTAATCTCCATATCAACCTTTACGATTGCCTGATTATTCTCTTGAATAGCCTCAGAAACCCGTTTCAATTGGTCATTGACACTAAAAGAGTTTCCTTCGATATTTGGAATTTCATTGTTAGCTGTTAAACGATTCGTTTGAATGGGTGAAGGGGCAACCTGAGGTAATTCTTTAGTATTTTCTATGTTACTGAATGATTCCGCTTGAACCTTTTGTATAGAAAATTCATTTCCTGCCGCCGCAAGTATAATAAGCAAGTTTAACAGGATAAGTGCTTTATTAATCACCTAATACCACTACCTTCTTATTAAGATAATTTTCTAAATGTTCGTACTATTTATTGTACCAAATTTCTACCAGATAATTCTGTCAACTGTGTTATAAGAATATTACAATTTGATAACAGTGTAATAAGGAACCTGAATCAGCAATGCGATGAAGGCCATATAGGTTGGAAAACCAGGAAGATTAATCCTTCATAAGTGGGATGAAGGACTAATCGATTGATCAAAAGGAAAGATTAGTCCTTCATAAGCGGGATGAAGGCCGAATCGATTGATCAAACGGAAAGATTAGTCCATCATAAGCCCGATGAAGGCCAAATCGGTTGATCAAACGAAAGGATTAGTCCATCATAAGCCCGATGAAGGCCAAATCGGTTGATCAAACGAAAAGATTAGTCCATCATAAGAGGGATGAAGGCCAAATCGATTGATCAAAAGGAAAGATTAGTCCATCATAAGCCCGATGAAAGCCTAATCGGTTGAAAAACTAGGAAGATTAGTCCTTCATAAACGGGATGGTGGCCAAATCAATTGGTTAAACGAAAAGATTAGTCCATCATAAGAGTGATGAAGGCCTAATCGGTTGGAAAAGCAGGAAGATTAGTCCATCATAAGCGGGATGAAGGCCAAATCGATTGATCAAAAGGAAAGATTAGTCCATCATAAGCCCGATGAAGGCCTAATCGGTTGAAAAACTAGGAAGATTAGTCCATCATAAGCGGGATGAAGGCCAAATCGATTGATCAAAAGGGAAGATTAGTCCATCATAAGCTCGATGAAGGCCAAATCGATTGATCAAAAGGGAAGATTAGTCCATCATAACCTCGATGAAGGCCAAATCGATTGATCAAAAGGAAAGATTATTCCTTCATAAGCCCGATGAAAGCCAAATCGATTGATCAAACGAAAAGATTAGTCCTTCATATGCGATAGGGGCTTAAACGAAGGCTTTTTAAAGATAATTTAACTGCTTTTAAGAGCAGTTTTGTCTTTAAGCCGCCCTATTAAAGACATTTTTTACACTTCCGATGGCAGTTTTGTCCTTAAGAACACTTATTGAAGATCTTGTAATGGATCTCCTCATTCATGCTTTCACCTTTATTATTAATCAAATAATCATGATGTATTTATTAAATCATCAATTTTTAATCTGTTAATCCTTTTTATCTAAGTTATTAGTTTTAGGCTAAAACTAATTTTGCCTCGTTTTTATTAACTTGAAAGTCTAGGTAAAGAAGGAAAACTTTCCAGCATAATAGAATAATAAATAAAATCAACATCAGGAAAAAAGAAATAATAGCTTGTTTTTTTTGCCTTTAGTCATAAACTTTCTTATTAAACTATTGAAGCTGGGTATCAAGAGGGGTGAGATTAATGGAAAAGCAAAATAATTTTTATATCAACGACGAAACAGAAAAATGTATAATCACCAGGCTACGGTCCGCCGGTTGTGTTTTCGCTGAAGATGAGACCAGATTACTTATCTCAGAGGCAGGGACGCCAGACGCCCTCGAGGCCATGGTGGAACGACGAGAAGCCGGTTTTCCCCTCGAGCAAATTATCGGTTGGGTGAATTTCTGCGGTATTCGGATAGAACTGGAACCCGATGTCTTCGTACCTCGTCGCCGGACAGAGTTTCTTGTCCAACAGGCTACAGCCCTTGCTATGCCAGGAGCCATCGTCGTAGACCTGTGCTGTGGCACAGGAGCGGTGGGCGCTGCTCTGGCCAAAACTTTGGGATGGATTGAGTTGTATGCAATTGACATCGACCCAGCCGCAGTGAAGTGCGCCCGTCGCAACGTTACTTCCATCGGTGGTAAGGTGTACGAAGGCGACCTATACGATCCAATACCAACCAAACTACGTGGGAGAGTCGACGTCTTGGTCGCAAACGCCCCCTATGTACCTACTGAGTCAATCAAGTTTTTACCCCAGGATGCTCGCAAACATGAGGCGATGGTCGCGCTTGACGGTGGTGTGGACGGTCTGGATGTTTTGCTAAGGGTGGCTACTGACGCAGCACTCTGGTTGGCACCCGGGGGTCATTTACTGGTCGAGACTAGCCGGAGACAGGCATTGCAAACTATTGAGATATTTGCAAAAAACGGGCTAATCCCACAGGTTGCTAATAATGACGAACTGGATGCTACTGCCGTCATCGGAACAATGCCTTCCCTCTAGATCGTACCCGTAATTCTAACTCTTCCGTATATGAGATTGGATACTATTTGGCAGGGAGTTAGTAGCTGGTTTGGGAAAAACTAGTCTTATTCAACCACCATTGAATACGGAAAATGGCAAAACTAAAATAGACGCATTTTGGTCGTTATTTAATGAGGAGAACGTCTGATTTCTTAGTTATTTAAAAGTAGATTGACATGATTAAGATGCTTCAGATTCTATTAAAAGTATTATTTCATTGCAGGTATTTCGTGCAAAATATAGAATTGATAACTTATGTTTCTAATAAAGTAGCAAGAAGGGAGGCGTGTTTGGAATGGGAAGGGTAACTGGATTCGAACTAAGCAGCCAAGAACCTGAGAAGGCTGCGGAATTTTATTCTAAAGTTTTCGGTTGGGAAATTGCAGAGCCTCACTGGGATTATTGGGCTGTTTCGACTGGAAAAGATGTCAAGCCTGGCATTGACGGAGGAATCGGTAAAGGACCATATGATTATCCTCATGGAACTCGTATTCAAATCGAAGTCGATTCAATTGATGAGGCTATTTCTACTGCTAAAAAAAATGGTGCAATGATTGTGAGAGATAAAATGGAGTTTGATGATTTCTTTCTTGCCTACCTTGTAGACCCAGTTGGAATTGGTTTTGGTCTTATTCAAAAAAAATAAGCAAAGGGTTATAAAGGGAATCCTTCACTTGGAGATTCCCCTAAATTGTGATCTTGGATATTAAATCGAATTCAAATTTTGTACGTTCCAGCTGACAAATTTGTTGGCATCTTTTTTATTTCATTGACGGCAGGACATTCTGATTAAATAAAAAAAGGAGCCAGGAGGCCCCCAAAAAAACACTCATTACATCAAACGCTTAAATGAATCTGCCTCTCCGTCCGAATCCTAAACGTCTTCTTCTTTCTATCTCGATTTCAATTTCAATTCGTCTTCTTCTTGCTTCGATTTCAATTTCAATTTCAATAGGGACAAAACGTCTTCTTCGAAAAAACAAATCTCTTCGACCAAATCCCCCGAATCCGAGTGTCATTAATTTCCTCCCCCCTTCAATAGAGGAATATACTCAATAGGAGAAATTAACTTTAAATTTTCCCTTCGTCCTACCAAGTTATTAAATGAAAGAAGTACCTACGATGATAAGCAGAATGAACAATACAACGATTAATACAAAAGTGCTGCCGCCGCCGTATCCGCCGCCATATCCGCCGCCATAACCATAACACATATCTTTTCACCACCCTTTAGCATATTTGAAGAAAGACCTCTTCACTATTTATATATATTTCAAAATTCAATAGTTGATTGGACAACAATCATTATGGTAGAACAAAATCAAACATTTTTTTTATCAATGAGAAAAACTGGGGTAAAAGAATCAAAAAGCTACAAATAATTTAGGGTAAGGGGGTATTCACTTGTTTTAAAATACTCCTTTATGGTTTCACGGAAGACCTGAAATAGTGAAACAAACGACAGTGTAGGTAAGAGAAGGATTAAAATAACATAAAAAAGAACTTGGAAACTCTCCAAGCTCTTCTTTAGCACCGGAAAAATATGAGATTAAACGAAACACGCTTTTTCTGTGGTTTTACGCTGATAATGTTTTCTCATTATTTTCAGTTGCGCTTTTATCATCTTTCATTCGGCTGAAGATCGTTGCTAGGATCGGCCCCGAAATGTTATGCCATACACTAAAAATGGCACTTGGTACCGCTGCTAAAGGGGAGAAATGTGCGGCTGCAATGGCAGCACCTAAGCCTGAGTTTTGCATTCCAACCTCAATGGCCACAGCTTTTTTCTTTGGTAAGTCCATTTTAAAGATTCTTCCAAACGTATATCCCAATAAATAACCAAGACAGTTATGTAGGACAACGACAGCAAAAATAATTAATCCAGTTTTCGCAATCGACTGCTGGTTAGCAGAAACAACCGCTGCTACGATAGCAACTATTGCAATTATGGAAACAAGCGGAAGAACCTTCACGCTAGCTTGTGCTTGTTTATTTAGTAATTTTTTCACCACTACTCCAAGAACAATCGGTATTAGAACGATTTTTACAATTGAAAGGAATAGTCCGCTAGGATTAACAGGGATCCATTCGCTTGCAAGGAATAGAATAAGTGCAGGTGTAACAAGTGGAGCAAGAATCGTTGTAATCGAGGTTATCGTCACACTTAAAGCGACATCGCCTTTAGAAAGGAATGTCATCACGTTAGATGCTGTACCTCCAGGACAGCATCCTACTAAAATAACCCCAACCGCAATTTCCGGTGAAAGCTGGAGACCTTTTGCCAGTAAAAAAGCGAGCAGAGGCATGATTAAAAATTGACCGACAACGCCGATTGCTACATCCTTAGGCCGCTTGATTACTTCTTTAAAATCATTTGCGGATAGTGTTAAACCCATACCAAACATAATGATTCCAAGTAAAAGTGAAATGTGGGGAGCAATCCAGGTAAAGGTAGCGGGAAATAAAAAGGCAAGGACCGCAAATACTAATACCCAGATGGCAAAAGTATTGCTAACAAATTGACTTACACGTTCTAAAGTTTTCAATGTTTTCACCTCAGTAAGATTATTTCGTAATGCTAAGTATTATAGGGTAATATTTCAATAAACACAATAGTTTGAAAATTATTTTTTTACAAAAGCAAAGCGTCTAATCCTAAACGCATTAATTCGGTACTGTGATGAAGAAGTTGTGGTTGCTATAGGGGGGTTTTGTCTTAGAGAAGGAGAATTAAGGACAGATCACGTGGAAAGTGAACGAGATTAGTCCTTCATAAGAGTAATGAAGGCCAGAACAGGTAGAAAACCAAAGAGATTAGTCCTTTATAAAGACAATGAAGGCCAGATCGGGTGGAAGTCCAAAGAGATTAGTCCTTCATAAGGACTATGAAGCCCAGAACAGGTAGAAAACCAAAGAGATTAGTCCTTCATAAAGGCAATGAAGGCCAGAACAGGTGGAAAACCAAAGAGATTAGTCCTTCATAAGGACTATGAAGGCTAGATCAGGTGGAAAACCAAAGAGATTAGTCCTTCATAAAGGCAATGAAGGCCAGAACAAGTGGAAAGCCACCAATATTAGTCTATCAATAGGAAAATTAAAAACATTTAAGTTGCTAAAGAGAGATAACTAACAGTCCTACAATCATTAAAAAAGGAGGAGGTACCGTTTAGGCACTTCCCCCTTAAACTACCAATCTTTATTTTCCATTCCCAGGCCCAACACTGCGAGTCGAAGTGGCCGTTTTACTAGCATCGGTTTCTGATGTGCTTGTCAACGTAAGGTTTGTTGGAACAGGCTGAGCTGTACCACCTCTAGGAATCTTCACGTAAACCGGTACTGCAACCGTTTTACCCGCTTCAACTTCAATTACGTTATGCTGTAATTGAATATCCCAGCCAGCTTCTGTTTTGGCATTAAGGCGGATAAGGTCGGTTCCATTTCCGGTATTTGTAACATTGAAATAATAGGCTGCTACTTTACCTGGTGTGGCAAATTCTGAATTACCGTTAGCAACTGTTACACCACGGGTAAATGAACCTGCACCATCCAAATGACGGACAGCTACCCGGTAAGAAAGTGCACCTTTACTATCATATTTTTTATCTAAAATGTAGAAATGGAGACGGTTATGCTCGTCTGTGTACTCACTGACAACGCCATCACCAGTTCCTGCCTTGAAGAGGGCATCTGCTAACTGTTGGTAATCGCCTTTGGAAAGCATCGCTGTGGAACCGTCCGGGCGTTTAAAGTCTACTTGATTGATATCTTCTTTGTGAGAGTCGATGACCCAAATATTTGGTGATGATTCACTATTCTTAGTTTTCGCTAGCAGTACACCGGTGTCAGGGGCAAAAGAATCAAAACCAACCCGGTCGACAACTTCAAGTGTATAGTTATTGTACCATTTAGCACCGCGCTGCATATCTGCGCGCCAATCATCATTTAATGAGTTAGCTGGTGTGTTATCCACCATGCTAATATTGATCCCGTGTAATCCTGTCCGTCCAAACTCGTTGCCAGTTGGTACCTCTCGAGAAAGAATATTGGCAAAGACTGGACCAGTTTCAGCTAGGCTATCACGGTCTAGGCTTAGATATTGGTCAGGTGAGAGGAAGCCCTGTTTTATTTTATTACGCAGCATGTGATGTGATGGAGCTGATGCCCCTAAGGTTGATGGGACCATCCAGCGTGTGTGCGGGCCGCCTGGCCCATTGAAGCTTCCACGACTCATTAACTCCCATGGGCCGGAGTAGGTACGAGATACAGGAATTCCATATGGATTGTTATAGTTGTCGCCAAGAGCCATTATATGACCGAATTCGTGAGCGAAGGTACCCATTCCGTCATTTTCCCCTTGAATAGATGTTCCTCCGCTGGCACTTGACCAAATACTTTTAGCAGCATACCACGAGGTCCAAGGTACATATCGGGTAACAGCTGAATTTGGCATACCCGGAACATTTGCTCCACCTACTATTGGGCCAAATGGATTTGTTACGGCTCCGGCATTTTGGAACATCATTTCACCAAGCTCCTGCCAGACACCGGATTCATCATAACCAGCGTGAATGATAAAATTAAAATCAAATTTTTCTCCAGAAGCATCCATGTCAGCTTTCGCTTTGGCGACGGCTTCAGACCTAAGGTTTTTAGCCTTGAATCCTGCCGGCATGTTTGCTTGCTGCCCAAACTCGTTAAGACCATATTCGAATTCATTGCCATCCATCCGATAGGTGCCGAAAGATTTAAGTTCGATTTTCCATTTGCCGAAGGAATTTTCTCGCCAGTATTCGTTTACTGTTCGATGGTTGTTTAATGCTGAAGGCTTGTTGAGGAAGTCTTCCCAAAACTTTCCGATTTGATCACGAGGAATTTTACCAGTGCCGATAGGGTTGCCTGCAAGCTCGGACCCCTCAGGCTGGTTTAAAATAAAATCTCGGTCTTGGAAATCTACAATAATTAGTGAACCCCTAATGACTCTGTCTGCCTTAATACCAGATGTGTTCCAGTCAACTCCAGGAACGGGCTTGTAATCTTTCCACGTCATATCCCGTGGAAGAACCCATGATTGCGCATCAGCAGGTTCTGGAAAATCAGATAATCCTGGCTGCTCCGCATAAGCGGTTGTTGATACTGCCACAGTCAAAAAACTAGTCAAAAAAATGAGTGACCTCTTCAAACTCCTCAATCCATCAGCCTCCTAAAAATTATTATGTACAGGTAAAGGATAACATTTTTGTACAAGTCTGAAAATAAAGAAAAATCATAATTTTTAAAATAGAAATAAAGTCCTGAATCAAAGGACCTAGTGTCATTTAGGAAAATAGTATTAGGGGAAGAAAAACTATAGAGTCGGTTTTTGATATAAAAAAATTAAGCCAGGAAAGAACAAAAACACTCCAAACGAATCATTTTTTATAGATTTAGAATTGTTAAACTATTAACAACATCATGAGGTAGCTTCAAATAAATCTGTTAGGAGGGAATGAGTTGGAAAGAGAAGTACGCTTGATTCCATACCAAATGATTGCAGAATTTGAAGAAGTAACCGAGGTGCCAAAAGGGGTTGAAATGATTCAGGCCCAAGAACTGTGGGGAAAGACAAAAGGAAAGGGGATCACAATCGCCGTTTTAGATACTGGTTGTGAATCATCTCATGTCGACTTAAAGGATCGAATCATTGGCGGACGAAATTTTACCAAAGATGACCGCGGAGATCAAAATATCTTTAGGGATTACAACGGTCATGGTACACATGTTGCCGGTACGATGGCAGCAACTGCCAATGATACGGGGGTAACCGGTGTTGCTCCAGAAGCAAATCTATTAATTGTAAAGGTTCTTAATAAAAAAGGCTCCGGGCAATATGAATGGATTATCAATGGAATCTACTATGCAATTGAACAAAAGGTTGATATTATCTCCATGAGCCTAGGCGGTCCTGAAAATGTTCCAGAATTACATGAAGCAATAAAAAAGGCCGTGGCCAATGGGATACTCGTAGTTTGTGCGGCCGGAAATGAAGGGGATGGTCGCGACTCAACAGATGAGCTGTCCTATCCGGCGGCTTATAACGAGGTAATCAGTGTAGGTGCTACCAGTCTTACTCGCAAAATATCGGATTTTAGCAATTCAAATAGGGAAGTAGATTTAGTTGCTCCCGGTGAAAATATAGTATCAACATTTCTAAACGGAAAATATGCAAAGCTTACAGGAACGTCAATGGCTACTCCACATGTATCCGGTGCACTTGCTTTAATTAAAGCGATCTCAAATCAAACTTTTGAGAGAAATCTTACAGAGCCAGAACTGTATGCCCAGCTTATCAGAAGAACCATACCACTTGGAAATTCTCCAAAGCTAGAAGGGAATGGAATGCTGTACTTGACAACCATCGATTATTTAACAAAGTTAGTAAGCGCGAAGGAAGAGGAAGAAGTTTTGAATGTATAATTCATAAACCTGTTTTAAAAAAACTAATATATATGTAGAAGGTAAGTCCTTTCTCCTACTAACGAATAATAAATAGTATGAAAATTAAGAGTTTTTACACTATTGGTTAATCCCTCCACATCCTACAATTGTTTTTATAGAGGGTGAGGAGGGATTTAATGAAAAAGAAAACGCTATCGATCGCAACAACACTATTTACAACCATTGCCTTAACACTATCATCTATGAATTATACAAGTGCGGAAACAGTAGAATCAAAAAAGGGACAAGCAGTAAACTCTTTAGCACCATTAAAATCAGAGGCGAAATATTCCTATAAGGATGCCATTCGCGAGACAGTTTTTGTCCAATCAAGCCTCGACACTGATGAAAACGGGATTCCTGACCGAATTGCAGTTGACATCATCCGTCCAAAAGAAACGAGCTCAGGGTTAAAGGTACCTGTAATTATGGATTCCAGTCCCTATTATGAAAGCTTGGGCAGGGGCAATGAAAGTGAAGTAAAGGACAAAAATAAAGATGGAATTAACGAAAAGTATCCGCTTTTCTATGATAATTATTTTGTTCCACGCGGATATGCGATTGCCTTGCCGGATATGGTAGGCACCAATCAATCGGATGGCTGCCCAACCACAGGCGGTTATGAGGAGATTGAAAGCATTAAAGTGGTTATCGATTGGCTCAACGGAAGAGCAAAGGCCTTCGATAAAAACAATCAAGAAGTACAAGCTTCTTGGACAACCGGCAATGTAGGGATGATTGGTAAATCCTATGACGGAACGTTAGCAAATGGTGTCGCCGCAACCGGAGTAGAAGGACTGAAGACTATCGTTCCGATTGGTGCGATCAGCAATTGGTATAATTACTATCGTTATGCGGGGCAGACATATTACAACAATGGCCCTGGCGGATTAGCAAGTAGAGTCGTTAACAGCTCCAGGAAAGCAACTTGTCAGCACGTGTTCAATCGTATAAATCAAATGGCAGATGATGCCACTGGTGACTATAATGATTTTTGGAATGAAAGAAACTATGTGAAAGATATTAAAAACGTTAAAGCAAGTGTCTTTGCTATTCACGGTTTAAACGACCTAAACGTGAAGATGAACCATTTCAATGAATGGTGGGAAGCACTAAATAAGGAGAAAGTCCCTCGTAAGCTATGGCTTGCCCAAACTGGTCATGTTGATCCATTTGATTTCCGCAGAGCAGAGTGGGTCGATACGCTGCATCGCTGGTTTGACTACTGGCTTCTTGGCATTCAAAATGGCATCATGGATGAACCTGATGTAGATATTGAACGATCAGCTGATGTTTGGGAAACCCATGCCTCATGGCCGGAAGAAAATGCAAAATCCTTTAAAATTCGATTTGGGCCAGGGGAAAATGAAAACTCTCCGGGGATCTTGACAACCGGTCCGGTTAATGGAAACATTACGCAGACTTTTACCGATAATCCTAGGCAAACAGAAACGGCGATGGTCACCAATGAAATGACGGTAAGAAGCGACCGTCTAGTTTACCTATCTGAACCACTAAGCGAGGATGCCCGGATGAGCGGAGTGCCGGAAATTTCACTGCGGGCAACAGTAGATAAAGAGAATTCCAATTTAACAGTTATGATTGTTGATTACGGCATGGATACTAGAGTGAATCATTCGGGAAGTGGCGAAGGAATCAGAACGCTTCCTACTGAAACCTGCTGGGGAGAAAGTTCGGATACAGATGACGGCTGCTATCGTGAAACAGAAAAAACGTTCCGGACAGCATCTTATGAAATTGTCTCTAGAGGCTGGTTTGACCCGCAAAATTGGAAAACACTTTTAGCAACAGATCCTTTAAATCCAGGCAAAAACTACAAATTCGAGTGGGGAGCATTGCCACACGACTACGTCTTCAAGAAGGGGCATCGCATTGGAGTGATTATTGCAGGAAGCTCTTATCAGCGGACGATTCCTTCTACAACCGGAGCAACCTTTAATGTACATCTGGGTCAAAGCTTTATTAATCTTCCAATCATCGAAGGGAAAAAAGGCGTTAATTTTTAAAAAAGTTACAAATGAATCTTCTATTATTAACAAAAACCAGCAGTTTCCTTTTTTAGGCTGCTGGTTTTTTTATAAATGGGTTTGGTGGAAATATATGGAAAACCAGTTAGATTAAATGGGTATTCGGATTTTCGTTTAGAAAAGTCGAAATACATATGTGGTATTTTATTATCGTTAATCGGACAATTGTGTGGAAATCATCACAGGTTTATTCTTCTATAGTATTAGAATAAATTTTAATAAAAAGACTTACTTAAGGATTATATGATCGCAATCAAAAAGAATACATTTTGAAATCAGCATCTAACTAAATCCTAAGATAGTAGCTTGTTTACAAAAAAAGGAGATAATTTACCTTGCATTACAAGACTATTAACTCTATACTTATTGTATATCATGTATTGCAAGGTATTATTTGCAATCACAAACCTTGTAATGCAAGGCATTCTTTGTGCTTATAACCCATGTAATGCAAGGCTTTGTTTAAAATTATCATCTATGTAAACCAAGGCATTGTTTTTAATTATAACCCTTGTAATGCAAGGTATTGTTTGTGATCATAACCCTCGTATTGCAAGTTATTGAAAGAGGTGAAAAAGTTTTGTCTACAACACAGATGCTAAAAGGAATCCTTGATGGCTGTTTGCTGGCGATTATCAAGAATAAGGAAGTATACGGTTACGAGCTAGCCGAGAAACTTGAAAGCTATGGTTTTCATTACTTCAGCGAGGGTACAATTTATCCATTGTTAATGCGGATGCAAAAAGAAGAATTAGTTACTACAACATTGAAAAAATCAACGGCGGGACCAAGAAGGAAATATTACTCGCTTACACCAAAGGGTGAGGCAGAATTAGAACTATTCATGGATCGCTGGAACTATTTGCAAACCAATGTAAATAGGGTTTTACGCCATGAAACAGAGACAAAACATGCAAAAGGAGACGAGACGGTTGAATAATGAATTAAAACTTACTGATAATAGCAAGGCATTTTTGGAAAACTTACGCCTATACTTATTTTCCAGTGGGAAAAATTCGGATGAAATCGAAGAAATTGTGGAAGAATTGGAAGTCCATTTATCCGAAGCAGAAAAAAGCGGAAAGCCCATTGAAAAGATTATCGGAAAATCACCGAAAGAATATATGGAGATGGTTTCTAATGAAATGGTCATTGACTATCGAACATGGATCAAATATATTTGCCTTATCGTTTTAGGGTCATTTTCTTTTACGATTTTCCCAGATTTATTGAAAGGGAACCTTTCATATTCTCTCTTGCAAATTGTCGGGCATATTGTGATCAGTGTAGTATTTATTGCTTCTATTTTTACGGGTTTTAAATATATTTCCACAACGAATCAATCTATCAAGAAACAAGGATTGATATTATTTTCAATAGGGATATTGCCTATTGCTTTGTTTGTTGGTTTGATTTACTTAAATAGAGCTGTCGATACACCTATTATTCATTTTGGCAATACGGGTAGCCTGATTATTGGCATTATTACCGCACTATTTATAATTGGAATGTCCTTATGGGCAAAAACATGGACTTTAATCATTATTCTAGCATTGTTAACACTGCCAGATTACTTGCTAAGCCTAACACCATTAAAATACGAAACACAATTAATCATAAGCTTGTTGATTACTTATGGTGGAATCGCCTTATACCTATGGATATCGAATAAACTGGAAAAGAAATAAGCGGGGGACTATCTCTTAATCTGCAAGAAAGCTAAGAAAAACGACACTATTGATGAAAGGAAATGGATGCTAAAATAGTAGTTTTTAAAAATAATAATGTTATGTAAACCAACACTGCTTTCTTCCAGGTGTTGGTTTCTTATTTGTCAGAGTTCTAATAATCAATATGGTCGGAAAGTAATCTAACTTTGTCCAATAGAAGGGTCATTTTAAGCCATATTCGCTAAATGACCCACCTGTACTAAAAATTTTTTACCTATTCAATCTCCATAACGGTTTCCCCAAGTAGGAGCACTTTTAATTGTTCCTCGGGAAGCTGCTGTTTTTCCCATTCACGGTACAAGCGTTCTAATGCCTCCGGTCCTGTGTCGTCCGCTAATCGATAGGCACCATAATGCATTGGAACGAAGGATTTTGCCTTTAATTCGAGGAAAGCTTTCACACTGTCTTCAGGGGAAATATGGGCAGCGGCCATAAACCATTCCGGTTCATACGCTCCAATTGGCATGAACACCGTATCAATCGTAAACCGGTCAGCGATCTGCTTAAAGCCGTTGAAATAGCCTGTATCACCGACAAAATAAAAAGTTTCTCCTGATGATTGAAAAATCCAGCCTCCCCAATGTGACGTATTCATATCTGTCAATGTACGTCTCGTCCAATGCTGGGCAGGGACGAAATGGACGGTAAATCCTCCGAATTCGGCGCTCTCCCACCAGTTCATTTCGGTCACCTTCTGATAGCCTTTTCTAATGAACAGGGACTTCAACCCAACTGGGACAAAGTAATGAGGATTACCTTTTAATTTTTTTAGGGTAGGGAAGTCCAAATGGTCATAGTGACCATGGGAGAGCACAACCAGGTCAATCTCCGGCAAGTCTGATAAGGAAATGCCCGGCTCCGTTAACCTCTTTTGAAATCCCATCCGCTTAGCCCACACAGGGTCCGTCAAAATATTTACTCCATTCAGCTGGATCAAAAAGGTAGAGTGCCCAATCCACGTATAAGAAGTCCGGCTTCTATTTTCATTTAGTTCCTTAATTTTTTTATGTGGACACTGTTCGATATTTAGTGATAAATCCTTTACTTTCGATCTTCTTTCCTTCTGCCACTGTCTCATGTCCTTAAACGATTTGTTGCTTTTCACATTATCCAAATTTTCATATCTCTTCATGATCCACTCACCTTGTTATTCTCAGTAACTCTAGATTTATGATGAGTATAGCAAATAACCTAATAAACCATCAAAAATTTGGTAGCGAAACAATTCATAAAAGTAGGAAGCTTAACAGAAGTATAGAGAAGTTTCAAATACGGAAAATAACGTTCGCTAAGCTATGAAAATATCACCAATTTAATATCAGGAAAATAAAAAACACCTTAACGGAGAATTCAAAGAAGATCAATAAGAAATCCACCTAGAGCTCCTAAAAGGACGATAACCCATGGAGGAAGCTTCCAAAAAACAAGTAAGCTAAACAGTATGGAACCAAAAGCGAAGTCAATAGGTGAGAATATCGAGCTCGACCAAATAGGGGTATAGAAAGCAGAGATTAGAATTCCTACAACTGCTGAGTTTACCCCTATTAGTGCTCCGTTGATTTTGGGATTTCTTCTTAAGGTGTCCCAAAATGGCAGGGTACCCAGGATCAATAGAAAAGCTGGCAGAAAAATAGCAACGGTAGCTAAAAGTCCGCCCTTCCACCCATTTATTACAGCTCCTATATAGGCTGCAAAAGTGAAAAGTGGGCCAGGGACTGCTTGTGCTAAACCATAACCGGCTAAGAAGTTTTCTTTACTAAGCCAGCCTGTTGGTACAAATTCACGTTCAAGTAAGGGCAGTACCACATGACCTCCTCCAAAAACAAGGGAGCCTGAACGATAGAAGCTATCAAAAAGGGCAATCCATTTATATGAAGTTATTTCTCTAAGAATCGGAAGAATAATAAGTAGACCAAAGAAAAGAGTTAAACAAATAATTGCAAAACGCCGTGTAATCGGAACTGTTATTGGTAAATGCTTTTCTGTTTCTACCTGCTTAAAAAAGAGATAACCAATAAAAGCAGAAGCAATGATCATACACACTTGCGTATATGTGGATTGCCAGATCAATGTTCCTACAAGTGAGAACAGGGCAATGGATTTTCTTTTTAAATCTGGAGTTAGCTTTTGCGCCATTCCTAAAATGGCTTGTGCGACTACAACAACGGCTACAATCTTTAAGCCATGAATCCAGCCCATATTATCCACATGCCACCCTTTTAGGATAAGCGCAAATAATATGAGAGCAATAACGGATGGTAGTGTAAAACCAATGAACGCCATAATTCCTCCTAAGACACCGGCACGCATGACACCGATACCAATCCCAACCTGACTGCTAGCGGGACCGGGAAGGAACTGACAGAGAGCAACAAGGTCAGCATAACTGCGTTCATCTAGCCATTTTCTTTTACGAATATATTCATTATGAAAATATCCCAAATGAGCAATGGGGCCCCCAAACGAAGTTAAGCCAAGCTTAGTTGAAATCCATAAAATTTCAGTTAACCTTTTAAATTGACTTTTGGAATTATCTTTCATTTTATTACATCCTTAATATTTAAATAATTTAACCCATTCCAGGGCTTTTTGTGACCGTAATGGCGAAGGAACTGAGTTATCGGTCACATAAAATGGTTTTTTGTGACAGAATTGGTGAAGGAAACTAGATAACGGTCACAAATGTTCAGCAACATTAATGTTGGTAACTAGATATTTATGTAGGTACCATACAATAATATTAGTACCTACAACAATAATATTGGTGTAATTAAGAATAACAATTGAGCTATCTGAGAACATCTAATGAGCCTTCTTAGGAATATAAAAGAGTTTTTACCTGTAAAATAAAACTTAATTGTGAAGCAAACCGTTAATCCATTAAAACAGTTCTCCTCAGTTTGGGAGGACTGTTTTTTTCTAGAATATATTTGAACAAGAATAGATTTTTTTATAACAAATGGTCAACTAAAAAATGATTGACCATTTGCTTTTGATGTTATCCATTTACTTACAATTGATACCTTCGTAATGTTTACCTTCACTGCTAGTAATATTTCCCTCCGGAGGAATCCAGACCCTTTGGCAAATTCTCTCTTCATCTGCGACTGAATATATATACATCCAATCAGATTCATTTTCAAATTTAACTTCAAAGAAATCAGGATTATATTGCCTGCCTACTTGCTGAATTATTTTCCATTTTTGTCTTGGATATACTCTCTCTAAATATTGTTCTAAGTATTCTTTCTTTTTTGAAGCCTGATAATCATCATAAATTGGCCTAACAATCAAAAATAATAAAAGTAAGGAAGTTATTGAGATAGTAAGATATATCCCCAACTTTCTCAACCTGGAAGGTAAAAAAAGGACGGCAACAAATAGTAAAATGACAAAAGAACCTGAGGCTATTATTTCTATTACTGTTTTTGGATGCATAGTCCTCCCCCTTAAATAACTAATTACTAAAAGTTTTTTATTGTGACCAAAATGGCGATGAAACCGAGAACGGTAACATAAAATGATTTTTGTGACCTTAACGGCATGAATCAAAGATTTTGGTTACGTATATCTATCATTCAACAATGGCGAACAGTTTCTGGCACTGTGCTCCTTGATTTTCTGTGTAACTCTATATTCATGATGAGTATAGCAAAAAAATAAATCGACCATCAAAAAATTGATAAAAAAACAAATTAATTTAACATTCCTAAGGATATAAAACAAATATCATGTAAATGGAACTCCGTGAATTCGCGTAAATCGAGGACGACAATCCTTTACATCTAGATGGGATACGTATTCGCCCGTTATTTCCCATTTTCAAATCATAAGAAAAGGACTAAGTATTACATCCTGCATGTTCACTTGGTAACAACTTTATTCCATTTGAATAAAATTAAATGGGTGCACATAAAGGAAAGGGATGGGGGAATGGACCTTCATTCCTTTAAAGTTGTAAATAGGAGGGAAAAGCTTGAATATCGAGTACGAGTATTCCTTCGGATTACCAAGGAAAATTGTCTGGAAGTATTTAATGGATAAAAAAGTCCTTCGGAAAGCTATCCCTGGTTGTAAATCATTTGTAGAAATCTCAAGAGGAGTATACGAAGCAGAATTGGAGATCAAAATCGGGCCATTACAAGATCTTTTTACTCTTGAGATTCGGCTTGATGATCAGAAGCCGCCTTCTTCTTTCCGCATGTATGTGAAAGGAAAGGGGAATATTGGGGAAACTGTGGGAAAAGCAGATCTATTGTTAAAAGAATCCAGAAGTGTGTCAAAGTTAACCTGTAAAGCTGAAGCAGAGGTAACAGGTGCACTTGGATTGGCCGGTCAACGAGTATTGGATTCAGGAGCAAACAAGGGATTAGACAGTTTTTTTCAAACAGTCGAAAAAGAAATAAAAAGGACTCTTTATCAATTGAAAAGAGGGGGCAGATGACAGTGGGACCTATAGTCATCTGCCTTTTTTAAACGCTGTTTTCGTAAACTTTGTTGCTATTAATAAAAAATGTAAGAATGACATTTTTTTACTTTAGATTAAAATTTTAAAAAAGGGGGAGTTTGGATGAAAAAGAAATCTTTTTGGATTCCTTTAATTGTATGTATTTGTACAATTTCAATATTATATTTAATTGGTTATCTATTTAATATAGAATTTTTACAGTGGTTCTATTTTGAGGAAACATCATCTGGATTCATATCTGGAGGTTCATTAAATCCTATTATAATCGGTTTTATTATGGGATTCATTACGGAACGTATATACAAAAATAAACAAAAGGACAACTCGAACTTGGTATAAAACCAAGTTTTTTTATGACCACCTTAACATTTCCACCGTCCCTAATTGGATTTATGAACAGTATATAATAAAAGTTGGTTCACACGTCTTTTGTGAGCAACTTTTTAACTTTGCTCAAGAGATCGGAACCAACATAAATAGTTATCCAGGTATTTAGTTACCATACCTTGGAATCGTTCCATAAATTGTTTTAACCTTTTATGATAAGTGTTAACGTGTTGAATATGATAAATGAATTTCTTGAAATATTTGCCTTTATGGATATTGATCATTTCGTGCTGTAAACCCTTATCCCTCGCAAATTGTGAGTTTCAAACAACGCTTTTCCTTCAAAAGATCTAAAATTTGAAGCCCTTTTTTTAAATTGGAAACTTCATATCCGGAAATAATGCTCACCTCAGTTTCAATTTCAGCTTAAAATATCTAATATTGAATCAATGAAAAACAAATGTTCAAGTATGGCAATGTAAATTGTGTAAAAAAAAGACAAGTTTAATGCCTACAAGAAAGCAAAATTAAAGACATTTTTTATTCAAGATAATTAGAGAATTCAAAAAAATGTTAATATTTTACAATTTATATGATGAAATATCCAAAGTCTATTAACAGATGAATATTACAACAATCGTGGAAGAAAAGAATGCGAAAGGGGAAATGGATTGTATGGAATTTAGAGGAGCAAGCGTTTATGACCAAGAGGATTTTTTTTCAAATTATATGAAGAGAAGGGAGAGAAAGGATAGTCCCAACAATGCTATCGAAAGTCCTATCATTTATGAACTTATCGGTGACTTTAATAATAAAAGTATATTAGACTTAGGATGTGGTGATGCCTCGTTTGGAAAGGAATTACTAAATCAAGGTGCAGCGTTTTACACTGGGATAGAAGGCTCTGAACAAATGGTAGCATCTGCAAAACTTAACCTAGCTAATGAAAACGGGACGATTCATCACGAGACAATGGAATCATACAGTTACCCAAAGAACAAATTTGAACTTGTAACTTCTCGCTTTGCAATACACTATGTCTCGGATGTTCATTTACTGTTCCAAAATGTGCATAAAACCTTAAAAGATAATGGTAAGTTTGTGTTCAGTGTTCAACATCCCCTCACTACTTCTTCATTTATAAGCAAACAAACAGGAGATAGGCGTGGGAACTGGATAGTTGATGACTATTTTCTTGAAGGAGAAAGAAAAGAACCTTGGATTGAACAAATAGTTGTAAAATACCATCGAACAATCGAACATTACTTTAAAGCTCTTACTAAATCTGGTTTTTTAGTAGTTGATTTACGCGAAGGAACACCAAAACACGAACATTTTACCAATGATGAAGAGTTCTCAAGAAGACTAAGGATCCCAGTCGTTCGGGCTTTTTCTTGTACAAAGTGAATAGTTGAATAAATAAATAAAAAACGCTTGGATTCCAAGCGTTTTTCTATGCGGTTAATATTGTGAATTTCGTTCTAATAGTACCACTAATTCAACTGTTATTTTTATTGTTTTTTTAATTTTTCTCTCCCTAAACGTCATTATCTGGGCATAGTAACCTGCGCATTAGTGATAGGAATCGGGACTTTACTTCAAAATAAAAATACACTAGTTGTTGAAGAACTGATACTTGCACAAGTGGGCACCTAGCAATTTTTTTGAAAGGAGGTCCATTCTATTAGATTAGAATGAAACTGCTTTTTTCTTTATATTGAATGAAATTACCGCGGATAGTTATCCATAATAGACAAAATGTAAATAAATACTCTCAACTCTATTTATATTTTGTCCATTTGTATACTAGTAGTGTTTTGCTATTATTATACTATTATGAATGTTATTAAAATTCTAAAAAGGAGGCAAACAATATGCTGAAAACGTTTACATTTAATCTTCCTACTAGAATTGAATTTGGTAATGGACAGATTAAAAACCTAGGAGGATATGTAAGAGAATTAAATGGAACCAAAATAATGATTCTAACTGACAAGGGAATAAGAGCATCTGGAATTGTTAACAAAGTAACCGATATATTAGAACAAAAGGAAATAAACTATATTATTTATGATAACATCAAACCGAATCCCAGGGATCAAGACTGTATGGAGGCATACTTCTTAGCACAAAAAGAACATGTTGATGTTCTAATCGGACTTGGGGGCGGAAGTTCGATGGATACCGCTAAAGCTGTTGGGGTGCTTCTGACCCATGGAGGAAATATTAGCGACTGGTACGGTCTCAATATTCTTATTCAGCCAATAACTCCATTAATTTGTATTCCTACCACCGCTGGTACAGGTAGTGAAATTACATTCTTCTCTGTTATTACAGATACTTCCACTAAATTAAAAATGAATATTCTTGACTACCGAGTTGCTCCAAAAATTGCTCTTCTCGACCCTGAGCTTACCTTAACATTACCTCCGGCTATAACGGCATCTACCGGAATGGACGCCTTAACACATGCGATTGAAGCATATACATGCAATCTATCAGAACCCATTACGGATGCGTTAGCATTGTATGCAATTGATGTAATAATAAAGAATTTGTCAGAAGCAGTTAATAATGGAGGAAACCTTGAAGCAAGAAGGAATATGCTTGCAGGCAGTTTAATTGCTGGAATTGCCTTTGGTAATTCAGATGTAGGTGGAGTACATTGCATGGCTGAGGCGTTGGGAGGTTTATACGATACTCCTCATGGGGTGGCAAACTCAATGTTATTACCTTATGTCTTCGAATACAATATTCCTTCAAATGTTGAAAAACATGCAATGGTTGCGAAACTCTTAGGAGTATTGCCTATAGGTAAGACAAATGAGGAAATTGCAAATGAAGGTGTAATAAAATTGCGGGAACTGGCAAATGAAGTAGGTATCCCTAAAATGAAAGATTTACAAAATATTAAGGTTGAAGATTTTAATTACTTGGCAGAAGGAGCAACTCAGAATGTTTCTGCTTCTAGTAACCCAAGAATTACTACTAAAGAAGATTACTTTGAATTGTTCATAAAAGCATATGAAGGAAAATAAAAAGGGGATGAATAAGTAAATGGGAGACGTAAAACTTAAGAGAACACTTGGTTTTTGGGCAGCTTATTCAGCCTCAGTTGGTCTAGTAGTATCCGGAACAGCGATGGTAGTTCTTGGGAATGGTTATGGTGTAAGCGGCCCTGCTTTTAGTATAATAGCGCTTATTGCATTATTTGTAATCTTAAGTGTTGCTCTTTCCTATTCAGAAATGGCTGCAATGATTCCTGGGGCAGGTATGGTTGGAGAGTATACCCTTCCTGCGTTAGGTAAGCTCCCTGCCATATTTGCTGTTTTAGCAGGGTATATTGTCCTTGTTGGAACTGACGGCGGCACAAATATGATTGTTGGAGGACAATCATTTGAGACACTCACTGGTATCCCTTGGTATATCGCAGTAACTGTAATTCTATTATTTTTAGCAACAATTAATCTGTTAGGAGTATCAGTCTTTGGAAAGGTTCAAACCATTCTTGCCATAAGTATGATGCTACTTCTCGGGGTAATTGGCCTTATGGGATTATTAGGTATAGGAACACAAGATCAATTAGCACAATCTCCTGCCTTTTCGCCAATTTCTTGGAAAGCGCAGGCAGGTACTTTAGGAATAGCAATCTGGCTGTTTATTGGAATGGAATTTGTAGCACCACTTGCAGAAGAAATAAAAAATCCGGGAAGAAATATACCGATTGCGATGCTGTTTGGTTGTTTCACAATTTGGCTAGTCGATTTACTTTTTGGATTAGGTGTCACCAAATATATAAAGCTTGATGAACTTGCTCAATCTACGATTCCACATGTGGATGGTGCAGCTGCGATGTTGGGGGAAACCGGTTTAGTAATAATGGGGATAGTTTCTATCATTGCAGCGATTACCACCTGTGATACGTATCTTGCAGCTGTGCCGCGGATGCTTTATGGATTATCAAAGGAAGGCCTTCTCCCTAAAGCTTTCTCTTATCTTCATCCCAAAACACGAACACCATGGGTTGGTATTTTCACTGTTATTGGTTTGACACTTATCGTTTTAATATTTGCATTTATTAATAATGCAAATATAGATTTTGTTACCACAATGATTTCAGTGGCATGTGGTACATGGTTAATGTCCTATATTATTACACAAGTAGATGTTTTGGTTTTACGAAAAAAATATCCAAATGCTCATCGTCCGTTTAAAACTCCTTTGTATCCATTGCCTCAAATCATTGGACTTATTGCATGTGTTTATATGATCTATACACTATATGTAGATATGACAGTTGTGAAAATTTCAGTAGTTGTCATTGCCGCTATCATTATTTTAGGTATAGCCTACTTAAAAGCTACTGGTCAGAAGCTTTTTACACCGGTTCCACTAGAAACCGTTTTTGAAGGTATCCAAAAAAGAAGTGAATTTGATTATGCTCTCACTGTAGAAAAAGATCAAACAGATGATGGTATGAACAAATCAGTCTAGGTGGAGGTTGTTATGGGTTTCTATTCGATTGTTGATAATAGAGCGTGGAATTCTTTAATGATTGTGACAGAAGAGTTTAAGAAGTATAGTACCATTATGAAAAGAGAGAATAATAGAATTGATTTGGATGCAAAGGAACATGGGATCTTGAGCATGTACACCTCATATAAAGTAATGAATAAATGGATGGGGCGCGTATATCATTTAAAATGGAACTGTGTCATAGAAGATAGGAAACCCGATTCTGATCATTCAATTCAGTTAAGGTATGGCGGTAACCTTTTCGGTAAAAGGGAACCTCAATTTCAGTCCAAAACAAATGTTGCTTTAAGTAAGCTTTTAAATCAAGATAAAGAGTTAATGGAAATCTGTACAACCATTGATTTTGAAAAACTAGAACTTAAATATTCAAAAAAAGATAACACTTGGAATATAGAATTTTGGCCAAATTACGGTGATTTTATTTGGATTTTGATTCCCCCTGTTCGCTATTTCAGAAAGCCAAATTCCGAAGAAATCACGAAAACCATTCGATTCATTCAAAAAATGAGTAGTTTGATTAAAAAAGGGGAGTTTTTGTAAGATGAGTGTTAAGAAAATGTATATCAATAATCAATGGGTATTGAGCAAAGGTGAAGAAATAAGAAATATTATTAATCCTGCCACAGAAGAAATCATTGCCCAAGTAACCGAAGGAACGGTTGAAGATGCAAAAACAGCCATCCAAGCAGCTCATAAAGCTTTTTACGAGGATGGATGGGGGGAGACGCATGCCCGACACCGTGCGCAATTATTATTTAATGTAGCAGATAAACTAGAAGAGGAAATCGAGTCCTTCTCAAAGCTTGAAACATTAAATAATGGAAAACCCTTAAGGGAATCAACGTATGATATCGAAGATGCCGTTAATCAATTACGATATTATGCCGGATTAGCAACTAAACCCTCAGGTCAAGTCTATGATGTTCCAGACGATATACAAGCATTTGTTGTTAGAGAACCAATCGGTGTTGTCGGACAAATTGTCCCGTGGAACTATCCTTTGGTGATGGCAGTACAAAAACTCGCACCAGCCTTAGCAGCGGGCTGCTCAGTTGTAATTAAGCCAGCTGAGCAAACCCCGTTAAGTTTAATAAAATTATTTGAAATCATAGATGATGTTGGCTTTCCGCCTGGAGTCGTTAATCTCGTTCTTGGTGAGGGAGCGTCTGTAGGAGCTGAGTTGGCAAGGAATCCCCTTGTAGATAAAATTGCTTTTACTGGAGGCACCGTTACAGGAAAAAAGATACTGGAAAATACAATTGACACACTAAAGAAAACATCCTTGGAATTAGGAGGGAAATCCCCTAATATCGTTTTTGAGGATGCTGATTTTGAAACAGCTGTTGATTACGCACTTTTTGCCATCTTTGCCAATCAAGGTCAAGTTTGTTCTGCTGGATCAAGGCTGCTGCTTCAGGAAACACTCTATGAAAAATTTGTACCGGAGCTTGTCAAAAGGGCAGAAGAAATCATTGTCGGAAATGGGGCAGACGTCGATACCGAAATGGGTCCACTGATTTCCCAACAGCATATGGAAAAGGTCTTAAGCTATATTGAAATTGGAAAGGAAGAAGGAGCAGAATTATTATGCGGGGGAAATCGCTTATATGATAAAGGGTTCTTTGTATCTCCAACGATTTTCGGAAATACAAATCCGCAAATGCGAATTGTTAAAGAAGAAATCTTCGGGCCTGTATTAGTCATTCAAACCTTTAAAGACGAAGAGGAGGCAATTAGCCTTGCCAATGACTCCATTTATGGACTCGCAGGAGCAGTATTTACATCTGACGGTGCCCGTGCACAAAGAGTTATCCGTAAACTAAGGGCCGGGATTACATGGATTAATACCTATCACCCAACCTTCAATGAAGCTCCCTGGGGAGGCTACAAACAAAGTGGAATTGGCAGAGAGCTTGGTACATTCGGATTAGAGGCGTACCTAGAGGTAAAACAAGTTAATATAAATTTAAACGTTCAACCAAGTGGATGGTTTGATAAACAAAAGACTACTTAACAGAACGTATTTGTGAACATATGCATACAAGCATATGTTTTTTCTATACCTTTTTTGTAATATAATTGGACATAATGATTTTCGAATTTTCCACTCATTGACCATGTTTATATGGATTATTGAAACTTAAAATAAGCAAAAAGAAAAGTTTTAAAAATGAAATCTGAGGATGCCTGATCTCCAATGGGATATTACAACAGGGGGCGGGCACCAAACTAAGTTGGGAAAATCTAAAGGGCTTTCAATTTATTGGTAGAAAGCCTTTTTCCGAAAGATTTGTTGAATAATTGAATTTATCTTCACGCAGAACCTTCTGTAAATTTCGAAAAAATCTATAATTTTCTATAATTCTTTTAGAGAATAGTCAGTCTTTGCTCGCGTGAAATTGCCTATATAACTGAAAATTTCTGAAATATAGATTATATAATAGAAATATAAGCATCTTAAATGGAAAGTGATAATAAATATCTAGATTAATGGAAGGTAAAGCAGGTTTCGTTACAGATACAGGTTCAGGGATCGGAAAAGGCAGAGTATTGCTTTCACAAGTAAAAGTTCCAAAGTAATGGCCTCAGATGTAAATATAAAAAAGTGGAAAATATCCATTTTAGGAAAGGAAAGTTGAAAATAATGCAAAACAAAATTCAAAAAATCACCACAAACTTGTGGTTCGATACACAAGCGGAAGAGGCAGCGAAGTTTTACACTTCTATCTTCCAAAATTCCAAGACCGGTAGAGTCACTTACTACGGAAAAGAAAGACATGAAATCCAAGGAATTTCAGAAAGAACTGTAATGACAGTTGAATTTCAATTGGAAGGACAGAATTTTGTAGCATTAAATGGCGGTCCGCAATTCAATTTCACAGAGGCCATATCATTTATCGTCAATTGTGATACACAAGAAGAATTAGATTATTATTGGGATAAACTCTCCGAGGGCGGAGACGAAAATGCTCAGCAGTGCGGTTGGTTGAAAGATAGGTACGGTGTATCATGGCAAATTGTTCCTACTACCTTAATCAAACTTATAAGTATCCCTGATCCAGAAAAATCAGCCAGAGTCATGAAAGCGATGCTTCAAATGAAAAAAATTGACATCAATACGTTAAAACAAGCGGGTGAGGGATAAAATAATAAAAGAAACAGTACAGTCAATCGAGCAACTGTTTATGATTAACTAAAATGTACAAGTAAACACGACTAATGCGACATCCAAACTAAATTACCAGCACCTTAAGATCCCTGATTATTAGTTGGTGAATAACATTATTGTTAATCTCATTCTTTAACCTAAAAACTTCAACAAAAGAGGCCGACTCAAAAAGTCGAAATAACGACTTTTTAGGTACGGCCTTTTCTTTGATAAAAATAATTCATAAGGAAACAGTCCGGTGTAACATTACGCAAAAAGCAGCTCGGTTCACCAACACTGTATAGCTGTAAATTATGCATAGCCCTCATTCAGGCATATGGTTCTTTCAAAAGAGTAGAAATGTCACTGTTTTTTTAATTAAATGCTTTACCATAGAGAAGGTATGAATAATTCAGGTTCAATTAGTTCGAGAGTTAATTTTTTTGAAAATTTAGTATTTATCAAAGTAGCTTTGTATTTTTACAGGATCAGAAGTTTGTAACAAAGCAAACATTAACAAAATACGGGCTTTTGCTGGGTTTAAGGAATCAGATGTTACGAATTTATTTGTATCATCAGTTGCTTCATGTGTTACCATTCCAGTAGCTACACGTGATGCACGGACAATCACAACGTCTTTTTTCTGGGCATCAACGAGTCCTTCTTGCGTTTCAGGAAAGACGCTTCCGTTTCCAGTACCTGCATGTATAATCCCTTTTGCTCCTCCCTTAACAGCAGCATCAACTAATACTCTACTATCATTTCCATGCCCATATAAAATTTCTACCTT
Organism: Neobacillus sp. WH10; assembly: GCF_030123405.1. GTDB lineage: Bacteria > Bacillota > Bacilli > Bacillales > Cytobacillaceae > Neobacillus. The sequence goes on from NZ_CP126110.1 coordinate 2,568,955, forward strand.
CGGAAGTTCTGTTACATTGCTAATATCAAACTCACTTTCGCTCGTATGAATTCGTGAAGGCTTGTTATAGAAATAAGGTTTACTACCTTGAACATTCCCAATATCACCATATTCAAATGAATCAAATGCGTTGACAGCGGTTGTATTCAATTTCGTAGTATCACGAGCGGAACCAATTTTGTCGTTTAATGCAATCATGACACCATGCCCTTTAGAATCAGGACTTGCAGCAATAGCTACAGCATTGTATAGATTAAGTGGACCATCAGCACTGATCGCTGTTGACGGTCTCATCGCTCCAACAAGAACAACTGGTTTTTCACTCTTGACTACTAGGTTAAGAAAATAGGCTGTTTCTTCAATCGTGTCTGTCCCATGAGTAATAACAATTCCATCAACGCTATCACTTGCCAATTGTTTATTTACTTCTTTTGCCAGCTTTAATAAAACTTCATTGGTCATTGCAGAACTATCAATATTTACAAGTTGTGTTCCCGTTATATTAGCTATTTCTTTCACCTCTGGAACAGCATCTAATAAAGTTTCTATTGCAACCTCTCCTGCTTTATAACCAGTTGTTTGAGTATCAGATGCGGCGACACCTGCTATTGTTCCACCAGTAGCAATAATTGAAACATTGGGTAATTCTTCATTCGTAATCTTTTGCGGAGTTTCCTTGCTAGTTTCACTTTTCGTTTCTGTTTTCTTTTCAGTTTTCGTTTCAGTTTTCGGAGCTTTCTCGACAGTTTCACTTTTGGATTCAGGAGATGAACAGGCTGTTAAGCCGATCAGTAACAATAATGAAAGTGCAATTAGAAAAAATCTGTTTTTGATTGTTTTCCTCATCTAATAAAATCTCCTTTGGAATAAATTTTGCACATCAAATAGAAGTATGAGAATAGTTTTTCTTCTATAAGAGTGCTTTTTATATTTTAAAGTGAAAAATCTGTTCCGCTCAGAAAACTTTTTTCAAAAAGTGATTACTCCTTTCATCATTATTCAGTTAAAAAAGCGATACAAATCTTCACATTAAAAATAAAGAATTTTTTTCCAAAGTTAGTATAATGTCTCTCCTACATAAAACTACTGGAAAACATAGGCTTAATAGAATTGTCACAATATCGACGATTTTATGTGCATGAAGAGCCTAAAGGGGAGAAGTGTGTAGTTGAAGGATAATTCATACTAATAAACGTAGCTATAATATTTGGATCCTAACCCTTAATTTTCTCTTTGATAAGCCATAAGTAAAATTAGGAATAGTTTTCGAATAAGTTCTTTAAATCGTGCAAAGCTAAATATGAAAAACTAAGAACTTGTAAAAAATATTCTAATATATTCATCAAAAGCCAATTATTGAGGTGAGCGGCATCGTGCCTATATTAACTACAGTCGGCAGCGGCCTATTTTATACCGCCCATGGTGAGGGAACACCAATATTGTTTATTCATCCGCCATTAATAACGAGCGCTAATTTTGCATACCAAGTTAAGGAATTATCGAAAAAATTTAAGGTAATTACGTTTGATATTAGAGGTCATGGACGAAGCCCTTACTCCAAGGAACCGGTCACCTATCGGCTCATTGCAGATGATATGAAGCATCTTTTGGATAATCTTGGAATCGAAAAAGCTTTCCTATGCGGATATTCAACGGGAGGTTCGATTGTATTGGAATTTTTACTGACTTATGCTAATCGGGCTTTAGGCGGTATTATCGTAAGTGGAATGTCAGAAATTCGGGATGGATATAACGAAAAAAGGATTTCAGTCGCAAGGCTTCTGTCCAAAACAGGTGCTGTGTCGTTGTTAGGTCTAGCGGTTTCATGGGGGAATTCCGATACAATAGAGATTTTTAAGAACATGTTTCGAGAAGCACGAAAGGGAGATAAAAGAAATATCGAACAGTATTACCAATCGAGTTTGGAATATAACTGTACAAATCAATTAAAAAATATTGATTTTCCAATATTATTGATCTTTGGAGAAAAGGATAAAAGCTTTCTTTCATATGCCAAACAGTTACATGAAAATTTACCAAATAATGAATTGAAGTTTATCGATCAAAAACATCAAATTCCGACGAAGTCGGCGAATGATTTAAATCAATTCATTGACGGGTTTATCATGGCACACAAATAAATGGGGTAATTGCGTAAGAAAAGGGATGATCCATTAATGATGGATGATCCCTTAAGTTTATATTACAATCCCCGGAAAGAAGAACGAAAACGTTTGATAGAAAGAAGGGTGCGGGTTACAAAAGGTTTCCAATACTGTTCAGTTTGCCTAACGATGAAGGCTGAAACATTGCCAAGAATAGCGCTGCCGATGATATCAGAGGGATAATGCTGTCCCATCAAAATACGTGAAAATCCTACCAGGATAGATAACAGCCACAAGCTCCAGCCCAATATTCGGTTATAAACCAGCACTGAAGCTGCCAAAGCAAAGGCAAGAGCAGTATGTTTACTTGGAAACGATGAATCTTTTTTAGATGGGACCGGCGGCAATAAATAAACTCCATGCTTCAAGAACGGTCTTGGCTTAAAAAAGAATAGTTTAATCACCATGCTGAGCAGATAAGTTACGCTAACTGAAACACTAGCAAAAAGGGCCATTTTTTTATAAAAATCTTTGCGAAACCATAGTACGATTAATACAATAAGATAGACAAAACGAGCTCTTTTTGAAATAAATATCATAAGATTATCTAAAATACGATAATTCCCGGCCAATTGGTTAATCATCTTAAATATTCGATAGTTCATAATACAGTCTCCCTTTATTTTTACTTACAATAACAAAGGTATTATTTCCATCTGAACGACAAATATGTATGGCATGAATCAGTTATTGAAAGTCTGGTATAGTAATAATAAATAAAAGATATTTTTTTGTAATGATAAGGGGAGAAAAGGAATGTCCTGGTATTTTGATAATGTTTACGAGCTAAACAAAGAATCGCCATATACGTTTTATGTTCCTAGTTCAGAGGTATTGGATAAATTAAAAGTTGGTGATTTAGTAAAGTTGATCTTCGTAAATAAGGAAGAGGAAGATGATGGATTTAGTGGGGAAAGAATGTGGGTTGAAATCACCCAAATAAACGGGGAAAAATTTGTAGGGAAACTGGACAATGAACCCTATCGTTTACCCTTAAAAAGTGGTGATGAGATTTCATTCGGGGTGGAAAATATTTGCGATACAGAATATGAGGACCCAACTTCATCTAATTGGGATTTTTATTTTGACACTAAGGTAACTGTTAGCGATGATGTACTTGAAAAAAGAGAATTTAACTTTATGCTTAGGGATAATCCAAATGGAGGGGACGACTCTGGTTGGTCAATATTAAGCGGTTATGAAGACGATGACTTTCTAAGTGATTCTGAAAACTTTCAATTTATTTCTATTGGAGTAATTCTGAACATCGACGACTCCATTTTAGGATTTATCCAAGAGCCGCCTTTGTGTGCATATGAAAGAAATGATGAAGGCGAATTTAATAAAATTGATGATTATGATTGGGACGCGTATTTAAATGGATAATATGAAAAAGGAGCGATTTTCGCTCCTTTTTTGCTATTCTTATTTTTATTTCATACTTCGATTTTTTGCGAATTCGGTTTTTATTTTTTTGTTAATTAATGTTTTGTACTTCTCAACCGAACCGGTTACCTTTTTCGGTGCTTTTTAACACATAATTTATCAAAAAAGTGGCGTAAAACCCCTTTCTTCAGAAATGGGGATATAAGCCATGTTTTTTACTTCCAATTACCAATGGAAACTAGTATAATAAAAATATAGAACAAACGTTCTTGTTGAGAGGTGAAAGAAAATGGGACCACACAAAAAGAACATGAAAGAAAAGAAGAAAAAAGAGTCGAAAGGCGATATTGTTATTCGGAAATTTCCGCTCCGTTTAACCGGCGAGGAGAGAAGATTAGTCGATACACTACGTCAGAAAGCAGCGAATCTATGGAATGACTGCTTAGATCTCCATTGGTGGCTATATGATGTATATAAGATTTGGACAAGTGCATCAGAAAAAAAGAAATGGTACAATGCCACCACCCATCAATTACACTCGCAAACGATTCAAGCCATCATCGAGTTACATGAAGAAACATGCAAAAGAACGAGGGAGCTGCGGGCTAAAGGTGAAAAACAGTGGCGATACCCTTGGAAATACAAAAAATTCTTTTCCGTCAAATATAAAAAAGCAGCTATTAAATGCAAGGATAAAAAGCTGGTGTTTAGCAATGGAAAACAACAATCCCCCTTAGTGATCCCTCAACCAAAGCACATGGATTTCCATACAATAAAAAGTGCAGAAATCGTTTGGCACAAAGATCAATACTGGATGCATATAGCAGTGGAAGTACCAAAACAAAAGCAAGTACAAGGTAATAAGGAAGCTGGCTGTGATGTAGGGCTCATACATGCGGCTGTTTTAAGTGATGGAAAAAATCACTTCATTGTCACAGGAAGAGAACTTCGCTCGTTACAGCGCTACAGAAACAAAAGGTTAAAAGAGCTTCAGAAGCTCATTGGCCGGAAAAAGCCAGGTTCGAACAATAGGCAAAAACTCATTTTGCGTAAACGCCGTTTTTTAGAAAAACTGGAACGGAGAATCGAGTACCTATTGCATACGATTTCGAAAATGGTCACCGATTGGTGTGTGGAAAACCACATTAAAGCACTCTATATCGGAACACCGGATGGCGTTCAAAAGAATACGAAGAAGAAAAAGAAAACAAGAAAAGAAATTCGTCAACAATTGTCCAATTGGAGTTTTGGGCAATTAATTGAAAAAATAACATACAAATTGAACCTTCGAGGCGTCAAAGTCCAACTTGTGGAAGAGTCCTATACTTCCGGTACGTGCCCTTCATGCGGAGAATTCAGTAAACAATGGAATCGAAACTTCCACTGTCCGTGTGGTGCGAAAGGACATCGGGATCTAGTGGGTGCCGTGAATATTTTGGACAAGTCTATCCATAAACAATTCAAGAAAAATCGAGAACTACCTAAAATAGAAGATACAAAGTATCGCCGAGTCCTTTTAACCCCCATTGTCCCGCACAATGGAGCTAAAAGGGCAGTGGCGTAGTGCCTATGATTGGGCTGCGATATGTGTTTTTCACTACATGTCGTAATGAACTGGAGAAGCAGTAAGACCTGGAAGCCCCGGCTGATAGGCGGCTTTGATGAAGGTTTAAAAAAGAATCCCCTGGATTTATCCATGGGGAGAAGTCAATTCAAGGTTTTAAAGGAGTATCCTACTCCTATTTAGATGGCACTTGTCAGCCTCCCTCTATACAGGTAGCACCTGAACTACCTACAACAGTATTTAGTTCTGCTAATAGGGAAGGAAGAACAGAATTGTTTACTAGTGCATCCAATGTTATTTCAGAAATCGGCACATTATATTTTTTTAAAGTATCTGCAGTATTTTCCCAAACTTGAACAATAGCTTTTGAAGACATATTTGATTGAATTACCATAATTATTCCCGCCTTTCTTACTAATTGTACCACTCTTAATTCATATATCTTAAAAATAAAATCCTTACTTGTGAGGTAATTCCTTTAGTGTATTAATGGTGAGAATTAAAATATGGAATTGAACATATTAGTGCTACTAATAAAGGGTTTTTGATAATTATTTTTAAAAATATCATTGCGATTTTGAAATAATTTCTTGATGTTCTGGTAGGTTAATATATAATATACATAGAAATTCTATGTATTTTTGTGATACAATTTTTGTGATAGTAAGTAATAGAGTCAAACAGAAGTTAAAAATGGTGGTAATAGTTTAAGCGGATTGGCTCATTCATTGATACTTGCTTAAACCCGAGTTTGCTAAAGCGTCAGTATTGCTGGGTGGAAGCACCGATTTTTACGATATCACAAATAATAGGTTATGAATTTTTAACCAAAAACCGCAATTTATGCTAAAACAGCTATAAAGAAGGGAATATGCAAAGTGAAAAAGATTATTCTTGGAATAACCAGTATTATGATAACTTGCTTAATCATAGCCTTATTCTTTTACCAAAATTCAACTAAAACTGACCCACTAAATTTAGATCAAAACAAAACGGAAGAAAATCGATCTGATCAAAATGAACAAGCTCTGTATGCTGAAGACACCATTGATTATTCGCTTCAAAACAGCGAACTAAATATTACATACGATAAAGGCAAAAGCTGGACAACCGTTCCAATTGGAAAAGATAAATTGTTTGAAGGCGAATATAACGGGAATAAACAGGAGCTCATTCAAAATAGTTATATCCTTTCAAAAAATCGTACTGCATTTTTGTACTCAGATGGCCCAGGCTTGACCGACAATAAAATTATTTTGAAGTATTCACTTGACCAAGGTAAGAATTGGCAGAATGCAGTTGTCACTGAACATTATCCATTCCTCCGCTTTCGAAAAGTCAATTTTTTAAATGAGAATTTTGGCTATGTCATTATTTCCGGAGATCGTACGATGTCACAGGAAATGTCAAATGTCTTTATAACCCATGATGGCGGCAAGTCTTGGAGTGAAACGAATTCATCTAATGTGACTAGGTTAATTTCAGATGGAGGATTTGTTGATGAAAATACAGGTTTTTTATCCTATGGAAATATTAATCCAAATGAACCTGACCTTTATGTGACTCAAGATGGAGGGAATTCCTGGATAAAAGCAAATATTAACATTCCCGATCAATATAATGAAATTTTCGTACAGTCCGAAATGCCCTTTAAAGAAGAAGACCATTTAGCAGTCTATATTAATCAAGGGCCAAACGGCGATTATGAAGGAGGAAAGGTAAAAGGGAAGTTCCTTTCGAATGATAATGGTGAAACATGGGAGTTTTCTATGGAGGTAAAACCAAATGAAACAGAACAAAGTTCAAATTAGAAAAATTTGCGGCTGGATACTATTTCTTTTATCCATAGGCTGCTTCTGTATGCAAATTGGCTACATGTTCGTGCATAGTAGATTTCAAGTTGAATATAGCGACAATCGGATATTTTATGTCGTTAATATCTTTTGTGCACTCTGTTTAGGGATGGCTATCTATTTTTTGCTTAAATTGGCGAAAAAGACGAAATTGATTGGTATAGGGATTTTAGTTCTTTTTATGATCGTTAATGTGGGTCTGCTTTTTTATAGCAATCATCAAATAAAAAATATTGTAAGCCTTTCTCCTGATTTGAAACATGTCTTTTCCATCAAAGAAAATACGAACACAGGAGAGGCGATATTTTATCAAACCTATTTTGGGATTCTGGCACGCCCTAAGGAAAGATTACCTTATGCAACGACACAAGAATTTAAGGTAGAATGGTTAGCAAAAGATGTTGCGGCGGTTACCTATAAAGCAAAAGATCATTCCATCCACCAATATATCGGCACTTTTGGTAATCGAGGCGGAGAAGGGTATTATTATGTAGGCCCATCCATTTACGGTCACTGGAAGGGTAACGATATAGAGGTGATCAGTAATAAAGAGGGAATATCTGTTTTCTCCAATGGAAAGAAGGAAACATTCGATTGGGATCATATCGTTCAGTTCGGAACACTTGCGGTTGTTCTAACGGCCAATGATCAGGCTGTTTGGACGATATCATTGAATGAAAATTTTGAAGTCCAATCCGCAGCAGATGTCCCTCCAACAGGTGAAATAAGTCTATATAAAGCGACGATGGAGAAAACTGAGCCAATCATACTGTATTATGAATCTTCAAATCTTTAATTATTAGGGACAGGCCCTCAGTGAACTAAAGCTTAACGTTCAGGGGGACTGTCCCTTTCTACTAGTTACTTAATGAAAATGTTTTTTAAAGCTGCTGTATTTTCTTTATCCAGCGTGCCATAACCCTCTTTTTCATTAGTACTGATTATGGCTGCTGTCCCTGTATCCTCATTAAACCAAATTTCATATTCGGTTAATTTCTCAGGCAAGTTTTTCTTCACTTCATAAAAGAAAACCACTTTTACATCTGCTTCTTGACCTATTTTTGGAAATGTGTTCGGTTCCCATTTTACCTTCGCTGATATTTTTTCTACTAAATCTAAAGTACTCTTATCTTGAATGTGCGTTTCCTCTTGATTGCCGATAAACACATCAATTCTTGTTAATTTTCCTTTGCCTTTTCCTTTTGTTGTGCAGCCGACCATTAATAAAAGAAAAACAGAAATAAGGGCAAAAAAAGTCATTCTTTTTTTCATCCTGCACCTCCTATTAATTTTTAGACGGTTTTGCATTGCAAAAAGTTTCCATTTTCTGATATTAATATAGGTTATTATTTTGTTGGAGGTAGATTAAATGGATGAATTCTCTAACATTATTTCTTTTATCAATGAGATTGAGAGATTAAAAAAATACTAGAACAGCGTGGACAAGTGAAAGATAGACTGTCATAAGGATGTATGAAAAAACATTGAAATAACGGCTTATAGACAATAACAGGAAATTCTCTTGTAAAAATGAATAGTTATGATAGATAGGCACTTCATATGGAGTGCTATTTTCTATGTGTATTTTATTACGGTTAGTGATATAATTATTACAGAAAACGTAATAAGGAAGTGGTATTATCAGAGACAATGCAAAAAGCGGAGCATTAACAGAAGTTACATTCTTTATTCTTCTATCTTTGTATGAAGATAGGCATGGATATGCAATTATGCAGTTTATAGAACAAGCAACAAATGGTCGGCTTATACTCGGTGCAGGCAGTTTATATGGAGCATTAAATTCTTTAGAAAAAAAGGGGTGGATAAAAATTACTGATATTTCTGATAAGAGAAGAAAGAAATTCCTCATTACTGAACAGGGAAAAGAAATTGCAAAGCAAGAATGTATGAGGATTAAAGATTTATCAATGTTTGCTGAAAAAATCATTGGAGGGAAATAACATGAGAAAATATCGTTATTTTGGAGCTTTATTAGATACACAAGAAAAATGGCTTAACAAAATGGCTAGTAACGGTTATAAGTTTATTCGTGTTGAAAAGCTCTTATATGAATTTGAAAAATGCCAGCCAAATTCATATGTATATAAAATAGACTTTGTTGCCTCAAAATCTAAGTCAAAATCAGAAGACTATAAAAGTTTTTTAGAGGGATTAGGATATAAAGTGTTTTACAAGAATATCAATTTAAATTACTCTGTTGGAAAAATTCGTGTTCGCCCTTGGGCTGAAAAGGGAGGACGTGTAGCAACCAATATGGGAGGTACTTTCAATAAAGAATTGTTAATTGTGGAGAAAAAAGCTGACGGGAAACCTTTTGAACTTCATACAGACCTTGAGGATAAAATATCCTATGCTAAGACAATTCGTAACTCATGGCTGACATTATTTGCTCTCTGTATATTCATCTTTGCATTGCAGTTTATAGATAAACCAGAAATATCTTTAGGAATTATCGTAGCACTGATAATCGCTATTTTATTACTGTTCCCTATTAGTCTATATCAAAGGCAGGTTATAAAATATACAAATGAAAAGAGAACCAACGAGTAAGATATTGTATTAAGGAATGGTCAATATTCTAGGAAAATTAACACTTACATTTAAACAGGTTGATATAAAAACATTTAAGGAACTCCTTGAATTTCTGAAAGTTGACTCTATGAATATACAGATTGAAAAACCAATGCTATATTTTGATGATTTTATCCTTAATTATGATGTAAGAACTGTTATTGGAAAAAATGGAGAGATTGCCAAATTAACCACAAAAGAAATAGAAGTGCTTTATATGTTAGCTACACATAAAGGAAGAGTGTTTACCAAAGAACAGATTTATAAATTAGTGTGGAACTATGATAATATTCCTGATTCAAAGAACCTTACCTTGGTCTACTAATGCGTTAGCCAAGTGGTGGTAATGCACCATTTTTATTTATAATGCACTGGTCTTTTAAACTTGACTAGTATCAAAGATTTAGTTTAATCTTAATTTCCCATACTTGCAAAATTGCACAGAGAGGTGACGAGTGAAGAGGATGAGTGCCAAAGATCAAGTGTCTGTCCGAGACCATAAAGACTATCAAGCAGAAGTGGAGCGCTTAGAGTTTACAAAGGAATATATCCGAACCATTTTAGAAATTTCTGAGGGAAATAAAGAATTTTTCGTTGAAAATATGAAACAATCTTTTGCCGACCTGAATTCTAAGGATAGTAGTATGAGCTATACGGATCTCCTCGCGAATGCAAGTTTTCTTGAATTAGCGGAAAGTGAACTGAAGAGGTTAGAAAGCGTGATTGGCAAACCATATTTTTCAAGGATTGATTTTACGAGCAATAGTACGAAAAAGGAAGAAGTTTTGTACATAGGCAAGGTATCATTGTTTGACCGTGTGACACAGCAGCCCATTATCGTGGATTGGAGGTCACCGATTGCCAATGTCTACTATGATGGCCGGCTGGGAGATGTGTCATATGAAGCATATGGGGAGACACAAACCGGTTACTTAGCGTTAAAGAGGCAGTATGAAATCGTCGATGGATTAATAAAAGAAATCCGAGATATCGATTTGACTACACACGATGAACTTTTGCAGAAATCTTTGACTGGTAAAGCAGACAATCGATTAACAGAAATCGTTGCGACCATTCAAAATGAGCAAAATGAAGTGATCCGGGCATCACTGAAGCACCCCATTATCGTTCAAGGAGCCGCTGGAAGCGGGAAAACAACCATCGCACTCCATAGAATATCCTACTTTCTCTATTCCTTTGGGTTTAGATTTCCTCCAGATAAATTAATGATTCTCGCACCCAACCGACTGTTTATTGATTATATATCTGCCGTCTTACCTGAACTAGGGGTCAACAAGATTAATCAAACCACCTATATCGATTTTATGAGAAGCTGCCTGGGGCAGAAAATAAAACTATTTTCACCAAATTCCAAGCTGATGAAGCTCCTTGAAGATAACGGAACAAATAAATCGATTCAATGGGTTTCCAGCTATAAAGGTTCACTCGAATTTAAGGAAGTAATCAATCGATATATAAATGAATTGGAATATAATCTTGCCCCACAAGAGGATTTTGTCGTGGAAAATTCTGTTCTGATGAAGGGGCATAAGCTCAAAAAACTATTTTTAAAAGAATATACGTACTTACCAATCTATAAAAGGATTGGAAAAATAAAAAACCTATTAGAAGATGATTTGAAAAAGAAGAAATCGCTGATGTTATCGAACCTTAACAAGAAGTATGAAGAAGCACTGGAGAAGGCCCTTTATAACACGAAGATGAAAGCAGATAAAAGAAAGCAAAAAGTAGTTTCCTTAATGGAGATGAAGGAAAAAAGAAAAAAGAGGGTGGAGCAAGAGGCAAAGGTCGCGGTAAAAAAATATATGGATGCATTTGTCATGAAAGATATTTTCACCTTGTATAAGGAACTAATGACTTCTCCTGAAAGGATCAAAGAGCATTCCACAACGCTTACTGAGAAAGAATGTAAGATTCTAAGTAAATATTGTTTGCGGATCTTTAATCGAGGTGCATACGAACTTGAGGATTTAGCTCCGATCTTTTATATGAAGGCAAAAATGGAGGGGATCGAGGAAAAATATAAAATGCGCAGTATTTTCATCGATGAAGCGCAGGATTACAGTTATTTTCAATTTGCCGCATTAAAAGAAGGCTTTAATACTGACTTGTTTACCATTGTGGGAGATTTAGCACAAGGAATTCATTCCTATCGCGGCTTGAATAGTTGGGCACCGGTATTGAAAGATATCTTCCCTAATGCGAATTATCAATCCTTACAAAAAAGCTATCGAACGACCGTTGAGATAATGAATTTGGCAAACGATATTCTTCAGTTGATCGACCAAGACTTGCCAAAGGTCGAACCAGTTATTCGACATGGCCAAAAACCACACTTTAAAACGATTGATCCTAAGAATCTGGAACAGGTAAGGGTGGAGCTGGAACAAGATACTGCCTCACTCATAGAGGAAGAGCTTCACTCCATTGCCATCATTGGACGTACCGACAGAGAATGCCAAAGAATTAATCAGATCCTAGAAAATAGCCATCTTCCGATTCAATTATTAGAGGAAAAGCAAGAGATGAAGAAGGGACATATCGTGATCCTACCTTCTTATTTATCGAAAGGGCTGGAGTTTGATTCCGTTATGATTGTATGCTTGGAAGAACGATACTCAAAGGTAGATCTGGATATCAAATTGTTGTACGTGTCCATGACAAGACCCATGCATCGATTGTATTTATACGGAAGAGGCCCATCAGATTTTTTATTACATCATGCGGACGATTTACATTTCGATACATAAAGGGAGGTATCGTCCATTCTCAGAAAAAGCAGGAATCTGAGCTTGCCATAGCTCAGGTACCTGCTTTTTTTCCTATTCACTATCGATAAATAAAAGTGAATAAACATTATTGATATTAATGATTTTCGGGTCCTTTGTGTTGGAATTATCACTAAACTTCGTGGCGTGGCCGGTGCTCAAATTTTGACTTTGGGCGATGTCAATAAAGAAGAAGGATCACCGCACCCGTATGATAGTGGAATCAACATCGATTTTTTTATGTATCAGTTTGAAAGTAGAGTAGCTCGATGGACTATTCAATTAATTAAACATGTGTTAAAAAACTAACTCCTTTTTTAAAATATAAACATTGATTTAACAACGCGTGCATAATATTAAACATAATTTGGTTGATCTTTCTTTTTAATCTATTTTGTCAAAATACTTTTACGAGGGGGAAAATGATGATCACAAATACGTATAAAAAATATTGGAATGAGGAAAGAGAAACATTGCATCCAAAGAAAAGAGAGGCAATTATTTTAGCAAGAATTAAAGAGCAATTAGAATATGTCTACAATAACCTCCCTTTTTATCGAAAACATTATGATCGCCACCATTTTAATCCCTCAGATGTCAAAACACTTGAAGATTTCACTACGAAGGTACCCATTATTACCAAAAAAATGCTTGTAGAGGACCAAAAAGAACACCCAATTTTCGGCAGTTATACTGGTCAATTTGAACCTGAAGAAATCGCAAGAATTCAAGGATCCAGCGGTACCTCCGGGATACCGACACTTTATCAAATAAGTAATAAGGACTGGGAAAGAGCATCTGAACTACATGCCATGGCCTTGTGGTCTACGGGCTTAAGACCTCATGATACGATGCAAATCAGTTTTCCATTCTCTCTTTTCTTTGGCGGCTGGGGTATTCTACAAGGTGCCGAACGGATTGGGTCTACAGTCTTTCCATTGGGAGCAATTGACTCAGACAGGCATTTAGAAATGATTGAGAGAATTAAACCTTCCACGTTTGTCGCTACACCGTCATATTTTTTGCATCTTATGAACAAATCTAGGGAAAAGCAGATAGATTTATCGAAAAGTTCAGTAGTTAGACTCATTTCCGCGGGAGAAGCTGGCGCTTCCTTGCCTAGTACAAAGGAACTATTGTCAACAGGATGGGGAGCAAGTTTATTTGATACAGGGTCCACTTCGGAAATGTATCCATTCATGACAAGTACATCCTGTGAGGCCCAAGCAGGGGTCCACCTTTATCAAGATGAAGTTTTTACTGAAATTGTAAGTGCTGAAGACTCAAATACACCGATCCCAATGGGAGAAAGAGGAGCCGTCGTATACACACACCTCTGGAGAAAATCACAGCCAATGATTCGATTTTGGCCTGGTGACGAAAGCTTCATGACAAACGAACCATGTTCCTGTGGCCGTTCATATCCGCGACTTCCACATGGAATTCTAGGGAGATTAGACGACATGTTAATAATCAGGGGTGCAAACATTTACCCAAGTGCGATTGAAAATTGTGTTCGCTCCTTGATGTGGAGTGGTGCTGAATATCAGATTATCGTGGACAAAAAGGGTGCCTTGGATGAAATGACCGTAAATATTGAATACCAAAACGGATATAACAACAGTCAGTTAGATGCTTTTAAAAAGGAGGCAGAAGAATTGTTTAAGAGTAAGCTTGGAGTACGTGTTGGCGTTAATCTATATAAGCAGGGTATCCTGCCTGAAACAGTATTCAAAGCCCGTAGAGTGATTGATAATCGTAAAATATAAATTGGAAAATGGTTTGCTTTTTCAAAATGCTTTTTTTCCTATTCACGATCGATGAATAAAAGTAAATAAACATATAATAATGCTAACGATAAGAATTGATGAATTTCGTTAAAAAGAGGGGACTCGGAGTCTCCTCTTTTTCTGCTATTCAAATCCTTTGGCTGTCTCAATTATATCCTCTTTACTGATGCCTCGTTATGAGCATGCCGACTTGGGGATTTGACCCTTTTTGCCAAAAACTAATCAGAACGTTTACAGATAGGAAAATACATTTTAATATAAAAATAGAATATTTTAAAAATATAGAAAATAATAGATTTATAATTAAGTCTATCTTATTTACTATTCATTGTTCTGGAGTGATACCATGATAGCTCTTTTTAAAATGAATGATTTATATGAAGACCAAATTAATAATTTATTAAATGATTTGGGATACCCAACTGCAAGTTTTTATTCAATTAATTCAATATTAGATCAGATCATGAATCCAATGGTTATTATTACACCAGCCGTTTTTCAGAAAGAATTAGAGGGGCTTTCTTTCCCTATTATCCCTATCCCAATAACTATAGGAGAGATAAAAAAGACTATAAAGGTATTGTTTGAAAACCCTGAACAAAGAGAGTATTCGTTTATAACATCAAAGGAAGAAATAGAGTGGCTGCGTAAAGAAAACGGGGAACATGCTGCGAATGATGAGATTCAAATCTCATTATTAACAGAAAAACAATCTGCTGCACTAAAGCCTAGTCATGTTTATCTTGCTCCAATATGGATGAAAGGCTTAATTTCTAACCTAGGGATTAAAAATTTACATTTTATTAAGCCTGCTTTCACTTCTTTGATACCTTTTTTACAGATAGCGGGATCATTAGTGAACTTAATAGAGGAAATTTTAAATGAAAGGTATCAAGTGGATGCAATAGTCAATTCAACACATGATGGAGTTATTGCGATTGACAGAACAGGAAATATTAGATTGGTAAATGAACAAGCAAAAACGATCTTAGGTGTAAAAGAGGAAATGAAGGGAAGAAACATTACAGAGTTCATCCCACAATCGGATATGTTAAGAGTATTAGAAGCCGGGAGAATCGAAAGAGGCGATATTGCTACTGTAGGAGGCCGTCAAATCGTTATCAATAGATCTCCTGTCATCGTCAAAGGAAAAATTGTCGGTGCCGTATCAAATTTTAAAGAAATTACAGATATTCAAAAAGTAGAACTACAACTTCGCAAAAAGCTTCATCAAAATGGCTTGGAGGCAAAGTATCGATTAAGTGATATTATTGGGGAAACACATGAAATAATGGAGGCTAAAGAACTGGGAAGGAAATTTGCTGAAACGGAATCAACTGTTTTAATAACCGGTGAATCTGGAACAGGTAAAGAATTATTTGCTCAAGGTATTCATTCCGCAAGTCATCGATCACTTGGTCCCTTTGTAGCTGTGAACTGCGCGGTACTGCCGGAAAATCTTCTCGAAAGTGAAATGTTTGGATATGAGAAAGGCACATTTACAGGTGCTCTAAAAGATGGAAAGCCGGGCTTATTTGAACTTGCTCACGGAGGTACGCTATTTTTAGATGAAATTGGTGAGCTCCCTTTACGAATTCAAGCTCTATTGTTAAGAGTACTTCAGGAAAGAACCATTAGGCGTGTTGGCGGAGAGCGAATCATACCTGTGGATGTTCGAATCATTACAGCAACGAATCGAAATTTAGAGGAGGAGGTTGAAGAGAAACAATTCCGATCTGACTTATATTATCGACTAAATGTACTAGCTCTGGAATTGCCGCCTCTCCGCCGGCGTTTTGCAGATATACCTAAACTGGTAGAAGCTTTTCTAGAGGAGTTTAATGATAAAAGAAAAAATAAAATAATCACAGTTGAACAGGAATTAATTTGTTTATTTCAGAAGTACGACTGGCCTGGGAATATTCGTGAATTAAGGAATACAATTGAACGGATGGTGGTCCTTGAAGAGAGTAAGAGTTTAAGGCTTCAAGGGGCAAAATTTCTTTCTGAAAAAATAAGGAGAAGGAAGTTCTCAGAAGAAACGACAATAAATCAAAGTATAAAAAATAAGGAAAAAGAACTCATCCTCACAACTTTGCAAAAATTTGAAAATAATAAAAAGTTAGCGGCTCAATCACTTGGAATAGACCGATCCACCCTTTGGAGAAAAATCAAAGAATATGAATTATGATGTTTCAAATTGCAATACAATGTTGCAGTTTAAAACATCGTTTTTAAAAACAGGGATTTTTATCTCTGTTTTTGTTTTATATTTCAGACTTTTCTAAATTTTCAATCCTGGCACAAAAATTGCAAACATATAGTTAGATTGATTTTTAAAATGTAAAAAGTAGGTTTGAGAACTTTCGAGGTTTTAAAAGTATCATAACCATAGCACAATGGGGGTTAACAATGGAGAAAATGTATATAAATGGTCAATGGGTAAAGTCCGTTTCAGGGGAGTTTTTTTCATCATATAATCCTGCAAATCATGAAGTAATTGGAAGGGTTCCGAGGGGAAATAAGGAAGATGTAGATCTAGCTGTAGCAGCGGCGAAAAATAAATTTGAATCAACTGAATGGCAATCATTAAAACCTAGTATAAGAGGAAATGCACTTAATGAAGTGGCACGAAAAGTGCGTGAAAGGTCTGAGGAACTTGCCATAATCGAGACTTTAGATACAGGGAAACCCCTATCACAGGCCAGAAGTGATGTAGAAAGCAGTGCCCGCTATTTTGAGTATTATGCAGGTGTTGCAGATAAAATGTTTGGAGAAACAATCCCAGTAGCACCAAATGTTATTGATTATACGGTACGTGAACCTATGGGAGTTTGTGCACAAATTATCCCTTGGAATTATCCACTTCAGATCACTTCAAGGGGTGTGGCAGCTGCCATTGCGGTTGGAAATACGGTCGTAGTGAAACCGGCTGAAGATACCCCTCTGTCGGCATTAAAGTTAGCAGAAATATTTTCTGAGATAGAAGTCCTGAAAGGCGCTCTACAAGTTGTAACAGGATACGGTGCAGAAGCAGGAGCAGCACTGGTGAATCACCCTGATGTAAATCATATCACTTTTACTGGTTCAGTTAACACTGGCACAAGCGTTATGATTTCTGCGGCTAAAAATATTGTTCCTGTAACACTTGAGCTGGGAGGGAAGTCCCCACATATTGTTTTTCCTGATTGTGATCTAGAAGAAACAGTTTCATGGGTTACACGTTCGATTATTCAGAATGCAGGTCAAACTTGTTCAGCCGGTTCTAGATTGTTAGTTCACTCTCAAATGAAAGATGAATTGATTGAGAAATTAACCGAGAGAATGAAAAAAATTAAAATCGGCCCGGGGATAAATGGCTGCGAACTTGGCCCAATCATTTCAAAAAGGCAGTTTGATCGAATACTAGCGATGGTTGAAAGAGCCAAAGAGCAAGGTGCACGTGTCATCATTGGCGGAAAGCAAGCAAGGGTGGAAGGCGCTGAAGAAGGATATTATTTTGAACCAACGATTATTGAAAGCGTTTCCCTGTCAAGTGAAATTGCTCAGGAAGAAGTTTTTGGCCCCGTATTGACGGTTTTTGAATTCGAAACGGAAGAGGAAGCTATAACTCTAGCAAATGGAACCTCCTATGGTCTCGTAACAGGGATTTGGACAAATGATTTATCACGGGCACACAGAATTGCGAGCAAAGTGAAAAGCGGACAGGTCTTTATCAATGACTATGGAGCAGCTGGCGGGGTCGAACTTCCTTTTGGCGGGTACAAAAAAAGCGGTATTGGCCGTGAAAAAGGGGTCGAAGCACTAAGGAATTATACTCAATTAAAAAATATCGCGATAAAAATAAAAAGTGCTGAATAAATGTAAATCCCCTTTAAGAAAATCAAGTTCGAATATAGAAAAGATCAATGAAAGGAGTGATCAATTTGCAACACTTTTCAATTGCTTTAATTCCGGGGGATGGAATTGGCCCAGAAGTGATGAATGAGGCGATAAAGGTATTAAAAAAAGCGGAAGAGATACATGGCGGTTTAACTTTTTCCTGTGAATCTTTTGATTGGGGTTGTGATTATTATCTTCAAAATGGAAGAATGATGCCCGAGACTGGGTTAGATCTATTAAAAGATTTTGACGTAATTCTATTTGGTGCCGTTGGTGCAAAATCTGTACCTGATCACATATCGGTTTGGGAGCTAATCCTGCCCATTCGCCGGAAATTTCAACAGTATGTGAATTTGCGGCCAATTAAACTCCTACAAGGAATAGAAAGTCCCTTGAGGTATAAAAACCATAAGGACCTTGACTTTGTTGTCATTAGGGAAAATACCGAAGGGGAGTATTCTAATATGGGCGGTCGCGTTCATGAAGGAACCCCCTATGAACTAGCTGTTCAAAATAATATTTTTACAAGATACGGTTCTGAAAGAATTTTAAACTATGCTTTTTCATTGGCAGAAAAAAGGGCGAAGAAAAACCTTATAGTGGCAACAAAATCAAATGCTATTAACTTTACCATGCCTTTTTGGGATGAAATGGTTAAAGAAATAGGCAATAGTTATCCTGATGTACAAACACAACTCTACCATATAGATGCTCTTGCTGCTTATTTTATTTCCAAACCAGAGACATTTGATGTCGTTGTGGGAAGTAATTTGTTTGGTGATATTCTAACAGATTTAGGTGCAGCTATAGTTGGTGGATTAGGGTTGGCTCCATCTGGAAACATCAATCCTGAGCGCATCTATCCCTCTATGTTTGAACCGATCCATGGTTCTGCTCCCGACATTGCGGGAAAAGGGATTGCCAATCCAATCGCCTCAATTTGGAGCGTCAGTCTCATGATGAACCATCTTGGGCTCGATAATGTTGGGAAATTA
Source organism: Neobacillus sp. WH10 (assembly GCF_030123405.1). Taxonomy (GTDB): domain Bacteria; phylum Bacillota; class Bacilli; order Bacillales; family Cytobacillaceae; genus Neobacillus. Next base: position 2,587,971 of record NZ_CP126110.1, read on the forward strand.
ATCCTGGATTCCATTGAAGGGGTATTGGTGGATGGAAAAATAAGAACACCGGATATGGGAGGCACTTCCACGACCACTGAAATGGGAGACGCAATCGTTTCAAAAATGGTTCAGCTAAGTCTTAGCCCGAAAATGTAAAGTGGACCACATTTTTTGGAGTTAAAAATAGTGTATTCAAGCTTAAAATCATGGGGGTGACGAATCTATGAGTCTATTAAACGGAAAGACAGCCATTGTAACAGGAGCAGGATCGGGGATGGGGAAAGCGATTGCTCAGGCTTTCGCTAATGAAGGGGCTAATGTAACGTTTGCTGATTTAAATTATGAGTCTGCAAAAACAGCTGCAAGTTCAGCCGGTCTAAATCGAGTACAGGCCATTAAAGCCGATGTAACGAATGATACAGATGTTGCCAACCTTGTGAATCAAACATTGGAAGCATATCACGGATTAGATATTGTCATTAATTGTGCCGGTGTTCCACAATCCTTCACAGCTATTGAAGAATTAACCTTGGAACAATGGGATTTAATTATGAACGTGAATACAAAATCCATCTTTTTAACCTCTAAGTACGCTGTTCCGATCATGAAGCAACAAAAGAGCGGAAGTATTGTTAATATTGCTTCCATTGCTGGTATCAGAGCGAGACCCGGGTTAAACGCGTATTGTGCATCAAAAGGGGCAGCCATCATGCTGACCAAAGCATTAGCGCTTGAGTTAGCACCTTTTAATATTAGAGTAAATGCCATCAATCCTGGCCCGGCAGATACACCGATGATTGGAAAATTCCTTGTTGGGAATGAGCAGCAAAAAGAAGAGGGAATGAAAAAGATCTTTCAAGATAGTGTTCCATTGGGAAGATTAATTCAACCAGACGATATTGCCCAAGGCGCACTTTATTTAGCCTCCGATTTGGCTAAGATGGTGACCGGTGAGATCCTAAATATTGATGGAGGACGTGGGATATAAAGCAAAACAATCGAGAGGAGTCCAAAATGGAACCCATTATTCGCTTAGAAAATGTAGAGTTTTCCTACAAAATAAATGAAAAAACAAAAGTATCCGTTCTTAAGAATATCTCCTTTTCAATCTTTCCTGGAGAATATGTGGCCATAATTGGTCACAATGGTTCAGGAAAATCTACCTTATCTAAACACCTTAACGGGATTTTAACCCCGGACAACGGGGATGTCTGGGTTCACGGGCATAACACAAAGGACGTGAAAAAGAAACGGGATATTCGTCGATCGGTTGGCACAGTCTTTCAACATCCAGATAACCAAATTGTTGCGACGATCGTGGAGGAAGATGTAGCATTTGGACTTGAGAATATTGGTGTCCCAAGAGAAGAAATGAAGAAAAGAGTGGATGAAGCTTTAAACGTTGTCAAAATGTCTCAGTTTCGTCATAGACCTCCACATCATCTATCTGGGGGGCAGAAACAGAGAGTCGCGATTGCTGGTGTGCTGGCAATGCAGCCGGATTGCATTGTTTTTGATGAAGCTACAAGTATGCTAGACAGTTTTGGGCGAAAAGAAGTTCTTCAGGTTATGAGAAAAATGAACAATTTAGGGATGACGATTATTACGGTTACCCACCACATGTCAGAAGCAGCGGAAGCTGACAGGATTATCGTCATCGAGGGTGGCCAAATTGTCATGGACGATTCGCCGCGTGAAATTTTTAAATATAAACAGGAATTAGAGAATCTTCAATTAGAAGTACCTTCTGTGAGCCAAATGGCCGAAGTAATTCATAGCCAGTTTAGCGATTTTTCAAAGGACGTAATCCAAGAAGAAGAGTTTATTGATGAAGTGAAAAAATTCTCCAAAGAGGAGGTGGGATAATGCCGAAGAGGTCGATCATCGAAATAGAAGACCTCTCACATACGTATATGAGAGGTACCCCAATGGAGCATGTTGCCTTAAAAGGAACCAACCTTTATGTAGAAGAAGGAGAATGTATTGCCATTATCGGCCATACGGGGTCGGGAAAGTCAACTTTAATCCAGCACTTCAATGGACTGATGCGTCCGGAATCCGGGAAGGTAATGATTGAAGGAGAAGACTTATCAAAGAAAAAGGTAGATTTAAGAACACTGAGGCAGAAGGTGGGAATTGTTTTTCAAAACCCGGAGGATCAAATTTTTGAAAAAATCATTGGCGATGATATTGCCTATGGACCATTCAAATTAGGTCTTCCACTAAAGGAGGTGAGAGAGCGCGTTAAATGGGCGATGTCGGTTGTTGGTTTAGATTTTGAAGAAATGAAGGACAGACAGACCTTTGCATTAAGCGGTGGACAAAAACGGAAGGTGGCCTTAGCGGGGATCCTTGCATTAAAACCAAAGATTTTAGTACTTGATGAACCGACAGCGGGTTTGGACCCAAGGTCAAGGAAGGAATTGCTTGATAAAATTAAACGGTTAAACAAGGAAGAAAAATTAACCGTCGTTTTTGTGTCACACAATATGGAAGAGGTCGCCATGCTAGCTGACCGTGTCTATGTAATGGCAGATGGTACCGACGTGTTAACAGGCACCCCGAAAGAAATTTTTACGGATAAAGAAAAACTGCAGCGTTATCAAATAGGGACCCCTGAAACGGTAAAAGTTCTTTATCGATTAAGCGATCTTGGATACCAAGTAAAAACGGATGCCTTTTCCATCATTGAAGCAGCTGATGAGGTTATGAAGGTTCTTACCGGTACGAAGGAGGGCTCGCAGCATGTCCAGCGAATTTGAAATATCCCGTAATATTACAATTGGGCAGTACGTTCCTACGGACTCGTTTATTCATCGTGTAGATCCGAGAATAAAGCTTCTGTCTTTTGTCATTCTCGTTATTGCGATTGCTTTTAATACGAGTTATATCGGAAATGCCATCGGTCTAGTCTTATCTCTTTATTTATTCTGGGCATCCAAAATCCCAATCAGCTATGGGTTATCAGGTGTGAAGCCAGCTATTCCATTTATTGTCATCTTAGCAATCTTGCAGCTGCTTTTTCAAGGCCAGCTCTTTTCAGATGGTAGAGTATATGTTGATTATGGCTTTATTTTAATCACTAGTGAAAGTATTCGATTGGTTGTTGTTTCAGCTGTTCGATTTATTGAAATTATCTTCTTAAGCAGTGTTCTCACCTTATCTACTTCCACCACAGAACTAACACATTCCATACAAAGCTTACTGAGTCCGTTAAAGAAAATTCATTTTCCGGTCCACGAAATCTCGCTGATTACAACCATTGCGATTCGATTCGTTCCAACCTTCGCCATCGAGATGGAAAAGATGATGAAAGCACAAGCTTCAAGGGGAGCCGATTTTGGTACAGGCGGCTGGTGGAGAATTATTCAAAGAACGAAAGAAATGTTTCCTATTATTATTCCGTTATTTAATATCGCATTGTCTAGGGCTGAGGATCTAATTCTTGCAATGGAATCTCGCTGCTATACACCAGGTGGCGACAGGAGTTCCTTTTCCGTGTATCAAGCATTAGCAAAGGATTATCTTGTTTTATTGCTGGGACTTTTATTCGCTTTACTACTGCTTTTTTATCCGTTTCCTTTTTAATGTTAAAAAACTAAAAACAAAAGGGGAGAAATGATATGAAAAAGGGATTAACAGTTCGTGATATTGTTATTGCTGGTGTGCTGGGGGCGATCGCGATTCTTTTAGGGGTAACACGGTTGGGCTATATTCCTGTTCCAACAGCAGCAGGGAATGCCACCATCATGCACATTCCCGCAATTATTGGAGGAATTATGCAGGGACCGGTCGTCGGCCTAATTGTTGGTGCCATATTTGGGATATCTTCCTTCCTAAACGCAACAGTCCCCCTTTTTAAAGATCCATTAGTCGCCATTTTACCACGCTTATTCATCGGTGTAGTGGCATGGCTTATATATGCTGGACTCCGACGCAAAAGTGAATACTTTGCAGTTGGAGCTGCCGCATTTATCGGGACATTAGCAAATACGGTACTTGTGTTAACAATGGCTGTCATCCGCCATTATTTAACTCCAGGAGTAGCCTGGACAGTAGGAATAACAAACGGAATCCCTGAAGCAATTGTTGGTACGGTTGTTACGTTAGCGGTTGTTTTAGCTTGGAAACAGATTGGCAAGAGTCAAAAATCAAAGATTTCAAAGGATGTTTAAGGAATGTATGATCAAATCACGGATGTACCAGGTGTAAAAGTAGGAAATAAAGAAAATCAACAGGCACTGACCGGCTGTACAGCCATCCTATTTGAAGGTGGTGCGGTAGCGGGGGTGGACGTAAGAGGCTCTGCTCCCGGAACCCGGGAAACGGATCTTTTGAATCCAATAAATCTAGTCGAAAAAGTACATGCCATCTGTTTAAGCGGCGGCAGTGCATTTGGCCTAGATGCAGCCTCAGGTATAATGAAATTTTTAGAGGAGCAGGAAATCGGCTTAGATGTGGGTGTCGCTAAGGTTCCCATAGTTCCAGCGGCGGTGTTGTTTGATCTTCCGATTGGCGATCCAAAGGTTCGACCAGATATACAAATGGGTTATGAAGCAGCAAATGCGGCAACAGCTGAGAAGTTTAGCACTGGAAATTTTGGGGCAGGCTGTGGAGCTACTGCTGGTAAATTAGCCGGTCTCGGTTTCTGTATGAAGGGCGGTCTCGGAAGTGCATCGCTCACCTTAGAAAATGGTGTTGTGATTGGTGCGATTGTTGCTGTCAATCCAGTCGGGGATGTCCGCGAGCCTTCCACTGGGGAAATTTTAGCAGGGCCTTTTAAGAATGGGATTATTCTTGATAGTATCAAGCTTCTCGAACAAAACTACCAAGCCACTATTCCTGCAGGTTCTAATACTACCATTGGCGTGATTGCGGTGAATGCCGACTTAACGAAGGCGGAGGCAACGAAGGTCGCACAAATGGCTCAGGACGGGTATGCAAGAACGATTTTTCCAGCTCATACCATGTTTGATGGTGACACCATCTTTGCCGTTGCCACCGGAGGGGAAAGGATCCCTGTAGATGTCATTGGCGGGCTGGCAGCAAAGGTCATGGAGAGGGCGATCATCAATGCGGTTAAATCCGCTGATAGTGCTGGAGGAATTATCGCCCATAAAGATTTACCAAAAAATCAATAAAACGGAGGGTTATAGTTGGCTGTATATAATGATGTGGATGATCAGGAAGTTGTAAATTTAACTCAAGCACTCGTTCGGATTCCTAGTGTGTACCGCCCGCTAGACCCGAAGGCAAATGAAAGCAGAACGGCACAATATGTATATGATTATCTAAAGGGCTTAGGGCTCGAGGTATACATCGAAGAAGTCGTCAAGGGGCGGCCGAATGTAATTGGTATTCTTGATTCGGGCAGACCTGGGAAAACGATTCTTTTTGAGGGGCATACCGATGTTGTGACAGAGGGGGACAGGGATGCCTGGAGCTATGATCCTTTTGGGGCCGTTATTGAGGGCGGCAGAATGTTTGGCAGAGGAACGAACGACACAAAAGGAAATCTATCAGCTGCGATTGCGGCGGTCCATGCGATTAAAAGAAGTAATGTGAAATGGAATGGAAAAATTATTTTGTGTGTCCCTTGCGATGAGGAAGGCATGATGATCGGGATAAAACATTTCATAAAACGTGGCTGGGCACAAGGAGTGGACGGGGCCATCATCTGCGAACCGGAGGAAAATCAAATTTGTATCACGCAAAAAGGGGCAATAAGAGCGGTAATTCGTACCTACGGAAAAATGGCTCATGGTGCCATGCCGCTTGCTGGAATCAATCCAAATACAAGAATGGCGCAGATTATTTGTGAACTAATGGCACTCGAGGATAAAGAAAAACAACGAGTCGGCCAACACCAATATTTAGGTTTGCCTAGCATTACGCCAACGATTATTTTAGGACCCGAAAAAGGTGAGCCGCAAATTAATGTCATTCCGGACCAATGTTATAGTACCCTTGATATTCGTACAGTTCCTGGACAAAACCACGACCAGCTTCGGGTTGATATGGAGAATATTTTTACGCGGTTAGGTTCCTTGGATCCAGATTTTAAGGCTTCCCTAGAAGTGATTGAAAGCCGCCCGTGGACAGAAACGAGTTTGGACGATCCAATTGTCAGGGCTAGTGTGGAATCATTCCGTTCAGTTGCCAGAAAGGAACCAATATATAATGGCGTACCTGGTGCCACAGACGGCACATTCCTTCACCTGGCTGGGATTCCAATTGTCACGACAGGAGCGGGGGACCGTCATATACCTCATCAAATCAATGAATATATTGATCTAGCAGAATTAATCGAAGCATCAAGGATTTATGCACAAACTGCGATGCTGTTTTTGAATGAGTAACGGCTTGATTTTCGAAGGGATCCGGGTCAGACCCTCAACGTGCTAATGCTTTAGCACACTGGGGGTCTGCCCCTTTTTAACAAACAAGGGGTAGCGTCAAGACTTTTACTTAAAAAAGGATTGACAGGGATTAAAGCTTTTTGGGGTAAAGTGTACGTAAATATAAAATATAAGCGAACCCTTAAGATACCCATACGTCAAGGAGTAGAAGATATCGAGGGGGTTAGCTACAATTTTAGGTAGAAACAGTAACCGTGTGATCAACTGCAATCTGCTTACCGAAATGACTTTCGCAGTTTTCCTACGAGCAAGAATCTGCTAAGCGCTCGTTTTTAAAGATTAAAGTAACAAACAGAGTCATTTAATTCCCATGGTCCTACACCTTGGAAGGCACGTAACTACAGTGCTTACTTTTAATTTCTACTCTCTTCCGAAAACAGGACGTTTAAAGAACGCAACTAGACGTCCCTGATAAGGAACAACTGACGTTAGTTCCCAGTTATTATGTCCCCAAAGAGAAAGAGCATGGTCAAGCATCCCCTCGCTCATTTCGGGGTTATCGATTTCAAGATAATCTCCCAATCCGACCTCAACACTGTATTCCCAACATTGCTCCTTTTGTTCGTCATTGTCGATTTTTTCTGTTAAAAATGTACCAGTGAATTCGTTATATTTGGTGATACGGGTGGAAGCATGGGAAAGCGCCTCGACGATCTCGCTTTTTTCCGTTTTCTCAAGTGCTATGATATCGGGTGAACGGGGTATACGAAACTGCGTATGATCGTGAAAGACACGGGTGACCAAGCTCCCTATTGGAGTGCCATCGGCTTGTTTGCAAATATGCCACATGCACCGTTCCCGTTCTTCCGGCGGCCCCCAATACTCCACGGAAGAAGCTAAATGATCAGACTCCAAGACAAACCCTTCACGCTCAATTTCTTCGATCAAAGGCCCGAACAACTTACGTCCGAAGATTCCATAGGCAAATTCTCCTGACTTATCAAATGCATCCTGAAACTCCGATTGATATTCTTGCAATACGGATTTCCAATTATTCCGAGTATATTGCTTCATGTAATTTGCAAGCGTATGAATAGTAATCCCTTTATTTTGCGAAAGAACTTCTTTCAGTGAATTCATTGAAAAAACACCTCTCAATTTATTTTTTCTCCCACTCATAAAAGACATCCGCGTCTAACGATTGCTAATAATGTGCATATGCATTGAACTATTGCTGTAGTTTTTGAATATATTATGGTTAATAAGAACCTTATCTCGTTTACTAAATATCTTATCTCGTGAGATATATAATTTATATGCGGAGGTTTTCAAAATGTTAAAAAAAAATTTATCCAGGGAACAATTATTAGAATTATTTAATGAGGAATTGAGGAACTTCAGCACGGAAACCATCATGTTCCATCAAAACGTGGCTGAAAGACTGGGCTTGAATTCGACAGATCACAAATGTCTGGATATTATATTGCGGAACTATCCGATGACTGCTGGCAAGCTGGCCGAAATGACTGGATTTACGACAGGAACTGTTACTGGCGTGATTGACAGGCTTGAAAAAGCTAGTTATGTGTATAGGGATAAAGATCCGAATGACCGCAGGAGGGTCATCATTAATGTACATCTTCAAAAAGTGGAGAAAGAGATTCTCCCTCTCTTTGCTTCTTTTAGCCAATCTATGAGAGAACTATTCGAAAAATATAATGATCAGGAGATTAAATTTCTGTTTGAATTTGTAGCCCGCAGTCGAGCTATACTTCACGAAGAGTCAAAGAAAGTAAGATAAAGTGGAAATCATTCAAGCGGTATCCTTACAGTTGAAGTTGGAGTAGGCATGCTGTGCATTTGGAAAGACAAGTGGGTAATCTGAAATAGCCAATAACGATCTGCCACAATCGGGCGTAATTCTGCAGCAAGAATTACACTCTTTCCTTTATGTTAAAGGCCAATTTCTTGAATAAGAGAAGGTATTATTCGTAAGTAAATCGAAGTTGATCAGAAGATGTTATTTAGTTTAGCATCGGGACGTACTATCCATATTAAGGAGGAAATCGATATGAGCGACATACAGACATTGCGAGGACTCACCACAGTCAGTTTTTGGACAGATGATCTAGCAGCGGCAAAGAAATGGTACACTGAGCTATTGGGCATCGAACCATATTTCGAACGTCCTGGATATGCCGAGTTTCGCCTCGGCGACTACCAGCACGAGTTGGGCTTGATTGATAGCCGCTACGCGCCCGATGGTTCAGCGACCGGTCCGGCCGGTGCAGTAGTGTACTGGCACGTGGACGATATAACAGCAACTTTCAAGAAGCTTCTGTCTATGGGAGCGAAAGAGTACGAGGCACCCAAAGAGCGTGGAGAGGGGTTCATCACTGCTTCCGTGGTCGATCCCTTTGGGAACATCTTAGGCATTATGTACAATCAGCACTATTTGGAGGTTCTGGGTTCGACAAGAAATGCGTGACCCTCGCCGTCGTCATTCACCGTTCACCGAGGTTTGGCAAGTTGCACTGTGGGGCGTAGCAATTATCTGTGCAGTGCAGCTGTCTTGATTTATGTTATGCTTACCTCAACTGTTCGGTATTCAACTACTATTCTAGAGACAAATAGCACAAGAAAAGTGAAAAGGTGAAAGGGGCTTCGAGAGGTAATATTAGTAAAGGCCTATTCCAGAATAGGGCACAATTCTGAAGTAAGAATTGTGCTCTTTCTCTATGTTAAGGGCCAGATTGTTGAGGAACGTATTCAATAAAGAATGGATATATATGTTGAAATATAGAGTAAAGATTGCGAAGTTTTCACTTAAACTAACTGGCAGTTTAGGAAGTAGAAATGGTATAATTATCCTTATATAGAAGCAGTGTTTGGAGGGGGAATTAACATTTCTAATTGGATTGAACTTACACAATCTGAAGAAAAAACCGTATGGAAAAAGGTATTTAACGAATTTCAATTCAAACCAAGCATTTTTAAGTTTCCGTCATTTATTGTACCAAGCCCATTCATCACATATGATATTTCACCTTATGGAAATTGGTCAGGAAATATATATGAATATGAAGAGATTTATAAAGACCTTGAGGACAAGTCATTGTTTGCTTTTCAGGAAATAACGAATGATAATGAATATTTTTATGCTTTAGATTGGCAACATCATTGTTATTGGGTCAATCCCTTTTTAGAGTTTCCTAGAGACGAATTTAATGAGTGGATAATACCTATTTTCCCTGATGGGGATTATTACTTCTTTCTACAAAAGGATTTCAATTGGGGATTTTTAGGTCATCCCTGGGAAAAAACCATTACTGTATTCGGTAAGGAACTAATCCAAGCATTTAAAAAAAACAAACCTAGAATGTTTAATACTATTTTACGGATTGGTTAATCTTTTGCTTATTCAACGGGTGCTTTAGTTGGACAAAGAGTTGCGGTTAAATACGTTTATAGGGGAGTTTAGAATTATGCTGAATCTTGTTAAAGAAATATACTCACCAAGTAAGGCATATAAAGTTGAAATTAATAAACGTTTGAGGGACGGGCTATTAGAAATTGACGTTTATTTTTGGGATAGTGAATGGGAAACTTGGCTACAAAAGTCTACTGGCTATTCACTTACTGACAACCTAAATAGTGGAATGGCAATTGCTAAGGAAAAACTGAAGGTTTATTCAGGCGAGATAATTGAATAGAATGGTGTTGTGAACCAACTCACTTAAGAACGGGTGCAAGAGTTTATGAAGGATCGTAAATGCTGCTAACGGGTTCTCTTTTCGGAGGGAAAACTTGTTTTCATTATTGAATTCACATTAAAATCACCGTTAAATTAACACCCTAAATCAAACAAAAAGAGCAGGTCATACCTGCTCTTTAGTCATTCAACAAAATATCTTTTAGTGTTTGGGCATCTTCTTTTTCTAATGTTCCTAAAGCATTCTTTTCTCTGTCAATAATCGTTACTGATGCATCACCTTGATTGAACCAGATAAAATATTCAAATAATCTTTCTGGCATATTTTTATCAAAGTTGAAGAATAAAGTGGCTTTCACATCTTCTTTTCGAGCCATTTTAGCTTTTACGTTCTGTTCCCACTCAATTTTTGCAAATACTTCTCTTAAAGTTTTAATCTTTTCTTCCTCTGAAATTATTATTTCATTGTCACTGTGTTCATCTGCGAATATTTGAATGTCAACTCTAGTTAGTTGATTTAAATCAAACTCTTTAGGGACTTCATTTGAACATCCAATAAGAGTTATTAGGAATATAGTAAATATAGATAAATTCATAAGTATTTTTTTCATTTAAGAACCCCTGATAATTTCACTCTTTTAAATATTCGACAATTACCATTTAAACCCTTTTCAATTAAGCTCCTTTATTTAAATGTCATAGATTTAGCATTCATTATCGCTATATAAATAACACTATTATCAGCAAAGACAATAGTTATTGTCCGATGTTATTTTGTGTGCTAATTTTCTGCTATTATCATAATAATTTTAACTAAAACCTTATTTTAACAATAAAAAAGACATACCTATAAATTGTTATTTAGTCTGTCATTTCACTATTTAATTTGTAGTTTTCTCTCCCAAAGGAGAACCCGTTAAAATGCTGCAGTCCTTTTTTCTTATTGAAGTAAATGGCAGGTTAGTGGAATAAGGAATCCATTTTTAAAATCTTCCGATAAAACCAAAATTTACAAATATCCCCTAAAGTAATACATTATAATGTAATTAATGGAAATAAGGGTGCATTAATGTAAATAGCGTATCAATGGGGGATGGATATGTTTTTCTTTAATAAAGAAGAAGTTTATATTGGATATTCAATGGAGGAATTTTCAAAGGTAAGAGGGATTTTAAAAAGTAAGGGCATTAAATATACCTATAAAGTTATTGACCGTTCAACACAATGGAGAGGAAGTGGGACAACTAGGGGGAACTTTGGAAGTATTGGAATGAACAAGAATTACGAAAAACAATATGTTGTTTCTGTTAAGAAAAAAGACGCAGAGAATGCAAAATATTTTATTCATAGCATTTTACATTCATAAATCTTATTGCACTAACTTGTGCTTGAGTTGAAGAACGGAGCTGTCATTGAGGCAGCTTTTCTTTTTTCACAAATTTGGCTGGTTGAGAGGAAGTTATTCATATTAAGTATAGAGAATTAATAAAATGATAAGTAACTAATTGGTTACTTTAGCCGAGTAGAAAGGGGATTATATGAATAAAACAACCTTTTACTTTTGGATGGGTGTAATTGCTTTAATCTCTGTTTTTACAGGAGAAATTGTAACTTTTATGATGCTTTTCTTAATTCTAGTTACTTTAAAAGAAATAAATCAAATCTTAATGAAATTTTATGATGATTGGAAAGACAAGAACTAACGTTAAAATATATTCATCATTTTTTTTATTCAACTAACGTGGTGCGATACTTCAAGAAGAAGGTCGCCTTTTTTTCTACAAGAAAGATTTTGAAATGTTGTACTTAAACTATCTGGCAGTTTAGTTAATTAAGAACCAAGGTAAATAAACCCATAATATAAAAAAACTTTTAGCATAATTTCTATTTTTTTGTTAAAGAATATCATTTGTACTTATTCCATGAAAAGGAGAATAGTATGAATTTATTAACGAAGGGAAGTAAAATAATTATGGGAATTTTAAGTGGAAATCCTCAAGATGAACCTTTGCATTATGGAGAAGTATTTGGTTTATGGAGCGCTTTATCAGTCGCGAAAGCTGCACTAGATGGATATCAAGTCTATACAAACCATACAGGTGATCAAGAATTAAAAGCGTTTTTAAAACAAGTAATTGAATCATCCATCAAACCTTCTATCAAAAATATAGAAGTAGTATTACTACAAAACGATATCGCAGTTCCACCTACACCAGCAGAACGACCTGAAGCTGATCTCGAACAGATTCCTGTTGGAGCAAGATTTCAAGATGCTCAAATAGCTTATATGGTAGCTGCCGATATTGCAGCTGGGGTTGTAGCATGCGGACAAGGTGCCAGTCAATCAATTCGTGAAGATGTTGGATTATTATTTGGTCAAATGGGTGCAAAAAAAGCAATAGATGGAGCAGCATTATTGCAAATCATGAAAGATAAAGGTTGGCTAGTTCCACCACCACTACATCATGAAACAAAACAACAATAAATAAAAACAAATGCTATAAAAACTAGGATCAAACAATTTTATTGATAGCCAAGTAAACTCTAATTAGTTTGAAAAATAAAAGGGTAGAAAAACAGATACAATATCTGCTTCTACCCTTTTTTGTTCATTTTCTTATGGAACTAACGGGGTGCAAGAGTTTAAGATAGAGATCGCTGCGGTGATCTTTTTGCTTGTTGAAAATAACGGAGCAGGTTAGCACAAAAAAGATTAAAACAAGCAGGAAATTAGTAGTTTTTGAAGAAGTAAGAAAAATGAATTTATCGGAGGTAACTTATAAATGTTTATTGTAAATGTTGAAGGTGCTATAAGGAAAAATGATAAGTGGCTAATAATTGAAAGAAGCTTAAATGAAGAACACGCTGGTGGTATGCTTTCTCTTGTTGGAGGTAAGGTAGATATTGAAGGGAACTCCTCAGATATATTAGAAAGAACAGTAAAACGTGAAATTTTAGAAGAAGTTGGTGTGATAGTTAAAGACAGGTTAGATTATGTCCACAGTACATCTTTTGTAACAGATACGGGTGAAAATGTAGTAGATATTGTTTTTCTTTGCAAACATTATTCTGGTGAGGCATTTCCTAAAAGTCCTGATGAAGTAGCAAAAGTACTATGGTTAACTACTGAAGAGGTATTAAGCCACCCAAAAGCACCTATTTATTTAAAAGAAAGTATTAAACGAGCTGAATCGTTTAATCCAATTCATCCGTCATTTTAACTTTATAATACATATGCTTAATATTGGAGTGGTTTTGTTGAAGAAAATTTTTATTATAAGGCATTGTGAGGCTGAAGGACAACCATCCGAATCACAACTTACAGATAAAGGGTTTAAACAAGCAATAGATGTATCTGATTTTTTTTCCGAAATTAAAATTGACCGTATTATTTCAAGCCCTTATAAGCGTGCTATTCAATCTATACAGCCACTTGCAAAGCGGTTAAATGTCGAGATAGAGATTAATAGACAATTAACAGAACGTGTACTAAGTACTAAAAATCTTTCGGACTGGTTGGAAAAACTAAGAACAACATTTATGATATAGAAGTGAAATTAGAAGGTGGAGAGTCCAGTAAAGAAGCAATGAATCGAATAGTAGAAGTTGTAGAGGAAGTTTTTAACTGTGAAAATGAAAATACTATCATTGTTACACACGGAAATCTAATGTCATTACTTATAAAGTATTATAATGAAAATTTCGGATTTGTAGATTGGCAAAATCTTAGTAACCCTGACATATTTCTTTTAAGAAATGTGAGTAATAAAGTAATTTATGAAAGATTATGGAAACAAAAATAGGTTATAGGTATAGACAGATTGTGAAAAAATGTACTGATATGAACGAAACTGTCAATGCTCCCTACCAATTTGATTTTGGTTTCGGTTTTTGGGCAACTCTAAGAAGAGAAGCGTTTTTCGGCTTCTTTGCTTATTAGTTGGGGTTCAGCCTTTTTCAAGGCTAGGGTATCTCCTTCTCAGCTTACTGACAGCTCCTCAATCTCCAAATTGGCTGTCAAGTGCTTTCCTTGACAGGCAATTTGGAGATTGAGATACTTTTTAAAGCTGAGAATGAATAAATTTCTCCTTTCATGTTGATATAAAAAGTTAAGCACACGGCACGAAGGCAAAAATCTCAACTGCGGTTAGCACTCTGATATTCGTGGGTTTTCACATTTTATCTTTCCGTATAAAGGAGCTTCCACTAACTTAAAACGTGAGTTAGCCTACATAGGCATATCACAAGTACATTTCGTGGTTTCTCCTTACCGGTTTTTACCTTTGCCTCCGAGCCCTATGCTCCAACTTTTAACAAAAATTGATATTACTTTTATTAGTAACTATTACTTTGCAATAGTGTTATTTTCAATCTCTTGAGTTACTGCCCAGATAAATCCTGCTAATTCTCTTGCAACGGCTGTTAGTGCCTTCCCAAATGACTTTCCACGTGATAGTAAACGAAAATACTTTTTATGCAGGCGATTTTGAGCTTTCCATGAGATCATTTGAACATTGGGCAACTGTCCTTCGAGTCTTTTCTTTAAATCCCCCTTTATAGCAGGCGGAAATCGATAACTCCAGGCTGCTTCTACAAGCAAACGACGAACATGACGATTTCCTGTTTTGGTAATATTCCCTTGCCTTCTGATTTCACCACTAGAACTTTCACTTGGAATTAACCCAATGTAAGACATAAATTTTTTTGGAGAAGCAAATCTTTTAAATGATCCAATCTCAGCCACAAGACTAGTAGCTGTAATCATAGCTATTCCCCTTAATGATTGGAGTGCTTGAATCATTGGCGCATGGTAACCTTCGGTTGATTGTAATTTTATTTCTTCCTCTAACCGTTTTACCCTTTGCTCAATTTCTTGCAAATGGTGCAGATACTCTTGAAAAACTACTTTGGATGCAGAACGCTCAAATTTTAGAGTATTTAACCATTCACGATATCTACGAGTCCACTTTTTTCCTTTGAAAGGAGGGTGAATATCATTGCGTAAAAGGAATTTCGATAATCGATGTTTGGCTCTTAATTCATCTTCTTTGGCATCTTCACGGGCACGAACTAAATCCCGAAGGGCTTCATCATCTTCTGTCGGCACATAAACAGACGTTAATTCACCTGCACGGAATAATTTTGCTAGTTTAATCGAATCCCTACGGTCAGTTTTGATGCGCTCACCTGGTTTTTTAGGGATTAAAGATGGTGCGATCACTTCACATTCAATTCCTAGGCTAAGAAAAAACCGATATAAACAATAGCCAGTTGGTCCAGCTTCATAACACACTCGAAGATTCTCTTTTTCTCCAAGCTTTTTTATTAACTTTCTAATGGATTCCGGTGTGTTAGGAATCATTCCCCAATACCTTGGCTCATCACGACCTTCATCTGCAATGGCAACGGCAATTTTTTCTTTTGAAACGTCTAAACCTACATATTTTATGGTATCCTTCATAATAACTAGCTCCTTCCGTAATGTAGCTCTGATTTGGTTTGTTTTTTTCCAGTAAACAGTGTAACCAAATTAACCTACGGTGTTACGAGTAAGGAGCTAGTTTCGTTCATGATAACTTAAACTATCGGGTGCTTAAGTTAAAGATCGAAGCTGCTAATTTGGCAGCTTTTCTTGTTTCACTAACAGGAGTTGAACAAGAGGAATAGATAAAACGATGTCGAATAATATAATTGGTGAAATTGAGGTCTTGGAGGATACAATTTGAAAAAATATGAGATTAAGAATAACATTCCAACATTGGAAGAATACAAATATCTGTGCGATTCTGTGGGATGGACTAATTATATGAATTTTGAGGTAGTGGAAACATCATTAAGGAATTCTATTCACTGTATTACAGTCAATGATAATGAACAAATTGTGGGCATGGGGAGAATTGTTGGCGATGGGGCTATCTATTTCTATATTCAAGATATAGTGGTCCATCCAGCTTATCAAAAAAATGGCATTGGAAAGGAAATAATGAATATTTTGGTCGAATACTTAAATCGGAATGCCCCAGATAAGGCGTTTGTCGGTTTGTTTGCATCACAAGGTAAAGAATCGTTCTATGAAAAATATGATTTTAAAGATTACTCACCCAACATGACGGGGATGTTTACTGTAATTTCAAAAAAATAAAGATAATAGATATTATTTATAGGAGAAAACAACAATCAATCTTAAATCAATTGTTCTCCCAGTAACCCTTATTCCTTATTAAGCTCTAACGGGCCAGTTTACTTGGATAAGGAAAATTATTACAGTTGTTGAATTTATCCTTTTATAGAAATAAGAAAGATATAGGAGAGGAAAATTTGCTAACTAGCTTGTATTTTGTACTACACGCTCATTCAACGTATACACCTGATGAATTAAGAAGACCTTTGTCAGGTCAGGCTGACGCAGAAAAAATTAATCGAATTTTTAAAAAAGAAAATATAGATTATGTGATTTCAAGTCCTTATAAAAGGGCAGTTCAAACAGTCGAAGGAGTTATAGATTTTACAGGTAAAGAAGTTATAATTGAGAATGGTTTTAAGGAACGGATATTGTCTGAAGTTCCTGTTGAGAATTTTGATTTAGCTATCACTAAAGTTTGGGAGGAACCTGCCTTTGCTTGGGAAGGTGGAGAATCCAATATTATTGCACAGAAACGAGGCGTTGAAGCAACTTTAAAGGTTTTAGAAAAATATGAAGGTAAAAACATTGTAGTAGGAACACACGGTAATATATTGGTACTAATAATGAATTATTTTGATAAAAAATATGGTTTTAGTTTTTGGAAAGAACTAAATATGCCAGATATTTATTAACTAACTTTTGATGGAACGACACTAAAAGAAGTAAAGCGAATCTGGAAGTAAGTAATAATTTAATGTAGTTTCATTAACAACGTAATTCATAGGATATTTAAGTTGATTGTGAATAATTACACTTAAACTATAGGGTGCTTTAGTTGAACAGCAGGGGTTGCTGCGGTAGCCTTTTTCTTATTCAACTAACTGGCAGTTTAGTTGAATAAGCCCCCATTTTAAAAAGGGTTTTTTCAGTCCTAATAGAATATAAATATTACGGAATTATTTATAGAGGATGAAAAGGATGAATAAATATATTAAACGAATTGCCCAAGACCTAGCAGATGCAAAATTGGATAATTATTGGTTAGGTTTTGAATCGGTTGCTTACGCATTATATGATAAGAGTTATGTTTATCTTTTCAACCATCCAAGAATGACAAAAACTCAACAAAATAATTATCAGATTTTAAATTGGAATGAACAATTTAATGGTTGTACACTTATCCTTTTTGATGATTATCCAACAGCGATTGTAAATCTGGAATTGTATGATGACTTTGAAAGTTTATATTCTATTCTCGTACACGAATTATTCCACGGTTTTCAATATATTAACAAAGAATCAAGGTTTCCCAATGAAATTCTGGGCATCGCATATCCGTTATCAAAAGAAAATGTGGAATTACGAAATCAGGAAAGAAACAACCTTTATAGTGCGGTGTTAGAAAGTAATATTCTTAAAAAGAAACAATATATTAATACTTTCATTGCATTAAGAGAAAAAAGAACTGCCATAATAAACGATTATCTATTATACGAAAACTTAATTGAAACAGTTGAAGGACCCGCGTGGTATGTTGAACTCAAAGCTTACTCGGATAAAAGCCCGATTAATTACAGTTCAGTTTTAAAGAAATATGGACAACACCTTATTAACCAATATGAATCCACTTCTGACATACGAAGGAGTTGTTATAGTTCAGGTTTGTATATGTGTCTGTTACTGGATGACTTGTCACCACACTGGAAGGAGAGTTTTTGGGATAAAGAGGAAACATTATACGATATATTAAAACAATTTTCGGATGAATTTATAAAGATAAGTGACGTAGAAATAAGTTCTGATACAGAGAAAGCAATAGAGCTTGCTATACAAAATAGAAAAAATGCATTTGATAATTTTGAACAACAAAAAGGAATTCATCTATTTATTGAAGGTGAAATTATTGCTAAATCCTTTGATCCGATGAATATCGTTCTATTGGAAGATAGGTTTTTACATAAGAATTTTATAAAAGTAAGAATTGGCAATGATGACTATCTTGTACAACAACCTGTTATTGCATATTGTAAAGATGGACTACAAAAAATAACTAAATTGCAACTAATATTAAAGCATAATCCCATTGAAGAAGTTGATTCTCTTATAATTGATGGTATCGGATTAATAAAGGGAAGGTATGTGAAACAGGAAAATGTCTTGCATTTATACTTGAATTAGAACTATTTCTTCTTCAACTAATGGGTAGCAAGAGTTGAAGATCTAGCGGCCTTTCTTGGCGGCTATTTTTTTTATGCTAACGGTGCAGTTTAACAATCTGAGTAATAACATTTCCCCACACCTAATATGATGGATTAGTATGATTATTTTTAATAAAGGGGTTGTGTAAATGATTTTGAAACCAGGCGAAACTGCACCTGTATCAGGTAAGTATGTTGAAGTAGGTCAGGGAGGCGGCAAGGTTAAAAGAGCTCAGCAAATTTATGTGAATCAGGGAGAGATTTTACCAATGTTAAGTCCTTATTCCATAAAAATCGAACATAAAGGTTCAAGTGAAGTAAGAAATCGACAGCATTGTTGGAAACTCGTACAATGATGATATAAAAATTGCGATTTGTAGTTAAAGCATCCATCAATTTGGATGCCTTTTATTTTTTCATCATTCCTCCATAGGGTACCTTTCCTTGATTGTAGCTGTTTTTCTTGAACTAAAGTGGCAGGTTAGCTAACCTGCCACGTTTGTTCAATAAGATATTCCACACAAAAGACCGCTAATCCTTCCTTGACCGATAACATAGATATGTATTTAGCAATGCAATTAGCATTTAAAAACACATAACATTTGAACCTTTACTATAAGTTGTTAGTAGGGGGTAAAAATGTATGCTAATTTCTATGCGATTTTATACAGATTATATCATTTATTTGGAAAACATTATTATAATTCCCTATTCTTAGAAGGTGTTAATTTTTCTCCATCTGACGTTTTATTAAAGATAAATCGCATAATTTTATCATTGGACTGTCTTTTGATTATTTAATTTTTAGTTGTCTCTCCCAAAGGAGAAGAGTTCTTTTATAGGATTGATGCAACCATTTCTCTAAGTAAGATTTTGAAGAAAAATTACTTAAACTAATTGGCAGAATAGTTTAATAAGGAATGTTAAAAAATATCATTGACAAACCCATATAATTCCAATAATATCTAGTTAATCTTATAATGAAGGCTATGAAGAGAAGAGTAGTTTTGATTAATTATTTTCAGATAGCTCCAGTCGGTGGGAAGGAGTAATAATAATCTTAATGAAGAAAGACTCGGAGCTTTGCACGGATCTAATAATTTATAGTGATGCTGCGACGGAATCTCCTGTTATAGAGATAGGGTATAACTCAATTATTTAATTTGCCGTACCCGAAGAGGTTGGTATGGCGACATAACAACAAACTGAGGTGGTACCACGAAATTATAACTCTCGTCCTCAAGAATTATTTCTTGGGGGTGAGAGTTTTTTTATTGCACAAGTTTCAATAGAACTTAATTTGTAAATTTCGGAGAGGAGAAATTATATGAATCCTTTGTTATTAGATGTTCCGTTACAATTAGAAACAGACAGACTAATTCTTCGAGCACCACTTCAAACTGGTGACGGGAATATTGTAAACCAAGCAATTAGACATTTAAATGAGTTAAAAGTATGGTTGCCTTTTGCCCAAGAACTTCCTACTGTTGAAGAAACAGAAATTAACTTGAGAAATGCTCATATAAATTTTTTGAAAAGAGAAAGTTTTCGTTATCTTATCTTTCATAAGGGTACTAATGATTTTATTGGAACAACGAGTCTTCAGGGAATTGACTGGGATATTCCTAAATGTGAAATCGGATATTGGATCAATACCAGATTTAGTGGCAATGGATATATGACAGAAGCCGTAAATGAGTTAACAAACCTTGG
Source organism: Neobacillus sp. WH10 (assembly GCF_030123405.1). Classification (GTDB taxonomy): domain Bacteria; phylum Bacillota; class Bacilli; order Bacillales; family Cytobacillaceae; genus Neobacillus. The sequence goes on from NZ_CP126110.1 coordinate 2,608,059, forward strand.
ATTTAATCAAATACAATTTAGAAGAATTGAAATAAGATGTGAATCAACAAACTTTAAAAGTCGTTCAATCCCAGAAAAACTAGTTTTTTTACTAGAAGGTATTTTAAGGAATGAGGATTTATCCGCAGATGGTAGCAAGCTAACTCACACTTGTATTTATTCGGTAATAAAGTAACTTTGTGAAGGGTTACACTTAAACTATAGGGTGCGATACTTCAAGAAGAAGGTCGCCTTTTTTTCTACAAGAAAGATTGTGAAATGTTGTACTTAAACTATCTGGCAGGGTAGTTGAAGAAGGAATTCCAATTTTTGAATCGAATAGATAATAAAAATAGATTATTAAAAAGGAGACCTTATGCTTTTTCATTATCATTTTTGGACCCCATATGTAGAAGAAACAGAAAAGTTTTATTTAGAAAATGGATTCCGTATTTCTCAACGCATAGGAAAATACAATGGCGATTTTCAAGCCTTTAATCCACCATTAACGTGGGATGATTTTCGTGGAAAAAAGATTCTTCTTCGTATTATAGAGGTAAGAAAAGGGGCAGTAAATATTACTTTTGGTTTTGGAAAGAAGATTATGTTTGACCATATTGGCTTTTTAGTTTCAGAAGAAGAACAAGGTAATATATGTGAAAATGCAGCAAAAATGAATTGGGAAGTTGATAAAGGTGAACGGAGAACCTTTATTACTACACCTTATAATTTTAGGATAGAACTCCAAGTAAACGAAGACGCAATAGACTCTTTGACTGATAACATAAAAATAGAAGAATTAAAATTGGAAACTAAAATGAAGGGATTAAATAACGACCTTTCCATTTTGTTTAATAAACCAATTAATAGTATTATTTCAGAAGTTGGTGATGAAGTCACTATTAAGGAAGCCCTAATAAAAGGGTTCTTATCATCGAACATTGTTGACCCTAATGGTGTTAGAATTTCTAATAATACTTAGATATTAAACAGAAATTTCTTCTTGAACTATCTGGTGCTTTAGTTGAAGAAGAAAATATAATAAATAAAAACTAAGCACGGTCATTCGACTGTGCTTAGTTATTTGCATACAAATAACTCTGTACTAATTACGGTGTCATTTTGTGTGCGATTTAACTTGTAATTTCCCCAATTATTTTAAGTTTTGTACTTTAAAACAGAACCAGTTATGGAATTCAAGCGTTTTTCTTTATCTATTCCACTGCTCATTTCGTACAAGAAAACGCTAGTACGACTGGGATCCTTTGTCTTCTTGCAAATTCTTCATCGTTGGTAAAATGTTCGCGTTTTGGTGTTCCTTCGCGTAAACCAACTATTGAAAAACCACACTTAGTAAGAACGGTAAAGTAATGTTCAATTGTTCGATGGTATTTTACTACTATTTGATCAATCCAAGGTTCTTTTCTTTCCCCTTCAAGAAAATAGTCATCAACTATCCAGTTGCCACGTTTATCTCCTGATTGTTTACTTATAAAAGATGAAGTAGTGAGGGGATGTTGAATACTGAACACAAACTTACCATTATCTTTTAAGGCTTTATGTACATTTTGAAACAGTAAATGAATGTCTGCCACATAGTGTATTGCAAAACGAGAAGTTACAATATCAAATTTGTTCGTTGGATAACTGTATGATTCCATTGTCTCGTTATGAATCATCCCGTTTTCATTAGCCAGGTTAAGACTTGCAGATGCTACCATTTGTTTAGAGCCTTCTATGCCAGTGTAAAAAGCTGCATCTTGATTTAGTAATTCCTTTCCAAACGATGCATCGCCGCATCCTAAGTCTAGTATACTTTTATTTTGAAAATCACCGATGAGTTCATAAATGATAGGACTTTCTATAGCATTGTTGGGGCTATCCTTTCTACCCTTTCTCTTCATATAATTTGAAAAAAACTCCTCTTGATCATAAACACTTGCTCCTCTAAATTCCATACAAATCATTTCCCCTTTCGCACACGATTGTTGTAATATTGCGTAAGTTCATAGCCTTGGGATATTTTATCATATAAAATGTCAAATTCTAGAATTAATTTGCATTTTAACAAAATTTAGCATATCAATTCTATGAGTGGAAATAACTGTTGTCCGCGTAAAAATTTGATTGCTAATACAATATTAATTGACTTTACACTGCGTTAATAATAAAAAAGAAGACCAAATCGCTATACGAATTAGTCTGCGAATTCATACTCTAATTTAAAAGTTTCTTTCCCTTATCGGTTCTCGTTAGATTTTTTAGTGTGTTTTTATTGTCTTTATGTGCAAAAATTCAGGCTATTTAAATTTTATTTTTTCCTGTTAGTAATGTGTTTTTAAGGTTTTCTCTCCCTAAACCGAACGGGTTAAGCCAAAAAAGCAGCCTTTTTCTTATTCGACTAACGGGCAGGAGATGAAAAAGAACTAAAGTATTATGCTTAAATTTACTTTTGTAATATTTATCCTTTATGTTAAATTAAACATAGTGGGGATATTGAAAGGGGTTAAAGATTCGAGATGTGGAAGAACTTGTAATAATTAGGAAAATTAGTTTTTTACTTTTCATATAGGAGAGTTTATTTACTATCTATAATCATTCAAGGACTGCATTATTTTGCTTCTAATACCCTTTTTATGGATGGATGCCTCTTGTGTGTCTGTCTTTTTTGTGGAAACTATTATATCTCCTGTTGCCCTTATTTATGCGTCCTTTTATTGGAGGAAAAGTATTATGAACCAATTAAAAAATAAAATTGCTATTATTACGGGTGCAAGCCGTCTTAAAGGAATTGGAGCAGCTATTTGTAAAGAGTTAGCCGAAACGGGCTATAATATATTTTTTACATATTGGACAGAGTATGATAAAAAAATGCCTTGGAGCATTAGTCTAGATGAGCCTATGAAATTAAAAGATGATTTAATAAAAAAAGGTGTTAAGGTGTCGTGTATGGAGTTGGATTTAACTCAATATGATGCACCAGAACAACTTTTAAATAGAGTTTCTGCACAGCTTGGTTATCCTGATATATTGATTAATAACGCAGCCTACTCGACAAACAACAATTTTTCTAATTTAACTGCCGAAGAATTAGATAAACACTATATGGTTAATGTTCGAGCAACGACACTATTAAGTAGTAAATTTGCCCGGAACTTTAAGAAGGAATCTGGAGGAAGAATTGTCAATATTACTTCAGGACAATTTCAAGGACCAATGCCTGGTGAATTAGCATATGCAACAACAAAAGGGGCGGTAGATGCACTTACTATAACATTGTCTGCTGAACTAGCCCCTTTGGGAATAACGGTTAATGCAATAAATCCAGGTCCAACTGATACAGGATGGATGTCAGAGGAAATAAAAAGTGAATTAATACAGAAGTTTCCTTTCGGTAGGATTGGTGAGCCAAGAGACGTTGCAAAAACAATTAAATTTTTGGTGAGTGATGAAGCAGAATGGATTACTGGTCAGATTATTCATTCTGAAGGTGGATTTAAAAGATAGGTCAAACTTAAAAGGCTCTGGTTCTAGAGCCTTTTTGTATATGATTTCTTAAGGATTTATGAGAGTTTGTGAAGGGTTGCACTTAAAGTAACGGGTGCTTATGTTAAAGATTGGATGGCTGCGGCTATCCCTTTTTGTTATTGTGGTAACGTAAGAAGGATAGTGGAAAAAGGAATTTAGTTTGCCATCGTTGAATAGATAAATGCAGTTCAATTTTTTGAAACGGGGAATGTACATTGTCAATGACGGATGACCAATTTGATGATTATCTTGATTATTGCTATGACAAATTAGAATCTAAGCAAGGCAAACTCTTTCAAAAATATGGAATAGGTAGCTTTGAAGAGTATTGGTATAGTCAAGAAGGTTCAATTTTACAATTTAAAACTGATAGTGAAGTAAAATTAGAATTTAACGTTGTTTTTATAGGTTCATGGTCCAGTAATAGTGATACCTGGATGTGGGCTTGGGGTAATGAAAGTATGATTCATCAGACAAGAAATCAATCCATCGTACTAAAAGAATTACAACAGGTAACTGGTTACGACATTTTTGCTAATCCATACTTTAAATGTGATGAAGCTATGGCACACGAATTAACAGCATTCGCCGTAGAACACCTGAATGCCGAAGGAATGTACATATCGCCTGATGGGAAAAGTCATTTGTTTATGGCTATTATGTCACAGAATTTTTCTAAACTTTAAGGACGGGGGACAACCCTTTGTTTTTTACTTAAAGCTACAAGTGCAAATAATTTGAATTTGTGAACCTTTACACTTAAAGTAACGGGTGCAAGAGTTAAAGATCCAGCTGCCAATTTTGGTGGCTTTCTTCTTGAGCTAATTGGCAGTTGAAGAAGAAAAAACGCTTAATGAGTATTTGATTCAAAAGATGAAGTAATTATTTATGTATTTTTGGAGGTGTTTAGTTGAGTTTAGAAATTGTAATTCCTCTTCTAATTATTGGTGTTATTTGTATTGGTATATGTATTTTGTCTTTAATAGAGATATCTAATAGGAAATTTTAGTATTTCATCTTTCGAATAAAATACTCATATTAAGCAGGTAGTTAATTAAGAGGACAGAAAAAAGTCCTCAAAATGAGGACTTAAAATTTGTTAAGTCTTTTATTTCCTATCGTTCCTTCTCAAACCAAATAGACCTGCTAAACCAATTAAACCAATCCAACCCCAATCCATGTCGTTATCGTCATTGTCATCATTATTAATGTCATTACCGTTTTGAGCAACATGGAAGACTTTGTTACTGTCGGATTTTGTGACAGGGGTATGAGCATAACCAGTTGACATTCCATACAGCATTGCAGCAAACAACAGAGCAAAGGATGAATAAAGAATTTTTTTAAACACAGTTTTTTCCTCCAATCATAGAGATTAACTTTAACGTTTGTAATTTCGAGAAAAATTATTCAAGACAATAACGTTTATAAAAGGAAAAATTATTAGTACAAAATTGCAGTAACTAATGAAATGTATAAAAAACAAAGTCCATTAGGCTTGGGAAAAATGGACTTTGCTTTAAGAGAATTAATTTTTTTCAGGTACTTGTAAGTGCAGTGGTGGTGGGATTAACCAGCCTTTTTCTTTATTAAGCTTTAAAAATTTTGCACCTAAAAGGGCTTTGGCCATATGGAATTGACCAAACATTAAAGCAACATCTTCACGAATACATTGCCCAATTATTTGACTGCACGCTACTAAACCAGCAGCGATATCCTTTGAAATTGAAGCACTAATTTCAGGGTCTGAAAATCTTGCACCTACTGGTATACTTTCTAAATCTGCTGTTGGACGGTCTGGGGGTGAAGGTGGAAGTCCTACACCATTTGCTTTTAGTAGCTCTTCAGTTTGATTCATTTCTTGTTTTAAACCTTGTAATACTTCTTCAATAAGTTTTTTGAGGTCATCGTCACCAGTGTGATTTGCAAAGATTTGGTATCCAGCATAAAGTCCTTTTTCAACAGTTAGGTAAGTCCATGTACCAAAGACTTCACCATAATGCATAGGCTCATTTTGAGGATTACCACTTAGAATTCCCATAAAAACACTCCTTAAATTGAAAGACATTATCTCTTTCTCCTTTTTGTTGGATGTTCGAAATCCACAAGGATTAGTTTTTAACGGAATGATAAGAAATATACCAAGATTAATGATATAAACTTTGTTACCAATCAAATTGGAGGTGCACTTAGGAGAATAGTTATTTTCCCCACAATTTCGCAACATCAAGTGGAACAATCTCACGACCATGTATTTGTTTATGTATTAAAGGGTTTTTGAAGGGGTCATAATTTTTACTTTCTTCATTACAATAGCGTGCACGTACATCAACACCTAAAATACTTTGAATTTTATTGTAATAGTTCATTTTAATCATCTCCGTAATTTTGTTTAAATTATTTTCTTTCATTGGATAAAAAAAATTCAATGAATAATTTTAACAATAAATAAAGAACAGGACACGTAGGGATTGGTGCCTGTTCAAAGAAGTGAGATATATGGATCTAATAAAGTTTACGGTAATGTTTGTATTTTTGTCTGGGCTTATTGGCTAAAAATACGAAAAAAAAGAAGAAACGCAGGGTAGACGCTTCCAAAAGTGGTGGTCAAAGCTTATGAAAAAAAACCATTATTCTATTTCATTTTATAAAAAATTTAAGTAATGGATTGGACTAATGTTGAATTGCTTAAAGAAGTTTTTTGACCAAGAATTAGTATGCAATTTGATTATATTGTGAAGAAATGTACTGATATGAACGAAACTGTCAATGCTCCCTACCAATTTGATTTTGGTTTCGGTTTTTGGGCAACTCTAAGAAGAGAAGCGTTTTTCGGCTTCTTTGCTTATTAGTTGGGGTTCAGCCTTTTTCAAGGCTAGGGTATCTCCTTCTCAGCTTACTGACAGCTCCTCAATCTCCAAATTGGCTGTCAAGTGCTTTCCTTGACAGGCAATTTGGAGATTGAGATACTTTTTAAAGCTGAGAATGAATAAATTTCTCCTTTCATGTTGATATAAAAAGTTAAGCACACGGCACGAAGGCAAAAATCTCAACTGCGGTTAGCACTCTGATATTCGTGGGTTTTCACATTTTATCTTTCCGTATAAAGGAGCTTCCACTAACTTAAAACGTGAGTTAGCCTACATAGGCATATCACAAGTACATTTCGTGGTTTCTCCTTACCGGTTTTTACCTTTGCCTCCGAGCCCTATGCTCCAACTTTTAACAAAAATTGATATTACTTTTATTAGTAACTATTACTTTGCAATAGTGTTATTTTCAATCTCTTGAGTTACTGCCCAGATAAATCCTGCTAATTCTCTTGCAACGGCTGTTAGTGCCTTCCCAAATGACTTTCCACGTGATAGTAAACGAAAATACTTTTTATGCAGGCGATTTTGAGCTTTCCATGAGATCATTTGAACATTGGGCAACTGTCCTTCGAGTCTTTTCTTTAAATCCCCCTTTATAGCAGGCGGAAATCGATAACTCCAGGCTGCTTCTACAAGCAAACGACGAACATGACGATTTCCTGTTTTGGTAATATTCCCTTGCCTTCTGATTTCACCACTAGAACTTTCACTTGGAATTAACCCAATGTAAGACATAAATTTTTTTGGAGAAGCAAATCTTTTAAATGATCCAATCTCAGCCACAAGACTAGTAGCTGTAATCATAGCTATTCCCCTTAATGATTGGAGTGCTTGAATCATTGGCGCATGGTAACCTTCGGTTGATTGTAATTTTATTTCTTCCTCTAACCGTTTTACCCTTTGCTCAATTTCTTGCAAATGGTGCAGATACTCTTGAAAAACTACTTTGGATGCAGAACGCTCAAATTTTAGAGTATTTAACCATTCACGATATCTACGAGTCCACTTTTTTCCTTTGAAAGGAGGGTGAATATCATTGCGTAAAAGGAATTTCGATAATCGATGTTTGGCTCTTAATTCATCTTCTTTGGCATCTTCACGGGCACGAACTAAATCCCGAAGGGCTTCATCATCTTCTGTCGGCACATAAACAGACGTTAATTCACCTGCACGGAATAATTTTGCTAGTTTAATCGAATCCCTACGGTCAGTTTTGATGCGCTCACCTGGTTTTTTAGGGATTAAAGATGGTGCGATCACTTCACATTCAATTCCTAGGCTAAGAAAAAACCGATATAAACAATAGCCAGTTGGTCCAGCTTCATAACACACTCGAAGATTCTCTTTTTCTCCAAGCTTTTTTATTAACTTTCTAATGGATTCCGGTGTGTTAGGAATCATTCCCCAATACCTTGGCTCATCACGACCTTCATCTGCAATGGCAACGGCAATTTTTTCTTTTGAAACGTCTAAACCTACATATTTTATGGTATCCTTCATAATAACTAGCTCCTTCCGTAATGTAGCTCTGATTTGGTTTGTTTTTTTCCAGTAAACAGTGTAACCAAATTAACCTACGGTGTTACGAGTAAGGAGCTAGTTTCGTTCATGATAACTTAAGCTAACGGGTAGCATTACTTCAACAATGAGGTAATGCCTTTTTCTTCTTCAAGTAAATGGCAGTTTAGTGGAAGAATATAGATGATAATCCATCTCTTTTTTTGTCGTACTTGACCCAATTTACAAAGAAAAGAGTGGCACAGAGCCACTTTTTAGAAGGGAATAGAAAGTTAATACATGCTATGTCCAATTTATAGATTAGTGTAGTTAAAAGAGTACAATACCGAGGATATTTTAATTCCCCTTAAACCAATATTTTGTAATATAAAAACAATCGTCCATAAAGAACAGTTGTTAAAGAGAGCACAACAACTACTACAACCACCACAACAACACACATTTTGTTTCAAAGGTAGCAAATGGTGTATGGGGGTGTTATTTATATATGATATAAAACAATCATAAGTGTTATACGAAAATAATTTTGAAATGTATTAACATACAAATACTTGTAATTTAAGTGAGAAGTTATATTGAGCATTCTATTTTATAATGGATTTGAAGAAGTATACCTTTACCCATTTTTAAAAAGTTTGTCCAAATGTCTATTTCCGAGGGCTGCCTTCTATCATATTAATATAATATCTTTTTAAAAAGGGGGTGATTTCTATGGGTCTTCTAACAAACTGTACTACATGTACTCCTCCTGCTGGTTCAACACCAATTCTTACTGTCAACGTACCTGGTGGACTTGCTATTAACCTATTGGGCATTCATGTCGAAGCTTGCCCAATCTGTGTTACCGTATTTACAGATGGCTCTAGTCCACTTACATCTGCTCAAACAGCTGCCGTAAACGGACTACTCGAAGCTATTCGTAGTTTGATTCCTAACGTTCCAAGTGCTTAAAGGGAATGGACAACCTATCATCTATTTGCATGAAAGCCTTGGGGTTTCTCCCCATGGCTTTTTTTTGGACATGTTTCTAAATAAGGTATGAACGGAATGAATACCGAAGTAAAAGTCATTTAATAGATAAAATTAATGTTATATTAACAGAGTAGAGGGTGCTTGTTCTTATAGGGTGCGTTAGTTAAACAAGCTTAAGGCAGCTATCATAATTATTATCTGGATCTTCCACAATCGGGCGCAATTCTGCAGCAAGAATTGTGCTTTTTCTTTATGTTTAGGGCGCGATTGCTTAACAAAGGTAATCGCTTTTCTTATTGAAGTAATAAGCTATTTAGTTCAATTTGGTAAGATGATTAAAAAAGCTTTGACTCGAGACTTTTGCTAAATCATCTTCTGTTAATAAACTAATGGTACCATCCAAATCATCTGAACCCTTTGAGAATATTCAGTGCATCTTTTTTTCCTTGAAAAGAAAAAAAGAACATAAGGAAAACTTTTTGTGATATCGTTAAATAGATTAATTATTAAAAAAGGTATGAGGAGAATAATAATTATGGAAAATACAGCATTAATAATTATTGACTTGCAAAAGGGTGTTCAGCCTGAAAATGTTCCACTTTATAACTTAGCGAATGTATTAAATAGGGTTAATCAAAGAATTCGTTTATTTAGAGAAAAAAACAATCCTGTAATTTTTGTTCAACATAATGATAGTGATCTGGTTCTTAATTCTCCAGAATGGCAACTATTTCCGGAACTAGATGCTAAAGATACAGATATCTATATCAACAAAACACATGCAAACTCATTTTACAAGACTGATTTGAATGAACAACTAAGGAAATTAAATATAAATAAACTTGAAATCTGTGGCGCACAAACTGAATATTGTGTAGATACAACTATTAGAATGGCTCATGGATTAGGATATAAATTATTTATGAAAAAAGGGTTAACTACCACACTTAACAGTGAACTTCTAGGAGCTAAAACAATCATTGAGCATCATGAGAATCTCTGGAATAATAGATTTTTAACTTTTTTATAGAAAAGAATTGCTTTTATCAAGATGAGTAGTCCTTAACAAATACCCTGCTCCGAGGGGCGATAAATTTTTTGGGGTATTTAAAAATAAGGTACTCAGCTAATGGGTGCCTATTTTCAATAAGATTAGATTAATGATCTTCAACAATCGGGCGCGATAATTGAAAAAGAAGTATGAGGTCGATACATATTATACATGACTAATATGTATCAACCTCTATTTTATATGACTTTTTACGAATTAGGTCTTGATAGATTTTAAAGCTACAAAAAAGTTGGATGTGCAAAATATCACTTAAAATAAGCGCAAATTACTTCCTAAAATGACAGGTAACGAAAGAATCTAATAAAATCCAAGGCTAGTTAGGTAATATACAAATGTTACAAAAATACTGGTTTTTGGTAATTGTTGAATGACAATAAAGATGTTTCATTACAAATAAAGTTGTTACATTTACAATAAAGTTTCCCCAACGATTCCATTGATAATGGTTATCTGCCACATTGTGCGCAGCTGGATCTTGTTTGTTGCTGATAGACCCAGGTGGCTCCGCCAAGAGCGATACCCAACAACATCCACCCTCCGTAAACCATGGATACCATCAATCCGTTGCCATCGAAACGCACTGGACCATCAGCTAGACCCAGTCCCTGCATAACGGATCCAAATATTGCTAAAAACCCCATAGGAGCAGTCATACAGGTAGCAATCCAACCTCCAGTGATAAGAATCCAGCGAGGAACTTTTTTGCCAGAAAATAATGGCACCCAACGAGGGAAGATACGCCCCCATCTCTGGACAAGTGCAAGGGAAAGCAATGCACTAGCACCAAAAACTAAAACTTCTCCATACGCAGAATGATGACCGAAGTTTTGACCGCCCCCTAGGGTCCCACCGAGCGACCAGTAAATTTTCAACAAGGGGTATGGAAATGACAGTATGAAAGCAGTATAGCCAATCCATACATTCGATCGAATCTTTCCCTTGTTCAAGGACCCGTGGCCACACACGACACATGCACCGCGGGATACACGCTGAAAGGTGACGGTAGTCAAAGCCAGCAGTGTTGCCCCTATGAGGCTAACAGTCCGGGTCGCAAACCCTGACCAGTCCACGACGGGTGGTAAACCAGGTATTCCAAGTACAGCGGCCGTGCGGAGTGCGTCAAAGACGATACCAGCTGATGACCAGACTAGTAGAATACAAGCACCCCAAGCACCAATTAGCACGATTAGACGTGGCATGATTCTTACACGCGGCCAACCAATTGATAACAGCAATGCGATCACTCCCAATATTGCAGCGAAAGCCGTAACCCACGTTGGAGCAAAACCCATTGTATAGTCCGGTGCGTGAGGCAAAAAGGATTTCAATATAATTGCAACTAGCGTTACAGTGCATGCCCCGAGTGCAGCCCACGCTCGTAAATAGGATTGTACGACCGATTTTTTTTCAACCGATTTCGCAATCTTGGTTGCACCATCCGTCTTGGTAACTTCTTCGCCATTGAGGATCTCCTTATTGATAGTAAAACAGCTCCTTTAAGTTTCAAGATCGTTACCTGTCTTTCGCTATCGTCCATCAGTAGCTACAAAATAATCACTTATACGCTTAATTTCCATCATGATGCCTTTCCGACATTCCCATTGAAATAGATTATTAAGAACCTTTTAATATTTCCCCTTCTCTATTCTATTCTGTTATTAAATTTAGTTTACATAAACACTTCTTTGGTTAACACAGTCTCAGGTTTTATTTTCCAATACGACCGTGGTCTTAGTTAGGCTTTTTACTAAAAATCAATTTGTACACAAAACAAAAAGCTTGTGAATAGTACCTTTTAAAGGTTGAATGACAATAAAGTTGTTTAAAAACACCAGTAAAGTTATTCAATTAAAGGGCGATTTTCTGAAATAAGGAAAGCGTCTTTCTTCATGAAAAGGGCCAAATTGTGGAATAAAAGAAGGAATATTCGTAAGCGAGACGAAGTTGTTTATATCCGAGACAAAACATGTGGTAAGGTGTAATGCTACTTGTCATTTGAATCTTTTTCTGAAAGGGGGATATTTACGAAATAAAGAATGCGAATGTCCCAAAAAGAACGAAATGTTGTTCGTTAATAAAACGTTGGAGGGAAGAATGAGCAAAATTAATACTTGCATACATCAATATAAGTTTGCTTAAAGGAGAGAGAAATGATGGGGTTTGACGAATGTATAAACGAGGATTTTAGTGGGGTCATATCGATCACTCAAAATGGTAAAAATGTATACCGTAAAGCCTTTGGATACGCGGATTTACCAAATAAAGTATCAAATGAGATTGATACAAAGTTTGCAACAGCCTCAGCAGGAAAAGTATTTGTTGCCATAGCCATTTTGCAACTGATTGAACAAAGTCGATTATCTTTTGATAGTTGTATCGGGGACATCTTGAATTTTGATTTAAAGAATATTGATCCTCATATCACCATCAGGCAGTTGCTTAATCATACATCGGGAATACCCGACTATTTTGATGAGTCTGTCATGGAAGATTATGACGAACTGTGGATAGATTACCCCAATTATAAAATTCGCACATCATCGGATATCATTCCATTATTTATTCATAAGCCGATGATGTATCCTGCAGGAGATAGATTTCAATACAATAATACAGGATTTGTTGTTCTTGGTCTTATTGTTGAGGCCATTACTGGCTCTTCATTTGATGTATATCTTAATGAACATGTTTTTATTCCTTGCGGTATGTTGAATACGGGATATTATGAGCTGGACAGATTGCCTGCTCAATGTGCAAACGGGTATTTATATGATGACAGCAGGCAAGAGTTTTATACCAATATTTACAGTGTTGACGTAAAAGGAACAGGAGCAGGGGGAGCATTTACTACTGTAATAGATGTTGAAAAGTTCTGGGCCAGTCTGATGAAGGGTCAATTGATATCGAAGGAAATGTTAAAAGAAATGTTAACTCCTCAAGTGAAAGAAGAATGCTATGGGTATGGGATTTGGTTGGATAAAAAAGAAGAAGGCACGTTTGATTTCCACTTTGAAGGCTACGATCCTGGCATAAGTTTTTATAGTTCATACGATAAACAACAAGAATTGCTTATCACATTGGTAAGCAATTTTGGGTGTAACGTATGGAAGGTTTTCAGAGATATCAAAGGTTTGATCAAATGGTAAATATCGGCTCGCTTTAAGATAATCTTCAACAATTGGGCGCTTTCCTATAATAAGGAAAGCGCTTTTGGCCATTTAAGGGCCGGATTGTTCTGTAAATCTTTTGTGAATATCTGATACTATAATTATATCATATTAAAAAATTTCATTTAGGGGGATTTATGATTTTAGAAAAAGCATTAAATAACAATGTAATGGAGTACATACTTAATAAACTAGCAGCGCTTGGTTTATTAGTATTTATTATGTGTATATATATCATTTTGGGAACCGGATTTGATTTGTATGAGTTTACAGTATCTTTGTCAAATATAAATGTTTGGGGATTAATTTGCGGATATGCACTAGTGATGACAGTGTTAATCGATTTTGTAAGGTATAAATGGAGAGAGTTCACATTCAAGACGAGTATCCTTTTGCACTGTTTAGCAGGATTTATTGTGTTTTTTCCAATTATGGGTATTAATTTGTTTTCATTGATTGCTGGAAGTGTGGGTGCATTATGTGCATTTATCTATGCTTTTAGCTGCTATTTTTTAGAGAAAAAAAAGCAATTAGTATGGATTTCACTTTTAGTCTTCCCTCTACTGCTATGTATAAGATTAATCGACTTTACTATAAAAGAAAATTGGATCGAAGAAAAGACAAAAACATCATTTTCCGCAGAGTTTGAGCGTTTCAATGGAAAAAACGAGATTCCAATATCTTTAAAAAAGGGAGATGTAGTAACGAGTTTTATATCCTTTGACCAAATGAATGGGGGAGGATATGGGTATCATATTTTAGATAATAATGGGGAGTTAGTCCACCTAACTGTCTACGCTTAAAGACTAAAGTTACCTTTAGCCCTCCAAGACTCGCTACGAGTGAATGGCTAGTTCTTACTCGACGGGAATCCCACCCGTTATATGATACGACCTAGGCTCGGCCGCACACATGCCAGTTAGTTTAAGTGAAAACCCTCATAATCTTTAAGCTATATTTCAACATAAATATCCATTTTTTATTGAATTCGTTCAGCAGCCGTCAAGGCTGAGAATCTTATGGAGTGAAAGTCTCCTGTCATCAATTGACCGATTCGGATGACTAGCATATCCAATGCGTGGGGAGGTAACGAACTACGTTCTGCTTGGAAGTAAAAGTCACGGCGGCCTATTCTACACAGAGAGAATAAGGTCGGAACAGTCTGTGTGGCGAGCAAACCTAGAGGCCAGAAGGATTTAACGAATACTGCAGTCCCGAAATCTACGCCCCTCTGAGAAACTGTTTCGAGGGATATATGCTTAGCGTCGACCTTTATCTAACGGGGGAAGACCGATGTCTTACGGGAAGAAACGGTCAAAAGCACCGAGATGAAAGAGCTAGAAGAGACGTATGGAGAATATGGAAACATTGATACGAACGCAATCCAGTTTAATGCAGAAAAAGCAGGTATATATTTATTAATAGTTACAGGGGATAATTTGAAAGGGAAGATTGATGTAAAATATTAGAAATTGATAGGAAGATTTAGGACTGGCGCATGAGGTCGTAGTAGCTTTGAGAGAAGAGTAATGTCTTCTTAAGTATAAGCAAATTATACTCCTAATCTAGGTAACACCTTTGATAGGGCAAAGGACCTCTGGGCACTTGGAATGTTTGAGCATTATAGACTCTGAGCTATAAAAGTATGTTTAAACTAGCTTACAAGTAAACCTACAAATATGGGGGAATATGTGTACCGACATTTAATCCTGCGGTTGTATGGGAAGGCTTGTAAGTGATTATTCCAAGGTCAGAACCGGACTCGGGAAATCCGACCGTCCGGGATCGTAGGGGGGCTACAAGAAACGTGAATCAATAAATATTGATTGCGCGCGTTTGTTTTCTACCCGACGGCGGGCCGAAAGCCAAATGGTTGAAGGGATTGAGCTCCATAATGTTAGTAAATCGAGAGGGCTGATGCTTTACCAACAGCAGAAAGAAACATTTTATCCTTCGTTAAAGGCAAGATGGATAAAACCTCTCTGGAGTCAGAGACCTTGGCACGTTACACATTGATATGATACGGCAACTCGGGAGACCCTACCGGTCTTTTCTTGTTAGAAGAGTATGGTGTACAAGCGATAAAAAGTAAGGAAACCAAATGCCGGTGTAGGGAGTCGGATAGCAGTGTAGTACCAATGAAGTTGGGTAATGCCGATGGAGGAAAGACTAGCTACCAGTTATCACTCTTGCTGGGGACACATTTACTACAAACAGAGGTAGGAATAATAAATGGGGACAAAACTAGTAAGGATAGCAGAATTAGTAAAATATGATCCTAAGAGATTACAACGTTTTGTGAATGGTAACTAGGAGGAGCCGTGTGCGTTAATAGCGCAAGAACGGTTCTGGGAGGGGGAGGAACACAATCTACCGTAAGGTAGAGAGGTTCCTTTCTACTCGACTAGTGAAATAACGTGGCATAAGACATATAGTAAACAAAGAAAAAGAGACAGTGTACCACGCTGCCTCTATTTGTATGAATTATTTAATCTCATCTAGTAAATTGTAAGTTTCCTTCAACTAATCCATTACAACAATTGAAGATCAGACTACATTGTTTGGCGTTTTTTTAGCTAAAAGGTTTTTCATTAACCTACCAAAAAAACAAAAAATTCCACCTTGATTATGACTCAGGGTGGTTTTAGACGGAATCAAAGTAATTATATTTATGGTCGATTGATCTTTGACTAGATAAAAGAGGATCTTTTTCATTCACTTGTTTAAAGTTTTTTGGGGGGTAATGCCTTTTGCTTTTTGTACAAAAGAATGTAATTTACAAGGAAAAGTAAAATCATACCTAAAAGAGCCCAGATGAATTCATTTAAGTTCACAATAATCCCCCCTTGAAATTGGTTTTATATTTCTATTCTAAACACGACTGTTTTATGTGTAGGACATTTTTAATAAGGCTAATTAGTTTCTTAGTTCCTAATGCTTTCTTTTGAAGTATCCATCACTATATGGATTAGAAATAAAAAGACCACTCAGGTAACTGAGTAGTCAAAGGCATTATTAAACTATCAGGGATCTTTATTTCAACAAATTTTAAGGAAAATATAAGATAACAAAAAGGTCGTTAACCTCCTTACCAAGGTTACCGACCTTTAATTTATTCTTTAGTAAATACACTAAATTGTTCGATGACCCAATTCTGATGATTCTCCGCAATGTATTGCTCTGCTTTGACGAAAAATACATTTAACAGGCTAAAAGTACAATTTTTTCCTATTTGGTAAAGTCACCCCTGGGGTATCTGCCCTGGTGGCCTTGACGGTGCCAGCGTTGGTGTCGGTGTTGGCGTTGGCATAGGAATTTCTGGTGTGCCCTCACCATGACCTGGATTAGACGGTCCTACCGAACCGCTGTTATTACTGTTATTTTCCAATTGAATCACCTCCTCTAATAGACTGGATGATTGCATAATTAGATATTCCCAATAGCAAGTTAGAAAATACGAACTGACACTTTTCATTCAAAAATTATCATTTTAAGATTACCTGCTATTGTTGCACTATTCCGCTAACTGGCAGGTTGAAGAAGGATTCCTTAATTCTTTTATAGAATAACAGTTGATGGTAGTAAGTAACGTGAAAATTCGAGGAGAAGAGTTATGGAAATATCATTGATTAGACATGGAAAATCACAACTAACTGAAAATGATAAAATAACTGGTTTGGAATTTAAGAAGTGGGTTGAAAAGTATGATTACATTGGAGTGTTTGAAGAGTCAACATATCCCTCAGCAACCCTTGAAAAAGTTGCAACTGCAAATATTGTTATTACGAGTGATTTAAAAAGGGCTGTTGAGTCAGCAAGATTATTAAATCCAGTAACGAAAATCATTTCTGACCCTATATTCCGAGAAACTGAGTTACCTTCTAATTCATTACAATTATTTAATGTAAAGTTAAAGCCAAGTATCTGGGCGATTGTATTAAGAATACTATGGTTCAGTAGCTATTCATATGAGTGCGAGTCTTTGTATCAAGCAAAATATAGGGCAATTAAGGCATCACAACAGTTAATTGACTACGCTAATGAATATAAATCGGTGGTATTAGTTGGACACGGTTTTTTTAATATGTTAATTGCTAAAGAGTTACAGAAAAAGGGCTGGAAAGGTACAAGAAAAAGGGATGCAAAACATTGGAATTGTATGACGTTTTCCTTGTTCAACTAACGAGGTGCTATAGTTGAGGATCTAGCTGCCATTATGTAGCTTTTCTTATTGAAGTAACTGGCAGTTTAGTTGAAGAAGGATATGTTAAAATATAGTAAAAACGAAGATGTGAAATGGAGACTCTAATGAACTGCGTTTGTGATAATTATATCGATTTAGATTTACAAAGAAAGGACATTTCAAAGCGAATAAAAGAAAGTAAACTATTAAAGAAACACCTAAAGACCATTGTTAAACCTAAAAATAGTAATGAAAAACTATATCAATGTGATATATGTAATCAATTTTGGCAAGGAAGTTTTGCGTGGAATTTTGGAAATGGAGAGTATTTGTTTAAAGTTCCGTTTACTGAAATGGTTGAATGGGAGAATGAACATTATATAGCACCAGATACAATATTAATATATTTAGCACTTATGGAGCGGTATCTAAAAGAAAATGCCTTTAGAAAATCAAATCAAGTGTGTAAAAAAGAAAATTGTAATAATAAATCACTTGAGGGCGTTAATTTTTGTTTGGAACATCATATTAAATCTCTTCAAAATATCGGGAATTTACCAAAAGAACCTCAAGGGAAACTTTTTCCACCTTATGATGGAGTATTTAACAAATACAAATCACATTTTGATGAGACAATTAGGAGTTTTTGCTGATATATAAATGATCCTGTTTGTTCAACTACTATGAAAGTACAAAACAGTGAAAATCAAAAAAAGACAATGCTAAAGTAGACCCAGCAATTATAATTTTTAAAAAAGCTGAGCCTAAAATTAAACCTCATGTCGCATTATCAGTATTACCACAAAAAACCTACTTTCATTCTCTGTGGTGAAGCGATGATTTTTCGATTCATGGGTGGCTAACGGGTGCTTTAGTTTAGTTGAACAGCAGGGGTTGCTGCAGCAGCTTCTTTCTTATTCCACGGGGCAGGATAGTTTAACAAAAATATATTTGATTAGTAAAAATAGAGGTGGTATTGGTTGAAGAGAAGAACAAAAAAGAGATGGCTATACTTTTTAATCGGTATGACTTTATTAATTTATTTTTTTTATTTTCAAAACAATTCAATTGTAACAAGTGAATATAGCATTCGATCAGACAAGCTCCCACAAAATTTTAATGGATATAAAATTGTACAATTATCTGACTTGCACAGTAAGTCTTTTAGGAATAACCAAAGTAACTTAGTTAAAAGAGTGAAAAAGGAAAAACCAGATTTGATTGTATTTACAGGTGATTTAATAGATTCAGAAAAATATGATGAGAAACCTAGTTTAATTTTGATGGGAAAATTGGTTCAAGTTGCTCCAGTTTATTACGTGACAGGAAATCATGAATGGTGGTCTGGAAAATTCAATTCATTAGAGGATAAATTAAATAACATCGGTGTACAAGTGATGAGAAACTCAGCAGAGGAAATTACCAATGGAACTGACAAAATTCAAATTATAGGAATTGATGACCCAGCTAATTTAAAAGAATCTTATTCAGAAAAAGCCACAACGGAAAAAAACATCATTAATTCATTAGAAGGACTCGAAGAAGAAGATAATTTTCAAATTCTATTAGCACATAGACCTGAAATGTTTTCTCTTTATTGTGAATATGAATTTGATGTTGTTTTTTCAGGTCACGCACACGGCGGACAATTTAGAATTCCTTTCATTGGTGGTTTAATTGCTCCAGACCAAGGATTATTTCCTAAGTATACTTCTGGTAAATACAATTCATTGAACACTACATTGATTGTAAATAGAGGACTTGGAAATAGTATTATTCCTTTAAGGATTTTTAATCGTCCAGAAATTGTTTTAGTGACATTAAACTATGTTAAATAAAAATGAAGCTTGTGCGTGATTACACTTAAACTAAAGGGTGCATTACTTGAATAGCCGGCAACCATTGCAGGCTATTTTTGTTATTCAACTAAATGGCAGTTTACTTGAAGAAGGAAACATCTCCAGTCTAATTGTATAATCATAAAAAAGGGGTGATTAGGCTTTGAGAAGCATTCCGAAAAAACAGGAAATATTACTCGATGAAGAAATTGATGAACAAGAGTTTATTAGCATAATTAATAGCTTTTACAAGCAAGATTGTTATATCTATGTGATTATTCCTGAATATGAACAAAACCTATTAAATGAAATTTCAAACGACTTTATTGAAGTTAATAAATTCCTGTTACCACGCACTTTTCCAAGGGAAATGGGTTATATGGGTTATGTAAAGGACAGTCAAAAACGATATATTTACGAATTTTATTTACGGTCTACTACGATAGATTATCTGATTTTTTCCGAGACTGATGTATCAGAACAATTAAGTAAATTAACCAAAAAGAATTTGGACATTTACAAAATGTTTCAATTAAATAAGGTTCCTCATATAACCATTGGTCCCGATAGTCAATGGCTAAATATAGTTGAGTATTGAGTGTTTCTTATTCAACTGAAAGGGTGCAAGAATTAAACAAGGAGTTGCGGTTAAACAGATATTCTTAGAGGAGTTAGAATTATGCTTGAACTTGTTAAAGATATATACTCACCAAGTAAGGCATATAAAGTTGAAATTAATAAACGTTCGAGAGACGGGCTTTTAGAAATTGACGCTTATTTTTGGGATAGTAAATGGGAAACTTGGCTACAAACGTCAACTGGCTTCTCACTTACTGATAACATTGACAGAGCAATGGCAATTGCTAAGGAAAAACTGAGGGTTTGTTCAGGCGAGATAATTGAATAGAATGGGCAAATTGTGAAAAAATTCACTTAAGCTAACGGGTGCAAGAGTTGAAGATCCAGCTGCCAATTTGGTGGCTTTTTTGTTCTTGAACTAAATGGCAGGTTAGCTCAATAAGGAATCAAAATAAGAGAACTTGTAAGCTTCTGAAGAGGTGGACAAATTGTGGTAAGTTATGAATAGTTTGATTTATTTAAACTAAGTAGAAGAATATAAATTGTATGTGATTTTTTGCAAAACCCATACGTCTTATTCTATGGAGGAAATATGCTTAAAGACAATTTTAAAATTAGTAATATTCCCGCAGTTTTATGGGGAGAAAAGAGTGAAAAAATTTTTATTGCAGTACATGGAAATATGTCAAATAAAGAAGATGCAGTGATTCAAATATTAGCTGAAGAAGCCAATCAAAAAGGTTATCAAGTATTAAGCTTTGATTTACCTGAGCATGGAGAAAGAAAAAATGATAATACTCCTTGTAAAGTACAGTTTTGTGTTAGTGAATTATTTATAATTATGAATTACGCAAAAGAACATTGGAAAGAAGTAAGCGTGTTTGCATGTAGTATGGGAGCTTATTTTAGCCTTTTAGCTTATCAAAACGATGTGCTAAAAAAGGCATTATTTTTATCACCGGTATTTAATATGGAACGAATTATCGAAAATATGATGAAATGGTTTAATGTAACACCCGAGCTTTTGCAAAAAGAAATGACTATAGAAACACCTATTGGTCAAAAGTTATATTGGGATTATTTATGCTATGTAAAAGAACATCCTATTAATACATGGAATACTGATACATATATTATGTATGGAGCCAAGGATGAACTGTGCGAATTTGAAACTATTAACTATTTTACAAAAAAATACAGTTGTGAATTAGAAGTCATGGAAGCAGGTGAACATTACTTTCATACTGAAGAACAGTTGAAAGTATTTGAGCAGTGGTTACACAAGCACATCGATTAACAAATTACAATTTATCTAAGAGATTTAGTGAAGAACCTGTTAGAGAAGAATTGTGAATATATAAACTGATATTATATTTGAGAGGAATTATAAATGTGAATTTATTCACTTAAACAAACGGGTGCATTACTTGAATAGCCGGCAACCATTGCAGGCTATTTTTGTTATTCAACTAAATGGCAGTTTAGTGGAAGAAGGATTTTCTAACTCTGTTGAAGAAGTTAGTTAGAGCTACAAAAGTTGATGAGGTGAGTTAGTTAATGTATGAAATTATGCATGACATGAAAACGATCGTGAAAAAGAAACCGTTTAAATATAAATATATTTCAAATGGAAATAAGGAGATTTTTTTTGGAAAATCTAGTTCACCTGTTAAACTAAGTAAAGAACAATATACCAAGTTACTTGATACTTTTAAGGGGCGAACAGTCACAATCGGGACTTCAAGAACAAATCCTCCCAAAGATAGTCTTGGGGAATGGCTAATGAATAATATTACAAAAACAGCTATAGCTTCTTATATTGTTCCAATACTCCTTATGGAAGGTCATGCCTCACTAGTTATGCCAATAGACAGTGGTAAAATTAAATTTAATTTAGTGAAATTTGGAGAGTGTTCAAATTGCGGGGGTACTATGAAGCCGTTAATTCCTTTTGCAGCTTCATTTTTGTGTGCAAGGTGTATTAGAAATTGGTAATCTCATTTACAACTTGGGAGTAAAAATAATCAAAATATAGATTACTACTGAAATTACATATTTGATAAACATTTGTTACTTAACTAAAGGGGTACATTTCTTAAAGAAGGAGAAGTGCCTTTTATGTTGAATTGTAATTTAAAATAAAGGTACATTTAAGCTTATATTTGAAGTTATGGGGGAAAATGTATGAAACTTGTTACATGGAATGCTGCAATGCGATTTAGAGATAAAATCGAAGAGATACTTCCATTCTCAGCTGATATACTAGTAATCCCTGAGTGTGAAGCTCCTGAAAAATGGAGGAAAAGTAACAAAATACAATCAATCAATCAGTTCCTTTGGTTTGGAGACAATCCAAACAAAGGCATT
This sequence comes from Neobacillus sp. WH10, assembly GCF_030123405.1. Classification (GTDB taxonomy): domain Bacteria; phylum Bacillota; class Bacilli; order Bacillales; family Cytobacillaceae; genus Neobacillus. Next base: position 2,630,135 of record NZ_CP126110.1, read on the forward strand.
GGAATTATCACATTAAACAATAACTATCAAATAGATATTCATCCATCTTATAATAAGGATTTTCGTTATATAATTCCTTTAATAGTCTCAGGCGACCAAAATTTTAATTTGTTTGCAATTTGGGCACAAAATACAAAAAAAAAATATTACAGTTATATTGGACAAATTTATTTAGCATTAAATCACTATAAATCTTTGCTTAATGCCCCCTGTATTATCGCAGGTGATTGGAACAGTAATAAGATATTTGATTATATCAAAAGAATTGGGACACACTCAGAAGTTGTGGAGTTGCTTAAAAGCTTTGGTATAATGAGTGCCTACCATACCTATTTTAATGAAGAACATGGCGAAGAAACTAAACCAACACACTATTTTAGAAAGGACAAAGATAGGCCATTTCACATTGATTATGTGTTTGCATCTGAGACTCTCCTAAAACAATTAAGCTTTATTGAGGTAGGCTCCTTCGAGGAATGGATTAAGTTAAGTGACCACACTCCAATATATGTGGAAATTAAAAAGTAATTCGTTTCATATTTTTGGTGATTAATGGTAAGCTTTCTTATTAAGCAGACGGGTACGTTCCACAAAGGTTTGGCTGCTTATTAAGGCAGCCTTTTCTTATTGAACTAAAGGGCAGCATTCCTGTAATGAAGAAATATGAGGTTTGAATATAAAAAAGCCCCTTGGTAAGATATGAGTGTCCAAAGCTTAGCGGCAAAAAGGACACAAACATAAATACCAGGAGGCTATTTAAATGAATTATAACCAAAATGAAAAGATTGCTCAAATTACTTCTCAAACATTAATTATAGGTGTTGACATTGCTAAATACAAGCATGTGGCAAGAGCCCAAGATTTTAGAGGTTTAGAAGTTTCGGCACCATTATACTTTGAAAATACAAATTCTAGCTTTAACTGTTTCATAGAGTGGATTAAAAATTTAATGGTTCAAAACAAAATGGATAAAGTGATTGTAGGAATGGAGCCGACAGGTCATTATTGGCTAAATTTAGCTCACTTCCTTAAAGAACAAAATATCAAGTTTGTAGTCGTAAATCCTATGCATGTTAAGAAAAGTAAAGAGTTAGATGATAATTCTCCAACTAAAAATGATGTAAAGGATGCTAGAGTTATTGCACAATTGGTCAAAGACGGGAGATATGCAGAACCGAACATTCCGCAAGGAGTTTATGCAGAACTCCGAGTGGCTCGAAAAATACGTGATCTCCTAGCTGTTGATCTTCAAGCAGTTCAGGGGCAAATTCATAATTGGATAGACCGCTACTTTCCAGAATTCCTTACGGTATTTAAAGCTTGGGAAGGTAAGTCGGCGATCCAATTATTAAAACTAAATTTATTGCCACATGAGCTAGTCATCCTATCGGAACAAGAAATATTAGTACATCTTCGAAAAGCTGTTAAACGTGCAGTGGGACTCAGTAAAATAAAAGAGCTAAAGCAGGTTGCCACCGAGTCTATCGGCATTCGTGAAGGTTCGGATATGGCTAAATTAGAGCTAAGCACGTTAATAGACAAATATGAGCTAATAAAGGAAAAGTTCGAAGAACTGGAATCTAACATAGATAAACTTCTTGAACAAGTTCCAGGCGTTGAACAAATGTTGGCGATTAAGGGAATAGGCAAAGATACGATTGCAGGCTTTTATGCGGAGGTAGGAGACCTAGGCAACTACACCCACCCTAGGCAGATTATCAAATTGGCTGGGCTTAGCCTGAAGGAAAATACATCTGGAAAGCACAAAGGACAAACCAAAATTACAAAAAGAGGAAGGAAGACTCTAAGAGCACTCCTTTTTCGAGTAGCAATGCCTTTAGTCGCTAAAAATACTGCTTTTAAAGCATTACACGAGTATTTTACAAAACGCCCAGATAATCCTTTGAAGAAAATGCAATCGTTAATTGCAATATGTAATAAGCTCATAAGAATTCTGTTTACCATCGGTAAAAAGAAGTGTGAATTTAGTGAAGAACGTATGTTAAGGGACATTCCTCATATGGCGGCATTACAGATAGCAGCTTAAAATTTCTTTTAGTGAAATTCATTAGGTAGTAGTTAAATTGTTTTAGACATTTGAAGCACGGATTAGTCAGTAAATCAACTAAAATACGGGCAAGGACCCTGTCGGGCAGCATGACTGACATCCACCTCATGGAAAGGTTGGACGAAGGAATTTTGGAGCATAGACTCTGTGAGATATGGGAGGGTTGACCTCCATGAGAAATGTGGAGATCCACCAGTGCAACCATACTTTAGCTGGTTATCCAACTTTTGGATAAGGTTGGTTTGGTTAACTATAAGTTTCTTTTTCACTATGCCCCCAAAATTACCCTTTATTACACTATAATTCCAATCCTCAAATAAATTTTAAAACAAACTACTACGAAATATGGAGAAAACAAGAGAAATCGTGAGATTTTCCTTTCTATATAGAGGGAGTTTAGTTTAATAAGCATACTTCTTATTTACAGTAGGAAAAGAAGGTAAATCCAGTTCTATATAGAATAAGTAATGAAAAACCACGGGGGATTAGAATGTCTAATATAAGCTGGGAAGAGTCGTATCTAGGTCAATTACGAAAGCTAATTGATCATAAAAAAATTATACACCCATCCATTCGTGCCATCATTCAGGATGAAAAGGAACGGATTCTCTTCATTGAAAGAAAGGGACAAAATAGATGGGGAATGCCCGCAGGTTCAATGGAACTAGGTGAATCCATTTTTGAAACACTTAAAAGAGAGATAAAAGAAGAAACAGGTATTGACGTTATTGATGCGACGTTAATTGCAATATATTCGGGATCAGATAAATCAATAAAAAATGAATTCGGGGACGAATACCAGATGTTTGAATTTTTATTTAGAGTAGATAAATGGACCGGGACTACCATTAAAGAAACTGATGAAAGTAAAAACGCTGAATTTTTCTCATTAGATAGCATTCCTAAAGGTACAAACCAATTTTGGGACAATCATCAAAAGGAAGTAATTGAAGATTTAAAAAACTTCAATGGGCAACTAATTTTAAAATAGTCCAGATTAATAAATTGGGTATAAGGGGTCACCATATCAAAAAAAGAAAATTGTACGTTTAGACATAATTTAGACACAATTTAACTAACTCTTGTACGTTAATGGTGTTTTTGTCCATCCCCTCGAAAAGGGGGAATAACAAAAAGTATTGTAAAAAACTTATAAACTAAAAGTTTTTGATTACTGTTAAAAATATAGAGTACATTTTATTGTTTAGATTACTTTTTTCGGAATTATAATAAAGGAGAAATTAGACGCATTAGGGATTCCAGTATTCGTTTTTGAATACTACGTTTTTGAAATGATTTCCAGCGAATTTCAGTTGAATGATTAAAGTCCTCTTCAAAATCACGTTTAATATCAAGAACTGTCTTAGATTCATAAAGTACGCTAATAATTTCATAATTTAGTTCAAAGCTACGGACATCCATATTTGCTGTGCCAATTGTTGCAATTTTATCATCTACAAGTACAATTTTAGCGTGCACAAAACCATCTTTATAGCTGTAAATTGAAGCACCGGCTTTTAGAAGTGGTGTGAAGTATGATTGAGATGCTTGATCACTAATGATTCGATCTCTCTTACCTGGATATAGAATGCGGACATCTATTCCAGCCATTGCACTTAAACGTAGTAATGTTAATGTTTCTTGATCCGGGATGAAGTAGGGTGTTGCGATCCAAATTGATTTCTTAGCAGAACCTATAACAGCAAGTAAAGTATTACGAATGTTTGTATCATCTGAACTTGGTCCACCTGCTACAATTTGAACAGCACCTTCTGCATGAGAATTTTCTTTACCTGGGAAGTATTTTGTATTCATAAATTGATTCCAAGAATAAGTATTTAAACCATTAGTGGCATAGAGCCAATCCTCAAGGAATATTGCTTGTAATTTGTACAATGCTTTTCCTTCTATTCTTAAGTGGCTGTCACGCCAAATAGGAAATTTTTTAGAACGACCAAGATATTCATCGCCAACATTGAGCCCACCTGTAAAACCAATCTCTCCATCTACAATGACAATTTTACGATGGTTACGATAATTTACTGTTTCAAGTGGCCATGACGAAAGAATAGGATCAAATGCCACAACCTCAATTCCTACATCTTTCATGGGTTGTAAGAAACGATTTCGTAATGAATTGCTCCCGATTCCATCATAAAGAAAGCGTACAATTATACCAGATTTTGCTTTCTTTATTAATGTATCGCGAATTTTTGTACCAATTTCATCTGCTCGATAAATAAAGTATTGAATATGTATATGATGTGTAGCATTTTCAATAGCTTGTATAATGTTTGTAAATGTTTGATCCCCATTTGTTAAGAGTTTTGTTGTGGTATTATTGGCAACAGGACCGCCACCGAATTTTTGTACAACTTGTGTTAAATAAGTAGAGCGCTCACTTAATGAGGAAGTGAATGATAAATCTAGGCGTTTTCCTTCTAAAATCTCACGGAATAATTTTCTTTGCTCTTCTGAACGATGTAGATGCTTCTTTCTTCTCCAACGACTTCGGCCAAAAAGAGAGTACAAAAGTACACCAACAACAGGAAGAAGTGCTAATACTAAAAACCATGCTAAAGTACTTTGTGGGGAACGGTTTTCGATAAAAATAATGAAGGCAATTCCTACTATTGTGATAGACCATAGTACGTCGACAAAGTTGTATAGTGAGATAATGGATGTATCCAACAGAAAGAGAATGATAGAGACAAGTGTAAATACAAATAATAATTGAACTTTAGGATTTTTCATCTTTATAAAATTCACCTATTCTTTCTTAAATATAGGATTCGTATATGGAAGCTGTAACCTAACATTTCTATTAGGGATAATCATAGGGTTGGTGCTTTAGTCCGTCATATCATTTATATAAAATGTAATGGATTAATAAATTATGGAGTTTCTAAGACTCGTTTCTTCAAGTTTTCGCTAATGTATTGTCCGATAACTGGAATTTTGTGATATTCCAGTTCCTTTTTAATGATGCTGAATAAAGTTGAGCTTATGAAAGCCAAAGAGATACAGGGGAAATCCCTTGTATCTCTTTGGCTATAGATTTACTCTCTCTACACTGACTCAGTAGATAAAGAACTTTTTTGTTTATCTTTCCCTTTGAATACAGCCAGTACCATAATTATAAGAGATACAAGTCCAAGAAACCCCATCGTCTGAACATATGAGCCTATCCTGTATCCTCCAAAGAAGAAGCTGTTACGAAATGCTTCTACACTGTACTTAAAAGGAGTCCAAGAATACAACCAGTGTTTTGTCACATCCGGAAGAAATTCGTGTGCCAGTGATAAGATTGGCATAGAAAAGAAGAAGACTACCATTAATATTGGTACCCCGACACGGCCAATCCAGTTGAGTACTGCACTTTGCAAAAGGAAGAACATGAAGCCAAAGAAAAGTAACAATAAGAAAATTTCTCTTTGATTCGGTATGTTTACATCGAGTATGGTATGAGCAATGAAAAGGGTTAAACTTGCAATTACTATCATGAAAACAGAACCTGCAAGGATCTGTGATAAGACTGATTTTCCTGTAACGCGACCGTTTGTAACCTTTTGGACAGCTATAAATAAGACTAAGGAACTGATAAGAGTAGTAATCCATAAGATTTGTGTCAGCATAATAGGAATATTTCCATTACCTGTATGTGCTTGAACTGGATGAATCAACTCCCTTTTAACAATAAATGGGCTTGCTAATAACTTTGCCTGTTCAGTTGTTAGTGTCATATTTCTTTGTGAAAGCTGAACAAGCAAGGTATTACGGATATTTTCGTTTATCCCTCCAATAAGCTTATCAATCATTTGGCTCGAAACCATTGCGGCATTATAGTTCATTCCTTGATTCACCAAGACTTGCACTTCAGTTTGTTGTCCCTTAGGTGTGGTCAGCGATACAAGTTGTTGGGACATTTCTGGTGGAAACACAATGGCAGCGTAATACTTCTTATCCTTCATCCCTTGCAATACATCTTTTTGCGTTTGTAAGAACGTCCATTTAACTGAGCTTTGCTTATTTTGCAGAATTTGCTCTTTTATTTTATCTCCTAAATTTACACTTCCTTGTCCTGGTAAGTTCACAGCTGTACCCTGTATTACCAGAGCGATCGGCAAGTCTTTTGGTACAGGATTAACAGTTGATCCCATAAAAGCAAAACTAGCGATGATAACAGCAGCCATAATGCCTAACAAGCCACCTAGAACCATCTTTTGTTTGAAAAATTGCTTTACTGTAAGCATTTTAAATTATTCCTCCTAGCATTTATTTAACAAAAAGATAGATAACGAACAATGTGTTGTTTACGATGAGATTATATCGTTTTTGCTACACAATTCAATTTACATTTAAAACATAAATGTAAGATAAGAAACAAAAGGATGAAATCTGTTGTTTCTTATGACACTAACGAACAAGAAGATATAAAATGTTGAAAAAAACGGATCTGCGAATTATTCGGACAAAGAAATTTATATATGATGCTTTTATCAAACTGATAGCGGAAAAGGGATACGATGCTATTACCATTCAAGACATCACAGATGAGGTCCTCATTAATCGGGCAACATTTCACTCACATTATAGGGATAAAGAAGCTATTCTAAATTTTAGATTAGCTTCTTTTTGTAATATTAAACTAAGTTTAATACAGTTACTTTTTCACGTGTCATAGATTCAAGGCTCTTATGAATACCTTGTGCTCCCATACCAGAACCTTTTACACCGATGAATGGGAAGTGGTCAGGACCGCGCTCTGTACGTCCGTTAATTTGAACGGAACCAGTGTCAATTTTGTTAGCAATTGCAAATGCTTTATTAATGTCTTTTGTGAAGACACTTGCTTGTAAGCCGAAAGTTGATTTGTTCGCAATTTCAATTGCTTGTTCGTCAGAAGAAACACGGATAATTGGAAGGATTGGGCCGAATGGCTCTTCCCAAGCAACTTTCATTTCTTCTGTTACGTGGTCAATTGATGTTGGGTAAATTAAGTTGCGCTTACGTTTGTTACCGATAACGATTGTTGCACCTTTTTCTGCCGCATCACCAATTAATCCTTGAACGAAATCAGCAGATTTATCGTCGATTAATGGAATGATTGTGCTGTCTTGTTCTGGAGAGCCAACAGATAGTTCAGCTACTTGCTCTTTTAATAAGCCAACAAGCTCGTCCGCTACATCTTCGTGTACAAGTACACGTTTAATAGCTGTACAACGTTGACCTGAGTAAGAGAATGCACCGCTTACGATGTGTTTTGCAGCTTTTTGTAAGTCAGCATCTTCACGAATAATACCAGGGTCTTTACCACCAAGTTCTAATACAAGTGGAATCATCGCAGCTTTTTTCGCTAAGTGTTTACCTGTATTTGTACCACCTGTGAACGATACCATATTGATGCCAGCATGCTCTACTAAGTAGTCACCAATTACAGAACCGCGTCCTGTAACTACATTTACAAGACCTTTTGGAAGACCTGCTTTCTGAAGTGCCTCAACCATTTTAATACCGCTACTTGCGCCTTGTGTTGCGGGTTTAAAGATAACAGCGTTACCCATAATAAGAGCTGGTGCAAGTTTTGCAGCAGATAAGTTTACTGGGTAGTTATGGCCCATATTCTTTCGCCATCTCGCAAAAAGAAATAGTAGGTTGACTCATGTCGAATAAAGGGTAGTTGCCCAGTGGTCCATATGTTTTGGGTTGCGGAATCCCACCTGTCTGTTCTTCTCTCATTTTTATCCTCCTTCGAAGTTTGAGATATAAAGGAAATTATTTAATATTCAACTTTAATTTTTCACTCATATTCTTTAGTCCAACTTATTAATTGTTTAATTACTTTTTGTTTTAAGCCTTCATCAATCTTCCCTATCTTAAAAATTTCCGAATAGCATAATCCATCGACGGCTAATCTAATAATTGCAGCCTTTATTGGCTCGATCTCATCCTTTTCCATTTCTTCACATAATTCTTGACAATCACTTTGGAACTTGGAAAGAAGAAGTGGGTTAGTAAACAAAGTTGCGATATATGCAGAAACAAGCCCGTTTGATACACCAGTATCGTTTATTGCTGATTCCAAGTAAGCACGATGCCATTTTCCTATGGATTCCGAAGAATTGCTTACTTTATCCCGAACATCCATTAAAAATGCTGCCGAATATTCATCAATCATACCTTTTATAATTGCGTCCTTATTAGGAAAATGATAGAGTAATCCTCCTTTACTGATACCAGCCTGTTTCGCAATAGCTTCTAATGTCAATTTTTCCATCCCATAATTCTCAATAATAAAAGAAGCAGCAGCTAATATTTCTTTACGTTTTGAATTGCTCATCAAAATGACCTCCTTTCTCAGTCAGACATGAGTTATTCACTCACTTTAAATTAACTACACCGTCCAGACGGTATTGTTAATTTAAAATTTTAATTGTTATATATACATATAACATCGATTGGGATATTCTTTCATACGTACCCAATGTTGCTTCAAAATATGGAAGCTGTAATCTGACATTTCTTTTACACTTCCTTATCCTGGTAAGTTCACACCTATATTTTGTATTACCATACCGATTGGCAAGTCTTTTGGTACAGGATCAACAGTTGATCCCATAAAAGCAAAACTAGCGATGATAACAGCAGCCATAATGCCTAACAAGCCACCTAGAACCATCTTTTGTTTAAAAAATTGCTTTACTGTAAGCATTTTAAATTATTCCTCCTAGCATTTATTTAACAAAAAGATAGATAACGAACAACGTGTAGTTTATAATAAAATTATGTTGTTTATAATGTAATTATATCGTTTTTGCTACACAATGCAATTTACATTTAAGACATAAATGTAAGATAAGAAACAAAAGGATGAAATCTGTTGTTTATAATGACAATAACGAACAAGGAGGTATAAGATGTTGAAAAAGGCAGATCTGCGGATTATTCGGACAAAGAAATTTATATATGATGCTTTTATCAAACTGATAGCGGAAAAGGGATACGATGCTATTACCATTCAAGACATTACAGATGAGGCACTCATCAATCGGGCAACATTTTACTCGCATTACAAGGATAAACAAGATTTGTTAACAAAGCTTAGTGAGAATGTACTAGGAGAGTTGACAAGTAAGATGGTCCTATATGCCCATGTGCAGGGAGATCAAATAGATCTTTCGAAATTCGAGGAAATTTTACAATCCATATTTGAGTGTATGGTAAAACATGCAGACTTTTATAAAGCCATGCTTGGACCTCATGGCATTCATGATTTTAACCTACAAATGCAGCAGACTATTATGGATAACCTTGAACAAAATTTCATTGAGCTTAAAATTGAAGACCATGTCTTAGATATTCCAAAGGATATGGTATTGCATTTCATCACTTCCAGTGCTGTTGGGATGGCAATTTGGTGGCTTCAAAATGACATGAAGTATTCACCGAAATATACTGCACAACAATTAGTGAAGCTTATGACGAAAGGACCCTTGTGTGCAGTGGGTTTTACTTTACTTAATGAGGGCTAGAAGGAGCACTGTGCCGGGAAGTGCAAAGTTTTTTTCTAATAAATGTATTAAAAAGAAACACGAAGTTTTTTTACTTCTGTGTTTCCTCAATTTTTCGCTGCTTGATTGCTCAATAAAGAGAACTTTACAAAGAAAGGAATAAAGTATTCTTCTCGTAGTAAACGACTCAGTGGTATCAATGTATATATGACAAACACCTCTACAGAAATTGTTCCGATGGAACAATTACATGATTGGTATTCTTTACGTTGGCAAATCGAAATTTTATTTAAAACGTGGAAATAAGACGGATTTTTTACTTTATAAAAAATAGTCTCTCAATTTTATATATTAATTTATAGTTTGTTTACCTCATATTCTTTCATTATTTTATAGAAAGTATTTTTCTTAAGTTCTAGTAGTTCCATAAATTTAACTCCTGTTATTTCTCTTTTTTTCCACCTTGAATAGGTTTCTTCTATTATATATAATTGTTTTTGACTTAATGATGAGAGGTTAAATTGAGGACGTCCTAAATGTTTTCCTTGAGATTTAGCTACTGCAATCCCTTCCGCTTGTCGTTGCCGAATTTTTTTCCTCTCTTGATCTGCAATATAAGAAAGTAAAGATAAAAACTGATCCTCCATTAATCTTCCCATATCACCCATCTCACGAAACTTTCGGCTATCAAACAATGTTTCATTTTCTAAAACAACAATATCAGCTTGTAATTCCCTTGTTATGTATTTCCATTCCGAAATTACTTCATCATAATTACGTCCCATACGATCTAAAGCATCTATGTAAACAATATCACATGTACTTAATATTTTTCGTAATAATTGATACTGAGGACGATCAAAATGTCGTCCACTTGCTTTATCGACAAAAATACGTCGAGCTTCCACTCCACGTTCCATCATCTTATGTAATTGACGTTGTACATTTTGATCTTTTTTACTTACACGTATATATCCATAAATATTTGCCAAGTTTTGTATTCTCCTTGTATTTGTTACCACAATTATATCATTTTGTTTATAAAGGTACTAATCGAAAATAAACGTTTATAAAATAATTCGAATCACCTTTATAAACTTGATATTTCAATGTTTCATAGATGACTCTTAACTGTTTACAAAGGTATACCTTTGTAAACGATTTTGTATTTTTTGTGGTAATTGCTAAATTTGATTATTATTATAGAAGTGATTTAATTTTTTCAAAATTTAAATTATAAGAAAATCGTTGCATTCTATAATAAATACTATACGAAGGGAAATGGGAAGTTGAAAACGAGAGAGCTTCTTACTGCAGAACAAAGGGAATACTTTTATGGAGTTCCTGAGCATATGGACGAGAGAGAAATTCTGCGCTATTACACAATATCTGATGAAGAATTGCAAATTATAAATAAACAACGCGGTGCTGCCAATCGATTAGGTTTTGCCATACAAATTGCTTACTTACGCTTTCCTGGGAGACCATTATCTGCAAATGAAAAAATTCCAGATTTTATTGTACATACGATTGCTAAACAATTAAGAATTTTACCTTCAGCTATACAGAACTATGCACGTGGGCGTGATGCAACTCGGCGAGAACATTTGAGTAAAATCAGAAATACATTAGGATTTCGGACATTTACTTTAAAAGAATATCGAGAGTTAGCACGGAATAGAGATGCTTGAGAAACTAATGGGTAGAATGTTTAATCGTGGAGAAAAGAAACATAAGGATCATTTTCAAAAGGACGGAAAAGCGATTAATGAAAAGGTTCGTTTATACGCAAAAGTTGGAAAGGCTTTAATTGAAGCAAAAGAGTTAGAACAAGACCCATTTGAATCTTTACAATCTATCATTTCATGGGAACAATTTGTACAATCAGTGGAACAGGCTGAAGAACTAGCCAGACCAGCAGAATTTGACTATTTAGATCTACTAGATAATCATTATGGACATTTTCGGAAGTTTGCACCTAGATTATTAAGAACGTATGTATTTAAAGCCTCTAAAGCGAGCCATACTTTATTTCAGGCCCTAGAGATGTTGAAAGAAATAAACCAAACAGGAAAGAGAAAAATCCCTGAAACAGCTCCGATGGATTTTCTCAAATCGAAATGGTTCAAGCATGTGATTAAAGAAAATGGTATTGATCGTCATTACTATGAGTTCGGTATCTTTTCAGAATTATGTAATCATCTTCGTTCTGGGGACATGTGGGTCGTAGGAAGTAGACAATATAAGGATTTTGAAGAATATCTTTTACCTCAAGAAAAATGGAAAGAATTAAAGGAGAAACACCAAGTTCCACTAACAATTCCAACCAATATAGATCAGTATTTACAGGAACGATTTGAGTTAATGGAAGAGCAACTCTCTAAGGTAAATCATTTAATTCAAAATCAATTATTGCCAGATGTTGAAATCTATGCAGATAAAATACAAATTGCATCTTTAAAGAAAATTATTCCAGATGAGGTTGAAGATCTAACTAGACTTATTTATAGTGTATTACCGCGTATTAAATTAACAGATCTATGGTAGAAGTAGATAGCTGGACTCATTTTAGCAAACATTTTGTTCATCTTCATACCCAAACTGAGCCAAAGGATAAATCCATATTATTCGCAGCTATTTTGGCTGATGGAATTAATCTTGGTCTCTCAAAAATGGCAGATGCATGTCCAAATATATCTTATACACAATTAGCTTGGATATCGGATTGGTATATAAGGGATGAAAATTATTCTAAAGCTCTTGGAGCAATCACTGATTTTCAGCATAAATACCCGTTCTCTTCTCATTAGGGAGATGGTTCAACTTCATCTTCTGATGGACAATTCTTTAGAGCCGGTGGTCAGTCTAGTCCGTTGGCACAAGTAAATGCAAAGCATGGTAGGGATCCAGGATTAAGTTTTTATACACATATCTCAGATCAATACGCCCCATTTTATGTACAAGTTATTAGTTCTTCAGAAGAAGCGCCACATATTATTGATGGCCTACTATATCATGAAACAGATTTGGAAATTGAAGAACATTATACGGATGCAGCAGGCTTTGTAGATCATGTTTTTGCCATGTGTCATATGTTAGGATTTCGATTTGCTCCTAGAATTAAAACGTTTAGTAAAAATAAAATTTATACTTTTGTAAAGCCCTTAAATCAACCGCATCTAGAATTTATGATTGGTGGAACGATTCATACAAAGAAAATAAGAGAAAATTGGGATGACTTATTACGATTAACTAGCTCTGTTCGTAATGGAACCGTCACAGCTTCTCTGATTCTCAAAAAGCTTGCGGCCTATCCAAGGCAGAATAGCTATCTGTAACTTTGCGTGAGATAGGAAGGATTGAAAGAACTTTATATACATTAGAATGGTTGCAGAGTCCTGAGCTTAGAAGACGTGTACAGGTTGGTTTAAATAAAGGTGAAGCAAAACATGCACTTGCTCGAGCTGTATTTTTTAATCGATTAGGGGAAATTCGTGATCGTTCTTATGAGGATCAATTACATAGAGCGAGTGGTTTGCAACTTCTTATTTCAGCAATTGTATTATGGAATACGGTATATATATCACGTGCAGTAGATGCTTTACGTGCAAAAGGACTGGACATTCCAGAAGAATATTTACAACATATATCTCCACTTGGATGGGAACATATTACGTTGACAGGTGATTATGTTTGGAACTTAAATGAAAAAAAAAATTTTAATAATCTAAGACCATTACGAGACAAAAATTATATAAAAAAGTAGTAAAGTAAGTAGCCGGTTCCTTAACGTACAGGGAACCGGCTGAAATGTGTCCAAATTGTGTCTAAACGTACAATTTTCTTTTTTTGATATGGTGACCCCTATAAACTTATTATTATTGGATATTCAAAGTATTGGTGCTAATATAAGTTCCTGGATTGAACTTATAAATCGAGTTCTCGGTGGAGACTCAGATTATGAAGAGGGAACTGGAAACTCGATTACATTCGAGGTTAGCAAACCTTTTACTAAAGTGATTAATAATTTTGCAAACGAAGATATTATAGAAGAGTGCATAATTGAAACAACTGAATTAAAGGAAATAATTATATTGTGGGAATTGGAGTTTAACTATAGAAGAAAAAAAGGTGAACTCTAATTTAACGAAAATTTACTACATTGATTAACAAGATACCTTAAAAGACTTCCTCTTAGAAATATTATTTTTTGTGAATTAATTCACTTAAACTAACGGGTGCATTACTTGAATAGCCGGCAACCATTGCAGGCTATTTTTGTTATTCAACTAAATGGCAGGATAGTACAATAAAAGTACAAAAGGACCAAAAATAAACTTGATCCTTTTTCTTTTTATCAAATTTTTCAATTGCTTCAAAACAAACAGGATTAAACTTTAACAATAAAACCAGTATCATTAATGATTACATCTACTATCTCTGCTGTATGTTTTAGAGTTGTATCAAATATAAATTGTTGATTGGAGGGGGTTGATTCCAATTTGTTCAACAAAAACAACGAGCGTTCTATTGAATCATTATCTCCCCTCATATGAATACGTTCGATTAGTTTTTCTTTATCTGCTCTCAATACGATATATTTCAATGTTACTTGTAAATCAGATATATGTTTACAAAACCAGTCAAGTTCATCTTCTACCACAAAGTCAATGACGACATTGAAGTTATTTTGAATAAAATTCCTGGTTATAGTAAGGATATTCTCCCACGTTAGACTTAAGCGTTCCTCCCAAGATGCTTCTGATCCGTATTCAAACATATGTAGAATAGAGTCACCCTCAAGAAGAACACAATTTTTAACAGTTTGAGCAAGTTTTTTTGAAGTTGTTGATTTTCCAACCCCTACTGGACCTGACACGAGATAAATTAGGTTTTTTTTGTTTTCATTTGACAATGTGGACATCCTTCCTAAGCCAAATATTGAATTAACAAACAGCATATCACATCTCGCACAATTATGTACTACTTCGTTAGAAGTTCGTTTTTCCTTGTTGAACTCCCATGAAAATAAAAACTGAAAAAGAGCATGAAAAATAGACCCAGAAAAACCAGTTTTTAAAAAAAGACTGAGCCTCTTGAAAGGTTGGATATAGGGTTGGTTGATAACTCAAATTGTCTTGTTCCTTTCTACTCAAAATGATAGCAGGTAAGCCGGCGCAACAACCAGAAAATGGATTAATCTCCCATGAGTGCTACCCCTAAAGGGCGCGACAGTCGGTGGTACACCGTGGTCGTTGGAGTCAGACTAACGGATGGGCTCAAAGGCACCATAGTTCAAAGACCTTCTTCGCCAGCATTATAAAGTATAGTCTGCCTGATCCATTTTCATTCTCCGTGGTGCAGCGCTGATTTTGCGTTGCATGAATGGCTAACGGGTGCGATTCTTCAATAAGAATGATCGCTTTCTTCTTAGTTCATTTATCGAAGCAGGAGTTGAATAAGAGATGTCATAAAGTTATTGAATAAAAAAGGTTTTTTAATTATACATATCGAAAATACTCATAGTTAATTATCCGAAAGTATCATGGAGGAAGAAATGAATAAAGTAATAAACATGATTAATCCGAGTTCCAAAGTGGCTGGTGTATCGTTGCTTGAATTGAAAAATGCAGAAAAAGCACTTGGTGCTACTTTTCCAGAGGAGTACAAAGAACTCTTTTTAGAAACGAATGGAGCTAAATTTGGTGATTGGACTTTGTTCCCTATTCAAACGAAAGAACGATCAGCATTAACAATTGATATTGTAAAACAAAATTATGAGAACAGACCGAAAAATGTACCGAGTGATATGATTTGCATTGGTGAAAATATCAATGGTGATAAACTTTGCTATCGTATAAGAAAAAGATTTATGCAGGAACTAATCTTTCTTTGGAATGAAAAAACTGGAATAAGCGATTGTAAGGCATCAACTTTAAGCCAGTTTATTGATTGGTATGTGCCGAAAGTGAATACTAATAAGCCTTTAACAGTTGGTACTTTTACAGTTGATAGTGGAAAGTTAATTGTTACTGATCCATGTTATCAGGTGGATGAAGAAGATCTGCAAATTATACTTTCAAATGTAAAAAATGGGAAATGGAAGGCATCCATCACTTACACTGATGAAGAAGTGGTGGAAAGTTTAATTGTATTTCATGGAGAAAAGAAACCAAGTGGAAAATGGCATGATTGCGATAAAACAATTGCAGTTGATTCTGCACAAGCTGGAATCTTTGATCTTGCAGTATTCGGTAGAGATTAAGCTATCCAATATGAAGTGAAAAATGTTTATGACATAGAGATAGATGAAGATGGATTAAAATATTATGTTGCATGTTGTGATATTGTTGCTTCAGATGCACAAGGAGGAGTTGTTCCAGGTGGTGCGGTTTCAATGTCTGGTTATGGTGATGGAGTGTACGATGTGAAAGTAAAATATAACATTTCTAAAGAGGTTATTGGAGTGATGATTGACTTTGGAGCTGAAGAGGAATAATACTTTTCACAAATGGATATTGAAATGCACATGTTCATCTTCAACTAACGAGGTGCAAGAGTTCAGGATCAAAGTGAGTTTCAGCAGCAACTCATTTTCTTATTCTGCTAACGTGCAGGTTTGTTGAAGAATAGATAAAAGGATTCTTACCCAAAAACAAGAATATATATTTATTGGTATTTTAATAAGCACTACTTGAAAATAGGAGGTATTGAATTGGAGGAGTTAATTAAGGAGTACGCCTTAGGATACACAATGCTTCGGGAAGCCATCGAAGGATTAACCGAGGAGGAGCTTCGTTACAAGCCCGCACCGGACAAATGGAGCATTCATCAAATCCTCATACATGTAACGGATTCCGAGATCTCGTCCACATCTCGGCTAAAAAAAGTCTTGGCGGAGGATGAGCCGATTCTGATTTCATTTGACCAAGACGCATGGGCTAATAACTTGGGGTATGATTTGTTGGACCGTGAACAGCATTTACTTATTTTCAAATTGCTACGTTCCAGTATGAAGATTATTCTGGACCATCTAACTAGTGAACAAAGCAAGCGAGTGGGGGTGTATGTCGATCAGGGGCGGTTCACATTTAAGCAATTGTTGGAATACCGAGTGCAACATGTCCGCGACCACCTTGATCAAATTGAACGGGTAAAGAAGGCATATCAAGGGAACCAAACCTATTAAACTAATTAAACTAACGGGTTGCTTTCCTTTAAGAACGGTTGCACAAACGGCAGTCTTTTTCTTATTCGACTAACAAGGGAAATTAGTTGAAGAATTATAAATAAAGGTGGGGAATAAAATTTGTACTCAAATAAGATATTAGGAACAAAAGCTAATATTGTTGAGACTGATTTGCTAGAATTAGAAAAGGAACATAAATTTAAATTTCCTTCGACTATGAGAGAGCATTATTTATTGTATAATGGTGGTTATCCTGAAAAGTCACTGTATGTTGGAGATGAAAGTGAAGAATATGTAGTGGATTACTTTATTCCAGTAAAGAATGAAAAGGGACGAAATCTATCTGGAATTTTACGTTTGTTAAATGATGAAAAGGTAATTCCTAACTGGTTAATCCCATTTGCCGATGAAGCAGGGGGTAATTTATTTTGCTTTAGTATTAGTGAAAAAGATAATGGAGCAATTTATTATTACAATCACGAATTTGAGTATGGGGATAATCCTGAAAATCTTATTGTGTGTTTATCTGAATCATTACCTGATTTTATTAATAGTTTAGTTGAGTGTGATGATGAGTAAAAAGTAAAACCTTGTTCAACTAATGAGGTGCAATAGTTTAAGATCTAGCTGTCATTATGGCAGCTTTTCTTATTGTACAACATGAAGGATAGTGAAAATTGCAAAGTTTTAATGACAGATTTAAAATTCGCGTAAATCTGTCCTTATAGGGGAAAATATGTAACGGTATTGTGCTGGCAAGCACTTGCCTATTCTAAATAAGGAGTGAGATGAGTGGCTGATAAAAACGAACGTAACCGTGTCGATAATGATGCTGGCGAAGCGGTAGGAACTGGTGTCGGTGCTGTCGCTGGAGCTGCTTTGGGTTCTGTTCTTGGTCCACTTGGTACCGTTGCAGGAGCTGCTGCTGGAGGAGCGATGGGTAACAAAGTCGGCGAAGGTGCCAATGAGACTAATGACAGTGTTGCGAACCGAGAAGATTAGACCTTAACCAAAGT
The DNA here is from genome assembly GCF_030123405.1 of Neobacillus sp. WH10. Lineage (GTDB taxonomy): Bacteria > Bacillota > Bacilli > Bacillales > Cytobacillaceae > Neobacillus. The sequence goes on from NZ_CP126110.1 coordinate 2,647,919, forward strand.
GGCACTGAATGAATTGGATTCCCAAAAAGGGAGTCCTTTTTTTTATTAAGCTAATTCAGATTTGTTAGGTAAATTCCCAGTAAGATTGTGAATCAATTCACTTAAAGTAACGGGTGCGATTCTTCAATAAGAATGGTCGCATTTTTCTTATTTAAGTGACGGTCAGTTTAGTAAAAAAGGGAATTGGCATTCCCATCACGAATACTATCTGCTACAGTGTTTCAATTTTTTGCTTAAGGGTGATAAGTATGAAGGATTTGTCAATATTAAATGTTTTGGAAGCACTAAAAACAAGATTGGATGAAAATTATTTATTAAATGTCCATAGTTCATCTGGAATTTATCCAAAAGTTGGTTTTAATTTTAATAAGCCCATTACTAAAGACGAATTAGAAATACTTATAACAAAAAATCAGTTGGTCTTGCCTACTGAATATAAAGATTTATTATTATTACATAATGGTGCAGAGTTTTTCACCTACGAATATGGCTACTTCTTTTGCCTTATTCATATATGAGTGGTTTTATTTGTGAATTTTTGGAGTGATTAAAATAAGAAAAAAGCTATCTCGTAATGAATTGCCCCGTAAATGTTAGACACCAAATTAACATTTACGGGGTGTTTTTATGGCCAAATTTACAACGGAAGAAAAGATTCAAATTGTATTAAGGTATTTCAAAAGAAACGAAAGTATTAAAAATATTGCGAAAGAAGTTGGAGTTAGTACTCCGATCTTAAGTGGATGGATTCGCCTTTATGAACAATCTGGTGTAGAAGCATTTAATAAATCCTATACAAGCTATTCTGTAGAGTTTAAACTAAATGTACTTAAATATATGAAAGAAACGGGTACATCCTCTTATGACGCAGCTGCCATTTTCGGTATTTCTTCACCAGGCTTGGTCCGAACCTGGCGAATGTTATTTGATACAGGAGGAATTGATGCCCTACAACTAAAGAAAAAGGGGCGTCCCTCCATGAAAAAACAATCGAATTTAAGTAAAAATCAACAACCACCAGTTGAAGGATCAATGGAAGCTCTACGAGCTGAAAATGAGCGATTACGTATGGAGAATGCCTATTTAAAAAAGTTGAACGCTTTAGTTCAAGAGAAGGAAAAATTACAAACAAAATCAAGGCGCAAGTAATTTTTGAACTAAAGCATGAATTTGATGCGGTGGAACTTGTTAAAGTCGCAGACATTCCACGTAGTACGTATTATTACTGGGAAAAACAATTGAATAGAGAAGATAAATATGCAAGTGTAAAAGAGGTCATTGAGGCTGTTTATCATGAACATAAAGGTCGTTATGGTTATCGCCGTATTCATAAAGAATTAGCGAAAAGGAATATCCACCATGATCCAAAGACCATTAATCGCTTAATGAATGAGATGGGCATAAAATGCGAAGTGCGTATGAAAAAGTACCGTTCATACCGTGGAAAAGTAGGCGAAATAGCACCTAATTTACTGAACCGCGATTTCCGAGCAGATAAAATGAATACAAAATGGGTAACGGATGTTACAGAGTTTCATTTGTTTGGGGAAAAACGTTATTTATCGCCTATTTTAGATTTATGTAATGGAGAAATAATCGCTTATAAAGTAATGAATCGGCCTGTTTATTCTCTTGTAGGAGATATGTTAGAAGAAGCTGTGAACAGAATACAACCTGGGGATGAAGTCATCCTCCATTCAGATCAGGGTTGGCATTATCAGATGAAAAAATATCAAAATAAACTAAAAAAGCATGGAATACAACAGAGTATGTCCCGTAAGGGGAACTGTTTAGACAACGCAGTCATGGAAAATTTCTTTGGCTTATTAAAGTCTGAACTACTCTACTTGCAAGAATTTGAGAATATAGAACATTTTGAACGAGAATTAGAAGAATATATTTATTATTACAATCACAAAAGAATGAAAGCAAAATTAAAAGACCTAAGTCCAGTTGAATACCGGATTCAGGTCTTGAATGCAGCCTAAACTTTTTGTCTAACTTTATTGGGTCAGATCATAAAGAAATAGCTTTTTCCTCTGCTTATTTAGAACTATATTCAACTGTCTGTTTGCCAGTTATATCCTCGTAAGAATCACCGTTCATTGTATTATCGAATATCAATTTAACTTTACCGAAATGGTCATTCTTTAAATAAAGCCATCAACAAAATCTTACTTTACTTTTCCGATAACTTAGGATCAATGTCCGCATCATCATTTAAGAAGTACCTGACCGTCAATTTGTTCTCCTTTATCGGTTACATCATTCATTAAATCGTACCATGATATTCTTGTCAGAAGTATTTTCCGCAGAATATTGTACCTGGATATAAGAAAATCCTTTTTTGGGGTACGGAAACGATTCGAAGAATGAGGGGTCACTCTGGAAAACATAACCAAAAGTAAAGAATTAGATGTTTCATGACAATAAAATTATTCCGTTAAAGGGCAAGATTGTGGAGCAATTGCCTTTAAAGAAAATTGGATATATAGGTTAAAATTTAGAAGAGATTGTGAAAATCTGTACTTAAAGTTGCAGAATAATTGAACAATGATGGACTGTTTCAGCAGTCCATTTTTCTTGGTCTTTAAAGGGCGCAATCCTGGAATAAGGATAACGCTCATTTTTCATTTTAGGGTCATTTTCTTGAACAAAAGTTTTAAAGAAAATTGGCTAAATATAGGTCCAAACTCTAAAGAAAGGTCATTAATTCAAAAGTCTGATAAAACATTTAGGAAATCCTTACCTTTTAATCCATAATTTTGATCTATAAACTAATACTTAGTTGATAAAATTATTTTTTAGGGAGGAAAGGTGAAAAAATGAATTTATCCCTCAAGGAACAATAAGATCTGTTACTGTTTATTTTATGCTCTTCAATGCTTTTTGCATTTTCGCCAAAGTCTAAGGACCAAAAAGCATCAACCCCTGACACGTTTCATATAAACGGTTGGGGAGCGAAACGCGATTCATTCATCGGTTTACAGGCCGAAAATATATTGGGTCAAAGATTTATTTATGTACGGTAAATTTACAAGACAATACACTTAAATATTGGGTGTCTTCCTGATTTAATAATTTTCGGAAAATTCAGCATTCATTTTATTTAGAATACATTTCCATTATATACTTTTGATAGGTACCAACTAGTTGCTATTAGAATAATAACACTTGTAAAGGAGCTGAATTATTGACCTTATCTCAAGGATTTTGACAATATTTCTTTGGATAGGAACCACGATATCGTATATAGGTTAATTTAATATTTTTATAGAGGAGGTTATCTTTATGGAAAATAAAGTAAAAAGTGTGTTAAGTTTTTTATTGATCTTTGCAATGATTTTCGGCGGATCTGGGCAAGCGGTGGTTGCCAAGGGCAATAACCATGCTAATCAAGGAAAACATAAGAATTCTAGTGAGCAAAATGTAAAACAGTGGTTAAGTGAATATGAATTCTATGAGGACACCAGAATTGCAAAAATCTATGATCAGACTGCAATAAATGAATTAAAGCGCTTCGCGACAGTCATAAAAGAAACTAATGCTAAGTTTGATTCTAAACTGATAGCGGAAATTGATAAAACCGGAGACTTTAAACAAAAAGATATTAATGAACTTGATGTACTTCAACAATTGATTAACCAATATGAACAAGCTGTTCAAGAGGAATACATACAAGAGGTGGTTCTTAAAAGTGATCGGCTCTTGGAAATTAAACACAAGTTAACGATATATTTATGGGGGTATGTATCAAAAAACGATTTTAATGAACCAACTGAAGTATTACTTGCTGATATACTCTTTAATTTTTATTTATCGGATAAAATTGTCAATAAGAATGCTATAGGCATCTTAAAGGATATCTCCGATCAAGCGGATGACAAAGGAAATAAAATAAAAGCTCATTTGAATAACGCTGTGAAAATGTCTGAAAAAGGTAATGAGTTTCTAGAAAAAGATCTAGCTATCCCTGCATCAAAATCCTATCAAAATGCATATAAACAAGTGTTATTCGGACTTGAAAAAGCTGGCTACTCATTTAACACAGAATTCTTTGAATCTACCTCAGACACGGATGGGGACACAATAACGGATGGGAAAGAATTCCTAGAGGGAATGAATCCATTTAAAAAGGATACAGATGGTGATGGATTACAGGACAATATTGAATATGAGATTAAATCATTTATTTCCCCGACAAAATATGATACAGATGGTAATGGCATAAGTGATGCAGATGAAGATATCGATGAAGACAGCCTGAGTAATAAAGACGAGCAAGCTTATCAAACAAATTTGATTAAGGAAGATTCAGACCAAGATGGTTTAACTGACGGATTTGAAGTACATCAGTTTAAATCATTACCTAATAAGTATGATACAGATGGCGATGGGTTAAGTGATGGAGATGAATATGCTTTAAAGACAAATCCGAATGCTGCAGACAGCGATGGTGACGGAATCGAGGATTCACAAAAACTCTATGAACAATCTATTCGTAAATCATTGATTCAGCCTGATAAATCAGAAATTAAAAGTGTAGAAGTTAGTTTTAGTGCAAAGGGTAATATAAATAAAACGACTAGAATGAGCAGTACAAACAACGTTAAAACAACTAATTTACACGGTATTATTGGTTCTCCTGTAAGCATCACTACGCAATCAGAATTTGAGAAAGCAAGCATTACGTTTACTTATGATGAAGCGAAGCTAGGAGAAACAGTGGAAAATGATTTAGGCATCATTTGGTACAATGGAGCTAAGGAAATGTTTGAAAGCCTTAACGCGGAAGTAGATGAAAGTAAGAATACAATAAGTGTGGAAACTACTCACTTTGGCGAATTTCTAATTGTTGATAAGAAAAAATGGCTGGAGTTGTGGGGTATGGAAATAGACTATTCAGGGACGCATGGTGTAAATGAAACGCTGCTTCACAATATGGCAACGAGAACGGGTGGAGAGGACGATCAAGCTGCAAGCAACGATAAGTTGAATGATATTGTCCCTAGCGATGATTCAGGTGATGGAGAGATCGATACAACAGATTCAGATGGGGATGGCTTATACGATATTTATGAAATTAAAGGAATGAAAACACCATACGGTATAATCTACTCAGATCCTAACAAGAAAGATAGTGACGGAGATGGATTAACCGATGGGGAAGAAATGGGTCCATTCCAATCATTCACAGTAGACATTTTTGGAGTTACGATTCATTTTGAAGGTTTCTTTCCAAAGAGTTTTCCTGACCGAAAAGATAGTGATGGAGATGGAAAGCTTGATAATGAGGATTTGAGGCCGTTGTACTCTGATTTATCCGATATGGTCATTTTTCAATCAGATCGACCAGAAGGCTATGATAAATATGGAAATGTAGCGAATGATATAAAAACAAATGATTATTCAGAAGATAAAATAAAAGACATTAATTGGATGTTCAGACTCCAATTACTTGAATCTTATTTCCCAAGTATTCTCTTTAATGAGTTCGAGGATATGTCAACAAGCTTGTTTGCCATGGGAGATATGGAAGATGTGATTTTAGATATGATTAATCATTTTAGAGAGGGAACTGGTAAAGAGTACAGAAACCAGACCTTAACTAAAGAAGCGCGTGAGCATGAAACAACGAAGGCCTATGTAGAATTTGTTAAAAAAGCCTTAGTTAATGAGCTGAAGAAAAATGGAGGTAATTTAGCAGCACTTAAGTTTGATAAAAGTACAAAGGATACAAATGAATTTTATAATTTTATACAGAGAAATGCTAGTTATCCGACGTTTAGCACTTGGAGTGATCGAGTAGGTGGACTTACCATTACAGTAAATGATACTTGGGGGAATACGGTATCCGTAAAAGATTTTTCATTAGAGAGGAATCACTTTAAAGGAGTCATGCGTGTTCGTTTGTATGATCATTTTGGGTTGGATCAGCCAGATGTGGAGAAGGTGTATGTCAACCTAGCAGGATTCCGATCCTGGTTTGTCTTACAGCATTATGATGAATATAATGCGAAATATAAGCCGTTTGTTACTGTAATGGAAATGGATATACCATTTGAGGGAGAATTGTGATTAAAGTTAATGTAAAAATGATAGTTTGGATGATTTGTATACTCTTCATTCCATTAAGCTTAATTGGATGTACAAAGAATGAGGAATCAAGCAGGGAAACAAAGATTTTCGAAATTGACAATACAGAAGAGGTCGTTGGTAAAAAGGATGAAGAAGTGGTAACTCTTAGGAAGCATTATATGATTCTAAATCCACCAAAAGATCTAACAGAGTTGAAAGAATTAGTTGAAAAATACAGTAAGGATCATCTAGTTGAAAGTGAAATGAAAGTAATTGAAGGCAAAAACAGGATTTTTGATCTGTCCTTTTATAGGGAAAGTGAGGATTTGCCAAGAGACTGGCAGCCTGATGAAAGTTACATGAATACAGATCGGCTGGAACATCATAAGAATGATCTAATTGCCTATATAATTTGGTCAGATGCTGAACCACAAAAGGAATACACTGTTTATGATAAAAGTAAGGAAGGAATGGTCATGAAGCAGATGCATTTTATTGAGGATCAGCTTGTTGAGTGATACACTATCCATACACTAAAAAATAAAGAAATGGAAATTATTAGAAAGTACAACAGGAACACTACATGATAGACTAGGAATCACTATGAATGTTTTCCATAGTGGCCCTCATTACTCGAATCGTTTCCATACCCTAATAAAACTTAAATATTCCATAATACCAGCTAATATAATTTTTTCTTTGTTCCGTTAAAGGGCGCTTTCCTTGAGTAAAGAAAGTGTCCTTTTTCTTGTATTTCAAGGGTCCTCATGGTTCGGTAATTTGTTATTGTCTGCGATTGTTGAAAAACATGCGTATGAATAAGACTCTCCTTGAACATAATAGAATCTAGTTTAATTGATTTAAAAAGTAGGAGAGTGAAAGAATAATGTTATTATCAGAAGCGTGGAAAAAGTATCAACTAGATAAAAAAATTGAGGGATATTCTCCTGTTACACTAAAAACGTATTGTTTTCAATTTAATCTCTTATTACGATTTTTCGGTGATATTGAAATGAGTGATCTTACTACAGAGAAACTAAAAGGGTATCTAATACAGGCGGGAGACCACTTAAAGCCATCAAGTTTAGGACATAGGGTTCGTTGCATTAAATCACTATTCAAATGGACACACGATGAAGGCCATATTCCCAAAAACCCTGCTGCTAAATAAAAGAGCCGAAATTAGGAAAAAGGATTCCAAAATTCCTTTCAGAACGAGAGATTGAACATCTAAGGGAAGCTTGTCATAATTCAATGGAGAATGCGTTATTTGAATTTATGTATTCGACTGGTTGCCGTATTGGAGAAGTTGTAAAATTAAAACGTGATGATATTAGTTTTTTAACGAATTCAGTTATCGTACATGGGAAAGGCGATAAAGAAAGGGAAGAATACTTTAATACCCGTTGCTCCATTTGGTCAAAAAGGTACCTAGATGAGTGAGATGATGAGGATTCCTGTTTGTTTATTACGGAAAGAAGGCCAAACAGGCGAATGAGCATTGATAATCTGAGATATATTATTAAACGTATTTCAAATAGATCTTGGATAAAAAAGAGAATACATCCTCATCAATTACGACACAGCTATGCTACACATATGATTAACAATGGTGCGCCACTTGAAGTGATTCAGAGCTTACTTGGTCATGAGAAGAGTGAGACCACCAAAATATATGCTCAGCTAAGTGGAAAATTGAGACACGATTTTTATTGTAAATATTTTTGAAAGTTATATAAGTTAAACTTTAATCGAAATCGAGGCGCGCATATAAAAGGGCGTGTCTTTTTGTTATCGGGCCATATAATCGAATAAGTGGCTGTATAAAATCTCACTTTTTTATACATCCTCCAGGTGAACTTGCAGCGTGAGCAAACGTTTGATTTATCAACGATACATCTAATGCATAAACAATAAATTATGGCAAATTGACCCCTCTTGGTTCACAAGGGGTTTTGTGATAGGGAACTTCTATGAGGAAGTTTTATATAAACTGGTTTTGTATTGGATATACATCTCAAGTTATCATTAATTGTTACTTTATCTTATACCATTTCCTGCTGAACAGGCCATGCACCTTGCAACTTTATTTTAATGAATAATTGATAGTATAAAGAAGAAATAACAAATTCCGGATACAAAGAAATGTATTTATTTATTCCGTAATTTTAGCAGATAGAAGTTATGTTTACTATTCAAGAATCGGGCGCTATTTTTGAATAAAACAATTTTTAAACAACTTTATTTTTATTTTTTAAGTTCGGTGAAGCATTTTTTATCAAAAATTAAACAACTTTATTTTACCCCCGTCCTAAAATCAGGACAGGGGTATGCGTGTTTGAGGTTTTAAAATTAAATAACTTTATTGTCAATCTACAAGTGGCCCCAAAAAGAAGGAATTCTTGCCGTATCCCGTTTAAAGACACCCTGTGGCAAAACATACGGGTCTGACTAAGCGGACATAAAATCTTCGTTACTGCTGCATACTATTTTTATCAAAATATTTTAATGAATTGAGGTTTTTGAAAATGGATGAAATGAGAACTACTAATCAAGTGGAAGAAGTAAATAAACACCTTAAAGAAATCCCCAAGGAAGCCGAAGAAAGAAGAATTGAAAATCAGCCTCAAACTGGTAAAAACGAGAAAGCCATCGAGCCGTTTTAAGCCCATAGGAAAGCCTGCAGGTCTGATCCTGGATACGAACGGCAAACCCTAGAATCTTGCTGATCACAAATTTCATAAGCAAAAAAAAACAGCGTAGGAGGAATTTTTACTCTTACGCTGTTTTTATTCGTCGTTATGTCAGCACGTGATTACCAATCCTTTTCCTATATTTAGGTGTTAGGCAAAGGAGAATTCTGCTATACTTACCGTCAACCTCTTTGCTAGTCCAGTAACGAACAACGATCGTCACATAGTCGCATTCCTTATAAGGAAAATCAGTTAAATCTGGTCCATATATTCTGCTGGCTTTGTACATTACTTTCATTGTCTATTCCTCCTAAGGCTTTTTCGATTCCAAGGCAATTTCCAATGTGCTTCTAACACATTGGTTACAGGCTGAGGTGGTTGGTATATTATAAAAGAGTAAAAAATAATTTTTTTCTTCTTTAACTCTAGGGTACTTTTCTTCAATAAAGTCTTTAAAACGTTCTTCCACAATCGGTCGCTTTTCTGGAGTAACGAAAAAACCCAATTTCTCAATTTAATACTGAGAAATTGGGTTTCTTATTATTGTAATTTCCTTAATGTTGTAAATCCCATTTTCCTGACGGTACCCCAACAAGATGATAACTCGTAAATTCTAGTTTCTTAGTTGTTTCTAACTGGACGAATTCTCCATATTCCAATTGAATCCTTTTCGAGAATAGGGGACCGTCAAATACATAGATATGGTATTCACCCGATTCTCCCATTGGGCAAATATTCGTCATTTGTATATCTTGCAGAAACGATTCATTAAGCAATCTTCCAAGCCACGTTTCATCAAGAACATCCTCTCTTACACGAACAACAATGGCTTTATAGCCGGATTGAACAAAGCTTTCCAGCAATGAAACAGCATCCTCTTTTTTGCTCCAAAGGGGGTACATGGCATCCACACCTGCAGCATTTGCTACGTTTTCGCCCCAATCTCGATGTTCATCTAAATAGAGGTCTCCATAAGCGATACCAGTAATCTTAAATTGATTCTTTAAGCTTTGAACTGCTTTAATAAATTGCTGAGATTTAGCTTCTTTCTCATAATTCAAAAAATTTATTTTTTTCCTTGACTCTTACGTGACGTAACGGTTTATAGTAAAGATACCGGTAAAAATTCGCGCGAAAATAAGGGGATGGTTATTTTAGTTTCAGGTAAGAAGAAATGGAAGACAGGAGAACTTGCAAAGTTAACAGGTTTAACGATTCGGACCTTGCGCTATTATGACCAAATTGAACTGTTCTCACCATCAGACTATTCAGAAGCAGGATATCGCCTATATAACGCCACAGATCTTTCGCGGTTACAGCAAATTCTTAGTTTAAAGGATTTAGGGTTAACGCTCGAGGAAATTAAATCGATCCTGGCTGACGATACGTATAATCCTATTGAAGTGGTGTCTCTTCAAATAGAACGTTTAAGAGAGAATATTAGAGTTCAACAGAAGCTGTTAAAAGATTTGCAAAATGTATCTGAAATTTTGCAAACGAAAGATACATTGACGGTTGAAGATTTTACAAATTCAATTGGAATGATGAAAAAAAGTCATGAAAATTATTTTTACGGGCGCCAAAAGAATATGGAGAGCCAATTTGATCGACTTGGCGAATTCCTTTCTAATCATCCGTCCCACCAAAAAAGGAGGAAGTGAGAATGAAAAAACACTTTGCAACACACGATACCTTTGTTATTGAAAAGGTGTATAATTTCACACCTGAAGTGGTATTCGCTGCATGGGCGAAACCAGAGCTTAAAGCAAAATGGTTCACTGAGGCGGAAGAGTTTGAATTTCGAGTCGGTGGACAAGAGAAAAATCATGGTGGCCCTCCAGGAGGCCCTGTTTACACATTTAAGGCTCACTATCAGGAGATCATTCCTGACCATCGCATTGTCTATTCCTACACCATGGATCTCGATGAAACGCGGATTTCCGTTTCTGTAGCAACGGTCGAGTTTAAACAAATTGATGAAGGAACTCACCTGATTTTTACCGAGCAAGGCGCATTCCTAGACGGCCATGATACAGCTGCAGTTCGTGAGCACGGGACAAGTATTTTGCTGGATCAGCTTGGTGAACAGTTGAAAAATAACCAAGAGTTAACAGTATCCTCTGGGGTATCGAAGATTATTAACTCTCCTGAGCCAATCTCTGATCGTGAGATTGTCAACAAACGTATCTTCAATGTGCCACGTGAAATCATGTTCAAAGCATTCAGTGACCCGAATCATTTGGAAAAATGGTGGGGACCCGAGGGCTTTACTAATACGTTTCATGAGTTCGATATGCGACCAAACGGTATTTGGCGTTTCATTATGCATGGACCGAATGGTGTAGATTATGAGAATAAATCCATCTTTTCCGAAATAATTGAACCTGAAAAGATTGTTATCCACCATCTGGGGCCAATACATGAATTTTTATTAACCATTACATTTGCTGAGAAAGAAGGCAAAACCGAACTTATATGGCAAATGCTCCACAAATCAGTTAAAGAATGCGAAAGAGTGAGAAGTTTCTGTTACGAAGCCAATGAACAGAACTTTAATCGACTTGAGGCGGAACTGACTAAAATGGTTAACTGATTGCAACACTAATTTAATTTTATTAAAATAGGCGCTAACATAGAAATTTTACTTATTCAGCTAAAGGGCGCGATTACGGAATTATACCCAGTTTTAAACCACCTTATCACCATTTGTATTAGCGCTTCAGGTTTTCAACGTCGTGCACAAACAAGTTTCGCACTGACCAGATGTTCACATAATCCCCACGTTGGCGCACACATATCGAGAAAAAAGTCAAAAAACGACTTGACATTGGAGTCAACTCAAATGTTATTCTGAATTCATGGAAAAACTTTATTCTATACAAGAGGTTTCGAGGATACTTGAGATGCCCAAGGATACACTTCGGTATTATGACCGGATTGGGTCGTCTCGCCGTCTCGAGAAGACAATGGGTACCGCAGGTATTCGAAGGACGACCTCATAGACTTGATGAATATTCAGATCATGCGGTATGCGGACTTTTCTCTTGATGAAATCAGGGGGAAATTCGGTTTCCACAAGATGGAAAATATTGACCCCGCTTACTGCGAAGAGGTTGCTGTGTTCCTCGATGCTAAGAACGCAGAAACGCGCAAGAAGATTAACCATCTGGAAAAGGTCAGTCGGCTGCTCAACATAGCCGCCGAAACGTTAAGGGACTTTAATAACGAAAGCGACCAACGGTTGGCAGAATTCGTCCGCGAGCTTTACAAGGATATCCGAGAGGATGAACCGGGAATCTCCAAGGAGGGTTGTGATCAACATCAAGGTTAGGAACTTTTATTATCTGATTGCAGGCGTTCTTGCGATGCTGTTTGCCGTCACGCATGCATGGAACGGGCAATCCGCTGTGCTGCCAACGCTCGACAATAGGGCGATGTCCATGGATACCCAGACGATATTCACGTATGTTTGGCACATTATAACGGCAGAAAATCTGGTCTTCGGTATCGCATTCATTTTCATGTCATTCCAAAGTGAGCAATCGAAGATCCAGTTTACCGCATGGATGATTGCGGCGATCCTGATCGTCCGACTGATGGTCATTCTTGGCGTAACGGCATTGCTTGACGTTTCGGCTCTTACGGATACGTTTATAGATTCGATTGCCATCGTAATCTATGTTGCCTTGATCATACTGGGCACAACTATGAGGAAAAAACAGTCCGGTGGTTAGCAGCTACAGTAACAGAGATGTCTGAATTGTCTTCTAACCCTGCAGACTCGCTCAAAGCTTTATAGTAAGCAATCTCACTATAGCCATCACGATTGCTGTCTGTAACGCTACTATTAGATAAATGCATTTATGTCTGTAGTAGGCTTTGGCTATGCCCTGATCTTGTGGGGAACTGGTCTGGCAATATGGTTAATAGGTAGAAGATTGCTAGGTATCTGCACGAAATAGATAACATAAAAGTGATATAGGACTTTACGCCGGATATTATGAAAAGCAGAGTAAATTTCTTTTTCAACAATCGGGCGCTTTTCTGTAATAAGGAAAGCGTCTTTCTTCATGAAAAGGTCCAGATTCTTTGAAACTTAATTGTGAAGATAATGTAAATTTGTATCAAGGATCTAGACTTATTCTTATTCTGTTATTTTAAGCAGGATCACCTATAAACTTCCCCAAATTTTGGTTTTAAATATGTCAAAGAAGCGTAAATTCGATTTAAAGCAATATCTTTTATGAGTTGACATATAGTGGTAAATGTAGTATTCTTGCGTTGACTGATTTAATCAATCATAAAAAGGGAGAGTTAGCTTATGGAAAACAATCTTCGAATGGGAAAAGCAATCGTTATCGGAGGCAGTATGGCAGGTTTGATGACTTCTCGCGTATTGGCGGATGTTTATGGAGAAGTGCTTGTTATTGATAAAGATAAATATCCGGAACATCCGGCTGACCGGGCTGGTGTACCTCACGGTTTCCATCCGCATCGATTCACAAATCGCGGCAAAATGATTACGGAAAATCTGTTTCCCGGCTACGAAGAGGAGTTGGCCGCGCTTGGCTCGCCTTCCTCGCTCAATAAGACAGCGCATATTATGAATCCGTATGGGATCGTCAGCGGACCTTATATGCGCAATGATTATAAATTCAGCCGCGCTGTGCTTGAATGGGTCATCCGCGGACGCGTGAGCGCGAGTCCGAATGTGAGGTTTCTTCAAGGGCATGACGTACTTGAACTCATTGCAGCTCCAGACTGTTCAGCCATTACCGGAGTACGGGTCCGGGAGCGGAAAGTTGCCGGAGAAGAAAGTGTCCGGATGGCCGACCTAATTGTCGATGCCAGCGGCCGAACCTCCCAGCTGCCAGAGTGGCTGGAGAGGCTGGGGTACGAAGTGCCGAAGCCCGATCTGATGAAGGCGGCCAACGGCTACAGCACTCGCCGCTATACATTGCCGCCTGCAATGCGACATCTGGCCGAAGAGTGGGATGTCGTCAACATTATGGGCCAGCCGGAGAACAACACCTTCTCCTTCATTGAGAATCAAGTCGCCGAACTGCTGCTGTGCCGTCCCGGAGGGCTATTTCCTCCTACAGATGCGGAGGCGTTCGAACAAACGGTGGCCGGGCTGCCGTCTTCCCTGATCGCGGAAATCGTCAAGGATTTGGAACCTGTCGGCAACCCGCGGGGCTTTCGTGTAGCGGAATTATACCGCCGCCATTATGAACAGGTTCACCATTGGCCTGCTGGCCTGCTCGTCCTTGGTGATGCTTACTGCATCTATGATCCGATTTTCGGTCAAGGGATGACCGTTGCAGCAATCGAAGCGGAAATACTGCAATCCTCTTTGCGGGAGCAGCTTAGCGATCCGAAGCCGGAGTTTGAAAAGCGGGTACTTAAACGGATGCAGCGTGAAGCCATTACGCCTGCCTGGTGGCTAAACTGTGCGGCGGATTTACAGTGGGAGGGCGTTGAATATGAAGCCGGGTCAGAACCGCTTGAAGGGGTAGATTTTTGCAGGAAGGTGATGGATATGCTGCTTAAAGAGGGCACGGTGAATCGCAACTTCCAGCTTTACGGCATGTATTGGGGAGTAAACACATTGTCTGTTCCGCTTGGTGAGCTGTTCAATCCACAAATGATCAGAGCGGTGCTGGAAGCATCGGACGAAGGAAAGGAAATCCTCGCCGAGCTGCTGGAGCAGCATCATCGGCCGCTTGAAGAAATACTGGAAACGATAATTCCACGATAAGAGAAGCCTTACATTCCATAAAAATAAAGCACCTGCCGCCTGCAATGAGGTGATAGGTGCTTTATTTGCTGATCATCCTCATCAGCATTTCGATATCCGGGATGCGAAACTGCCGTTCATCCACCGATCCCACCATCATCACTCCGGTTAGTACCGTCAGGAAGCCGGCAATCAATTCTCCCGGATCCCCCGGTGCAATCGTCCCATCCCTTTGTCCCTCTTCGAACAAAGGCCGAAGGCTGCTAACATAATCGTCCAACGTGTATTGGTTGATCAATATTCTCGCTTCTTCAGGCACGCCATCGGACGTTCTTGCCTGATAAATCAGCTGAAAATACGGGGCTCCTTCCTCATCCATCATTTCTTCAACCAATTTTCTGATTTTATCATAAGCGGTTCCCGGAAGGGATGTAACGTACGACATGGCTTCCTGCGCACCCTCTATAGCGCCTTTGACAAGCGTAACGAAAAGCTCTTCCTTGGATTTGAAATAATGGTACACTAGGCCATGGCTAATGCCTGCTTCCTTCACGATCATACTCATTTTGGTTCCGGCAACGCCGCGTCTGGAAAATACGCTTAAGGCTGCGGCCAAAATCTGTTCCCTACGCTCATCGCGGATCTGGATCAGCTGCTCTTCATTTAATGGTGCCACGCTGCACCCGCCCCCTTCGAGTTCATATCATTAACATTTCTTTTATTGATCAAGTCAGTCAAAATTAAAAATACAGTATTTTATTTTTACAGTCAACCTATTTCACACATTCTCGACCAAAAAAAGAACTATCATGTTCCGTGCGGAGCAGGGGAAAAGCTGGAGATTACATCAAACGCTTACCTATTTTCAACTTTTCTGAAATAAGGAAAGCGTCTTTCTTCATGAAAAGGGCCATATAATGGAATAAAGCTTATTTAGTTAACAGGACAGGTTGATTAATAAAAAAAAGGAAATGAAACCGGTTTTTTAGAATTAATTAGGTAATTCATTTTCTTGGAGGGGTGTCTGAATGGCTGAATTGATTTATCATGTTGCAGTTTCACTAGATAACTTTATTGCGGATCAAGGTATGATAGATGGAAATATTAATAATTCTAGCTTTTTATTTGATGGGGATCATGTCCCAGACTTTTTATCAGATATTCAACAATACGATGCCGTATTGATGGGTGGAAAAACATATGAGTTTGGATTTCAATTCGGTGCTAAACCAGGTGAACCTGGCTATAAGGGCATAAAACATTACATATTTTCAAACTCCATGCAGTTTGAGTCAAACGAAGAGGTCGAACTTATCAAAGGTGATGCTATAGGATTTATTATTAATCTCAAACAGCAAGGGAACGGTAAAATTTGGCTATGTGGAGGCGGAGAATTAGCTGGGTCGTTAATTAAACATAAACTCATTGATCAATTAGTGCTGAAGGTTAATCCAATTATAGTCGGTGAAGGTATTTCTCTGTTCGGAAGCGTAAAGCCACGTCTTAACTTAAAGTTAGTTGACATGAAACAGTACTCTAGTGGAGTTGTCAAACCGACTTACAATATTATTTATACTTAGGATTATCTTGGAGAACCCCTGTCTTTAATTAATTTTAAACAATAAAATTTCAACCAATTGTTCAATAAAAGGGCGCGATTGTAAAACAAAAAGTAAAAGGGATGATACATATTAGTCATGTATAATATGTATTACTCCTTATTTTTTCTGAATTTTTACGATTTAGGACTTGATAATAAATAAAACAACTTTATTATACGAAACATTACCCATCAAAAGGAATATTACCTAAAGTTGATAATTCCTCTGTTCGAGTATATTACGAAAATATTGGAAGTGATTTACAAAAAAATGTTGAGTTCCAAGTAAATATAAAATACTGTATAGATATTTTTGAAATCATTTGAAATGATGAACAGCACACAACTATTCAAGCGTTGGAACGGGAAAAAGACACAAGCCGTATAGTGGATACCATCGAAATAGGGATTAAACCATGTGGAGGGTTCCTGTGGTCAGCTTTAATCTCAATTAAAACCATGAGAACCGTCCATGAGGGGATTAATCCACTTTTAATGATTTCTTTATCAGTAAATATTGTTCAATCTCTTTCAGGAGTTGAAATAACTGTGCTCTCGCCTCGAATTCATCCCTTGATGTCGGGAGAGGTTCTTCCTTAAATTGATTATGCAATTCACCCAAGCGATGTAAATAATGTTGTGCCGTGTTTCCTGGGTGAATGGCTTCACCTAATTCTTCTAGAAAATCTGCTACCATATATCGTTGTGTGACAAGCAGGTCAATGGATGTCACCATCGGCAGGATCCGTTCAATAATCTCAAATTGTTTTTCACGCGTTTTGAAATAATGGTAATAATAATCTTGTGTTCGTAAAAAATGGTTTTGGACATCCCGAAACGCTAAGCTTTTGGCTTCTTCCAGCAAGCGTTCCGTTTCAATAATCTCTTCTCCAACCCAACGGCTTTCGTTGGTCCGAAGGTAGGAGACCATTTCTTTAAAAATTGATCGGAAATTTTCTTCAATCTCCACTTGATATTGTTTCAATTTAACGTCAAGGCTCGGCATGTATAAATTGACAAGAAGAGCAACTCCAATTCCAATCGCAATAAGAGCGATCTCGTTGAATACATTTCCTAGCGTTATGTTTTTGTCTGTGTAAAGATGAAGAATAATAACCGAACTAGTTACGATCCCTTCACTTACTTTAATGCGGACGGAAAGCGGAATAAAGACCAAAAGCAGCAATCCAATCACAACCGGATGGTAGGCAATCGTTTCAAAGAAGATAAACGAAAAGCAAATGGCCAGCATGCAGGCAATAAATCTGTCATAGGCAGCCTGCAGCGATCTTTTTTTGGAATTCTGCACACAAAGAATTGTTATGATTCCTGCGGAAGCAAAGTAATTCAAGCCGAAAAATTGAGCAATACTAATCGCTGCAGCGGCTCCAATAGCAGTCTTGACGGTTCGATAACCGATTTTTAATGAGAACATATCATACCTCTAATCATTCTGGATATTACATAGTATATATAATAATGCCGAAATCATCTAGATTGGGCAGTGCCGATTTACCTTTAGATTCGGTGGGGGGCTTTATCGCCTACAAAGTTCATGATGTTCAAATAGGGGAAACTGCCTTTGGACCAGGTTTTGTCATTGCAGCTGTCTTAGACTGGGCGGGAATTTGCCATAATGAAAGAGGATATTTGACAATTAATCGACTGTTTTTGATCCAGATATAAAGATAACACCTTTTACAGCTTGTGACGAGGCTTTCGGGGGATGTTTTGGTAAAATGAAGGATGAAATAAAGGTCACAAGAAAGGACACGGCACATGACATTTTTAGAAAAAATTAAACCCCACTTAATTAGCGATGATATTTTAATTCAAGAAACTGTTCTTCATGCACTGCATGATTATCCTAACGTTCCTGAAGAATGGACAGTAGCGTTATTGAAGGAAGCTTTTAAAAATAAGGAGAAGCAATCTTCCATTTTGATTTATGTAGAAAAACAAACCATCAATGAAGAAGCAGTCCAGATTTTACTTGAAAATTTACCTAAAATGGATCAGTCTGGGAATCATTTAGCGATAAATTTATTAGATCATTTGGAGCCGGAGCTTGCTCTAAAATATATGGAGCCATTGAAAAGATATATTAATGAGGATACATGGGCGTTATACAAGTTAATCCTGCATGGGAGCAAAGAAGTGATTTACGAAGAATATGCCAAAACGATCAATACCCTTGACCGAGCAGATTCTTTTCAACACGACTTATTCATAAAAGCAAAAAAACTAGCGAAATGTCTGGTGCAAAACAATTGGATTACACCTGAGGAAATTGCTTCTGTCATCGAGGATGAATTAAAGGAACAATGGTTTTCCTTTAGCGGCATCTTGTCAGTTTATATGATTGGATTATTAAAATTGTCTCAGTTTATCCCTGTGCTGGCAGATTTGTTAGTACGGGATGACGATATCTTATTAGAAGAGGCTGCTTTTGCGTTAATTGGTTTTCAAAATGATGATGTTGTAAAAGAGGTTGCACCTTATTTAAAGAAACCGGAATCGATTATTTTTGCCACTTCTGTTGTTGAAAATATTAAAACGGAACTCGCTGTAAAGGTGTTAAGAGAGGCATACAGGGCTGCAGAAGAATTAGGGGATCAAGATTTACTGATCGAGGCACTCTGTCATCAACTATCAAAAGCGGCATTGCCCGAAATCTCAACACATATGGAAAACGAGTATTTATCAGGCATGGTTGATATTGAACAGGTGGTCTATAGTTACTATTCCATACTTGAGGAGCAACACCCTGAATTAGAGGAATGGAAGCATGCAGCATTTGAAAGTGAAATGGATTACAGGAACGCGCAAGAGCAAACGAATTTGCTGCAAAGTTTACCTATTCGAAATGAAAATCAAGTTGGCCGGAATGACCCATGTCCTTGCGGCAGTGGTAAAAAGTATAAAAAATGCTGCGGAAAATGAAAAATTACCCAATCTTGAGTTAATGGCTCGAGTAGGCGCATTAATTAATACAGTAAATATAAATAGAAGAAATAACTCAGTACTTTGATTTGCTCTCCCTAAGGTAGACAGGTTGAAAAATAAAACTTGTTTATCTTAGGGAGAGCAGTTCAACAGTGAACTGAGTTATTTTTCCTATCATTGATACGCACTATATAGGTTTATATGTAGTTCCTAGTATTTTTCTATCTGTGTTGATCTACAAGAATCTGATTACCATCTGGGTCTTCAATTGTAAAAAATGCTGGTCCTTCAGTTGACTCATCTGCTTCAGCTAGCATTGTAATTCCTTTTTCTTTAAGTTGTTTTTGTAGTTCCCGAATGTCCGTAAACGATTCGAGATTCTCAGCATTTTCATTCCAGCCTGGATTAAAAGTTAAAATGTTCTTTTCAAACATCGATTGAAATAGCCCAATAATGCAATTTTCGTTCTTCATAATAAGCCAATTTTGGGTAATATCACCTCCAAAGACTTGAAATCCAAGTTTTTCATAAAATGATTTTGATAGTTGAATGTCTTTTACATTTAAACTTACAGAAAACGCACCAAGTTTCATATTTTTTATCTCCTTTTCATAAAAATTCAGATAGTTGTCTTTATGGGGTATTTAACATTAGATAAGTTTAGTATAAATGAGTACTTTGAATTAAACAATATTTACCAGGAGGGGATAGGTCGGAAGCAAATGGAACGAGTTTTATGATCTGGTTCTTTTCATGCAAAATCAACGTTTAGGGGTTGTTTCTCAAGGATTGATGCAAACGAGTAATATTTTCCACGTATACTGAGGAAAAGCCCAATCCCTGATAGCATAGAAGACAAAAAAGATGATGTTCTCGCAGCTAATTATTTCAGGCTGTAATATCGATGGGGCAAACTTTGAACAAACATCACTAAAAGGAATAGATATTAGTACCTCAACATTTAATACGCTTAATGTGTCAATGGATGAATTAAAAGGCTGCAAGATCTCATCCTATCAAGCGATTCAATTTGCGGTGTTAATGGGTCGTAAAGGAATAGGAAATTTTGGTACCTGTATACTAATTTGGTTAACCATAGCGTATTGCAAGCAGGCACTATTCAAGGTGAGCTTCATTGACCGAAAAGGAAAAAAGTGAAATCATTTGGGAATTGAAAATTCGTTTAGTAAAAATCGATTAACTATTTCCAATTTTCATTAGTAATGACACCACATATGAATTACCAATTAACCGAAGATATAGATAATCAATCTAGAAAAAAACTAATTTTAAAATAAAAAATTGGGAGCCATTCAAGAAAGTGATCTTGAATGGCTCCCAATTCTTTTATTCAGCATGAATTTTTTGAACGCGTCCTATCTTTCCATCCGTTAGCCTGACTTTGATTCCATGAGGATGGGTGCTTGATTTGGTAAGAATATCTTTAACAATGCCTCGTGTGAGCTTTCCCGTTTTTTGATCGGCTTTTAATACAATATCAACCATCAGCCCTGGTATTACATCTTTTCGATTTTGGCCATCCATTAGACACCCATTTTTCTGCGGGTATTGCTTGGTTTTTTGGTTTGCTGGCTTTTCATTTTTTTAGTTGAAAGATCGGCATTTGTATTCCCTTTACCACCCGAATTCTGGTTCTTTTTGTTCGCAAGCTGCTGCTTCATGGCCTCTTGCAGGCTGATTTTTTTTGGTTCTCTTACTTGATTACACTCAGTCAAAGGAATTCCCTCCATTAATTACATATTAGTTAACCAAGTATAATCTATTTTCGGGTATTTGGGAAAGGCGATTCTATTTATAACTATTCCTATACGGTCTGGGGATTATTGCATTGACGCACCTGTTCAAAATCTCTTTACTAATTAACTAATTGGTGGGGGACTGACCCTTTTTCCCAAAGCGTTAGCGCAACGAGGGACAGGAACCGATTTTACTTTTCGAACTATTATATCCAACTGTAAAAAAAACACCTTGCGACGATTGAAGGGTTTTACATATGTAATGAGAATATATAACTATAAAATATATTTTTGGAGGTATTAATTGTGGGTAAAAAATCACTGCTTTCTTCCTATTTAAAAAAGCAGGAATGTAATCATATTAATCAAAAATTCCATCAAATTGATACAATCATTTTAGACAATTTACCAAAATCAGCCTCAAAACACAGAGAATTCTAAGCTAAAGGCGGTCATAACCATGTAAGTGCTTAGATGGATATAGATTTCCTAACAAGGAAAGGAAGGATTGGAGTGGCAGTAATGTTTATAGTGTTTTTTCTACTGGGAATGTTTTTCTTCTTATTTCCAAAATATTTGCAATTTAAAGGGACAAATTATCAAAAAGCGAGCGGTAATACATTTTTAAGGACATTATTTAATACTGGAAATTATGGTGAATACTTGACCTTTTCAAAGCTGGAAAAGCTGCCAGGGCATTACCGGCTTATGACGAATTTATATTTGCCCAAAAAAGATGGTTCCACGACGGAAGTAGATTTAATCATGCTTCACGAAACAGGTTTGTATGTATTTGAATCGAAGAACTTTAGCGGTTGGATATTTGGCGATGAAAAAAATAAACACTGGATGCAAACATTTCCAAATAAACGGAAAGAGAAGTTTTTTAATCCAATCTGGCAAAATAAAGCTCATATTAATGCTCTAAAAACTGTATTGGGGACAGAATATGATAGATTTTTTAAATCCTATATCATTTTTAGTGAGAGGTGTACCTTAAAGAAGATAAACGTTACTTCTTCCAATGAGAAAGTAATGAAAAGAAATAATTTAATAACCACGATCAAGAAAGAAATCAGTAATAGTGAGAAATTGCTGACACGTCAAGATATGGATCAATTGTTTTTCAAATTAAACAAATATACTCATGCCGATTCTTCAGTTAAAGATGCACATGTTAGGCAGATTCAACTGAAGAAATAGACAGGTTACCTAGAGGGAAAGTGACAGTTAGAGGATAAACATTTCTTTGATTATTGGAAGGAGGATAATTAATGGAACAACTTATTTTTTCTGAAAATTTCACACCAAAACAGGCCATTACTGAAGTAATAAAAAACAATAAAAGGCAAAAATACAATCCGCAGCGTTTTATTAATATGATGGATGCAAAAGATAATGTGCAATTAATTTCAAAGATAGAGGGATTAATTGTTTCATCTGAGGAAAAGGCTTTAGGAACGTTATTAAGCCAAATATTTGAGAAGAAATACATATTAACGATTGAGGACTTTGTTTTATTATTTGGTGAAACATGGGATATGAGTCCCAATGCAATCCAAACTGCACAAGACCGGGTCAAGTTATTTGACGAATGTGCTAGGGGACAGAGGTTCGATATGAAAATAGTCTAGAATAGAAGAAAATTATCTATGGTTTAAAAACCAACAAAGAAAATACAGAAAAGTAAGGGTTCTAGTTTAAATAAGAGAGGCTAATAGAAATGATGGATTTTATTAATGAATTAAAGTCATATTATTCTGATCAAGCAGTATTTAATCCATGGAGGGATTATTCCAAACAACTAGACATTGGACCTGATGCACCAAAGATTAGGACAAACCATCTTCAACGCTTTTTGGAACCCAGGATATCCGATGCTCGCTATATTTTTGTTGCTGAAGCATTAGGATTTCAAGGTGGCCACTTTTCTGGAATTCCGATGACCTCAGAAAGAATAGTTATAGGAAATCACTCAGAAGTTGACTATCATTATGTTTTTAAGGGAAAGGCAGGAAGTAGGACTAGCAATCCTATTACACATTATCCAGGGTTTAAAAAATCATGGGGAAAAGAGGGGATAAGCGAACAGACAGCAACAATTGTTTGGAAAACCATCCTTGAGAATCACATAGATCCATACGAGATTATTTTGTGGAATATTTTCCCTTTTCATCCGTATAGGGATGAAAGAGGATTACTGAGTAATCGACCTCCTAAATCCAAGGAGTTGGAATTAGGAGTATATTTTTTTAATAGACTTTTAAATCATTGTCCGAAAAATATTAAAGTAATTTGTATTGGGAAGCATTCGAAAAAAACGCTAGACCAGCACGGAATAAAGAATCTTCATATTACTCATCCTGCCAACGGTAGAGCTCCCGCATTTAAAGAAGGATGCAGAAAAATATTTTCAATTAATGACAGATTATTTAAATAACAAAATTGTTTTTGGGGGCACATCTGGGTGACCAGAGTGACGGTTCCTCTTGTTTTTTCCTTTGCGTAAAAACTATGAGAATCCTCCTCATGGAATTTCTAGTTAGTAACGGCAAAATAGTAAACTTTCTAATAAGTGAGGCATTATGGAGCGAGGTTACAAATACGAAACATTCACAAATGTTGTTTTTTCAATGTTTGTGAGTGTTTTTTTGTTTGGGGAAAAGAGTACATCATACTATATTTTTTTACTAATCAGGAGTGTGAGGGTACCAAGTATTTACATTGCCATTAAATATTCACATATTTATGAAAACCACATATCCTTTTTCCCTCTTTATCCATATATCTTCTATGAAGTGAATTTTTTGTAGAAGAAAGGAATTGGGTGAGGATGGCAAAGTACAGAATGGTCCGTACTGATTTTTGGAAGAATCCGGTTGTTTCAGAGGAGATGACCCCGGAGGATAAGTATTTTTACCTCTATCTGCTTACGAATCCACAAACGACTCAAATAGGAATCTATCGACTTACGAAAAAACAGATGGCTTTTGATTTGGGTTATTCGATTGAGAGTGTTCATTCGTTATTGGACCGATTCATCCTGCATCACAAGGTGATTCGTTACAATCCTGAAACAAGAGAACTCGCGATTAAAAACTGGGGGAAATATAACCTGAATGCAGGTGGGAAACCGGTGATGGATTGTATTGTTTCCGAACTAAAAGAGGTCGAAGATCATTCGCTTATTCAATATGTTTCTGAATCCATTCAAAAACAGGAAATTCGTAGCCTCTATCAATCTTTTTGCGAACAAGAAGAGCTGTGTTTCGACAAAGAAGGTAAAGATCAAGATGAAAATGATACATATAAAACCGAATGTGAAGAATTGGACGATACGTTACCGCCTCGTCATACGATAGGTGGACAAAAAGAAAAACAAAAAGAAAATGAAAAACAAAAACAACAACAAAAAGGTTTTCATCCAAATCGTGAGAGCCATCCAGAGATAGAGAATCCATTACTCGGTCATCAAAAATCAAAAGAGGTTAAAGAAATTGTTGAGTTTTGGGATACTAATGGATTTGGTTTTACGAACGTGAATGCGAAACAGCAGCTGTTAACTTGGTTAGATGATACTAGATTTGTACAGCCCAAAGAATTGATTTTAAAAGCGATGAATATTGCGTGTGCGAATAACAAGAGAAAGCTGAACTATATTATCGGGATTCTGAAGAACTGGGAAAACGAATCTTTACTGACCGTTGAAGAAATTGATTCCTATCAGGAGAACCAAAAGCCTGTACGAAAGAATAGGCAATCAACTGCTGGAAGAGATATTCCCAGAAGGTTTGAACTCGACCTTACGCGAGGTGAAGAGTGATGAGTATGGTTGAAAGAGCGTTCTTAGGAAGCTTAATGAAGGCGGAGTACTTACTCAAGGATACTGTGGTTCAACCTGAACAGCTAGAAAGTACACGGCATAAAGAAATAATGCGAAGAATGGTTAAGTTAAATCGAGCTGGTAAGAATGTTGATTTGATCACATTGACTACCTTACCTGACCTCGAATCATTAGGGGGAATGTCTTACCTTTCGGAGCTATTATCGTATGCGGATCTTGAGAAATTTAACGGAACAGAGAAGCTCATTCTTGAACTGTGGAAGGAGCGGGAAAAGAGAAACATCTTAACGGTTGCAGCCATGAATGATTGGGAGATTGCAAAAGTCATTGCCGAGTTGGATAAGATTAACCAAATGAAGATGGAGGATCACACGTCCTTACAACAAGCGTTATCCAATATTTATGAGGCACCCTGGGAAGATCAACTAACGTTGAAGAGTGTCACAACGGGTATCAAAAAGCTCGATGAAGTGACAGGAGGCTTTCAAGGCGGGGAAGTGACGATTCTAGCGGCAAGACCATCGATGGGAAAAACCGATGTGATGCTTCATTTTGCAAA
Source organism: Neobacillus sp. WH10 (assembly GCF_030123405.1). GTDB lineage: Bacteria > Bacillota > Bacilli > Bacillales > Cytobacillaceae > Neobacillus. The sequence continues at coordinate 2,673,133 of NZ_CP126110.1, forward strand.
AATGTCGGGTTGGGCTGGATATTTGCCCCTTGTATTTTCCTTAGAAATGCCTGAAAAGCTGATAACCTCTCGATTAATTGCTTCGACAGGAGGCTTTAACCGGGCAAAAATGCGGGATCCAAAAAGAATGTTAAGTCAAAGTCAAAAGAATAAATGGGCCGATGTGATCGGTGATCTCAATGAAACCGATATGCAAATATTCGACGGGGCTGGACAAACGATTTCCGAAATGAGAGCGAAAACAAGAAAGTTAATGAGTCAATTTCCACGCAAGAAACCGATCCTATTTATTGATTACTTAACCCTGATCCACTCAAGTCAATTCTACGGAGGGAATTCCCATTTACAAGTAACGGAAATATCCAAATCCCTCAAAACGATGGCGAAGGATTTTGATTGCCCTGTCATTTGTTTGGCACAGCTCAATCGATCGGTAGAATCAAGAGCCAATAAACGGCCGATGATGTCTGATATTCGGGAATCGGGCAGTGTTGAACAGGATGCTGATGTGATTTTGTTTCTGTACCGGGAAGCGTACTATGACAAGGACACCGAGGATCGTTCCCTTGAAATCATTGTCTCGAAAAACCGAAATGGTCCCGTTGGAACCATCTCAGTGAAGTACAACGAGCATACAGGAACAATTGAGGATCAAAAAGAACAGAGTCTTATCCTTGAATAACCTTCCATTCGCCCAATAAGAACGAAGCTAACGGATGATAAAAAATCGAATAATGAGGTGCAATCACATGATTGTGGAAGAACTTTACCAGGATAGTTTAATCTATGAAGAGTCTTCATTGGCCAATTATCTCTACCATTTACTAGCGGTGCGGAAAATTTCATTAGATGACAATATTTCCAAAATAGACTTTGATCAAGCGGATCATCAGAAAGTAGAGGAATTGATTCAAAACAATGTATTAGGTATTCATAAGATTGGCATCTACTCACTGAAAATGAACCAGAAGGATTTTATCTTTATCTATGCTGGCAGCGAGCAAGAGGCAATCCAATACTATAGCAAAACATTCCATCAAACCCCATTGAACTGTCACGAATATTCGCTAGATTTCCAGCTTTATAGAGGCAAAGAGGTGATTTCGTTTCGTGACATGAGGAAGGAATTTGTGAGGTTTCCAGCTTTAGCGGGATGTTTTAAAAAGGTGAGGTAAGAGAGAAGGGACAATGTAGGAAAGAGATATTGAATTATTCGATCTGACAGGGGTGCGCGGAATGAACGGGCTTGAACCATTTAATCAAGAAGCAGAAGAGGCATTGGTTGGCGCATTCTTTTTAGATGAAGAATTGGTGAAAGAGTGCACGATTCGTCCTGAACAGCTATATTCTTGGAAACTAAGGCTTATTTATTCAGCTATCCGTAGCTTGGATGAAAAAGGAAAGCCGGTCGATGTCATTACAGTTGTTGAGGAACTCGGTATTCAAAACGTTAAATTGTTGGGCGGCATTAGCTATATTACCCAATTAGCAGGGAGTGTGCCCACAACAGCTAACTTTCATTTTTATGAAAAATTAGTCAGGGAATATGCCCAAAAACGAATGGCGATTCAGATTGCCGGAAAAATCATGGAGCAGGCACAAGAGTCAGAATCAGTAAGACCTTAAGTGAGGGGATTCACGAATTAATGTCCGTGGAGGAGGATCAAGCAGATGAGGACAACGGTGACATATTTTCATTTTGATTTATTATACAAAGACAATGTGTTAATGCAAGTAAGCTATGGAATTCCTAAATTACCAAAACCAAAAGTAAATAAAGAAAAGTTTTTTGATGACGTTGCAAGGAAGTTTGATGTAAAACTTAAATCGATAGAACATCTTTGGTCATTAATAAAAGTAGCTATTCAACAAAAACACGGTACAATGATAGTAATTTCTGGAGAAGCAGAAAAAGAAGCTTTAAGACTTGCAAATCAGTCAACATTAATTAAGCCACAAAAAGTAGATAAAGACTTAATGGCGGTAATAACAAGCATAGATGGGGCAGTGTTAATAGATAGAGAATCAGTTTGTTATTCAATAGGAGTAATTCTTGACGGAGTTGCTTCCGAAAATGGAGATCCTTCACGTGGAGCCAGATTTAATTCAGCAATTCGATACATAGATTATATAGAAAAAGAATTTAAACATAAGGTACTTATTGTCATTGTATCAGAAGACGGGTATGTTGATATTATTCCAAATTTAAAGCCTAGAATAGAAAAAAGTTTACTATTACATCAGATAGGGGAACTAAAAGAATTATCAGAGTTGAATTTATCTGATAGGGATAATAACTTTAGAAGAGATTTTTATCATTTAATGAATTGGTTTGAGGTACACGAATTTTATTTATCTCAAATACAATGTGATGAAATTAATAATTTAAGGGTGGAAATACAGAACTCTCTAGATGGTATTCATATTATATTTAATACTTTAAAAGCGAATGATCTAATGGATGAATCTTATTTTATTTAGATATAAAAAAACAAATTGTATACTTAATGCTGATTTATTTATCTAATCCAATTTTGTACAGGTATTTACCTTTTGTGTAAATGATGTAAATATATATATTAGTCTCGGGCCTAATTTAAAAGAATACGATGTGCATTGGCTAATAATGTGGAATAAAAAGTAAGAGTAATAAGATACAGTATTTATGAATTTTATAAATCTATATTATTTTACACATCAGGTATTTAAAACTTAGTAATATCAATACTTTAAGACCTATCTCGACCCCGACCACCGGTATCTAATTCAAGGTTTGAATCCTGGATACCAAAGACTTTCAACAGTTCTTGTTGGAGGTCTTTTTTATTTTCTTCAAAAGACTGAAATTTACTAAAATTGTATGCTTCGAATCTTATGGCTGGGGGAGGTTTGATGTCAAGAAGAGGGCAGCTTTCTGATAAAGAATAACAATTATTATTAAATTTAAAGAACAACCGTGTGAACACCTATCAAAACAGTATTAGTAGTAGAAAATTAATGTTGAAACTTGGTATTATTCAGCTATTTAAAAAGGCTTTTTGTAGTATTTGTCGAAAATATTATGAAGGTAGGTTTTATTTTTATAGTAGGGGATGATAAAGTGCCTGTATACAATAAATTGGTCCGTGATCGTATTCCAGAAATTATTAAAAGTACTGGGAGTCAATGCTCTTTTAAAATCTTAAATTATGAGGAATATATACACTCACTAAAACAAAAAGGTTTCGAAGAACTTAATGAATACATAAATAGTGAGACCAACGAGGAAGCAATCGAGGAACTTGCTGATTTGTTAGAAATCATTCATGCCTTAGCAGAATATCATGGCAGCTCTTTTGAAAAAGTTGAAGACATTCGGAAAAGTAAGTTGGGGAAGCGCGGCGGATTTAAGGAAAAGTTTTATCTTATTGAAGTTGAGTAGTATAAAGTCAGCGTAGCAGGAGATGGGTTCATGAGTCACAAATTACAAGTCGGCGAGATGAAAACGGAATATTTAACAGATAAAGAAATATGGTCACATTTTAATTTCATTTTCTCGCCTAAATCAAAGAACTCGACAACATACAAATTTGTTCTCATTAAATCGATTTTAGAAAACTTATACAACGTGAATGAGAAGCTTGAGGTAAACTATTCAACCATATATTCAAGCTTTGCCAAGATCTATTGGAATCTGGTTATCCATCATAATCTTAATCAAATTAATGTACCGGGTAGATTGGCTGAGGTGCAAACCATTTTGCTTGATATCCAAGGCAAGTACCATATCCCGAAGTCGTTGGTATTTGATAAATTATCAAGTGAGTTGCAGGTGGAGATCATCCATAAAGTGACAAAGAAATGTAAAATCAATGTAATGGGAGCCATATACGGAGATACCGGCTGTACAATATATGATTTTGATAATCGCAAGGAGCAGCTACGGATAAACCCGGCCTATTATTCCTTTATGCAGCGGTTCCAACGGGTGTTAATTTATTTAACGAACTATCAACTTGCTTTATTCTTGGAAAAGTTTAATGAAAACGGAGACACAACGAACCTGCTCTTAAAAGTTGAAAATGTTTCAAAGCGCTCATCGCTTGATCAGTTTTATCAAGTTCTTACCTCCTTTTATAGCGGGAAATGCTTTTATTGTGGTAAAACCATCAAGAAAAATAAAGTCCATGTGGACCACTTTATCCCTTGGAGTTTTGTCCAGGCAGACCAGCTTTGGAATCTAGTAATCTCTTGCAGCAATTGTAATTTATCAAAAAGTGATAAATTGGCGGATAAATACTTTTTAGAAACCGTAATCGAGCGAAATGAAACCATAATTTCTGTATTGGAACTTAGAAAAAGAGAAGATATGAAAGTCTATTCCAGCAAAAAATTAATTGATTTGTACCATTATTCGGTTGAAAATGGATTTACCGATTATTGGAGGCCGAAGGATATTGTTTTATAATCCAAAAATTGTTTATATTCACGGTTGATTGAATTAATATTGGAACTATATAGTTTTAATAAAAACTGTTTTCATCTGGTAAACAAAGGAACAATTGTTATTTCTGCTACTGACGAAGAGTTTGAACAATATAAAGTTATAAGAGTTTGTAAGACTTGTTTAAAGAAATTGCACAAAAAAATAATCATATTAATTCATCACTAGAGGTATTCAATGAAGGGATATAGACTATAAAGGCAGTTTAATGGTTATAAAAGAGGCACACAGTTTTACTTGATTATTGAATCAGAATTCATCGGGGTTAAAGAGTTTGTATTTCGAACGAAAGATTTAACGAATAGTATATCGATCAATGAAAGTGAACTTCTTAAGAATTTTACTTTTATAAAAGAAATTTTTTAACGAATTAAAGACGTCAACTGGTGTAATAAATAAAAAACGTCGAAGGATGCTTAGAAAAGTTAAAATTTTTGTTTTGATTGTGTCCGGCGGGCAAATGGGATGTTATGTTTATTGTACTGATTTTGAACTTGCTGCATATATATAGGGGCGGTCCCGGAAAATAGTATGGTAAATGAGATTAATGAGTTTTTTTCAACTTGGTCATTGGATGCGGAGGATAAAGAAAAATATTAGGGATTTCTAAATATGTATGAAAGGTAAAAGGTCAGGCCACATAATATTTGGGGCTGATCTATTTTTTTGAGAATATTTTCCGCCGGAATCTCTTCAATAAATATACTCCAAAATACCCACTATTATTTGGTATAATTATTTCGACAATATATTTAGTTTTTTTATACAATTATTTGTTTAAATATCATTCTACTTTCGGTATTTATACAACAATGTTTACATAAAATCAGTATTTCTGATTTATTAAAATGGAAGAAGGTAACTTATGAAAGACAAGCTAATACATATGAGGGATAAGCTCAATGACGTTAGTCGACGTAATCGTTCCATACGATTAGTAAAGCTTTATAATAAGTGGAGCTTTGATTTAACTGAATTGGACAACCTCTCAAATATTTCAAATGAAAAAGAAAGTTCTGCCATTGTCGAACAAGTAATTAAACAAACAAAGCGTGAAATCACTTTATTGAAACCGTCGATAGATAATGAAACTTCTATGGTAATAGCAAGAAAACTTACAGATTTATATCGAAATATTAAAGGGATTGAAGATGAAACGGGAATTCACGATTTTTATTTAGGTTTTCCTTTTTTATCAGGTATTCTATCTGATGGCACGTTTTTTCAGGCCCCATTATTTCTTTATCCGGTAAGATTAGAAAAAAACAATGTTAACTTCCAAAAATGGGTGTTAAAGTCGGATGAAGGTGGTCCTCAGATTAATCGTACATTATTTCTAGCATTTAAAAAGCTAAACAATCTGACATTTACTGAAGAATTTTTTGAGCAAGCAACTGAATTGGCAGTAAATTATGACTATGATGAATGGCTTTCATTTTTAAAAAAATTTGATATGAATGTGAACTATACTCCTACGGGGTTAACAAAACTAAAAGAATATAAAAAAGAAGCGGAACCTAATGTTGCCAATTTAACATTATTAGAAAATGCCGTCATCGGAAATTTTCCTCAAGGTGGGACGTCCTTAGTCAAAGATTACGAGGAACTTATTTTTCTCTCAGAAGATAGTGATTTATCTCTCGCTGGTGAATTAATCGAGCCACAGGACTTTAACCCAGATGGAAAGCAAGATTATTTAGAAATGGAAGCATCTAAATTAGCAAATGAAAGTGAAAGTTCGGAAATATTAAATCTCCTTCAAGCAGATGGTTCACAAGAAGAAATATTAAAGGAAGCACGTTATAGGAAAGGGCTTGTTGTACATGGTCCACCAGGTACAGGAAAATCACAAGTAATTGTAAATTTGATCACGGATGCCCTTAATCAAGAAAAGAAGGTATTAGTTGTTTGCCAAAAACGTGCGGCATTGGATGTAGTTTATCAACGGCTTGACAGCTTGGGATTAAGCAGTTATGTAGCTCTTGTGCATGATGAAAAAAATGATCGAAAAAAGCTCTATACAAAGATTGGGGCAGTTCTTGAACAAAATCAAGTTACATTTGAAAATGCTGTGAATGAGATATCGACAACATCGAAAAAATTATCCGCTCAAGAAGACCTATTAAATAAGATAGCAAAAGCTTTATATGACTACCAGGACTTTGGATTACGATTATATGATTTATACGGCTTAGCTAAACCAATTGAAGATACAACTCAAATCATTGATCTAACAGAGGAGTTGCCTTTATTAAATAAAAATGTTCTAGAGGATATTTCGGAAAAAGTCTACACTTATGCTGAATGGTACGAACGTTTTGGGAATGTTGATTACCATCTAAAAGAACGAAAATCTTTTGCAGATTTTAGTATGAAGGAAAAGCTTGAAGCAATTGAAATGCTAAATGACATAATTGATAAAGCTCGAAAATCTTTTGAATACCTTGACTCGTTAGATCATGAAAAAATAACTCCTGCCTATACTTGGTTAATCGAAAATAAACTTGATAGAATTTATCCTGATTTAGAAGATGGAAATAAACGAACTTTACAGGGCCTAAGGTTATGGTGGTGGACGTCTGTATCCGGTAAGGCAATTATTGAGGAATTACTTGATGGTGCTAAATTTAAAGGAACTAATTCAACGGAATGGATTAACATTAAAAAGTCTCTCGTTATTATGCATCAGTTAGGGAAGGTAACGAAAGCAATGGCTGATGAAATGGAGAAGTTAAAGAAATTCCTTGATGATGTAAAGGTAGAAGGCTTTAAAAATAGAATATCAGATGGCGATATACCTTTGAATGAACTAGATAAAATCGTAGAGTATTTCCATCGGGATTATGAAGAATTGCAGCAAATGGACATTTACTGGAAAAACTGTTCCGATACTGAGAAAAATGTGATTCAGCTGCTGCAAAAGAAAACTTCAGTTAATGAGTTGTCTTTGCCTGAATATTGGGTTGATTTATTTAAGAATTCAACTTATGTCCATTGGATTGATCAAATTGAGAAAAAACACCCTGAGGTGCAAAAAATTTCTACCAATGAGTTTTCAAGGATTCGTGATTCGTTTGCAACCCTCATTGAAGAGAAAAGAAAAGTTGCTACTCAATTTTTAATTCACCAGCAAACGAAAAAGGTGGATACAGTACAAACGGTTCATTCAAGAAGTATGAGGGAGTTGAAACATCAGGTAAACAAAAAAAGGCAGATTTGGCCACTCAGGAAGCTTGTTAATAAGTTTGCTGGAAATGGACTAGTAGATATAATGCCAGTATGGCTTGCTTCACCTGAGATTATTTCTTCGATTTTTCCGTTATCCGAGGGCCTTTTTGATATAGTTATATTCGATGAAGCGTCTCAATGTACAGTAGAAAGCGGCATACCAGCAGTTTACCGTGCCAAACAGGTAATTATAGCTGGAGACGAAAAGCAGCTTCCTCCATCTAACATGTTTCAATCTTCCTTTGTTAATGACGATAATGAAGAAGAAGAATACGATACGGACGAATCTATTAGCCTGTTAAATTTGGCAAAAAGACGTTTCCCGGAAAAACTGTTACAATGGCACTATCGTTCAAAATACGAAGAGTTAATCAATTTTTCCAACCATGCCTTTTATAATGGCCATATACAAATTGCACCGAATGTCGTTCCATTTAAGAAGCCACCAGCTATTAAATGGATAAGAACTGATGGAAGATGGATTAATCAATCCAATGAAGTAGAAGCAATTGAAGTTGTAAAAATTCTAAAAGAAATCATGATTAAACAACCGGATAAAACAGTGGGCATTATTACTTTTAATGCCAAGCAGCAATCAAAAATACAGGATTTAATCGATCAACAAGTAAATGAAGATAACGAATTTAACTCGGTGTATAATCAAATGTTGTCTAGAGACCTCGATGAAAGAGTTTTTATTAAAAATATTGAAAACGTACAAGGCGATGAGAGAGATATTATCTTATTCTCGATTGGTTATGCAAAAAATGAGGAAGGCAAGGTTTACAACAGGTTTGGCACATTAAATTCAAAAGGCGGAGAGAACAGGCTTAATGTTGCTGTCACTCGCGCAAAAGAAGGAATCATCGTTGTATCCAGCATCGAGCCGGAAGACTTAAATGTAGCTAGTACCTCGCATTTAGGTCCAAAGTTATTAAAATCATATTTAAAATATGTAAGAGCAGTATCAAACGCTAAGATTGACCAAATCAAAGCAGTCGTCCAAGAAGTAAATGAAAATGTGAATACACATATTCAAGAAAAAGAACTGCATTTTGATTCTCCATTTGAGGAGCAAGTATATAAGCAACTTAGGAACCTTGGATATGAGGTTACAACTCAAGTAGGAATGTCGGGGTATCGGATTGACTTGGGAGTTGTACATCCGTATGATTCATCTAGATATATTATAGGAATAGAATGTGACGGGGCGATGTACCATAGTTCGGCAAATGCTAAGGAAAGAGATGTATATCGACAAAAATTCCTTGAAAGCAGAGGCTGGACAATTGAAAGAATCTGGAGTAGAAATTGGTGGAAGAACTCCTCGTCTGAAATAGAGAGAATTGATTGGAAAATAAAAGAACTGTTGAAAAGTGAAGAAGTGCGGGAAAAAGTAATAAAATAATAAAGAGTTCCAGTAACTTTATTAGTCATTAAAGTTACTGGAACTTTTTATTTATAAACGCTAGAGTTGTTCGAGAAATTTCGGATTACATACTTTACAAGGGTAAGCCCGTATTCAAACAACGCATATAAAAGAGCAGCACCTCCTGGCACGATAAACGTTTCAATTTTAAGGAGGTGCTTTTCATATGCCACAACAATATCTTCACCATCACTTGGATCAAGAAAGAGGAGACTGCGATACTCTATGAAACAAAGTTGATTGAAAAATCGTCTATAAATGTCACAGCCGGCAACGATAATTCCCTAAATCCTACATGCACACAATCCTGACAGACTTGTGTACCGTAACCCCATTTCTTTTAATCATTGAGATAAATTATTTTTACAAATATACTTCTTTCATCTCCTATTCTATAATGAATGTAGTCATTAATAGTTTGATGTCTAGGGAAGGGATGAAAGATGTTTAAGAGGCTTTTTGATTCATTATTTGGAAATGATACAAAATCCTTAATTTCAGAATACGAAAACAGAATAAAAAGTTACGAGACGAAAATTCAAGAGTTGGAAAATGGGAACAAGAAGCTCCAACAAAATTACGAATATAGCTTGAAAAGAATTAAAGCTAAAAATAAGAAAATCAAAAAATTAGAAAATTGGGTTAATGAACTAACGCTTGGCATACAGGCCAACGAGGTCGATAACAAGACGGCTAAAAATCAACCCGTACCCACCCCAAAAAAGAAGCTGACTCAAGTTGACTTTCTAAATAAACTTCTTATGAACGGGCAATTCCATGAATGCGCTATTGCGGTTAATAAATTGGTTCAGCAGGCCAATCCAAATGAATACAGTCTTGAGGGTTTAATCAAGCTCGCCGATGTTTTGACCAAAGTATATAGGATAAAACCAAAAGATGTAAAAGGAATGATTGGTCTTTATTCGGCCTGTCTTGGTATCATCAATTTATTTAGTAAAAAGGAAGCAATTAAAGACTTTGTTACTGCCAATGAAAAAATAATGAATCAAAGGATCCTTGAAACGAATGATTCGAATTTAATCATTTATTTAGCAGCGTTTTATTTTAATCATTATGAACAAAAATTTACTGTATTCCTCACTACTTCAATAAATTCTGGAATAACATTATTGGAAATGGAATCAAGTAATTTTATTAAATTGCTCTGGTTTAGCTTTTATATTGATAAGGTTGAAAATCTTTTGCAGATGACCGGAATCAGTATTCTTTTTAAAAAACACGGGCATTTTCCAGAAGTTCAGTTATTTAAGTTATACATAGAAATAGCAAATGGTAATGTGAAATTTGAAGCAAGCAAAAATATAATTGAAAAATTGAAAGTGAATGGCACAGTATTAAATAGCATCGAAAAGCTGAAAATCTACCAACGTCTGACTGATAAATTAGAGAAGCCGTTAGTAAGGAGTAAAGCGATATTCTCTTCGAATGAGCATTATTCTCTTCGGAAAATTGCTTTTGTGGTAAAACTCCCAATGAATCACAAAATTCTTCATGATTCGAGTAATTTGTTGGTCAAAGAATCGATTCAATTAGCTGTTTACAGCGACCCATTTTTAAAAACTCAAAAAGGCTATGTTGTTGTTGATGTTTTAACCGATAAACAAACAGGAAAAACGTTCATTCCCGAAAATGAAATTGGCCCTTTGAAAAAGAAATTAGGTTCAAAATGGCCGGATATCCGGGCATATGAAGAGAATGTACCTATTGTTAAAAAAATGACGGCGGTAAGTAATAGTAGTAATTATTTTGTTTGGCCAAGCACCGAATTAAAAGGCGGTCCTCAATATGAGGAAAAAACGGATTTTAATGAAGAAAGTGATTTGAAGAAATTGGGCTACCAGATTACCGGTATGACCAGAGAAAAAAGGTGGAAGGTACTTGAAGTCGCTGTCAAGCAGATAGGATTAAAAAAGGTAGCTTATACCATCGCTCAAAATGTAAAGCTTAGAAAAGGACAAAAAAATGGCGAAAAAAAATTCAGTTTTGCAATCGGGGAATGGGAGTATGACCTTGCTAAACTGAAGGAAACTTATTATAAAAATGAATTTAGCTGGCCGAGTACAAGGGTAAATTAAAAAAACGGACTAATTTTTTTTGATTGGTCCGTTTTCATCTTTAGCATCAAACGAATAAACATTTTAATTCATCACTAGAGGTATTCAATGAAGATATATAGACTAAAAAGGCAGTTTAATGGATATAAAAGAGGAACACAGTTTTACTTTGACATTATTCATTTTCCTCCATTAATTCCCTCTAATTTTTCCCTTTCGGTTTCTTTATAATAGGATGGGAGGAGGAGATGTAAATGAAATTGTTCTATTTTATTCTTGTATTTTTAGGTATTTTGCTCCTTTTCTATAGGGCATACAAAAATACTCATAAAGTTGCTTTAAATAAAGTTAATTTATCAAATATAGATTCTAATCAGAAGCAAGGACCTCTTTTTAATATTTTACAAATCTTAGATATGCATTTAGAAAATATTTCTGTTTCTCCTGACCAACTTTACAACAAGGTAGGAGACGAGAATATTGATTTAATCGCTTTAACGGGGGACTTTCTTGATAAAAAACGCAGTATCCCTAAGCTAATTCCTTATTTAAAAGTTTTTAACAGGTTAAATCCGCGCTATGGGATATATGCCGTATTTGGGAATCATGATTATTAATTAAAACAAAAGGACTTTGAACGATTAAGAAATACATTAGAATTTCATGGCTGTAAAGCTCTTCAAAATGAAAATGAGACCATTCTTGTCGAAGGAAACCTATTTCATATTATTGGTATTGATGATTTACATTCAAAAAGAAGCAACCTGCTAACATCATACTCAGGTTTAAAGGATGGATACCATTTAGTTTTAACTCATGACCATAATATCGTTCTCAACATGAAGGATTGGAATAGTATCAGGCCATTTCCATGGCGGCCAAATATACTGGCCTAAACCTTATCATCTCGTAAAATTGGGTAGGACAATGATGCAAATGAATATGATTAAAGGGCTACATTATTATGAGGATATACCTTTTTATATAAGTGAAGGATTAGGATAAACAGCTATTAATATCAGACTAGGAAGTCGTCCAGAAATAACACTCCACCAACTTTCTTTAAACAAAAATCAAGATGACGAGATCCAGGCGGTTGTTTAACGTAAAAGTCTTTACGAGTTAATCAATTTAGAAAGGCTGTTGAAACTACGATTTCAACAGCCTTTTCATATACTTTTCCTTTTATTACTTTGCTGTTGTAACTTTTCTATGCATTGCATTAATAAGCAAATCAGCCTTTTATAATATTGTAGTCTTCCTCAATCGATTATGAAAATCAGTTAAACAAACAATCCTATTTATTATTTACAATCATAAAAGCGTTAATGACAGTATACTATGGCCAGAAATTGATGGCTTCAGTTGTCCGAATTTTAACAGAATTACCATAAAAGGAAAGCAGGGCTTTTTATCAAACCATGCTTCCCTATCAATTTATACTTCAACTTTATAGACCTCGCAAATATTATAAAAAAGATGCGAAATTTAAAACAAAATCACGATGTTTGTAAAAATGTTGCGAAGAAATACCTCTTTAGATATGATTGTCTAAAGGGGTGTTTTTATGTCGAAAAAAACGAGAACATCTAAAATTGATAAGTGGATTAAAGAAGGTCGTGGTTCAGGTATAGGCTCGAATTATATGCCTGAGTTGAACATTCAAGACGTCTCTTCGTTAGGTCGCTCTACTCGCTTGAGGGGAATAAAAACAGGTAGGTAGCATGAATTCTTATCGGATATAGAACGAAATTACTTTTATTTAACTGAATATTCTGATTTTGTTTTCGATATTTGAGAACAATTTCCATTATTGCCGTTGGAAGAAACAATTGTCATTGCAGATGAATTGTATTAAATATCCTACAGACCCTAAAACGAATGAGCCAGTTGTGATGACAACGGATTTTTTATTAACAATGGATAAAGGCAAAGGCATATTCGAAGTCGCACGGGGTTAATGCTTAAATAATAAAACTAGAAAGATTGTGAAGAAATATACTTAACATATTGGCGTGTTCAGACTGTAGTCAAACTCGATAAAATCGAGTTTAACTACTCTTTTTTTATTTCGCATGGCGACCTTAGCCATCTTCTAAGCTAACTGCCGGCACTCTCCAAGAAGTATGTCATGTAATTTAGTATTATCATATTTCTTTGATATTATATCAAATTGATAAAATATCAAAGAAATATTGATAAGATTTTAAAACATTATTCTCTAAATATTCTGTATAATCTAAACAAATTAGAGTGTGAGGAGGAAAAAAGATGCAGAGAAAAGGAAGTGTAGCACTCGTTTTATTAAGCGTTTTCACACTATTCATATTTGCAGGGTGTTCCGGCATAAAAGATGCAGGCTCAGAAAGTGGTGGAAAAGGCAGCGGAGATGGCGGAACGGTCACAATTGGGATTGCACAGGACGCCGTTGCTATTGATCCAGCCTTTTCCTACGATTTTGCGACGGGACCAGTAGTTAACTCAATTACAGAAGGACTACTTAAATTTGATGAAAATGGCGGACTTGTTCCTAACCTTGCAAAGGATTGGGAGAATCCTGATGAGAAGACATATATTTATCATATCCGTGATGATGTAACATTCTCAGACGGAAGCCCGATGACAATGGAAGATGTTATTTTTTCAATGAAAAGAATCAAAGACCCTGCAACCGCCTCCTATGTAGGCTGGATGTATGAAAATGTAGACAAGATTGAACAAGATGGGGACTGGACAATCAAAGTTACATTATCAGAGCCAGATGCTTTATGGCAATATGTACCTGCAACTAGTGCTGGGCATGTGATTTCCAAGAAGTACTTTGAGGAACATAAAGAAAACTTCGGTAAGCCAGAAGGCGGATTATTAGGTACAGGATCCTTTAAGTTCGTAAGCTGGCAAACGGGATCAGAAATTGTACTTGAGAAAAATAAAAATTACTGGAATAAAGAAGGCGGTCCATATGTGGATAAAGCGGTTTTCAAAGTGATTCCTGAGGGCACAACAAGAATTACCGGCCTGAAAACAGGACAATTAAATATTGCCACAGAGATTCCGCTTGATCTAATCGAAAAAATAGAAGAAATGGATAATGTGAGATTAGTTACATCAGATTCATATCTAATAGATGGTATTGAGTTTAATACGCAAAGAAAACCATTTGATGATCCAAAAGTAAGACAAGCGATGAACTATGCACTTGATAAAGAAAAAATTTTAAAACAGATTGTGAAAGATGCGGGTATCCCTGCTGAAGGGTCAACTGTACCACCAGTCATGTGGGCATTTTCTAAAGATAAGTGGGAAGCAGCAAAGAAAGAATTGCCTGATTATTCATACGATTTCCGAAAAGCGAAGAAATTATTGGCAGAATCAAGTGTGCCAGATGGCTTCGAAGCGACCATTTCCACTGATGGAGACAGTCTCCGCATGAATGCTGCCTTGGCGTTGCAAGCTGCAGTCAAGCCACTTGGCATTGAATTGAAGATTGAAAAGCTGACTGGAGAGGAATTGATGACCCGTACATTCGGTGGTGCCAGAGATTATGATATTGCTGTGCAAAATTGGGGGTCGGATTTCCCAGATCCTTCCGGAAACTTAAGCCCGTTATTTCACTCAGATAATACGGCTGAAGGCGGTGCCAATTACGCAAATTATAAAAATGCAGAAGTTGATAAGCTGCTTGAAGAACAAGAAAAACTGATTGACGATGACAAGCGTGCAGAACTAATGATAAAAGCACAGAAGATTATTGCGGAAGACTCACCATGGATTACACTGAGCCATCAGAAACAAAAGATGGCCATGACCAATAACGTGGAAGGATACCATATTACCCCGTTATGGTATTGGTGTGATATTTTGAAAGATATTAAGCTGAAATAATTACAAATGAGCGAACTTCTCTTTCTTAAATATTCATTTGAGAGAGAGGACGCTCATTGCGAGTTGTTTCCTTAAAGGAGGTGTAGTCTTGTCCAGCTATATTGTAAGAAGACTTCTCATATTAATTCCCATATTATTCATTGTATCTGTTTTTATTTTCTCCATGTCAAGACTGGTACCTGGGGATCCGGCAATCATCATGGCGGGCGGACACCAAACGTCACCGGAAGTCCTAGATAATATCCGTGAAAAATACCATTTGAATAAGCCGATTGTTGAACAATATGCAATCTGGTTGAAAAATGTGGCTACAGGAGATTTGGGCGAGAGTTTCAAAATGAAGCAATCTGTTACAAATATGATCGTAGAGCGTTTGCCGCTCACATTCCAATTAATTGTTATGAGTATGATCATTACCTTGCTCATTGCCATACCGCTCGGAATATTATCAGCTGTCAAGAAAAATACTTGGTGGGATCACTTATCCACTTTAGTTGCTTTTGTTGGAGTATCTTCTCCTGTGTTCTTTACCGGTATTTTGATGGTACTGTTATTTTCCTACCATTTGGATTGGCTGCCTGCTTTCGGAGCTGGGAGCGGATTTAATGAGAATATGATTCATTTACTACTTCCTTCCTTAGCGCTGAGCTTCAATATGATTGCTTTGAACTCCAGAATTACAAGAAGCGGTATGATTGAAGTGATGAACACAAACTATATTCAAACAGCTGTGGCGAAAGGTTTGCCTCGAAGAGTCATCATTTTCAAACACGCATTGAGAAATGCGCTTGTACCGCTTGTCACTGTGACTGGAATACAAATCGGTGTCCTTATTGTAGGAACAGTGCTTGTTGAATATACATTTGGCCTGGGAGGATTGGGCAGCCTTATCATTAACGGGGTTCAGACGAGTGATTACCCGGTCGTGCAGGGAACAATGCTCTTTATGGTGGTTGTCTTCCTATTAATCAACCTTGCTGTTGATGTTCTTTATGCCGTTATTGATCCCAGAATCCGTTATAAATAGAAAGGAGGCATATGATGCTACCACAAAGTCAGCCGACTGCACAACTGCCGGCAACTCAAGCAGAGAAAAAAAGAAGTATATGGAAGTCACCGTTTTTTAAAAATAAATTGTCAGTGGTGTCAGGAATAATTATCATTATGATTATACTTATTTCGCTGTTTGCCCCGCTGATTTCTCTATATGATCCTGATGTGCAAGATCTGAGTAAATCATTAGAGCCCGCTTCCTCCGCACATTGGTTTGGCACTGATATGCAGGGAAGGGATATTTTAAGCAGGATCATCTACGGAACGAGAACAACCTTACTCGGAGCGGTGTTTGTCGTATTGCTATCGGTTGTTGTCGGCGTTCCACTAGGCCTTATCTCCGGCTATTTTGGAGGGAAGATTGATAACCTTATAAACCGTGTCTGGGACGTTCTTCTAGCTTTTCCAACAATCTTACTCGCATTTATCATCGTTGCCACATTCGGAAGGGGCTTTGAAAATGCTGTAATTGCGCTCGGTATCGTATATGTTCCGATGATTGCCAGGCTTGTTCGCTCTGTGACACTTGTGGAAAAAGAGCAATCATACATTGATGCCGCTAAAGCTTTAGGGTATTCCCACACCCGTATCATCTTCCGGCACATTTTGCCTAATTGCCTATCGCCGATCATTGTCCAAGTTGCAATCGACTTTGCGTATGCCATCATTGATTTGGCGGCATTAAGCTTTCTCGGCCTAGGAGTACAGCCACCGACGGCAGACTGGGGATACATGCTGTCAGAAGGGAGAGAATACTTGCTCATTTCTCCAAACACAGCCTTAGCAGCAGGTTTTTCCATTATGATCACAGTGATTGCATTTAATTTATTTGGCGACAGTTTGCAAAGCCAGCTTGATCCTAAACAGCGAAAAGCAAGTTAATCTAATGGATAACCGGAGGATTTATGTTGCTTTCTCTTAATCTATTCACGGCATTAATCATTTTGAGCATAGTTGGCGGAATGATCAGCCTGACTGCCATTGTCATGATTTTAATAACAGAAAAAGAAGTCGATTTTTTGGAAGTCGAGAAAAAAAGAGTCGACCTTGAAGTGCTGCTGAACGAATCCAAACTGCTTCACTTATCTGCTCAAATTCAGCCTCATTTTCTATTTAACACATTAAATACGATTTCAACATTAATTCGTTTAGGAAAAAATAAAGAGGCCGAGCAGGCTATTTATTCCTTGTCATCGTTGCTTCGCTACCACTTAGATAAAAAAAACTCACTTGTTTCTTTAAAAGAAGAGATAAAGTACGCTGAGCAATATTTATCGATTCAACAGCTTCGTTTCGGAAGTAGACTGGAATGGGAGATCCACGTTCCTGAAGCATTGCTGGGAATGGAAATACCGATGCTTGTCATCCAGCCATTAATTGAAAATGCCTGTATTCATGGAGTAGAGCCTTCTATGGATGGAGGAAAGATTCTTATATCTGCCACAAGCACTGACGGAGTGCTGCTATTGGAGGTAAGAGATGATGGGGCAGGGGTCAGTGACGCTGTGATCAGTGAGTTTGAACGATGGAAGACAGACAGCCGGAGTTCGAATAGTGAAACAAATATTGGCCTGAGAAATGTCCATTCTCGTTTAAAAGAACAATTTGGCAAAGAAAGTGGATTATCAATTAAGAAGAGCAGGAAAGGTACAATCAGCACAATTACGATCACACTTTTTTCGTAAGGAACTCAAGAAATTAGCATACGTGAAGGAGGGTCCATATGAAGGCTCTCATAGTTGACGATGAACCACTGGAGCTTTTAAACATTGAAAGTATTCTTCATTCATTTGACCCTCTGCTTGATGTGTTTTCAGCTGCGAATGGCTATGAAGCCTACAACATGCTGAAAGACGAGCCGATGGATATTGTTTGTCTGGATATTCGAATGCCCGGATGGAATGGGCTCGAAACATTGCAGAGGATTAAGGCGGAATGGCCACATGTGAAGGTGATGCTTATTTCTGCTCACGGAGAATTTCACTACGCGCAAGAGGCGATTGCATTCGGAGCATCTGCCTACATTTTAAAGCCGGTAATGCCGGAAGAGCTGATGAGTGCAATTAAAAAATTGCGGCGTGAGATTGAAGCAGATCTTGAAGAACATCAGCTGTTACTGCAAGCTGTTGCTGAAAATTGGTCAAGAGGAGAAGAATCAAAAAAGCTGCTCTTTGGTGCACATCTGCACATTCAGCCGAATGTGGTTACTGTGATCAAATTCAATCGTAACGAACCTTCTGACAAAGCACTGTGGGATGCTGCGGTATGTCAAACTCTGCATAAAACTACGGCTGTTCCCCAGCCAATCAATGGACATTGGATCTATTTGACAGAATGTCTGGAGAGAAGTATTCACACGATGAAAGAAAAGCTTTCTTTTCTAAAACTAGAGCTCGCGGAAAAACATCAAGAAACAGAATGGCTGTTTGGTGTAGGTGAAACTGTTGCAAGTTCAGATTTACTGAAGCAATCTTACGATAGTGCTGTACAAGCTGCACTGAACAAGGATGAAGCGGTCATTCAGCAATGTCTTCATTTCTTATCACAGCAATACGCTAGCCCGATCACTTTAAATCAATTAGCACAAGAGGTCCACCTCAGTGCCTCACATTTAAGCAGAATATTCAAGAGCCAGCTTGGAATTACGTTTGTTGATGTCTTAACGAAAATCAGAATTAAACAGGCGAAGGAACTGTTGGAGAACAAAGAGCTGTCCATTCAATTCATATCTGATCGAGTAGGTTTCAGCAGTCCGGATTACTTTTCTTCAACTTTCCGGAAGCTGGAAGGAATTTCCCCAAGCCAATTCCGATTACAGAAGGAGCATGGCAAACAACCATGTTCATAACAATACAAATTTTCACTCTTGTTAGTTTGCTGCTGTTGTTACTAGGTGCTCGACAGGTTGAAAAAAATAATACCGGTATGGAAGGTACCATTGGTCTGGGAAAAGGGATAGTTATCCTCGTCAGTCAGTGGATTGGGCTGACAACGTTTCTTGTTTCATCGCAAGTGTCATATGAGCAAGGCGTGAGTGGCCTAGTCAGCTATTGCCTGGCTGGATTGGCAAGCCTGTTCTGTCTATACTTCCTATTGAAAAATAGAGCGATGCCACACACGCCAGATCATATGGGAAGAGGAATAAAACCGTTTTTGCTACTTTATTATCTTGAAAACTTTGTTGTAAGCCTATTGGCTGCAAAGCTTATACTAAAGCTTTTCTATAATGTAAATATAGTGATCTTAGCCGGTTTGCTGATCGTCTTTTATCAATTTATTCTTTTGGCAAAAAGTAAGAATCTTTACATCCGCTCTCTCATTATCAGCATGCTGTCATTGATTGCTACTGTCCTTCTACCTACTTTTGTCTACTTAAAAGTGAGTGTGCCGACAATCTATTCCGGTGTTCACTTTTTGGCGACGGAAATGCTTATTTTAGATGACCCGTCCAGGTGGATTCTGGGAGGAGTATTATTTATTCATTTCACGGCTCATAACCTATTGAATCAAAACATGTGGAAAGTATTTACGAATATTAAACAAGCGAAAAGATCGCTTGCCTTTACGATTTCATCTTTCATATGGTTCTTTGTCCCTCTTTCTATGGGAACCTTAGCGTTTGTGGCCAAAGCATCCGCCGTATGGCCGGCATCCAATGATGAAGTAGGTCTTCAAGTCGTCCGCCAGGTTGACGGGCAGCTCGGAATGGTTCTGTTAGTTGTGACCTTACTGGTCATTTTGTTCTCTTCCTTGGCCAGTAATCTTGTCGACAAAACCTTTGCCCGAAAAGATATCTTCGTGAAAGCAGGGTTGTTAGGAATGGCTGCGGTGATTGTAACTATGCTTCCGAAGCTGACGATCCTTGACGTCATGGTATTTACTTCTATTTTTTGGGCTGCGATGATTCCAGCCATGTATTTGAGGAGAACAGACCTATCGCCCAGTTGGGTCACAGCTTTCATCATTTTGACCAGTGTAGGAGCAGGAATTAACGGAATGATCAACTTTGGCTTGGAATGGGGAATCTTGTTTGATGCCCTGATATCTGTTTGTCTGTCTTTCTTATGCAGGGGACGTAGCAGTAAAGAGAAAGGGCGATTAGCGTAAAAGCCTTCCGCTTTTCTATTAGAGGAGGAATATGTAAATGAGTGATTTGCTCACAGTAAAAAATTTATCTACTCAATTTCAAACAGAGCGGGGGATTTCCCATGCGGTCCGTTTTGTGAATTTCTCCATCAAATCAGGAGAGACAATGGGAATTGTAGGCGAAAGCGGCAGTGGAAAAAGTGTGACAGCTAAATCCATCATGAGGCTTGTTGAAAGCCAAAACGGAAAAATTGTATCAGGAGAAATGATTTTTGAAAACATCAACCTGGCAAAACAAACGGAAAAACAAATGCAGAAAATCAGAGGCAATTCAGTAGCCATGATTTTTCAGGATCCCATGACCTCTTTGAACCCTTTGCTTAAAGTAGGCTCTCAGATTGCAGAAGTGCTTCGTTTTCATAAAGGAATGACAAAGCAGCAGGCGCAAAAAGAAGTAATCAACCTCATGACCCAGCTTTCCATCCCTTCACCGGAAAAACGTTATCATCAGTATCCCCACGAATTCAGCGGAGGGATGCTACAACGGCTGATGATTGCCATTTCATTGGCATGCAAGCCGAAATTGCTTATTGCCGATGAGCCTACAACCGCGCTGGATGTAACGATACAAGCGCAGATTTTACGGCTAATGAAAGAGCTTCAACAGCAATACGGAATGGCCATTCTTATGATCACTCATGATTTGGGCGTTGTGGCCGAAATTTGTGACAAAGTATCGGTCATGTATGCAGGTGAAATCGTTGAAAGCACAAGTGTGGAAAATATTTTTGAGCAACCATTGCATCCTTATACAAAAGCATTAATGGACTCAAGACCTAAACTTGGTTATAGGGAGAAAAAACTCAAATCCATCGAAGGATCACCGCCTGATCTATCAAAGAAGATCAATGGATGTCCTTTTGCCCCCCGTTGCGCTGTCAAAATAGAAATATGTGCGACAGAAAAGCCAGCATTGAAGCAAATGACTCCTTCCCACTGGGCAGCATGTCATGTGGCCGAAGCAGCAGTAAAGAAAGGAGATGAGCGTTTTGACAGCGTTGTTACAAGTTGAAGGGTTAAAAAAGTACTTCCCAGCTGGAAAAACAAACTTCCTTGGCAAGCATACACAGCTACTAAAAGCCGTAGATGATCTTTCCTTTACTATACAGGAAGGGGAAATATTCGGCCTTGTCGGCGAAAGCGGATGCGGTAAGTCAACAACAGGCAGATGTATTTTAAAGATTGAAGAGGTAACTAGTGGTAGCATACATTTTATGGGTAAGGACATTACTAATCTAAAAGGCAAAAAGCTTTTACAAGTAAGACAGGAAATGCAAATGATTTTCCAAAATCCTTATTCCTCTTTGAATCCAAGGCTGACAATCCGTCAGACGCTGGAGGAAGTGTTAAAGGTGCACCGGATAGCAACGGGAAATAAAGCGAAAGACAGAATCATAGGGTTGCTGGAACAGGTTGGACTACCGAGAGATACCATGGACCGTTATCCGCATGAGTTCAGCGGCGGACAACTGCAGCGTATTGTGGTGGCAAGAGCATTGGCTGTGAATCCTAATTTTATTTTTGCTGATGAACCGGTTTCTGCTCTAGATGTTTCTGTACAAGCCCAAATTTTAAATTTACTGGCCTCGTTACGGGATGAGCTTGGGTTGACAATACTTTTTGTGGCACATGACTTAAGTGTTGTGGAGCATATCAGTGATCGAGTCGGAGTCATGTATCTGGGACAAATGGTGGAAATGGCTAAAGTAGAAGACTTATATGGTGAGCCTTTGCATCCTTATACCAAAGCATTAATTCACTCAATTCCAATCAATAACCCAAAAGAAAAGAAAGAAGGAATCACACTGGAAGGGGATATTCCAAGTCCTATAGATCCTCCGATGGGCTGTCGTTTTGCTTCTAGATGTCCTGAATGCTTTGCTCGCTGTATAGAAGAAGCACCTGCTTTTCAAGAAGTAAAGCCGGGACATTTTGCAGCGTGCCATTTATATATTAGTAACGAGAAATAGAGTGCAACTCCCTTCTATTCGACAGATATATTTAGATAGCTATTGTAGGCTGAATTGTTGGCGTTGCCAACAAAGAATGACAATCAAGCGGAGAATAAGACATTTAATATTAAAAAAAAACAAATGGGGAGATTACATGAATTCATTAAAAGAACTTTTAGTAGAATTTGATGCCATTCATGGTGTGGCAGGGGATGAAGAACGCGTTGCACAAGCCCTACAGAATCATTTAAAACCAGTGACAGACGAATATTTTGAAGATGCACTAGGAAACCAAGTATTTATCAGAAAGGGAAGCAATCCAGATTTTAAGATTATGCTTGCCGCTCACATGGATGAAATTGGATATATCGTCCACAATATTGATGCTGAAGGTTTCGTTTATATTTTACCAGTTGGTTATCACGACTGCAGAACGGCTTTCAACCAAGTGCTCACAATTTACACAGAAAAAGGGCCCGTCACCGGCATAACCGGAGGCAAGCCAGCACACATTGTTACACCTGAAGAGGCAAAGCTCGCCATTCCGATTGAAGAGTTATATATTGATGTCGGAACAACAAGTAAAGAAGAAACATTGGCACTTGGCGTGCAGATCGGTGATTACTTGACTTTTCAAAGAACGGGACAATTTCTAAACGACAGTAAAATTTTCACAGGAAAAGCTGTCGATAACCGTGCAGCCTGTGCAGTGATGGTTGAAGTTATGAAACGCTTGGCAGATAAAAATATCGTTCCAACGGTTTATGGAGTGGGAACTGTGCAGGAAGAGATGGGCATCCGCGGCTCCATTCCTATCTCAAACAGAATTCAGCCTGATATTGGCCTTGCTCTTGATGTTTGTCTTTCTGGAGGAACACCTGCTTTAACTGAAAAAGATATTGCAATTACACTTGGTGAAGGACCAGCCCTCATGCTATACGACTGGACACCAGATAGTGGACATGGAAATAACGTGCCAAAGAAGTTAACTCGCAAATTAATCCAGACAGCAGAGAAAAATAATATCCCTTATCAGCGGGAAGTTGTTCTGAATGGCGGAACAGATGCCTGGGCCATGAGTATAGCAGGCAACGGAGCTCTGGCCAGTTGTATTTCTTTCCCGTCCCGTAACATCCATTCAGCGACCGGATGTGTTCATATGGATGATTTGGAATATTCCGTACAGCTAGTTGTGGCATTTATTGACTCCTTACAAGAGAAATTATGATTAGGAAAAGGGCTGTCCCATAAGTCAGTGGGAACTTACCCAGGGATAGTTTTGCTTAGTATATGGATAATATTGTGCACAAAGAAGTGTCTATATCTTGTTTTACAACTCCTAATGGAACTGCAAAATTCATTTGCTATTAACATAAGTTAGAGGACCCCTGTACAATGCTGCAAAAACAAACAAGGAAGAAAACAACATTCAAAGGAACGTTGTTTTCTTTTTTTAATATCCGAGGGTGCAGTCAAGAAGCCTGTTCCCGCTCCAGCCTAGGTTCCGAAGCCATGAGCTTTATTCGAGGAAGCAAGATCCTTCGCGGGAACATTCAAAGAAGAAAGGAAGTAATCATCCGTTCTGAAGAACCTTTGATTACTCTATTCATGTTTTTAAGAGAATCCATAGAAGCATTTGCACAGCAGCTGCAGCCATCTTCTGGTACTGACACTCCTGCGAGAGCTGCAAAGCTGTAGAGTGACAAAAAAGTTGTTGAAATTACAATAAAGTCGATTAATAAAGATGGTGTGATTTTACATTTGGCGTCAATTATGCTTTATTGTAAATGCCCTCATTGTACTGGGATTGCTGTTATGGATGATTATTATTAGATTGGTGATCAATATCTTTGGTGTGAAAGATGTGGATTTAGCTATCAAAAAATTTACAACCAAAAAAGGAATATATTGAATGCGTTTACAATTGGTGCTATACTATACATGATATTGCATATTTATCACATGTTACTGATTTGATCAGGCAGAGTGGTTCAATTGAAAGAATTTCGATTCTTTTA
Organism: Neobacillus sp. WH10; assembly: GCF_030123405.1. Classification (GTDB taxonomy): domain Bacteria; phylum Bacillota; class Bacilli; order Bacillales; family Cytobacillaceae; genus Neobacillus. The sequence continues at coordinate 2,697,402 of NZ_CP126110.1, forward strand.
GTTTGAGACCGCCCTGCCTTTTTTGCGTTATTTTTGGTAAATGTATTTAGATTAATAGGTTTTCAAAACAACTTTAGAACAATCAAAATCCATCACCAATTAGCTTTTCATGTAATTGAAAGGAGGTATGCTGAGGAAAAAGTTCATTTTATAGTTTTCCTAATCAATATCGCAGAAGAATGGTAACTCTTTAAAACTATTATTCGAGGTGGGATTAAATTGAGGTTAGGTAAAAAGAAGAATTTCTATTTCAGTTTACTATGCATTGTTTGTATGTTAATGCCTTATTTGCTGCCCGCAGCTAATGCATCAGCAGAGGTTCAAAACCCAAATTTAGCACTAGACAAGTCTGTTAAAGTTTCTGGATTGGAAGTGAATGACGGAAGATTAGCAGCTGAATTTGCCGTAGATGGACTCCGTTCTGGAAAATCAAAAAATGGAATATCGGATGCGAGATGGTCTTCTAATAAAAGAAGTACCACTAATCCTAATGCACCTCAATGGATTTATGTAGATTTAGGAACAGAACAGACGATCAGACAAATAAAAGTATTGTGGGAAAAAGCGTATTCTCCAGACTATGAGGTTCAAGTTAGCAATACAGCTAAAGAAGAAGATTGGAAAACAATCGGTCATTACACGGATGCTTCTGAATCAAACCTAGAAAAAGTCATAAATTTACCTCAATCTGAAACGGCAAGATATGTACGAGTAAAAGCGAACAAATCGCGAAACACACCTGCTGCAGGTGTCACTCAATTTCTAAATGTGTCCATCTGGGAACTGGAGGTTTTTGAACATATTCAGTTTAACAATTCACAAGACGTTGTAAACTATATGAATGAAATGAAACCTACGCTATCTAATGATGGTAATAAAATTGTTTTACCTGATTCTCCAGACCCGAGATATGAAGTTTCTTTATTTGGATCGGATAATAAACAGATTATCGATATGAATCTGAATTACTATCAACCAATTAGTGATAGTAAGGTAAACATTTTATACAAAGTAACGAATAAAAATGACAGTAAAGATTCTGCTGCTTCTTCCAATGATATTCCAATTAATGTCGAAGGGAAATATCAACATGAAGAAGGTGATAACCCGGTTCCAAACGTTATACCTGGTCTGAGAGAATGGAAGGGTTATACTGGAAGCTTTGAACTTGAAAAAGGTGCTAGCTTAGTGGTAGATTCCTCTGCTCCGGATTCTTTAATGGAAACAGCTCGGAGTATTCAAGCCTATTTTAAAAATATGTTAGGAAAAGACATTAATGTTCATAAAGGCTCGAAGGCAAGTGTTGGGGAAATATTTTTAACAATAGACAATACGAAAGAACATTTAGGTGAGGAAGGGTATACTCTTGATATCACCGATAAAATTATTGTGAGTGCTCCAAAAACAAAAGGGATCCTTTATGGTGGGATTTCGCTTACGCAAATTTTATACCAATCAGAAAATAAAAATACCATTCCTAAAGGAATAGCCAGAGACTATCCAAAATATGAAGTACGCTCAGGAATGCTAGATGTTGGCAGGATGTATATTCCGTTAGACTATGTTCAAGAAATGACAGAATATATGGCATGGTTTAAGTTAAATGAAATTCAATTGCATATTAATGATTATTGGGGCAAAGCAAATTATCAAGCCTTTCGGGTAGAAAGCAAAAAATATCCAGAAATTAATGCGAAGGATGGGTATTATACACAGGAAGAGTACATTGCATTTCAAAAGAATATGAAAAAGTATGGAATCGATGTTGTCACAGAAATTGATACACCGTACCATGCGGAAAGTTTTAGAGCTGTGAATCCGGACATGATGCTTTCCAAAGGGGCTTTAGACATTACCACCCCGGAAAAACAAAAATTGGTTTATCCATTTATTGAGTCCCTTTTTGATGAGTTTCTTGGGGATAGTCCAACTGATGAAAATAGGGTCATTCAAAGTAGTAAATTCCATATGGGTACGGATGAGTATGATAAGAGATATTCAGAGCAAATGAGAGCCTATACGGACCATTTTATTAATTATATTAATAATAAGGGGTATGAAACAAGACTCTGGGGATCAATTGGAAAAAATGGCTTCAATGGTAATACCCCGGTAAGTAATAAGGCAACGATGAATATTTGGGCTCCGTACTGGTCTGATGTAAAGGAAATGTATAGTTTAGGGTATGACATTATCAATACGTGCGGAGGAGATCTGTATATTGTTCCTGTTGGAAATGCAGGGTATCCGGATTATTTGGATATAAAAAATAGATATGATTCATGGGAAGTAAATGATTTGAATAACAATGGTAGAGGAAATGGCGGGGCAACCATGCCATTTGCCCATCCGCAAACAAAAGGTGCAGAATTTGCGGTATGGAATGATATGACTTCCTTTTCAGGTGGTTTATCAAGTTATGATATTTTTAATCGAATGAAAGATGCAGTCGTTTTAGTATCCGAAAAAACGTGGTACGGGGAAAAAACAGCAGGGCAGACCTCTGAGCAGTTTATGGAGCGGGTAAACAAGGTTCAAAATAGAATCGCAACATCTAACCCTTCGAGATTCGTTGAGTCCAAAACAGATGTAGTCCTTAAATATGACTTTGAATCTATGAAAAATAACAAAGTTAAAGACTTATCGGGCAATGAATATGATGCAAAAATCAAAGGCCGTCCAAACCTTGTAGATGGTTATGATGGGAAATCCCTACAGTTGGATGGGGATAATTTCATTGAACTTCCTTTGTCAGGGATAGGATATCCATATTCGGTTTCGTTTGATATTAAACTAGATGAAGGATCTCTTAACGATGCTACCTTGTTTTCCGGGAATGATGGAGATTTTTATGTGAACTTAAACCAAACAGGTAAGCTGGGTTATCAAAGAAATGAGAAAACGTCCCAAGGAAGTTTATCAAAATTTGAAAACTATACGTTTAGTCACAATTATTCACTAAAAGTAAACGAATGGCAGAATGTTGTTCTTGTTGGGGATAAAAAGAAAACGACTTTATTTATTAATGGAAAACAAGTTTCTACTTCTGTACAAACGAATAAGTTGGGCGGCCGGGTCAATGACTCCTCGACCTTTGTCCTGCCTTTGGAAAAAATCGGGCAAGGAATCAAAGGAAAAATCGACAACATTACGGTAATGAATAAAGCACTATCAAGCAATAACATTAAAAATATATTATCTTACGATCCTGGGCAAAGAAATGTTGCTTACCAACAAAAAGTAACCGCGTCTTCGGAGTACGATCAATCTCAACGTGCAGCAAATATAACGGATGGAGATTTATTAACTAGATGGGGCTCCCAGTACAAAAATATGTCAGCTGCTGAGGCTGATAATCAATGGATTATGGTAGAACTAGATGATTCTCGCAACATTGATACAGTGAAGCTTTTTTGGGAAAAAGCCAGAGCAGAGAAATATACATTGCTTGCTTCAAAGGATGGAAATACTTTCGAGGAAGTTTATTCTTATCCAGAAACAAGTGGTGTTAGCGCTGGTGAAATTGATACAATTAAATTAAAAGATGTTAATGCAAAGTATTTAAAAGTAGTCATGACGGAAAGAAAAACGATAAATGGTACTAAGTACGGTTATAGTTTATATGAATTAGAAGCATACGGTAAAACAGACTTTGCTGGAGCGGAGAAATTATTAGAAGAGGCAGAAAAACTGCTTAATGAGCCAACAAAAGGTGCAAAAGCAGATAAAGAAAGAATCGAGCTGATTGCTGCAAAGGAAGGACTGGAGTCGTATCTAGGAAGCGGTCAAGAGTTTGATGGATTCACGTTCCATGTTCTGGTTAGAACTCTTGAAACGAAAATGGAAAGTTATAAAAATAGGCTATAGTTGAAGTGTCAGTCCCTCATTACATTCAATCCCCGGTTCCATTAGTGGAAACGGGGATTTTTGATGTGCTTAGTTATTTATTTTGTGTTTTTCATTCAATTCTTAAATTCTCCTTGTAATTGTAGATTTAAAATAAAGATTGATAATTTGTAAAAAAGTTCGATAATTTATAAAAATGATTGATAATTTATAATAAAGTTTGTTTAAAATCCTGTACTAAATATTTCTTTTTATGTTCTTGTAGATGTTATAAAAAATATCCAGTATTTTATTCCATTAAAGGGCCATTTAATTGAATAACACTTCTAAATTAAAGTGCGATTTTATGTTAATATCGGTGTGGATTTGTGAAACAATGTACTGATATGAACGAAACTGTCAATGCTCCCTACCTAATTAGTTTTGGTTTCGGTTTTTGGGCAACTTTAAGAAGAGAAGCGTTTTTTAGCTTCTTTGCCTTATTAGTTGGGGTTCAGCCTTTTTCAAGGCTAGGGAATCTCCTTCTCAGCTTACTGACTGCTCTTCAATCTCCAAAATGGCTGTCAAGTGCTTTCCTTGACAGGCATTTTGGAGATTGAGATACTTTTTAAAGCTGAGAATGAATTAATTTCTCCTTTCATGTTGATATAAAAAGTTAAGCACACGGCACGAAGGCAAAAATCTCAACTGCGGTTAGCACTCTGATATTCGTGGGTTTTCACATTTTATCTTTCCGTATAAAGGAGCTTCCACTAACTTAAAACGTGCGTTAGCCTATTTAGGCATAGCACAAGTACAATTCGTGGTTTCTCCTTTCCGGTTTTTACCTTTGCCTCCGAGCCCTATGCTCCGACTTTTAAAGAAAATTGAACTTCATTTTATTCGTAATTTTTACTTTGCAATAGTGTTATTTTCAATTTCTTGAGTTACTGCCCAGATAAATCCTGCTAATTCTCTTGCAACGGCTGTTAGTGCCTTCCCAAATGACTTTCCACGTGATAGTAAACGAAAATACTTTTTATGAAGGCGATTTTGAGCTTTCCATGAGATCATTTGAACATTGGGCAACTGTCCTTCTAGTCTTTTCTTTAAATCCCCCTTTATGGCAGGCGGAAATCGATAGCTCCAGGCTGCTTCTACAAGCAAACGACGAACATGACGGTTGCCTGTTTTTGTAATTTTACCTTGTCTTCTGATTTCACCACTTGAGCTTTCGCTTGGGATTAACCCAACGTAAGACATTAATTTTTTGGGAGAATCAAATCTCTTAAATGATCCAATCTCAGCCACAAGGCTGGTAGCTGTTATAGTAGCTATTCCCCTTAATGATTGGAGTGCTTGTATCATTGGTGCATGGTATCCTTCTATTGATTGGAATTTAATCTCTTCTTCCAATCGTTTTACCCTTTGTTCAACTTCTTGTAGATGGTGCAGATACTCTTGAAAAACTACTTTAGAAGTGGAACGCTCAAACTTTAGAGTATTTAACCATTCACGATATCTGCGAGTCCACTTTTTTCCTTTGAAAGGAGGGTGAATATCATTTCGTAAAAGGAATTTCGATAATCGATGTTTGGCTCTTAATTCATCTTCTTTGGCATCTTCTCGAGCCCGAACTAAATCCCGAAGGGCTTCGTCATCTTCTGTTGGCACATAAACAGAGGTTAATTCACCAGCACGAAATAATTTTGCTAGTTTAATCGAATCTCTACGGTCAGTTTTAATGCGTTCACCTGGTTTCTTGGGGATTAAAGATGGTGCGATCACTTCACACTCAATTCCTAGGCTAAGAAAAACACGATATAAACCATAGCCAGTTGGACCAGCTTCATAGCACACTCGAAGATTCTCTTTTTCTCCAAGCTTTTTTACTAACTTTCTAATGGATTCCGCAGTGTTAGGAATCATTCCCCAATATCTTGGCTCATCACGACCTTCATCTGCAATGGCAACGGCAATTTTTTCTTTTGAAACGTCTAAACCTACATATTTTATGGTATCCTTCATAATAACTAGCTCCTTCCGTAATGTAGCTCTGATTTGGTTTGTCTTTTCCAGTAAACAGTGTAACCAAATTAACCTACGGTGTTACGAGTAAGGAGCTAGTTTCGTTCATGATAACTTAAGCTAACGCAGCAGTTTACTTTAAGAAGGGATATTTTACTAAAGAGAGAATAAGTAAATATAAAATAGTATAAAGTGGGGTCTAAAATGGAGAAAGTTCTTGATAAATTAAAGGAAATTGAATCAGGTGAAGTAGGAATTATTATTTATTCACAATTAAAACAGGATATAGTTTGTTCATTGAATAAAGAATTACTTGTACCTCTTGCTTCTGCTGCTAAAGTTGCAATTGCTTTTTGTGTTACACAATTAGTAGCAGAAAGAAAATATAAATGGAATGACATTGTACAAGATATTAGTTTTAATCCAAAAGAAGATAGTAATGAACTATATCCTCACTTTCAGAATAGAGAAACCTTGGCACTGCAAGATGCCGTTGAAGTGATGATAGCCTGTCACGATAGTTTCATTGCGAATAAAATTGTTCAATTTTGTGGAGGATGGGATAAGATTAATAAAAAAATTAAATCAAATTTTAAAAATATAAATATTACTCGAAATCCAATGGATCTAGATAACAATGGAGAATTGAGTCAGATGTTAGAACTTTTGCGTTTTATATTTCTAGGATACAAAAATAATCCTGAGTTATGGATTCCAATTATTAATGGGTTAGTTAGACAACAAGGTGAAATAGAAGGAATACCAATCCATCACTTAAATCATATGACAGGTGGATTAGAAAATGTTGTATTAGATATTGGGATAATTGGAGAGTTCACTCAAAATCCATTATTGTATGTTTTGGGAGCAAAAGACTTGCCTAGTCGATATAAAGAGAAAGTAGCGGATGAAAAAATTATAGATGCTATGAAATTACTTTATATTGAGTATTCAAATCAAGAAACCGAAACGAAAAGTGAATGGTCGGCTAATTCATAATGCTTATTGAACTAAAGGGTGCTTTAGTTCAATAACGATCTTCAACAATCGGGCGCTTTTCTGAAATAAGGAAAGCGTCTTTCTTCATGAAAAGGGCCAGTTTGTTGGAGAAGGACATTTTCTATTTTAAGCGAATTAGAATTACAAACAAAATTTCATAGGTATCCGGCAGATAATTGATGAGCTTTGGCATGCCGCCAGTGAAATATGTAATCACGTCGATAAAGTTGTCCCGCAAGCGGTCGCTTTTGTTAAACAAGAACATTAATAAAATTGACTTTTATGTTGTAGCACGGATTTGATAATAAAATTTCCTAGAGCTCTCCCTTATAAGGATTTGTAAAACATCTTTGTGAATATACAAGACCTTTAGTCTTCTCATTTTGCTACTTTGACCACTACCCCTTCTGTAGGGCAGCAATGATTCCTGAAAGCTTCTTTCCTTTTATAAGTAGTTAGTCCGCCTATTTTAGAGGGAAATAAGCTCTCCTACTTTCTATAAACATAGTATGTAAAAGACTATGAGTATTATTAAAAAAAAAGGGTGAAAACAATGGCTTTAGAATATCAACGTGTTATGGCCTTACCTGGAATGGGAATGGGCGGAATGCCTGGAATGGGAATGGGCGGAATGCCTGGAATGGGAATGGGCGGAGTGCCTGGAATGGGAATGGGCGGAATGCCTGGAATGGGAATGGGCGGTGTGCCTGGAATGGGAATGGGTGGAGTGCCTGGAATGGGAATGGGCGGAATGCCTGGAATGGGAATGGGCGGAATGCCTGGAATGGGAATGGGCGGAATGCCTGGAATGGGAATGGGCGGAATGCCTGGAATGGGAATGGGCGGAGCGCCTGGAATGGGAATGGGCGGAGTGCCTGGAATGGGAATGGGCGGAATGCCTGGAATGGGAATGGGCGGAATGCCTGGAATGGGTATGAGTGGTTTCCCAGGAATGAGTATACCAGGTAGGATATAGCTTCAAATCAAAAACGAACAATTTGAACCCCTTTGGCGTACAAGGGGTTTTTAGTTTTTGTTATTCCTAAAATACCAGCTATGAAAAAAGAGGTTGGGTATCTAAAAATGCAGCAAAATATGGGTGTTTAATGTCCTGTTCCATAATGATGATGTATATAGCCTTTTATGACAGAAATCTGTTTTTCAACAAATGGGCATCTCCAGTGGGCCAAATTTGATTCCAGTAGTTTTCAAATATATTATTCATATATATTGGCTTATTAGTACAAGTTATAATCGATACCCCTTTTGCCTTTTTGGCCGTATTGGTAAATAGGGAATTTTGCATTTCATTTTGTCCTTTCTTTTGAGTAGGAATTCGAGATATGATCCGCTATTCGGATGGCTAATGCAACTGTGGTAAGAGTAGGATTTGAAGCACCAATCGAGGAGAGTATGCTATTATCGGCTACGTAAAGGCCAGTAATACCATGAATTTGACCATAGCGGTTCGTTGCAGATTGTGAGGGATCATTCCCTATACGGCATGATCCTGATTCGTGGTAATCCTCTCCAGGCTCCATAACATGTATCTGAGCTTTTCCTTTCTCGTGGACTACTCTTGCTCCCAGAACATTGAAAATCTGATGTAACGCCTCATTCATTTGGCGAATAATCTCCATGTCCTTGACAGAATAGGAAAAATTAATCTTTATTTTCGGCATACCGTATTCGTCTACACTTAGCGGGTCTAATGTCAGATTATTATCAAAGCGGGATTCAACTTTCCCGAAACCCGCTACATTTATCAATTGTTTATTTATATATATTTGAAATTGGTAAGGGGTTTCGTCCGTCTGCGGTATTAAAATAGGAATATTCTCTGAGATGTTCCCAAACTTTTTGCTAATAAATTCTCCTTTTGCCTTAATAAAAGAATGATTTGTTAAAAAGTGCCCAATTGTATTCCCTGGGATTTTTGAATGAAGCAAGAGGCGTGGGGTTTCCAGAGAACCAGCGGCCAATACGATCGTTTTTGCTCTTAGTACATGTATTTTTTTGTTGTGATCTCCTACTTTCAGACCTACTGGTTTTCCATTTTCCATAAGCAACTGTAACGCTCGAGCCTTTACCGCGAAATCAAAGGGGTGTTGTTCCCAAGCATTTTTTAAGAAGCATAATGAACTAAAGGTTTTCCCATGTGAAGTCGCACTAGGAATCGGCCTTGCTTCATGAAACCCTTTTGAATGAAGGTGTTGAAGTATGGCTTGTAAGTGTAATGAATTTATTGAAGATGCCTGACGAATCTGCATGATATCTTCGGCAATCTGGTAATAGGTGTCTATTTCTTGTTCGGATATTGGCCAATTTATGAATTCGGATGCGTGCATTCTGGGAGTAACTGCTCCCCAAAATAACGTTCTTCCACCCACAGCGAAAACCTGCTCCGCCCCCAAAAACTGAGGAAGGCGCTGTCCGATAGGATTGGAAACTTCATTATAGTATTTTTTCCATTTTTTCCTTAATCTAGGGATGTTATAGATATGCGTTGGCAATAATAGATCACCGGATTCAATGACACCAATACTCTTCCGATTTTTTCGCCACTTTTCGCATAATCTCCAGAGAACAGCTCCTCCGCCGGCTCCTGTACCTACAACCAAAACATCGTAATTTTTCTCTTCCATATGTTCTAAAGATTGGAAAGGGATAGGAAAGGGATTTAATAATTCTCTTACCATTAATAATACCTCCATTCACCATAATCATCTTGATAAAGCCGGTAATTCCCATTGTATTTTCATATTTATAATTATGTCTATTGAATGGTTAAGGTGTGGTTATCTGCCGTAAAGAAAGCGCATATTTCATAACCATAGCTTTGAAAATGATGGCCTTAGACATATTCCGTTTCGGGTGTGTAGAGAGAACCTTACCATAAGTAAATGAGGTTTTTATATAGAGAGTGGCAACTGACATAAGAAAGAAGAGAAATCTGTGATAATAATTTCTCTTCTATTTTATTTGATGAGTTTTTACCTTTATGGTTTGAAAAATCCATAATGTTATAGATACTTGTCAGTCGTTAAGGATGATTGCTTTTTATGTTCCCCTTATATCTATATTTGGAATTTTAAAAAAGTTTAACGCTTACATATTGTGTTTTTATGTAATGAGTGATAAATTGTAATTAATATTTCATATCAATCACATGTTACTGATTCGATCAGGCAGGGTGGGTACAGTTGAAAGAATTTCAATTCTTTTGATCCGTTACCTCTCTGCCTTTTTTTGTTTTTATAAAAAGGGAATTTATTGGTAAGGAATTTAATAAATGAAAGATACCCAATAAATGCAAGAACTTAATCAATAGAAGAAATAACACTGTGGAAAATTGGGCACCTAACTAATCTCATTATTTCAAACTACTAAAATATTTCGAATTAGGGAATGTATATCGAGTCTATATGAAAATGAATTATAGATCATTTAGTAATGTTGTATAAGCCTTTTCTAGAAGGGAGCTGGCCTAGCGTACTCTATTTATTTTAGTTTTACATTATTTCATATAAAGGAGGTGTGAAATTTTGGTCTAGTTGTGTGGCTATGCACTAAATTTTTTGATTAGAAGCACAGGAATACTATTAATTTTATAAAAAAGATGAGGTGCAAATAATAAAAAATTACGTTTAATTTTGTGACTTCAGTTCAATTCACTTACCAACAATAGTATTAAAAAAAATATATCAAATTCAATGCAGGATTGTATGAGAAAAGCTGGAGTTATCCTATGTCTATTTGTAATGATTGTATCTCTAATCACTTATCAACCGATAACACCTTCAGCCGAGGAATCTACTTCTAGTTAACGAAAAACCGAAAGTAGTTCCAAGTTTAAGAGAATTGAAGGGAGGAACTGGATCGTTCAATATAGTAAGAAGTGTGAATTGTTATTGATCTTCAGTATTCAGAGGGATTGAAAAAACAGTAGAAGTGTTTAAAACTGTTTTGTAATAAGCCGAAAACATTATTAAATATAAGGAGGATTTACATGAAAATCAGAGCAAAGGGCATTAATTTCGTAATACTTTGCATTCTCTTGTTAATAATGAATATGTTCCAAGGAATTGTAGTGTCGGCGGAGGAAAGCGAATCAAATAGTCTTAATTTAGGGTTAGGGAAAAAGGATGGATGCAAATACATTTTTTATCCAAAGGTGCACAGTTGTGTCCATGCAGACGGCACGATAAAGCTTAAGGGAAAAACTATCAATCTCGTGCTTGAAGACGGCATCAGCGAGCATACCGCAGCTAAGGCGAAAAGAATTTTCGAGGAACGTGGCCTCACCGTCACGAAGACGGAGCAGGATTCGTCAGTGAACGATATCGACGTTCTGATCGGTATCGACAACGACAAGGGAGTCGATTATGAGTATCTAAACGGAAAGTTCGATCCGACGGTTTCCGTGAAAAAGGATGATGGCTATGTGCTCAAGACCTCTAAAGCGGACAGGGTCATCGCCATCATGGGCGCTGATAACGGGGGCGCGTTTTACGGAGTCACCACGCTCGATCAGATCTTAGAGCAAGCGGACGGCGTTTTGACCGACGTGCTGATCGAAGATTATGCGGATGTGAAATTTCGCAGCTTCATCGAAGGCTTTTACGGCACGCCATGGTCGCACGAGAACCGCAAGGACTTGATGGAGTTCGGCGGCGATTTCAAGATGAATTCCTATCTGTACGGGCCCAAAAACGATCCATATCATGCGGCGAAGTGGAAGGATCCCTATCCGTCCGAAAAGCTCGCCGAGCTGAAAGAGCTGGTCGATAAGGGGCTGGAGACCAACGTTGAATTCGTCTGGGCAGCCCATGTCGGCGGCAAGATCAATCTCGGCTCGGAAGCCGACATTCAGGCGCTCAAGAACAAGTTCGACCAGATGTACGGTATCGGCGTCCGGCAATTCGCAATTTTCTTTGATGATTCCGCCACGAACAACGATCAGCTCGTGAACTTCATCACGCGGATGGACAGCGAATACATCAAGCCCAAGGGCGATGTCAAGCCGATCATCTTTTGCCCGCAGTATTATCGCAAGGACAGCGGCAGTCAGGCAACAATCAATTACCTGAAAAATATCAGCAGGTTCCCGAAGGACGTACAAATCATGTGGACAGGAGATAACGTCGTTTCGCCGGTCAAGCAGAGCGTCGTCGACTGGGTCACGCAGTATATCGAAAGACCGGTCTATATCTGGTGGAACTATCCGGTAAACGATCTCGGGCGCGCGGACTATGTCCATATGGGTCCCTCCAAGGGGCTTTACTCCGGCGTTAAGAATATCTCGGGCTTTGCCTCGAATCCGATGAATCAGGCGCAGGCGTCCAAGGTGTCGCTGTTCAGCGTCGCGGATTATACTTGGAACACCGACGATTATGATTATGAGCAGAGCTGGCAGGCTTCGTTTGACTACATCATCAGGGATAATCCCGAGGTGGCGAGGGCACTGCACATTTTTTCGCAAAACGCATCGCACGGCATGAACCCGTTTGAAGCAGGCGAATCGCTCTACCTTCTGCCGCAGATGAATGCTTTTAAACAGGCGTTATCAGGCGGTGAGGATATTTCAGAATCTGGCGCGTCTCTGGTTCGGTCGTTCGAAGAGATTATTAATGCCGTAGACACACTGAAGGCATATCCGGGCACAAACGGGATCTCGGGAGAACTCACGCCTTGGCTGGACAAAATGAGGAAGATTGCACAGGCGAGCAGAAACTCCGTGCAGGGGCTGATGGAGTTGGGAGAGATCTCTGAGTATGATCCGGCATCCATCCAGGCGGCCATGACGTTGATTTCCGAACGCAGGGCGGAGCTTAAAACAGCGGTGTCCGCACCCAAGGTCGTTGCGCAAAAAGAGTTAGCGCCCTTTACCGAGGAGATCCTGAACCTGCTGGAAATGCGGCTTATGGAAAAACTCTCCCTGCCACCCAAAATGCGCGGTTTCGGCAGCACGACCCTGGACTACATGAAGATGCTGGACGGCGATATGACGACTGCTACCGACTCGGGCGTGGTGTCGAGCGGCGCGTACTTCGGCGTGAATCTGGGCAAGGAAACGCATATCAACAACGTATCCATCGAGATGGACAACACGAAATTCTATAAAAAGGGCATGCTAGAGGCGTCAATGGACAACAGAACCTGGACGGAGGTTGCGGAATTCGATACGAGTACGGTCTCTGCGAAGGGACTTGACATTTCCGCAAAATTCCTGCGTTACCGCGCGACGGACGAATTCACCGACGAGATCACCGGATCGCCGAACCGCAGCTTATCGGTCAAAGAGTTTCAGGTAAACGTGGAACAACGCGCAGCAATCTATACTAACGTACCTGCGCTGGAGAATCAGGCGCTGACGTTTGAAGGTGATTCAGCAGCGCTGCGGAATGTCACAGAGATCACGCTGGAACCCGGAGATTATTTTGGATTCCAATTTAACAAGCTGAAAAACGCACACTCGCTGAAAATCGACGAGGGCCTCAAGTTTTTGAACGCCGAGTTCTCAGCAGACGGGACAAACTGGAGCGCGATGTCTTGGTCGGATCCACTCGTCACTGCGGCAAAGTACGTCCGCGTGAGCAACGCATCTCAGGAGGCAAAGACCTTCGCACTTACCGAGCTTTCGGTAAAATTCGGCGGTTCGCCGTCCCTGTCGGCGACGGCACATAATGTCAATATTTATTCGGGAAACGCGGGCAATATGGTGGACGGCAACCCGTTCACGTATCTGTGGCTCACGCCATCACCGAGCGGAAATCGGCATTTTATATTCGATCTGGGAAGGGAGATCCCGATTAATGACATGCTCATCAACTCCGATAAGGACGTGGTATCCTCCGGTACGATTGAATTTAGTTCCGATGGAATAAACTGGCGTGATCCGATCACGTTCAGTAACGCGGGAACCATCAATATTGTCGACTGTGGAGGTAAATTGGGCCGTTATGTGAAGCTTACCGACAACGTGCAGAACAAATGGCTCAAGGTCAACGAGATCGTGATAAATAAAGTCAAGGAGGACACCCTTGTTCTCTCAGGTAATCTGGTCGGCCTGGAGAAGTTGCTCGATCAGAATATTTTCAGCTATGTTGATGTCGGCAACACGGCGGGAGAGCTGACGTACAACAACATCAACACACTGGACGCGACCAATCTGATCCTGATGAAAAACGAGGGATCGGAAGTGAAACTGATGGTCAAAAAAGCCGCGCAGGCTGCCGCAGCGCGGACGGCGGATGCGGAATGGATCGACGTCGGAAAATTTACGGGCGCGTATCTGAACATCGATCTGCGCGCGTATGGGCCTGTCAGCGAAATCAAACTGAAATGGGAGGAGGATTCCGGCCTGCGTTTAAACGAGCTATATGTCGGCGTAAATGATCAACAACCGCTCAATGTAACTGATATGAAAAAACTCGTTGAGCGTTTCGAGGAAGAGGGAGAATTCGCAAACCATGGCGCTGCTCGTTCCTTACAGGCTCATTTGGAGGTAGTGGACCGTTTTGAAAAGCAAGGACAACTCCAAAAAGCTGTTGAACACATGAAAGGCTTTAAGCGTCTGCTTGACAGTCAGAAAGAAAATGAGTTAATTTCCGAAAAGGCATATCCTATTCTCAGGGCCGGTGCTGATTATTTGATTAAGAAGTGGCAATAGGTTTTTGATTTGAAGTACAAGATACTCCTGTGACAGGAGGATAATCTGTCACAGGGGGCCTTAAAAACCGGAACTTCCATTGATAGGTTAAAGTGAGACTTTGATGTTATCGCCGCATTTTCCCCTCATCTACACCCCATTGGTGGATATCATCTCAGCCCTTATCCATGCGGATGACCAGGAAGGGTTTCATACCTTGATGGACAAGTACTGGGAGGAAAGGAAAGCCTCTAAAGCCAAGCTAAAGTGAAAAATCTTCCTATAATGGTAGGAGGAAGATTCATGAGAGTGAATCGCATCCATTGATTTTCATAAAAAAGGGTCTCCAGATGTTCATGGAGACCCTTTTCACGTTTGCAGATCATATCGAAAGCCTTCAATAATCAGAGGGAAATCCTGCTCTTCTAGGGTACGGGACATATAATTAAACCAATATCTCCTAAAACAATTAGAGATATGCGGGTCAGCAAACGATTCTCTTCGGACTGAATCTTGCAGAGGGATGCACCTAGCATGACTCTGAAAGGGCAGGCCATCGTTGAATAGGAAGAGCTTGCATTTTGAGCAAATGAAATCAAATCTGGAGAAAGCCCGACTTGCCCGGCTGTTTGGATTTGCAATTTAATAAACATCGCATTGGAACCTGTGTTGCTACCTGTAAGAAATCCTCCTAATCCGCCTATTATTGGAGAAATGAATAAAAAACTGCTTCCAAATAGGACACCTGCTGCACTTGAGTGCTGGGTCCACTTATACCCGCTCTCCTGCTTTTTTGCCAAATTCCATCACTGCTAATGAAAAAAATAGGGTGTTTTAGGTATTTCTTCCTGTTTTTACCGCAAATTTCCTAAAATTCTTGTAGAAAAGAACCGTAGTTTAGTAAAATAAGTGATATTCATTTACATTTTTAACCATTAGTTGCATGGTTGTGAATTTCCCTATCAACAAAGCAAATTCCCAATATATTAGAGTCAATTATGCCCAATCTATAAAGTTTCGTTCTAAATGAAAATGAAAGTAATATTTTCCTAAAATAGGTAAATGTATATAAATTATTGAGTATATAACGAAAAGTTCGTTTCATCTAAATGAAGAAAGTGGGAGTGAAACATTTGTTGAGAGTAAACAGGAAAAAACAATTAAAAGCATTGGCAATGGAAAAAATCCATCAGCTGATTTACTCATCAGACAGCACAGTACCAATGGAGTTTGGGACAGTCATCAATGAGTTTGCGGATACATTCCTGGAAGACGAATCAATTTTTGAACATCTGAATGATGCGTACAGACAAAAACTTGCATCTTTAGATTTATTTAGTCAAGGTATCGATATTTCATACAGGAAAGAACATCATGTACATACGATCACCTATTTAAATCAGCAGTTTTCATTGGATGATGCTTCTTATGTTAATTTCTTGTCCAGTTCCATCGAAATCATGCGCGAGGTATTGCCATTAGGCTCTGTAGTTGAATTAGATCCAAATTTTTTCAAACCGGACCCGTCGAGCTCCAAACCTGTAAAAGTCGTGATCAAGGGCAGATTTATCACGCCAAAAGGGTACCAATCATATTTTCCTTATGCGGGAGTTGTGTATCCATTGGGGGAATTAAAAAAAGACACGGTCATCCACTTTACCCACCCATTAATCAAGAGTGTCGTCCATGTTGGTTATAAAGATGAAATGGAAGAGTCATTTGAACTGCTGATGAAAAAGGAAATGATCGTCGATAAAGGGATGAAATCGATTGAGTTTTCTTCGAAGGATATGAAGAAGCTTCAAAGTGAAATAAATCCAAAAGTAAAAGCAGGTGAGCGTTAATGCGGTTATATGATTATGATTTTTGTCAAAATCTCGTTTATGGGGGATGGGATTTGGGAATCATCAATAATCTAAGAGATGCAAGAGATGAAATCAAGCGGAACTTTGAAGATATGGATTTTGAGAATGCCTCCGTACACGAGGAAATGCGGGAGATAGTCGATGAAATGATCTCAGAGATCGACCAGCTCATTTCGACTATCCAATCCGTCCATTTTCGATAAGGCATAAGGGGTGATTCAGGTGGCCAACCAAGACATCAAATTGAATATTATTGAGCTTCAAGCGGTGTTAAGTTCTCTTAAAGCAAGCATTCAAGAGTTTGATAGTTATACAAAGAATTTTCGTTCCTCCACCAGAGGCCAGTTAAAAAGCTTCAACTCCGATTTCGTTGAGGAAATGGATGCTCTCTTGGACAATATGAATGATGACAGCAATACGAAATTGCTTGAGAATCTGCATGCCATCCATCAAGCAGGAGAAATTTTAGTGACTAAAATGAAAGAAACAGATGAAAAGATTGGCCAAGTGATCAGGAGTGGTTCGAAATGAAGAACGATATAAAAATCAATTATGGCATTCTGGACGGAATCATCGAACAGTTGCACGTCTATAAAAATGCACTGAATACGATGCATTCGTCCCTGGCTAAAATTTCAGTTTTCATCGCAGAAAACCAAGGGGAAAGCATCGATGCCTGGGAGGGAAAAATACAAGATTCGCAGAATTATATAAAAGACTACCAGGAGCAAATGAACGATCTCTTGTCCCTATTCGAAAATTATGTAGGGGAAACAACGGCCTATATTTCACCTTTAGCGAGACATGCGATGATGAGGGTCGATCGGAATGATATTTGGTTTAACCTCCAGCAGATGGAGACCGGCATTCTGAATAACTTGCCCAAAGCTTACCTGACGGCGAACAGGGAGCCGTTCCCTACCTTTTTCTTATCGGACGAGGAGAAAGAAAGAGAAATAGAAAAAAGCAGAAGCAATCAAGCAAAACTGCAAATGATCAGCCGCGAAATTCAATCGTCACAGAGATCTCTCGACAACAAAATGGAACAGCTTTGGCGACTGTATGACTCAAAAGTGAAGAAATTTGAAATCGTCGATGATCACTATCAAGTGAAAGCTTTAAAAATGAAGTACAAGTATACGAGCATTTTTGAAGGCATGTGGGATGCGATCGAAGATATGTCAAAGGATGTATTTGATCTCCTGAGAGGAGTAGCCGTCGGTCTGTACTCCATTGTAACTGGATTGGCAACACTCGTAATAGACGCAGGGATCGTAGCAGTATCCAGTGTGATTCCAGACACAATAGAGCCTGACTTCATCAATAAAGCAGCCAATAAAAGAATCGATCAATACACTGAAGCTCTCGTCGAAGCGATCAAGGACCCGATTGGTGTAGTCGAATCCGTCTCTCAATCCATCTCAGACACCTATGAAGAGGAAGGGATTATGTACGTAACAGGAAGCACGGCTTCTTCATTCATACCTATTGTGGGGATGGCCACTAAACTTTCAAAGATATCGAAGCTGACCAGCAAAACTCCTGATTCAAAACCAAAGCCGGTTTCTGATACAATAAAAGCAAAGGTAGATGACCTCGTCAAGAACAATAAAGCCTTTGAAGGTATCAAGAAGGGAACTCTGGAGTTTGTAAAAGGCGTCAAGGGCGGAGCCGTTATTTTTATGGATGGCATAGTAGGCGGAATGAAAAAAATGGTCAACCCAGACCATAACATCGCCTACAGTACAAGCGGTACCCTGCCATGGAAAGTAACAAATCCTAAAATTGTTCAGGATAGGATTGAGGATGTTGCTAGTCAGTTTGCGGTGAAGGGTACGGGTGAAGCTCTGGGTAATAAGAAAGTAGCAGTAGGAGAAGAAATTATTGCCCAAAGGGTACTGAAAGCAGAACTCGATTTAACACCAAAGCTTACACCATACAAATCTTTAAGTAGGGATCAGCAGAAAATAATAAAAGAAAAGATTGAAAATCGTACAGTAACAAAAGAAGAATATAAAAGATATCAATGGGATAAAAGATTTTCAAAAAGAAGAGCTGCAGGGGTTAATGAATTTTGGAAGCAAGAAAAGAAAAGGATTTTAGATGGAGAACCTCCAACAAGGGAATGGACTAATGAACAGATACAAGAGATTTTAAAAGGAAAAAAACCTCAATATAATGGGCAATCAATAATTGGACATCATACTTACAATGCTATGAATTACCCACATATATGTAATATAGGAGAATTAATTTATCCTGTAACTAGTAGGGAACATTTAAAGGGGTGGCATGGCGGAAGCTATAGTAAAAATGCACCTGGTAGACCTGTTGATCCAAATTATTTAGAAGAATTTTAATGGAAAGGAGAATAATAGATGAGTAAAATGGCAATTAAAATAAGCTCTAATGGTACATTTAGTAAATGTGTAGTACCCTTAAGAAAGTACACTGGTTTAGGAATTACAGAGATAAAAAATAAAATTGAAAACAAAGATTTTTTTGCCGAAACGGATGCAAATGATATTGATGATATGGAAAGTTTAAAAGGGTTAGTTGATAACTTGTTGAAGTTAGGTGCAGAAGTGAAAATATTTGATAGTGATGAATACGGTGAAGGAATTTTCAATTATCAAGAAATTTCTTACGACGAATTTATTAATAATATTGACCGATTAAAAGAAATTATGGAAGAATTACAGGATTACGATGATGCTTTGTCTGACGAAGTTTAATTTGAAAAGATTAAATGCTATGAATTGGTATTAATAATTATTATTGTGAAAATATATGTTAAGAGCTTGTATTAGTAAAGCAACATAAGCGAGTGATAAAGCCCATGGTTCTAAAACTATAAATACAAAAGCACATAAGGCAAATGAATGAAAAAGAACTTATTTTTGAAGTGGAAAGCAAAAAAATAGGCTGTTAAAAAGTACAAACTCCATGATGGTTGGACCATCATAGAGTACTATGTGCAAGGATAGAATAGAAAAAGAAGTACGAGCTTAGGTGAGATGGCATTTTAATAGGCGATGGGTATAATGGCATGGAATGTACATAAAACTAACGAATGCATAAGAGCTCGTACGTTTTAAAGGTATTACTTGTCACGAAGCACAAAAGGTGTCATACTGTTGTTACGATGCAATGAAACTTATAACCTTGGAACTAACATAGAAACTTAGAAAATACATGAACTTAAAGCACTTGATTGTCAATTATGACAACAAGTGCTTTTTTGCATTTTAGCGTAGAAATAAGTTGGTAAACGTATAATTTTATAAGTGTATTAAGTGTGATATTTTTAGATTGTAGTGGCTTTGTACAGTGTACAACACTACTAGAGAAAAAACTATTGTAAAAATTAAGGGTTGTATTATTTTGAAGTCATCGTAAAGTACGTTTTAACGGATTTACGTTACGAACACGTTGTCCGCAAAAAACGGGTAAACGTTACAGGGACTCAAATTTCTGTAACGGGAGGGGATTTATGATGGGAGAGAAAGTAGTTGGTTATGTACGAGTTTCAACAGACGGACAAGTACATGAAGGATACAGCCTAGCGTATTAAGTAGAAGAAATTGAACGGTATTGTAACGAAAATAAACTACAACTGCTTCACATATACCAAGATAAATGAATTAGCGGAGTGACCATAGCTTGCCTGACAGCTAACAGGGAGCCGTTCCCTACCTTTTTCTTATCGGACGAAGAGAAAGAAAGAGAAATAGAAAAAAGCAGAAGCAATCAAGCAAAACTGCAAATGATCAGCCGCGAAATTCAATCGTCACAGAGATCTCTCGACAACAAAATGGAACAGCTTTGGCGACTGTATAATTCAAATGTAAAGAAATTTGAAATCGTCGATGATCACTATCAAGTGAAAGCTTTAAAAATGAAGTACAAGTATACGAGCATTTTTGAAGGCATGTGGGATGCGATCGAGGATATGTCAAAGGATGTATTTGATCTCCTGAGAGGAGTAGCCGTCGGTCTGTACTCCATTGTAACTGGATTGGCAACACTCGTAATAGACGCAGGGATCGTAGCAGTATCCAGTGTGATTCCAGACACAATAGAGCCTGACTTCATCAATAAAGCAGCGAATAAAAGAATAGACCAATACACAGGAGCACTCATCGAAGCAATCAAGGACCCGGTTGGTGTAGTCGAATCCGTCTCTCAATCGATCTCGGACACTTATGAAGAGGAAGGGATTATGTACGTAACAGGAAGTGCGGCTTCCTCATTCATACCTATTGTGGGGATGGCCACTAAACTTTCAAAGATATCGAAGCTGACCAGCAAAACTCCTGATTCAAAACCAAAGCCGGTTTCTGATACAACAAAAGCAAAGGTAGATGACCTCGTCAAGAACAATAAAGCCTTTGAAGGTTTCAAGAAGGGGACCTTGGAGTTTGTAAAAGGCGTCAAGGGCGGAGCCGTTATTTTTATGGATGGCATAGTAGGCGGAATGAAAAAAATGGTCAACCCAGACCATAACATCGCCTACAGTACAAGCGGTACCCTGCCATGGAAAGTAACAAATCCTAAAATTGTTCAGGATAGGATTGAGGATGTTGCTAGTCAGTTTGCGGTGAAGGTTACGGGTATAGGAGAAGATTTATTGTCTTCTAATAGAAGATTTATAGATTCTAAATTAGAGTCCGATTACGAAAAGTATCTTATACGTAAAGCTAAAGAGGGTAAAACTCCGAAAGATAGGTTAGAATGGAAACAAGCAAGGGAATATTGGTTAAACGATTCCCCTATGGCAAGAGGAAATAAGTTTAATAAGACTATAAGAAATAGAGATATATATGATTATCATGAGATTCATTTAGAAAATGGAAAAAGATTGGACTCATATGATCCTTTTGAAAAAGAAATTATCTCACGAAAAGCAACAGATTTAGATATGATTGATGAAAAAACTTATAGACAATATTTGAATGAAATGACTAAAAAATATTCTGCTGGTACAAAAATACGCTCAAATGCTTATCCAGAGTTAGATGGGAAACCATTGGAAGGAAAATTAATATTAGAAATTCCAGCAACGAACAAACATATTACTGATATAGAAAGATATAAACAAGTAGCTAAAGAATATGGACTAGAATTAAGGTTTATGGAGGAATAGATAATGAGTTTAGAGATGAAACCTGAAATCAAGTTAGCCTTGGAAAAAATTGATTTTGTAAATAAGTATAAAAAAATGTCTGAGCGTTTTAGAGGAAATCCTAATGATTTAAATGATAGGTTAGATGAGTATGATGTCGAGAAAGTTATTGAAATATTTAACAGTTTTGGATATCAGGCAACTTTTGATAAGAAAGAGAAATTTTTTAAATTAGGGGTTGTAGATAATTCACCAAATAATATGATTTGGTTTAACATCATATTAGAAAATGGAATGACAGAGTTTATTTGGGTAGTCTATCATAACAATGAAGTACGATTGGGTAGTCCATGGAGTGTCTACTCAAGGTTATTAATTAATCCAAAAGAAAGAATAAAAAAGCCAATTTTCCGTAGTTATAAAGAATTAGAAGAAGTATTAAAAGAAGCATTTTATATGTATGAAGATTTTAAGAGAGAGTTGCTAAATATATATAATCAACAATAAGAAAATTATTTGTTAAGTTTAAATACCTTGACTGGTTCTAACCTTTCAAGGTATTTTAATGTGTTTTAATAGTTTATGAAAAAAATGAACGGGCCGTTCATTTTTTTCTAGTATACTTCCGATTAGTTATTTAATGTATAAAGTTTTCGTCAATAAAAGAATCGATTAATACACCCAAGACTCGCCGAAGCGATCAAGGATCTGATCGGTGTGTATTGAATTCGGACAGACTGTCAGGTATCCTGAGGGTTATCCTGATTTCACATCATATGCATACCCTACTGTTAAACCAGTAAAAATTGAAATTGCAAATCCAACTAACCGTCCTTTAGATTATAAAAATGCAAATATTAAGGCTGGGTTAAATAAAGATTCTGACCCACCAGTTGCTTCTTTATATGAAGCGACTGAAGGTTATACTTGGCATCATCATCAAGATGGGAAAACGATGATTCTTGTTGATTAAGAAGTTCATAGAGAATTTACTCATACGGGTGGAGTGTATGACCTTTATAATTTAATTATTGTTTCTCCAAGAATGCACCAAGAAATTCTTGATAGGTCATATCACTTTGGAAAAAAAGGAGCAAGCTTAAAAAACCACTATAGGAGGTAGTAGTTAAGGTGAAGCAAGAAAGAATAAGAAAACTAGTTAAGGAAATAATGGATAAAAGGTACCTTTTGGAACCTACAGATAAACTAATTATGGAACTTCAGTCACTCGTAACTTTTCCTGATGTAGGTGATTTATTTTATACGGATCGTGGTAATGAATACATCAGTGATAGAATAATCGATTATGAGAACAGAAAAAAAGATAACCTATCAAAAAAAGAATTGATTGATATGGTCACTAAGATACAAGATGTTTCTGGGGAGGAGTATGAAATTGATAATCTTTTATTAATAGTAGAAAATGCAGCGAAGAATCCAGACATCTCAGATTATATTTACTATTCAGACGAAGATTTAACAGCTGAGCAAATTATAGAAAAAGCACTTGCAAGTGAATAGTATAACAGTGAATTAAGAGTAATACTAAGATTCTGAGCAGTGTGTAGATAATGGGATGAGCAGATTAGTTTTGAATGAAAACCTTGATTGGTTATATGCCTTTCAAGGTTTTTTGAATTCAAAGGATATTATGGTTAAAAAATAACCTTTCAATTACATCAAAAACTCATTAATTGGCAACTAAATGATCCAACACAATTTTGGATGGATCATTTCATGCTCAAAATACGATCCCGATGGGAATATCTTAGCCTTTGTTAAACAATTTCCATAGCCAACGCGATTCAAGATTAGGGAACGAAGTGAAACAAGCGGGCAGCTTAAAAAATATTATTTTTTTTCGACTTTTACTATTCCTTTCCCTAAATTACCTTTTTCAAAATAGCATATGACTTCATCATCGACTTGTATTTCATCATCAGAAACGATGCTTTGAGAAGAAAAAATGATTTCTGTCTCGTCATTACTTTTTCCGTAGTACTGATTGCCTTCAATTTTGCTAATTTTATATTCTACTGTAGTATATTCAGAAGAATCGTTGCTTTTCTTACTTGGATTGTTTACTGGAGCAGCTGTATGGGTTTTAAGTAAAACTAATGCTATTAAAACTAATGAGAGCACCCCAAGGATGATCACTCTTTTGAACATGTTACTCTACCTCCCTCTATGTATTGTAAGAGATGGAAGAGGAAAGTAAATCCTACTATTTTCCTTTAGTCTTTATACCTATTGTTCCTTACAAGGCTTTCAAAACCCATGTTCAAAAAAATAATGGCTCAAGCCCAGTAATTTTTTTAACTAGGTGGTTCCATTAATTCGAGTGCAGAGGGGTTCATGTAACGATTTTCAAAAATAAACTCGTGAACCGCTAACGATTAATTGCTGCATGGAAACTAGGATACAGCCTTATTAAAAAATGGCATGCCCTGACTTTTGTCAGTTTGGCATGCCATTTTAATAATCATCCATCTATTTTGCAAACACATGATTACCGATTGTCTTTACTGTTTCACGGGATCGAATCCAATTATCTGTAGCAATTTCAGGGTTATAGAAAAAAATGGAATCATTTAAAGTATCTTCTCTTTTTAGAGCTTCTTCTACTGCTTGAGTTGACTCTTTTGATGCCGGTTTATTAATTTCACCATTTTGAACAGGTGAAAAGGCATAAGCATCACCAACTACTTGGTTAATCACCTCTGTCACCGTATCAGGAAACTGAGAGGATTCCACTCGATTTAATACGACTGTTGCAACGGCTACTTTTCCTTCATAGGGCTCTCCTTTTGCCTCCGCTTCAACTAGTCTGGCAAATAAGTCTTTTTCATTATCTGAAATAGAAATCGCAGGTGTTGCAACCTCTTCAACTGGAGCTTCTACTTTTGGTTCAATGGGTTGATCTGCATTTTCCGCTTCTACTGTCAAATTATTATTATTCTCAGCTGCAGATTTTGACGGATCTGCAAGTATTTCAACTGCTTTTGCAGCTACATGTATCACAGGTTTTGCTAATTGGATGGATAAGCTCTGAGGTTGTAAGATTTCTCCATACCCTAAATTATCTATGGTTAAACTATTTTGTGTTTCATGTTCCGGAAAGCTGTGTTCATTTTGAGTGAAGGAATTGGTGATCGCCATTGCCGTATTAGTGTGTACTCCTATGGAAATTGTAGCTACACAAGCTACAATAAATGATTTCATAGAATTCTTCATGATGTGTGTGCTACCTCCTGTAAAATTCTCATGATAATACCCTAACATGGCTTAAACTTCATTTACAGAACGATAGCATTACAATTCTTTTTATTTTGATGAACAGAATTACATTAAATGAGGTTTTATGACAATACTCCTATAAAAATGTAATAAACTAGGAAATTAAACGAAGCGGAGGAATAAATTACCCAAGGTATTTGTCATTTTAATAAGGTCAATTTTTAGCAGTATTTACTTTTCCAAATAGGAAATCAAAATACTGATACCGATGTATCCATAATTGTCCTATTTTTTATAGTAATAACAAATTTATAATTAAGTTAAATGGTAAATAATCAAAAATGACGTTTATACAAGCAAGGAGATGCTTTTAATGGATTTATGGATTGAGGTTCTTAAAAAAATAAGCGAAAAAATATCAAAACCAAGTTTTGAAACTTGGTTTGTAGGCACGGAAGTAGAAATTGATAATGATATTTTGTTTGTAAAAGCGAAAAATATATTTAACGCAGATTGGTTAGAGGAACGGTATAAATCATTAATTTCCGAAACAGTTAGAGAATTAACCGAAAAAACCTACGAAATCAAGTTTCCAAGTATTGATGTGAGTTTAGAAAAGGAAACGACGGCGATCCAAAGTCATAGTCAGAGGACCTCTTATCATGAGTTGAAAAACTTAATCCAAGAACAGGGCGCATTAATAACGAAACAACAGGAGAAAATTGAAGAACTGGAAAAGAGAATACATGTATTGGAGCAAGAGGATACTCATAAATGAAAGACTGGCAAATGATCATTTAGGGACTAACTCAGCTCCCTTTTATTGATGCTAAAATAGAGTTATAAGAGTTTGTAAGAATTGTTTAAAGAAATAGCACAAACAATTAATCATTTTCATTTATCATTAGAGGTTATTCAATGAAGGTATATAGACTAAAAAGGCAGTTTAATGGATATAAAAAATGAGCATAGTTTTACTTGATTAGTGAATCAGAATTTATTGGAATTAAAGAGTTTGTATTTATCGCGGAAGATTTAACATATAGGATATCGATCAATGAAAGCTAACTAATTAAGAATAATAAATAAATAAAAGAAATCTTTTAACGAATGAAAAATGTGTCATACATTTATAATTGGGTAAAAGGAAATGCTTGGGCTTCTCTTACTGAAGAGGTAAATGTGTTTGGCAGGACAATGACGAAGGGTGATACGCTCTTATTGCTTGTCAGGCACATTATTCATCATCGCTGGCAAATGACGGTTTTCATGCGTCAGGCCGGAGTAAGAGTTCCAGGGATTTATGGACCCACAAGAGAAGAATGGGCGTAATTGGAAATGGATGCTCCAATTATTTCGAGAAAGTTTTTTCACTCATTAAGGAAATAAATCTTTCTGAGAATAAAAAATAGATTATAGTTTCGCTCCAATGAGAAATAATAAGTCTAAAGGAGCGATGATTATGGACAGAGAGAAGGAATATGTTGCAGCTGATTTATCTTCTCATTTAATCAATGAAATCAAATCATTAGAAGAAAAATTAAGCGAGAAATCACAAAAAGAAGTTGTGGTGATCGCCTACGAAAAAGATATGCCGCCAACATAACAATATACTTTGGATGAAGTCTCGGTTCCTGCCGAGGCTTTAAATTTTAAAAATGAGAAACCTCAATTGGATATGGATGAAACGTATAAAATGATTTTTTTGTTGGAGAAGTAAAATTAGTTATCAAAAGTAAACTATTCACTTGTTAATATAAGTTTTCTTGACTTGACATCATAAATTTTATAACCAATTTCAAACTTATGATCTTTTGTAACTGTCAGTTTACAATAATATGGAATTGACTTTCCATATGCATCAAGTTGAGGTATATGATTAAAAGAAAACAAATCACCTGTATCAAGCATTTCAAAGGTCGCTCCAGCAGAACGTCCAGATGAAGTTATTTCGATGGTACATTTCCCACTGACAACATCATATTCTTTTAATAATATGTATTTTAGACTGGGGAGAGTTACTACTAATAGTAATACACCTACTAAAAAGACTCCAAGGGTCTTAGCTACATTTAGTAAAGTAAATTCTTTATCAATAAACAAATAAATCAAGTAAATAATAGCATATAGAAAAAATAGAGCTCCTAGTATGAGTATAAAATAATACAATTTTTTACACATCCTATAATGTTTGAATAATTATATTACGCTGTTGCATTCATATGGTTTCAAAATCAGCTATAATATTTTCTCTAGTTTTTATGCAGCTTTATTGTGAATTAAACAGAGCCTTTTGAAAGAAGAAGTATTTCGATGCCTGCCCCCCCTATAAGTTGAAGCGATAACGAAGTGGGGATCAGGAATCGAAGTTGAATGAATAGCAAAAAGGATGCCGCAATCGTATGTTCCTATTTGGGGTGAATGCGATATACTAGAAGTACTATAGAATATGTTTTCTAAAGGGTGGTCGGTACACTCCCAAACAGATGAGGGGTGATGCCGAATCCGGTTTCCCATCAACAAGATTAGGTGAGTCGATGAAAAAGGTAGGAATTGATCCACCTGACCCAATTAATAATAGAAGTTGGCAAGCCATCATATTGTGTCGGAGGGTCCAAATTATGAGGCGGTAGTAAAAGCCAGAGAAATACTATCAAAGTATAAAATTGATATTAATTCTCCAACTAATGGCGTTAGGCTGCCTAATGTCCTTGGTTATACTAAATATACCGATCCTGATTGGGATGGTGTAATCTATGTTGCCACTCATAATGGAAGACACACGAATAATTATTTTATAACGGTGTATGAAAGATTGGCTATCGTAGTAAAAGATAATGCCGGTGAATCAGATGAAGTAATAAGGGAGTTGCTTGAAGAAGAATTACATGATATTAGAACAAAGTTACTTTCTTCTGATATCATCCTTCATAGGGAGAGGTTAATTTTAATTAAAATTGGTACCTCTTTTGATTTAATTTATTAGTTATATCAAATGAGGTAATTATTCATTTTAATTAAAGGAAGTGAATTTATGAAGATTTGGCTATTAACTTGCCAATTTGAAAAATATGAGGTGCTCAAATTTATAAATAGAGAAGATAGTAATCTGTTTCATGAGAATTTTAATGGAACCTCTATGAAAAAAAACTGGCAGCCCATACAAGTTCAAACCTACAAAGATGGAAAAGTGAGTGATTTTCCCGACGGGTTGCTATTAGTTCCTGTTTTTAGTGAAAAGGCTGTGCAAGTATTACAGGAATTTATATTAGAGGAAAAAGTAGAGCTTTTGCCACTGACTTCTACAAAAAATAGAAAATACTATGCTGTTAATGTTTTAAATGTTTTAGGTGCAATCGATGGAAATACCTCAGAAGTTAGAAGATCAAGAAGCGGAAGGATTCTCAACTATGATGGATTTTCCTTTTTTAAGGAAATGGTAGAAGGCCAGGATATTTTTAAAGTTGTGAACCATGAATCCAAACGGATCATTAGCACTAAAGTCTTTGTATCGGATCTTTTTAGAAAGAAAGTAATAGAGTCTGGTCTAGAAGGCTTTAATTTCATAGAATTCTGGGATTCAGAAAAAACTGCAACCGGCGAAGAAGAATTGGCGAATCCGTATCTCGTTGATACATCATTTGGAACGACGTATACCTTCGAAGAGGCGACCAATTTCGTCATGAATCAAAACAAGACCGTTGCCAGCGACAAATGGGCAATGCGCCTGGACGAAAACAAAGAGCTTCAGGTCGGCCAGCTGCAGGAAGACGGTTCATTCTTGTGGATAAACTCAATCTATTATCCTCCGATTTTTCTAGCGATGAAGTGGAAGGTGCTGTAAAGCGTCGGTGTCACTGGAATATGATTGCTTTTATTATTTTAACGAAAGAATTTAATTTAGTTGTCACAAACTAAATTGATGTTATTACTCCCGTGAAAACCTTGTTCACGGGAGTTTTTCAGTTTAACAGTTAATAAAAATTTATGCTAATACAAGAAATGGCTGTCACCGGGAGACTGCAGCTGTCACATGCCTTTTTTCTAAAAAAAGGAATAGTTCACTAAAATGGAGAACTGTATATATTTGTTAGGTTATGTTTAATAAGGAAGTGAACTTATGAAATTATGGCTATTAAAAAGACAATATGGGCGATTTGAGGTATTGGACTTTTCAGACGACCAAGGCGCTAAGTTCTTTAGTGAGAACTTTAAAGGAATACCCATGCCGGAAAATTTGTCCCCGGTTCAAATTGAAACATTTAAAAAGGGAGTTAAAAGCGATTTTCCTAGTGGTCTTCTATTACCTCCTGTTTTTAGCGAGAGGGCTGTTCAAGTATTAGGTGAGTTATTAAAAGGAAAAGTTGAACTTTTGCCATTGCATACTGTCAAAAATGAGAGATATTATGCAGGGAACGTTATCAATGTGCTAGATTGTATTGATGCAGATCATTCAGAGGTGAAAAGATTCAGTGACGGGTTAATTATGGAATATACAAAATATGTGTTCATAAAAGAGACGGTAGAAAGAGAGAATATTTTTAAAATCAGGGTCCATGATTCAAAAAAAATATTAATCAATAAAGTATTCGTTTCCGATCTTTTTAGAGAAAGAGTCTTAGAATCGGGCCTGAAAGGCTTTGATTTCATAAAAGTCTGGGATTCCGAAAAAGCTGCAACCGGCGAAGAAGAGGGGCCGAATCCTTATCTCGTTGATACATCGTTCGGAACGACCTATTCCTTCGAAGAGGCGACCAATTTGGTAATGAATCAAAACAAGACCGTTGCCAGCGATAAATGGGCAATGCGCTTGGACGAAAACAAAGAGCTTCAGGTCGGCCAGCTGCAGGAAGACGGTTCATACTTGTGGCTAAACCCAATCTATTATCCTCCGATTTTTCTAGGGATGAAGTGGAAGGTACTGTAATCATGAAGATTTGGCAACTATCCTGTCAATGTGAAAAATATGAGATTCTCAGTTTTATGAATGATGAAGATAGTGACCTTTTTCGCGAAAATTTTAGAGGGGTTCCAATGAAGGAAACTTGGATACCGATTCAAGTGGGAACCTATAAAGAGGGAAATGAGAGTGATTATCCTGATGGCCTGTTATCGCCCCCGGTATTTAGTGAAAAGGCAGTTCATGTTTTAGGTGGTTTATTACAAGGGAAGGCAGAACTTCTTCCCCTATACTCAACTAAATATAAGAAATATTACGCTATTAATGTAGTAAATGTTTTGGACTGTATTGACGGTGAGAATTCAGAAGTTAAAAGGTATCGGACAGGTTCCATCATGAAATATAAAAAGTATGCATTTGTTCAGCAAGCAATAAAAGGACAGGATATTTTTAAAATTGTTGACCACGAAGAAAAAAAGATCAAAAAGACATCCGTATTTGTATCGGACCTTTTCCGTAATAAGGTATTAAATTCGGGCCTGAAAGGCTTTGATTTCATTGAGGTCTGGGATTTTGAAAAAGCTGCGACTGGCGAAGAAGAGGGGCTGAATCCGTACCTCGTTGATACATCATTTGGAACGACGTATACCTTCGAAGAGGCATCTGATTTGGTCATGAATAAAAACAAGACCATTGCCTGCGACAAGTGGGCAATGCGCATGGATGAAAATAAAGAGCTTCAGGTCGGCCAGCTGCAGGAAGACGGTTCGTACTTGTGGCTGAACCCAATCTACTATCCGCCTATTTTTCTGCGGATGAAGTGGAAAGTACTGTAACCAGGGGGGGCTTCATCCTTTTACTATTTACATTCTTTTTTCGTCATAATTCATCGTAAAATTCCGGAATGATCTTGTTAAAACATTGACATATAGAGGTCCCACCACCGTGTAAACCCCTAAATTCAGTTATGGGGATCCTTGTTAGTTTCTATATCAGTTGCTACATTTTATTCGCCTCATTTATTCCATAGATAAGCGCATTCCTACTGAGAATGCGCTTGTCTCGTTCTCATTAACTAGTTTTTAAGCGTAGACAGTTGGTAGCGAGCCGAAAGCCAGATGGTTGAAGGGATTGAGCTCCATAATGTTAGTAAATCGAGAGGGCTGATGCCTAAAGCACAGCAGAAAGCTACATTCTATCTTTCGTTAAAGGCAAGAAGGGTAAAACCTCTCTGGAGTCAGAGACCTTGGCACGTTATACATTGTTATGATACGGCAACTCGGGGGACCCAACCGTTCTTTTCTTTTATAGAAGAGTATGGTCTACAAGTGATAATAAGCACTTTCACCTTTTGAAACATCTAGACCTACTACTGGATTCAGCTATGAATCTCTTCCTCCTAGAAATGCAAAATTAGCCGGTAACTCCCTTAGCCCCTTGTTATGTCATAGGTTCGCTTGTTAAACGGGATCAAGTACCATGTGCGCTACATTCTACCCTGACTACCGCTATCATAAGACCTAATGAAAAAAGGGCAACCAGTAAAATAAACTTGCTAACCTTATATTACGATCGGGCGCATTTCTGAAATAAGAATTGTGCTCTTTCTTTATGCATAGGGCAGATAATTCAATAGAAAATATGTAACCGTCAAATAGAATCCACCTATCAATACATTTAATGAGATAATCTCCTCAAATCAATGTATTGTGCATAAGCTTGTTTATTCATTCTTCAGACAATCATCTATACTTTCTTACTTCGTTAAGAATAACATAATCACGTAAGATGTAATTTTTTAGAGGAGCTTCGCTAGCCTCTGCCTTAGGACTAGATCTAACGTAGGCATGTAGGCACATAGATGCCAGAGAAAGGAGAGGAAGGTCATCATATATTATGCAAAGATCATAGTACATCGCATAAATTCCTAGCACGACTTACCGATAATATCAAGGAATAACCGCGTAGCGCATCCACATGTTGAAAAAATTACCCATATTTTAAAAATGCTGTTAGTAATCATGTCGAAAAATATTTCTGGATACCCCACCAACGAGTCAAACCGTTGAAAAATTAATATCTATAGAAGGAGTGAAACAAATGGGACTATTATGTTTTTGTAATATCTCACTTGATACATGTCCAGATACAGTAACTTCTGGAGAATCTTTTAATGTACAATTCTTGGTTACTGTAATGGGAAATTGTGAGAATTGTATAGCTACCTGTGAAGTACCAAATGTTTTCCATTCATGTATATTAAGTACTCCTAATGGTGTGATACCTGGTCCATCAATTCCAATTGAACAAGGCATCACACCTGTACTAGCACAAGTTATTATTGGAGACTGTCCAACAGAGGACATTACTGTAATTGTAACTGTTAGATGCTTAAATGAATTTGGACAAGTGACTTGCGAAGATTCAGCAGAATGTGTAATACAGAGTTGTATTACACCTTAACTCCTAATAATTAATTATGGCATTCCATATTGATATATTCAGGAAAACTTAGGTGCAGATATAGCCATTTCCAGAAGTTTATGTTTATAAATATACCAATGGGTTGATTGAAGTACTTGTTTATCATCCTTTGACAATTATCTATAAAAACGTAAAGAAAAAAATTTTATCAATTTTGATAGACAAAAGGACAGGTTGTTTTATTGATATGATAATAAGCCTGTCTTTTTCCTATTAAGAAATGAAAAAATGTTTTTATACTTTAACCTCAAAATTAATAGATTTTTAATAAAATCCCCCATTTTTAAGTAAAATAATCGCGACAAAAAGGAACAATTTATGACAATAATTGATAGTTTTCTGCAAATTTCATCTTAATAAAAACTATTTTGTTCCATAACGGATAAAAAATCTTCTTTTTGAGAATCATTGTTCAATCAAAATTCCCCCAATTTACAATATTGTGAATATATTAAATAATTAATTTGTGAAAGCTTTTTTTATGGAAGTAAACGAAATGAAGGTTAATCGTTTTATTTAGAATTATGTTTTCGTACTTCATTAACACTTACATATGTAAAAAAGAGCATTAGGAGGAATAAACATGAGGAAAAAAGCTCATAAAAGTAAAATATTTAAAAGCTTAACTGTAGCGGCATTATCCGCTAGTTTTATTTTAGGTACTATTGGCCAAGAAACAATTGTATCAAAAGCAAATAGTTATTCGAAGGCGGAGGAGGTGCTTGCCAGCTTAACATCCGAGCAAAGAGCAGCTCTTAATCAGCTTTCAACGAATGAAGAAACAGGGTTGCAACTTTCTTCCGATATTGATTTAACCTCTTCAAATGAAACAACAGTCATTGTTGAATTTAAAAATAGGCCAGCAAAGGTTGCCCAACTTGAAGCAAACGCTGAAGGTAAAGAGTTATCTGATACGGATGCATCAAACTTAGTGAATCGGGATCATGAAACGTTTATTCAAGATGTTGGACAAGTTTTAACGGATGAGAATAATAAAAAAGTAGATTACAAGATAAATCGCTCCTATAAACATGCCTTTAACGGAATTTCTATGAGCCTGCCTGCAAACCAAATTAAAAATCTATTAAAATCAAAAGCAGTAAAATCAGTTTGGAGCAATGAAACAATTTCAATAGATCCTCCTACCGTTGATAGTGAACAATTAAAAGCGGATGAAGCTAATGTTGCAAATTATACGCCGTATGATGGACTAGATCGTCTACATG
Organism: Neobacillus sp. WH10; assembly: GCF_030123405.1. Lineage (GTDB taxonomy): Bacteria > Bacillota > Bacilli > Bacillales > Cytobacillaceae > Neobacillus. The sequence continues at coordinate 2,730,742 of NZ_CP126110.1, forward strand.
CAGAAGGGTTCACTGGTAAAGGAATTAAAGTAGGGATACTAGATACAGGAATGGATCACAACCATCCGGATCTAAAGGATGCCTATAAAGGTGGATATGATTTTGTCGATGATGATAGTGATCCAATGGAAACTACCTATGCTGATTGGAAAAAATCAGGTAAACCGGAAATAAGTAGTGGCCGTATTTATTATACAGAACATGGTACACATGTAGCTGGTATTATTGGTGGACGAGGTGTAGCTGATAGTGAATATAAAATGGTAGGAGCAGCACCAGAAGCAGATCTTTATGCCTATCGTGTCCTTGGTGCATATGGTTCGGGTACAACTGATGATATCATTGCTGGAATCGATCGCGCTGTGAATGACGGCATGGATGTTATTAATATGTCATTAGGTAATTCGTTAAATGATCCACTTTACGCAACATCCATTGCTGTAAACATTGCTGTTTTAAGCGGTGTTACAACCGTTGTGGCAGCGGGGAATAGTGGTGATAAGAATTATACACTAGGTTCACCTGGAGCTGCAGCATTGGCCTTAACAGTTGGTGCATCATCCGTTTCGTTTGATATTTTTCAATACGCTGCTGTTCAAAACGGAGCGAATTATTCATTAAGACAATTAGCAAGAAACTATAGTGATGATTTAACTCAGTTAAAAGGAAAAACTTTTAAACTAGTTGATGTTGGATTAGGGAGACCGACTGATTTTAATGGGAAGGTTTTTGATAATCAAAGTATCGCTCTTATTAAGCGCGGAACTATTGGACTAGTTGATAAAATTAAAAACGCAAAAGCAAAAGGTGCCGTTGGTGTACTGATGTATAATGATGAATTGAACCTAGCAGAAGGGGCGATTCAGCCATTTTTAGGAGAATCCCTTGATGCGATTCCTTCATTCTCTGTAAGCCTTAATGAAGGTACAACTATCCTAGCAGCAGTAAAAGCGGGTAAAACAAATATAACCTTTGGTGATTTTACAAAGATTAAAACAGCAGGGGGAGAATTAGCTGCTTTCAGTTCAAGGGGGCCTTCACGTGTCAATTATGATATTAAACCAGAGGTAACGGCTCCAGGTGTTAGTATCATGTCAACGGTTCCATTTTATATGAATGATAAAACTGTAGATGGATCAAAAACAGAAGATTATAAGTATGCCTATACGCGTTTATCTGGAACTTCCATGGCGACACCTTATGTTGCGGGAGTGGCTGCCCTACTTCTACAATCGAATAATAGTCTCGATCCAGCGGATATTAAGTCGATTTTAATGAATACAGCTGATCCGTTATCAAAAGCCTATAGTGTATTTGAAATCGGTAGTGGTCAAGTGGATGCCTATGAAGCGATTCACTCAAATGTGGAGTTTCAAGTAGACGATCGAACATCAAATCTAAATCATAAAAATAAAACAAAAACAATTAGAGAATTAACAGGTGGAATTAGCTTTGGATCTTATGGGTTTGATGACCAAGATATTTCAGATGTTCGAAATGTTATCTTAAAAAACCGTAGTGAAAAAGCAAAAAACTTTAATGTTAATGTGAAATTCCAAACTGGATTAAGAGGATCATTAGATGCAGCATTAAATAATGTCACTTTAGATGGTCCAACTTCAGTAAATTTAGAAGGAAATAGCCAACGAGTAATCAAATTTAATCTGTCTATTCCAAAAACAGCTCAAAAAGGAACATATGAGGGATATATCGTATTTACAAATACGGAAGATCCAACGGAAAACTATCAGATTCCATTTGGTGGAAGAGTCGTAAACGAAGGAATTGATTCATTATCGATTATTAATCCTATGTATTCGGGTGATACAGCTTGGCCTGAACAAGCATACCCCTCCCTTGGATTTAGTTTCGAATTAAAGTCTCATATGAAGACTTTAGATCTGGTATTACAAGATGGAACAACGGGTGAAGATCTTGGATTAGTTGGATCTTACAATCCTCTTTTAATACCTGAAAACAAACTATTGACTAATTCTAATGGATTCTCAGGGGCTTACTATCCGTTCACAGGTGATAAGAAAAATCCAGTTAGTAGCCAATTTGTTATTGCCAAAACGGGTCATTATAAATTAAAAATGATCGGAACCAATAATGAAGGGAAAACATTCTCAAAAATATCTGATTTCATGTACGAAGTTGGAGCACCAACCATGACTTCTAGCTTTGATGCGTTAGATCAGAAAGTAATTGAATATAATTTAAGTCAGCTTGATTCAAACGGACAAATGTTATATGACTTTAATATTAATGTCAAAGATCCTGAGATAGAAGAGGCAAGTCGCTTAGGTATTCCTGTTGATCAATCAAGAAATTCAGTTGTTTCGTTCTATAATGGGCCATTTCCATACGATCCAATCTACTCAGATAAAAATGGAGATTACAAAGATAAAATACTAGTTAAAAAGCAAGCAACACCGTTAAGAGTTCAGTTCTATGGTATGGATGCGGCAAGAAACTTTACGGCTGATGCTGCGGCAATGCTTCGGGTAGCTTTTGTTACTGATACTTACCCATACTTTTATTTAAAACCAAATAAACAATCTATTTCGACTGGAGAAATAGTCAATTATTCCCTTCGCTCGAATAATATTAAAAACTTAAAAACAGCAAAAATTACCATTCCAGTAATGAAGGACAATGGGGACCTAGCTACTATTAAAAATGTGGTTGTAAGTGATGAGGTTAAGCAATATGGTGATGCACAAGTATCTGTAACAACCACATCAGATATATTAAATACTTACTATACGATTACATTTAACTATCTAGGAACTAAAGCATTATCAGAAGATATGAAATTAGTAAATTTTGACTTACAAACATCTAACATGTATTCGAAAAGTTCTCCTGTTAACTGGTCTGATATGCAAATGAATGGGACTACCATTGATCAATCCAATGTACAAACCAATAATGTCTATACTTTTATGGAAGTCTTTAAAGTGAAACCAACGTTTTCAAGATTAGAAGGTTCAATGCAATTTGAGGGAATGTTAAATCCGGTAACAGGCCAAAGAAATTATGCTTTAAACCAGCAAACAATTGGGGCGAAAGTTACTGTCACTTCTTATGATGGAAAAACAGTTGCTGATGCTACGATTATCGACAAATCTGGTAATTATAATGTTGATGGACTAAAAGCTGATAAAAATCCATATACATTGAAGGTTGATGTTCCAGGACATTTCACAATGTATAAGTCTTTGCCTTTATATTATGATGTTCGAGGAGAAACAATCGGAAGAAGAATGAGCTATTTATTATCAGTATCGAAAGCTGGAGATGTCAATAAAGATAACGTCATTGACGTATTAGACGCCATCGAAATGCAAAAAAATTGGGGCAAAAATAAATCAGGATCGGATTTGAACTTCGACGGTGTTGTGGATAAAAAGGACATGGATTATATCATTAAAAACTATGGATTACAAAATCCTTCTGTTTCAGATGCACCTAAAGCAAAGACTTCCAATAAAGGCGTAACATTGGATGATGTTTTAAATCAATTAGGTTTAAAATAATCCTATAAGAAGGGGGAGCCAATTTTATTGGTTCCTTTTTTGGTTACTTAACCTCAAATTAAATAGATTTTTACGATATTCCCCCAACTTTTAGACAAATTTTTATTATAAAAAACAGAAAATACGACAAAACAAAAGAGCATTTTCGAGCAAATTCTACACGGTTTCCTATTTAAAGATAATTTACTACAAAACCACTGTAAAGAAAGATGAGTTTATGAATATACATTCGATTAAAAATTCCCCCAATTTACAATAATCGAAATCTTTTCAATAATTATAAATGCATAAGTAATTTTAATAGAAGCAAACGAAAGGGATGAAGGCTAAAAATACAAGTATCCTTTTAGAATCATATTTTCGTACTTCATTAACACTTACAGATGTAATATATAGAGACATGGAGGTCTAAAAATGGGGAAAAAAGCAAACAAAAGTAGAATTGCCAAAAGCTTAACTGTAGCGGCTTTATCAGCTAGTTTTATTTTAGGTTCTATTGGTCAAGTACCACTTGTATCAAAAGCGACAAGTTTTTCGAAGGCGGAGGAGGTGCTTGCCAGCTTAACACCAGAACAAAGAGCAGCACTTAAGCAAATATCAACGAATGAAGAAACGGGGTTACAAATTTCTTCCGATGTTGATTTAACCTCTTCAAATGAAACAACTGTCATAGTTGAATTTAAGAATAAGCCTGCAAAGGTTGCTCAAATTATGGCACGAGCAAAAGGGAAACAATTATCTGAAACGGAAGCATTAAAACTTGTTGACCAGGATCATCAAACGTTTAGTCAAGATGTTCAACAATTAACGGATGAAAATAATAAAAAGGCAGATGTTAAAATTCATCGTTCTTTTAAACATGCATTTAATGGTGTTTCCATTAGTCTGCCTGCTAACCAAATTGAAAATCTATTAAAATCGAATGCTGTTAAAGCGGTTTGGAGCAACGAAACATTTACAATTGATCCTCCTGATCAAGATGAGGTAAATGATCAATCAAAAGGAGATCAAATCAGTGTTGCCAATTATACACCATATGATGGACTAGATCGTTTACATGCTGAAGGTTTCACTGGTAAGGGAATCAAGGTCGGTGTTATCGATACAGGAATCGATTATAACCATCCCGACTTAAAGGATGCGTATAAAGGCGGATTTGATTTCGTCGATAATGATAGCGATCCAATGGAAACAACATACGCCGATTGGAAAAAGTCTGGTAAGCCAGAATTAAATAGTGGCCGTGCATACTATACTGAACATGGTACGCATGTTTCAGGAATCATTGCAGGCCGTGGAGCAGCAGATAGTGAGTATAAAATGACAGGGGCTGCACCTGAGGCCGATGTTTATGGTTATCGTGTACTTGGACCATACGGCAGTGGTTCAAGTGAAGCGGTAATGGCAGGTATAGATCGTGCTGTGAAAGACGGTATGGATGTCATCAATTTGTCTTTGGGTGCCGCGATCAATGACCCAAACTACCCAACTTCTATTGCTGTTAACAATGCTGTTATTAATGGAGTCACCGCTGTCATAGCTGCAGGGAATACTGGTGACAAGATGTTTACACTTGGTTCACCAGGTGCAGCATCGCTAGCGCTAACAGTTGGTGCGTCATCTGTTGCATTTGATATTTATCAATATGCAGGTGCTCAAGATGGAAAGAGTTATTCGTTAAGACAGTTGGCAAGAAACTATAGTGATGATTTAACAAAGTTAAAAGGAAAAACCTATAAACTTGTTGACGTCGGGTTAGGTAACCCAGCTGATTTTAATGGTAAGGATGTAACTGGAAAAATTGCTTTCATTAAGCGTGGTTCGATTGGATTAATGGATAAAATCAAAAACGCAAAAGCTCGTGGTGCGGTTGGCGTTATTATGTATAATGATGAAGCAAACAGCGCAGAGGGCGAGATTCAGGCATTTTTAGGCGAATCGGTAGATGCTATTCCAGCATTTTCAGTTTCCAATGCAGATGGAAAAGTAATTTTAGAAGCCATTAAAGCAGGTAAAACTGATTTCACTTTTGGTGACTATACAAAGATAAAAACGGCCGAAGATGAGCTTGCTGGTTTTAGTTCAAGAGGTCCTTCCCGCGTAAATTATGAAATAAAACCTGAAATAACGGCACCAGGCGTTTCCATATTTTCTACAGTTCCATTTTATATGAATAATAAAACGGCAGATGGGTCGAAACCGGAAGATTATCAATATGCATATGAACGTTTATCAGGAACATCAATGGCAACACCTTATGTTGCAGGTATATCCGCCTTATTGCTTCAAGCAAATGAGGACCTTCAACCAGCCGACATCAAGTCAATTCTAATGAATACTGCTGACCCACTATCAAAGGACTATAGTGTTTTTGAAGCAGGAAGCGGACGAGTGGATGCTTATGAAGCGATTCACTCGAGTGTTGAGTTTGTAGTTAACGATAAAACACCTATGAACCTTAGTGGAAAACAAAAATTAATCGATAATTTAACGGGTGGAATCAGTTTTGGAACATTTGGTTATACAGGTGAAGATATTACTGATTCCCGACACATTACAGTAAAAAGTCTTACAAAACAAAATATAACATTCAGCGTAGATGTAAAATTCCAAACTGGATTAAGAGGATCAAAAGATGCGGCTAAAAACAATGTGACTTTAGAAGGTCCAACCACAGTAAAAGTTGAGGGTAATAGTGTCAGAGATATCAAATTTGATTTAGACATTCCAAAAACAGCTGAAAGAGGAACGTATGAAGGATATATTGTTTTTACGAACAATGATAATCCAACTGAACAATACCAAATTCCATTTGGCGGTCGTGTAGTCAATGAAGGAATAGAAACATTTAAGATAGCTAACCCAATTTATTCAACGAACAAAACAGTTTCATTGGCTTATTATCCATTTTTGGATGCTGATATAGCCATCAAATCACATATGAAAACGTTGGATGTGGTCATTCACGATCCAAAGACAGGTAAAGATTTAGGAGTGGTAGGATCATTTAATACCATTGCTATGGATGAAAATGCACTCTACAAGATTCCTAGATTAATCGGTAATTATTACTATCCATTTACAGGTGATAAGAAAAATCCTGTCAGCAATGATTGGAAAGTATTAAAACCTGGTCATTATGTCGTCAAACTTGTTGGGACTAATGAGAATGGAGATACCTTCATAGCATCACAAGATGTTGTGAACGAATTTGGAATACCAAATGTAACGACCAGCTTTGATTCATTAGATCAAAAGGTCATTGAATATAGTGATAGTCAATTAGATTCAAAGGGACAATTTTTGTATGACTTTAATGTACATGTAGAAGATACTGAAAAGGAAGAAACGAACAGCTATGGTATCCCTGTAGACCCATCGAAGTATTCAGTAATACCTTTTTACAATGGTAACCCTGGCAGACCGATTAAAACGGATAAAAATGGTGACTATGTTGATCAAATTTTAGTAAAAAGTCAATACAAGGTACTGCCAGTTAGCTTTATTGGGTTGGATGCTGCAAACAATGGCACTTCAGAAAAAAGGATCGCCTTTACGAAAAATACAACACCATATTATTATTTGAAGGCTAATAAAGAAGCGATTACGACGGGAGAAACGGTCAACTATTCCGTACGTTCTAATAATATGAAGAATTTGAAATCAGCGAAAATGACGCTGCAAATCCTTAATACCCAAGCAACAATCGAAAACGTAACTGTCAATGACGCGGTAAAACAATATGGTGATGCAGAAGTGACGGTTACGACATCACCAACAGCCTATAGCTATCAGACTGCCTACACCTTTACGTTTACGTATTTAGGCAATCAACCATTGCCTGAGGATTTAAAATTATTTAATTTCGATATGAGATCGTTAGAAAAAGGTTATACGTCTATGTCACAATACTATGCGGAAAATGCATCCTTCTTTGACCAATCCAATGTAGAAACGAAAAATATTTATACGTTTAACGAACTTTTTGATGTCAAGGCAAAAGTCTCTAAATTAGTCGGTGCTGTAAACGTGGAAGGAGCAAAAGATCCTGTTACAGGGCAAGCGATTCCAGCCATTGACCACCGCACACTTGGAACGAAGGTAACCTTAACTTCGTATGATGGCAAAACGGTAATGGAAGCGCCAGAATTTACAAAAGGCGGAGAATATACGCTGGATGGCATTAAGGTAGATCCAAACCCATATACGATTAAAGTAGATGTTCCTGGCCATTTTACAATGTATAGAACGATGGATTATTTATCTAATAACATTCGTGGTGAATTGATTGGAAAATTCATGCGTGATTCATTAGACCTTGCACTGGCTGGTGATGTGAATAAAGATAACGTCATTGATGTGCTGGATGCCATCGAGCTGCAAAAAAATTGGGGCACCAATCATGCAGCTTCAGATTTAAACTTCGATAAAACGGTTGATAAAAAGGATATGTATTACATTATTAAAAACTATGGAGCAAGTAATCCTACGGTAGAAAATGCACCAAATGCAAAAAAAACCCACAAAGGGGCTTCATTGGATAGTATCCTCAGTCAATTAGGATTGAAATAAATATCTTGGGAACAAAAAAATCAGTGGGAACAAAAAGATTGAAATCCCATATGCCAGGGATCGCGACTTCATTCTTCTCGGGCAATCAAAAATTTTACGATTAGACCTTTCTCATAAGATAGAACAAAGGCACAACTAGCTAAAAATCCACTAGTTGTGCCTTTTTACGTGCAAAACTTCCGATTGTCCGCTATAAGAACCGTCCCCATGTTTCTTTATTCTTATTGCTCTTCATTTTGAGCAACACTTTTGTCTTCTAAAAAATTATTAAGAGCTTCTATATTTTGATCGAAGTCCACTTCTAATACGTCACCAAGATTTTCATCCCGTTTATTTTGAAAGCTGCCATCTTCAGGGAGACGGAATGTTTCTATATTACTACTTTTCTTCGTTAAAATGTCTTTTCCAATTGTCAAAAGGGTTGAGGTATCAATATTTGTATCTATGTATTTGTTTATAAGATCTACTAGCTTAGGAAGTTTTACCACACTATTAAGACTTACAGCTTCTTCCGTTAATTTTGAGATTACTTCCTGCTGTCTTTGAACTCGTCCGAAGTCACTTAAACGATCATGACGAAAACGGACATATCCTAACAATTCTTTCCCATGCAGTTTTTGTTTCCCTTTTTCTAACGGCGTGTCTATCCCATAAGACATCTCATAAGGGACATCTACTTCAATTCCATTTGGCACAAGCAGATCGACTACTTTTTCGAATCCTTTAAAGTCTACAATCGCATAATAATGAAGATCCAGACCGAAATTTTCTTTAATCGTTTCCCTTAGTAATTCAGGACCTCCAAACGAATAAGCTGCATTTAATTTCTGCTGTCCATGTCCCGGTACAGAGACCATCATATCACGCATAAGAGAGATAAGTTTTATTTTATGAGATTTTGGATCATAATGAGCCACCATGATCGTATCGGTTCGAGATTGTTTTTCTCCCCGTGAGTCACTACCTAATAAAAGAACATTGATGGCACCTTGTTTATTTTTCTCTCCTTTAAAGGTTTGTTTTCCTTTCGCTTTTTCAAGTGGGTGGTTGAGGGTATTTATTGTACCTTCTATGTACTGAAATATTTGACCAAGACCAACTATAAAAATACCTATTAGAAGTAGGGCGCCAAACACTCTCCTCCATTTTACTTTTTTTCTATTCTTTTTCGACCGTGTCAAATTTTGCACCACCTAGGCTGAATAATCAATGTTTGCAGGTATACTATTATATTATTAATTTCTGATAAAGTAAAAAATAAACCAGAGTTTGTTTTGATTCTTTTAACAACCCTTGAAGTAGTGATTATCTCATATTTAGTTTTCAACTTTTTTAATTTCAGGTTACATTTTTCTGAATTTCTGATTACATTTTCATTTTTTTGCTGTCACTTATCTAGTATTCACAGAGGAATTTCTTAGGGTTCTAAAGATTTTTGTCTTAAACTATATTAAAATGGTAGAAAATAATTGTTTAGGGAGTGTAGAAAATATGAATATAAGTTTATTTCATGCATTGGAAGGTGAAAATATCTCCTTTAAATCACTAAGTACAAATGATGCTCAAGAGATCCATAATTTTGCATCAGATGAGGAAGTTTCACGTTATATTGGCTGGAGTTTAATGAACACGTTGAATGAAACAAATGAACACATTGAAACGATGGTAAAACGTGAGTTAGCGGGTACTCATTTATATGCTTCCGTTGTTCTAAAATCAACTCAAGAAATTATTGGGACAGCTATGATTTTCAATTTTGATCATAATGCTAAGAGAGCAGAAATTGGATATGTTTTTAATAGAGATTATTGGGGAAAAGGTTATGGAACAGAGTGTGTTGCTTTAATGAGTAATTTCGCATTTGAAACTCTTAATCTGCATAAACTCCATGCTAGTGTTATTGATGCGAATGTGGGCTCCGCTCGGATTCTAGAAAAAAACGGGTATGTGTTAGAGGGACAATTAAAAGACCACTTTTTTATTGAAGGAAAATATTATAACGATTTACTTTTCGGGAAAATTCAAACCAAAAATGATTAATTTCCAAATGATAAAAATGATCTTATAAAGGGCCCCCAATTGGAAGTCATTGCAGGAATGAATTTATGTAGTAAAGCTATATAAAGAAGGAAACATGCCCGTAAAGCAAATTTGTGAAATTACAAATGTGTCTAGAGCTTCATTATATAGAAAGCTATTAGAAGGGTACAAATAGTCTTTTCTAATTCTATTAAAGGGCCAGATTGTTGAGCATCAAGGGTGGAGCACCGTATCATAAATAAATGAGGTTCTTTGAATATGGCATGGGCCTATTTGGAGACCATGCTAAAAGAAGATTACTATTAAAAGAAATTTTTTAGGAAACTAAAGTAGAAGCTAAATTTTGCTGAAACAAACCTTGACATAATTGTGTTAAGGTTTGTTTTTTTAGGGGACCCATGTTGCAAAAAACAGATACGAAAGACTCTTAAACTTTGCGGGACTACAACAAAATGTCTGTGGCATATAATCGAACCAAAGTCAGTAAAATGGAATAGTTCAAAATAACCTAATAATGAATGATAAATTTAGTGGAAAATGAGGAATGGAGTTACTGTCCCCAAATTATTTTACTTGGAGGTACGTATAGAATCACTAAAATACAAGCGTAGAATAGATGTTAGAAGAGCATAAAAAAGTTTAAGGAGATGTTCAAATGGTTAACAAGAAAAGAAATAATCCAAAACTCCATTTGATTATTTTTGTTCTTCTTGTACTGCTAAGCGGCTGGATCGGTGTATTACTTGATTCTATTTTGAAAGAACAACCAGAAGGTAATTCTTTAGGTATGGGACTTTGGCTAGTGTTACCTCTTCTAACAGCCATCATACTTAGAATCATTCGTCGCGATTGGAAGGACATGGGGATTAATCCTAATTTCAAAGGTAATATAAAGTGGTATCTTGTTGCATTTGCAATTTATCCTTTCGTTACCATTGTAATAGTTGTGTTCGTATTACTTTTAGGAGTCACGAATCTATCTAATTTTGAAATATCTTCGTTTTTTTCACTTGTAATTGTATCGGTTGCAGGGAATTTTATTAAGAACATATTTGAGGAGTTTTCATGGCGAGGATACCTAACACCAAAACTTATTGAGTTAAAGGTCAATGACTGGCTACTCTACCTTATTTCTGGGCTTGTTTGGGCATTGTGGCATGCTGCGTATTATATGGTGTTTCTTCCAAACGATTATTTTGAATCCATTTCAAGGTTGGGTATGCTATTCTCGGGCTGTGTGCTTATGGTGTGCTGGACGATTATGTATGTTGAAATATTCAGGCTCACGAAGTCTGTTTGGCCATGTGTGTTGATGCATGCAATTGAAGATGCATTTCCTACTGTTTTGGTAACAATCAGTGGCGTTATTACATTTACTAAGAACGGTGACTTTTGGTTGAACCCTGTCAGCGGAGTGGCTGCAACCATATTATTCCTCGGAATTGGACTGTTTCTTAGGTCAATAAGAATAAAAAAAGAGCACTTGGACGTTTAAAAGGAGGGCAGGGAACCGTGAGTAAGATGTTTACAAACCGCCGGTTAAATAGGGCAGGGAACCGTACCACAAGTAAGGTAATTCAATCTTCAACAATAGGGCGCGATTGTTCAATATAAACAGTCGCTTCTTGTACTATGAAAGGGCAGGTTACTTAAAGATGGACAACTGTAGTAGGGTGTGGAAGTTAGAAGATCGAATAAATCTATTAAATAGCATAGGAGTTACAGACTAAAGTCTGATATTTTATCAGACTATCACTGTATTTACTGCATAATAAAACTTTGATATGCTTTTAATGGAAATAAATTCCTGGCTTGGTTTGATAAATTTCTGAGAAAGAAGATGTTTATTATGAAAATGATAATATGGTGGGTTATAAATATTGTATGGGTATTCATTTTTGCTGTTGGAGCAATATTTATTGGGGTAAGAAAAGTTGACGGTGCAGGGGCAGTTCAGACTCCTGAAATAAGAATGGTATCATTCGCTATTTTGGGTATTGCATTTTTATTTGTTTTACTAATTCAACTAGTTTTCCTTTATTTTGCTAGAAAAAAATACAACATATCGGAATGAAGAGAAAGCGGAATGAGCATGAGAAGCGGAAAGGCGTTTACAACCCTAATGCACGTGAAAGCTAAATTTGGAGCCACAGACTAGCTAATTTAAAATGGTGTTGCTCTATGAGATTGTGAAGGGTCGAACTTAAACTAACTGGCAGGTTTGTTGAATAAAGGGGCATAAAAATATTTCAAATAAATCGAGCTTAGTTTACCTCACATACACTAAGTCTTTAACTTAAATTTCATTAATATTCAGATAAACAATTGTTAAATTTTTCAAATTATTATGTTATCCTTTTATAAAGGAGGAGTGAAAATGACTTTTAAAAAAGGTTTTATTTGGGGTTACCTAGTGTTCGTCCTTGCAATGGCAATTGTATATTTTACGATTCCTCGTGAGCATTCTTTAATAGCTCTAATATCGGTAGCGATTCTATTTGGTTTATATCAATTTGTTTTAAATTTACAAATACAAAAGGAACGTAAAAATTAGAATAAATCCTTCCTAATATTAAAGGAAGGAATTTACCACAAGTAGGAGATTGTGAATCATTGTTCTTAAGCTAACGGGTTGCAAGAGTTAGAGAATGAGATCGCTGCGGCGATCTTTTTACTTGTTGTACTAAATGGTCAGGTTTGTTGAAAAAGATGGAAAATGAATACACCACTAATTTTGCTAAATTTACGCTTTAAATCAGCATAAAAATATATGGTAAGCCGTAGATAATGCACATCATTACAAAAACAATAATAAAAGTAATTACTGGGTGGGGTAACTTGTTATAGCGTTTAATAAAGACAACACCAACCAAGATTATTATTAAGACAAAAAATATTGGTGACATATAAACATCCCCCAGAGTATTTTATATATTTACTTTAACATAAAATGGGTTTTACCCCTTTGATTTTATCGATGATTATTCAACTAACTGGCAGAAATAATTATTGGAGTGAGTGTCAATTTGATGTGAATTATGGTGTGAATTCAAGTGAGAAATTCAATATATTGGTGTTATCTGGAAATGTGATATGTTAAAATAAATATAAAGATTGTGAAATTTCTCACATAAACTAACGAAGGCATTTACTTCAATTTGAAACTTCATCTATTGGGGATGTTTAAGAAAGTAAAACTTAAATAATGTTGAGATTTTTAATTTATAAATTTGAAAGGGGAAAAGAGCAATATGTTAAAACTATCAGTAGGTATCGGAGTGGCTATTGGTGCAGGTGTTGGAATTATCATTGGATTGATATTTAATTTAGATATTGTATTTACAATAAGTATTGGAGCAGGATTAGGACTCATAGTAGGTTCTGTGATAAGAACGTTACGTCGTTAAATTTTTTGATTCCAAGACGGATTCGAGAAGTTTTTTCTTAGGATGGATAGCGTTATTTTAGATTTAGGTATTAAACATTTCTCGATAGTTCCTTTTTGAGGAAGAATTCTTTATTAATTAGTATTGTGAACTTTTTCACTTAAACAAACTGGGTACTTTAGTTGAACAATAAATAATTAAAATAGCTTGGAAAATTTCTAAGCCATTTTTTTGTGTGAATTATATTATGAATTGATAAGTAAATTTATTGTGATTAGAGGTGTGATTTGATGTGTGTTTTACGTTTTTGCACCTCACAAGTGAACCCGTTAGCAAAATTGCCCGGTTTTTTTTATTAATGGTTCTAATTGCAGATGATGCATATTTATTTGGTATTCTCTAAAATACTGCGAATTTTATCTGAATAAATTTTGGCTAAAGAATTAGAGGTATATTTAAAATTGGACATGCTGGCTTTTTTCGGAATTCCCATATCAACCCATTGACGATCAAGTTTTGCAAGAATAAATCGGGGGTCTGCTTCATTATTATCTTCATTGAAACTTGCATAGGTGGAGCCGCCATCTCCTAAATCAATTTTTGTACCGTCATTTAATTCTATTATGTAATAAAAATCACCTTTTGAGGAACCTAAGAATTGTTTTTTTCCATAAATACCCGCGGTGATCTTTGTGATATTGTTGTAGCTGTATTGCTTTCCTTGAGGTATGAGGAAGGAATGGTTGATAATTTTATTATTAGTTACAACCGCCACATCTGTGATAATAGCATAAAACAACATAATGTTAACCATACCGAAAATAGGGAATACCGTTCTACGATGTTTTTTATAAAATCCGGAAAACCATTTTCTTAAATCCTTATATAAAAGAAGGAAAACACTAAACACTAGGTAAAACTCATAAATAAAAACAAATCTTGATGCAGGAGGTTTAATAACCCATATAATGGAATTGTCAGTAACAAATAATTTTTCTTGAATAAATGAAATGAATGCAAAAATGGCTACCGATAAAATAATCACAGCAATTAAACCAAATAAGCCTAATAAGATCGATTTTAGCGTTCTCAATAAATACAACCCCTGACTTATCCATTTGTTTGAGAAGGTATTACATTTAATATTATAGAGTAAACATTTCGTATAAAAAAGGATATGATTATAGACTTTATAGATGAGCGTTATTTGCTGCTATTCTTGTTGACGATTTTCAATTAAAGGGCGCAATTCTGCAGTAATGAATTGCGTCACTATCTTAATTTAAAGTACCAGATTTTTGAGTGAAAAAAGGGTCTTTTATGCAGGAAATAGAATTAAATTGAATATAGATAGAAATCCTGATAGGGAGGTTTATAAGTGGACAATATCGATAAAAGAAATCGATTAGACGAAGCTCCATTTAGCTACCAGGTTACTAAAAATAATACTGTTCTGATCGATTTTAATGGAAAACAAGTAAAATTATTAAAAGGTAAAGATGCTGAAAAAATTTTAGAGAAAATTAAAATTGCTGAAGATGAAAAAGCAGTGCAACTGATATTGGCAAAGGTAACAGGAAATTTTAAAAGAGGAAATGAACGTATTGTGAACTTGAAGAATAAGAGAAAATCCTAAACAATTTTTCAACTAAGAGTAACTTTTGTGCAAGATATCACATGATGCTATTAAGCTAAAATTATAGTCGCATGATCTTCAATTAAATGGCGCGTTTCTGTACCAAGAAATGTGCCCTTATTTATGTATCAGGCCAGATTGTTGAATAGGGTTTTACAAGAATATAAAAATATCCTTCGATTAATAAGCCTTTGAGAGAAGCGGATGGTTAGCTGAACATGATATAATGAATTCGAAAGTCTTGTTTAAAAAATGAAGGATTTGCTAATTTAAGGAGGGAATGGAATGTTTACATCAGTAAATGATTTCTTAAATGAATGGAAACATGAAGCAGCTGTTACCCAAAAAGTGCTGGATTTGCTGACGGATGAATCGTTGAATCAGGAGGTTTCTCCAGGATTATACAGCATTGGAAGCCTGGCTTGGCACATTACTGGAGCAACATACTACTTTCCTTCACAGGTTGGAATAAAATTTGAGATTCCTGATCTTCAAAAAGAGGCACCGAAATCAGCTGCTGAAATCAGCGAGATTTACAAAACAGTAAGTCAGAGGTTAACACAAGCATTTTCTGAACAGGTTTCAGATGAAAAATTGAACAAAATGGTGAATTTATTTGGAATGGACATGCCAATTCAAGCTGTTTTCCGTTTGCTAATTCAACATCAGGCCCATCATCGCGGACAATTGACTGTCCTTATGAGACAAGCTGACTTGAAAGTTCCTGGCGTATATGGTCCTAGCAAAGAAGAATGGGAAGCAATGAATGCTCAAAAGAACTGATATCGTCATGATGCAAAAAAGCCGGCGCCTGCCGGTTTTTTGCACTATCAGAATTTATTTCATTTCTTAACTCAGTGTACGAACTAAATCCGTTTTTATATTACTTTATAACAAAAATGATATTCTAGAATAGGGCGCGTTTCTGTAGCAAGAAATGTGCCCTTATTAATGTATCGGGCCAGATTGTAGAGCAACACCTGTAAGAGAACATCGGATCTCAATATTACATTTTAGAATAGATTGTGAAAAAATGTACTGATATGAACGAAACTGTCAATGCTCCCTACCAATTTGATTTTGGTTTCGGTTTTTGGGCAACTCTAAGAAGAGAAGCGTTTTTCGGCTTCTTTGCTTATTAGTTGGGGTTCAGCCTTTTTCAAGGCTAGGGTATCTCCTTCTCAGCTTACTGACAGCTCCTCAATCTCCAAATTGGCTGTCAAGTGCTTTCCTTGACAGGCAATTTGGAGATTGAGATACTTTTTAAAGCTGAGAATGAATAAATTTCTCCTTTCATGTTGATATAAAAAGTTAAGCACACGGCACGAAGGCAAAAATCTCAACTGCGGTTAGCACTCTGATATTCGTGGGTTTTCACATTTTATCTTTCCGTATAAAGGAGCTTCCACTAACTTAAAACGTGAGTTAGCCTACATAGGCATATCACAAGTACATTTCGTGGTTTCTCCTTACCGGTTTTTACCTTTGCCTCCGAGCCCTATGCTCCAACTTTTAACAAAAATTGATATTACTTTTATTAGTAACTATTACTTTGCAATAGTGTTATTTTCAATCTCTTGAGTTACTGCCCAGATAAATCCTGCTAATTCTCTTGCAACGGCTGTTAGTGCCTTCCCAAATGACTTTCCACGTGATAGTAAACGAAAATACTTTTTATGCAGGCGATTTTGAGCTTTCCATGAGATCATTTGAACATTGGGCAACTGTCCTTCGAGTCTTTTCTTTAAATCCCCCTTTATAGCAGGCGGAAATCGATAACTCCAGGCTGCTTCTACAAGCAAACGACGAACATGACGATTTCCTGTTTTGGTAATATTCCCTTGCCTTCTGATTTCACCACTAGAACTTTCACTTGGAATTAACCCAATGTAAGACATAAATTTTTTTGGAGAAGCAAATCTTTTAAATGATCCAATCTCAGCCACAAGACTAGTAGCTGTAATCATAGCTATTCCCCTTAATGATTGGAGTGCTTGAATCATTGGCGCATGGTAACCTTCGGTTGATTGTAATTTTATTTCTTCCTCTAACCGTTTTACCCTTTGCTCAATTTCTTGCAAATGGTGCAGATACTCTTGAAAAACTACTTTGGATGCAGAACGCTCAAATTTTAGAGTATTTAACCATTCACGATATCTACGAGTCCACTTTTTTCCTTTGAAAGGAGGGTGAATATCATTGCGTAAAAGGAATTTCGATAATCGATGTTTGGCTCTTAATTCATCTTCTTTGGCATCTTCACGGGCACGAACTAAATCCCGAAGGGCTTCATCATCTTCTGTCGGCACATAAACAGACGTTAATTCACCTGCACGGAATAATTTTGCTAGTTTAATCGAATCCCTACGGTCAGTTTTGATGCGCTCACCTGGTTTTTTAGGGATTAAAGATGGTGCGATCACTTCACATTCAATTCCTAGGCTAAGAAAAAACCGATATAAACAATAGCCAGTTGGTCCAGCTTCATAACACACTCGAAGATTCTCTTTTTCTCCAAGCTTTTTTATTAACTTTCTAATGGATTCCGGTGTGTTAGGAATCATTCCCCAATACCTTGGCTCATCACGACCTTCATCTGCAATGGCAACGGCAATTTTTTCTTTTGAAACGTCTAAACCTACATATTTTATGGTATCCTTCATAATAACTAGCTCCTTCCGTAATGTAGCTCTGATTTGGTTTGTTTTTTTCCAGTAAACAGTGTAACCAAATTAACCTACGGTGTTACGAGTAAGGAGCTAGTTTCGTTCATGATAACTTAAACTATAGGGTTGCTAGAGTTAAAGATAGAGATCGCTGCGGCGATCTTTTTGCTTGTTGAACTAACGAAGCAGTTTAGCAGTTGAAGAAGGAATACGAAGTTAGGATGAAGAAGAGTTAACGTGAATCTGGTCTGTGAATCTGATTAGACTCGAAGTAAATTTAGAGGAAATATGGATAGAAATAGAGAATTTATATTTATCGAATTTCAAAAGTTCAGTGTACAGGAGGATTAAGTAATTGAAAAAAGTACAATTAAGTATTTCTTTACTTATTATCTTACTTATTGCGGGTTGTACTCAGGATAACAAAGAAAAAGCTAACGTTAATACAAAAGAGGGTGTTTCTGAAGAAAATCAACAATGGGATATTTCTACAGAGTTTGAAACACCTACCGGAGATAAATTAATTGGACAAAAGAATAAAATTGGAATAATTGGGGGTGTGATTAAAGCTGGGGATATAGAAAAATGGTTGTGGCATCTCTGGGGAGATGAAAAAACTTTAAAAAGTGGCAATTTTAAAGTGGTAGCTGTCAACAAAGATACAGCAGAAAAAGAAATGGTTTTAGTAACAGATGCCGCCACTGCTAATGAAAGAAAAGTTTGGAGTTATGGGGGATTAGTTTACAGTCCTAATGGCGTAAGGGGCTCAGATAGCTCAATACCTTCCAACTTATCATTTTCCAAAGCAGGCATATGGCGTTTAGATGTCTTTATCGGTACCAAACATTTTGGTTCAATTGTTGTCGATGTAAAGTAGAAAAATATAAATCCTTTAATCAACGAACGGGTGCTTTACTTCAATAAGGAGTAAAGTCTTTTTCTTATTCAAGTAACGGGCAGGATACTTTAATAGGTATTGTGGGTTTTTATGGTAAATTAGTAAATGAGGGAGAGGATGTTTTGAATAAATATCTAAAAATCACACTTGGTGTTTTGGCTGTCATCTTGTTAGGAATTGGGCTACTTGTAGTTGCCTTTGTATTAGAAATGAAGCCTGATAAAGATGAAGAAGAAAAGATAAAGATTCAAGCAGAGCAGTATTTAGAAGATAAATTTAATGATAACTTCGAGATATATGATACTTTGTATGATAATATGGGGAACTTTGAATTTGAATATGCTGCTAAGGTCAGGGAAAAGAAAACTAATACACAATTTTTAGTTTATTATGATGATGAAACAAATCAAATGGTAGACACATACATTGCTGATAAATGGGCAGATGATTTAGAAACTGAAATACGTCCTTTTATGAAAAAAACTTTTGGGGAGACCACTGATTTATTTGTTTTCTTTACCAATGAAAAAATTGGGCAGGAATTTAGTATTGCTCCTATTAATCCTAGAAGTTATAAAGAGTTTGATGTTTCACCTACCATCCGTATCAGTGTTCCCCGAAAAAGAAGCGACTGGGACGAAAAAAATCTTAATGAGTTAATATCTTTCCTAAAAAGCGAAGTTAAATTGCAAAATGGTTCGGTTATTATGGAATATATCTCTGAAAATGGTGTAATTTTAGATGATGAATGGGGGAAAAAATTTTAATTAGATATTTTCTTGAATTAACGGGTGCGTGTGCGTCCGAGCCTAGGTCGTATCATATAGCGGGTGGGATTCCCGTCGAGTAAGAACTAGCCATTCGCTCGTAGCGAGTCTTGGAGGGCTAAAGGTAACTTTAGTCTTTAAGCGTAGACAGTTAGGTAGCGGGCCGAAAGCCGAATGGTTGAAGGGATTGAGCTCCATAATGTTAGTAATTCGAGAGGGCTGATGCCTTACGCACAGCAGAAAGCAACATTTTTTCTTTCGTTAAAGGCAAGAATGATAAAACCTCTCTGGAGTCAGAGACCTTGGCACGTTATACATTGATATGATACGGCAACTCGGGAGACCCTACCGGTCTTTTCTTTTTTTAGAAGAGTATGGTCTACAAGCGATAACAAGCAAGGAAACCAAATGCCGATGTAGGGAGTCGGATAGCAGCGTAGTACCAATGAAGTTGGGTAATGCCGATGGAGGAAAGGCTAGCTACCAGTTATCACCCTTACTAGGGACACATTTACTACACACAGAGGTAGGTATAATAAATGGAAACAAAACTACTAAGGATAGCAGAATTAGCAAAATCAGATCCTAAAATGAAATTTACTTCTCTTGCACATTTATTAAATAAGCAAACATTAGTTCAATGCCATTTTGAGCTACCCAATAAGAAGGCTACTGGGATTAACGGAACAACTAAAGAGCAATACGGTGAAAATTTAGAAGAAAACATAGAGGATTTAGTTAGTAGTCTTAAAAGCAAAAGCTATCGACCTGTTCCAGTAAGGAGAATGTATATTCCAAAGCTCAACTCAAACAAGAAAAGACCGTTGGGAATACCGGAACATGAAGATAAGATTGTACAAAAGTGCATTACGAAAATACTAAATTCTATCTATGAAAATGACTTTCTTGACTGTTCCTTTGGATTCCGACCAAATCGTAATTGCCACGATGCTTTGAAAATACTGAACTTCTATATTGAAAAAAGGTCAGTAAATTATGTAGTAGATGTAGATATTAAAGGATTCTTTGACAACGTTGACCACACATGGATGATGGAGTTCCTAAAACCGCGAATCGCTGACCCTAACCTACTAAGAACAATTGGTAGGTTTCTTAAAGGTGGATACATGGAGGAAGGCAAGAAATATAAGACAGACAATGGCACACCGCAAGGTGGAGTAATATCTCCGATATTAGCCAATGTATATCTCCATTATGTACTCGACCTATGGTTTGAGAAAAGGGTTAGGAAACAGTGCAATGGACAAGCATACATAGTGAGATATGCAGATGATTTTGTTTGTTGTTTTCAATATAAAAGTGAAGCGGAGCAATTCTTCCATTCATTAAAGTTAAGATTAAAGAAATTTAATTTAGAAATAGCTGAGGATAAAACTAAAATCATTCCCTTCGGGAAGTTTGCGGAGAAAAATGCAAATCAACAGGGAAGAAGTAAACCAGCAACCTTTGATTTCCTTGGTTTTACACACTACTGTGGGAAAAGTAAACAAGGAAACTTTCGAGTGAAACGGAAATCAAGCAGGAAGAAAGTCAAAGGAAAACTAAAAGAAACGAAAGAATGGTTGAGGAATAATAGAAATAAGGATATTCATATGATTATGGATAGATTTAAACGTTCATTAATAGGGTATTACAACTATTATTGCATCACTGATAATACCCCAAATGTTAACAACTTCAAAGACAAAATTGAAAACCTTCTGTTTAAA
Organism: Neobacillus sp. WH10; assembly: GCF_030123405.1. Classification (GTDB taxonomy): domain Bacteria; phylum Bacillota; class Bacilli; order Bacillales; family Cytobacillaceae; genus Neobacillus. Next base: position 2,751,979 of record NZ_CP126110.1, read on the forward strand.
TGGCTCAATAGAAGAAGTCAAAGAAAATCCTTCACATGGGATAAATTCAAACTATTTCTTAATAAATATCCGCTACCTTTACCAAGGATTAAAGTGAGCATATATGATTTAAGAAAAGAGATTAGCTAAATTCTGTAAAAGATGACTAGGAGGAGCCATGTGCATTAATAGTGCAAGCACGGTTCTGAGAGGGGGGTGGAGTCCAATTTACCGCAAGGTAGAAAGGCTCCCTTCTACTCGACTGATCCAGTGAAGGATTTATGCACTTTTTTGTTGAATTCCTTATTTGAGCTAAATGGCAGTTTTGGTTAAAAATATTGTAAAAAAAAGTTAAATTTGTAATATAATATTAGTAATTCGTTGGTTAGTTTGGAGGTGTTATGATGATTTGGATTTATATATTAACACCTATCATTATATTGGCTGGAATAGCCATTTATTTTGACAAAAAATCTGGGGCGACTTCACCAGATGAAAGAACAGCTGATAAGTTAGAGGAATATCCACCAGAAAATCCTTTCGGACCCAATAGTTTTGGACCTTAAATGATTCAAATACTCCTTTTCAAAGACAATGTAAAGAATTGTACTTAAAGTAACGGTTGCTTGAGTTCAGGATGGATTGCTGCGGCGATCCTATTTTTTTGTTAAGCTAACAGAAGCAATTTAACTGAAGGAGGGGAGTGTTGGGTACGGGTTTTAGAGATAGTTTAGAAGTGCATAAAAAAAGACTAAATAAAATTGGTCTTATTGTACCCAATATCCTTGGTTATTGATTAGCCATTTGTCAATTGCTGCTTTTGAATAATAGACCTTACCTCCGATTACTAAATAAGGGAGAACACCTTCAAAACCACCTTGTGAATCCGATATTGGACCTAATTTTTTCACCTCGTCAAGGCTCAACCCTAAATAGGTTGCTAATTCAGATTACGTATATAGTTTATTTGTTGATTGTGACGAAGTTTGAGTTTGAACAGACAGCCTGTTCTTACTTAAACTATTTGATATTAGGTAACTTCCAATAACGATACTTATTGAAAACAAAAAATTGATAATGCATTGAGGTTATTTTTCAATCTCCAGCCCCCTTTTTGTATATATTTCCATTATATAACTTTTTGGAATAATCCTATCTTTTTAATTTTCAAAAACAACAAAGGTGCGTTAGTGAATCAAATTAATGAACTACTGCTACGTGCAGGGGGGTGTAAAGAAAGGAGTTGATAAGACTTGATAATTTATGCAGAAACCTTACGTACAATTTCCATAGTAATACTTATTATTAGTTCTTCTTTCTATCTTGGGCATTTGGTAAAAACAAAAAAACAAAGGAAACTTTCAGCCTTTGAATTTACAATGTATACAACCATTCAGATAGCATATATCTTCTTTGCAATTAGTTTGTTGATTTCTATATTCGTTAAGTGATTGGGAAAGGTAGAAAAGATTGTGAAGGATTCTACTTAAACTACCATGAAAATAAGTTTCGTTAAAAATAGAAAAATGACAATACTTAAGGAGACCCTACTCAATCAAAAGAGGAGAGCATTAATTAATAAGTCTATGGATTAGGGTCGACTGGATTAAGGTCTGTATCAGTATTGACACTTCCTATCCATTTTCATTCTCTGTGGTGCAGCTTTGCTGCATGGATGGCTAACGGGGAGTTGAATAACGAATCTGAAAAAGGGGGAGGAAGATGGCATCGAATGAAAGGAAAATGATGGATAGCGCTTTGAAAAAAGTTGTATAATGGTTACAATACGCGCTAAGGAGGATTTGGAATGAACAGAACGGAATCGTTACTTCAAAACTGGGACTTTTGCTACGATAAAGAAGATTGGTATCCGCCGCTCGCTGACGCACTCAAAGCGCTTACGGCGGAGCAAGCAGATTGGCGCCCGGCTGGCGAGCATGCGAACACGATTTGGGAGACAGTTGAGCATTTGATTTTTTACAAGGAACGGTTGCTCAAAAGAATTACCGGTGAGGAATCGCAGTATCCGGAAGGGTTGACGAATGACGATACGTTCACAGTCGCTTCGAAAACGGAGAGCGATTGGGAAGCCACGCAAAATAGACTAAAAAGCGTCCATCTTGGCATCCGTGAGCGTATTACGAATTTAAACGTTGACCAATTGCAAGCTCTTGTTACTAATCGTCCATTAGACGAGTGGCTGAACAGCCTCATTCTCCATGACGCATATCATACGGGCCAAATTATCCTGATCCGCAAGTTGCAAGGCTCTTGGCCATCGCGCCGCTCTTTTGAATAGGGCAAAAAATTGCACTGCAGTTTGAGAACGTGGGGCCCTATATATCACGAATTACATCAAATATTTGTCGAGCTATTTGACGAAATGTCGGCAACGGAGAAAACGCCTCCTAACAGCAGCTTTAGCACAGATATGCTACTGACGGCATTAAACAGCAATTCCTATTTATTCAAAGGGATGAACGCGGTTATTTACCTGAGGAAATTGCGGAACAGCTCTGTTAACATTTATTTCTGGTCTACGGGTTTGAAACAAATAAAGTAGGTCTTCCTTAAAAAAATTAAAATAGGATGATTGAGCTAACGAATACGATACTTTAATGACAGAAAAAAAGCAGGCCAAGACTGAATTGTTCAAGTTATGGCCTGCTTTTTGTGATGCTCCCACAAGAATACATTGAATACATGTAAACAATGTGCAGAGCCTTATATTTCAAGGGCTTTTCACATTCGAGTATAGATAACCGCGAAAAACATACGCTAAGCAAAATTCGACCGTCGGGTGTTTCTGGCAATTAATTAATGTATGTTTTGGCAGTATGTTTATTATTTTTATATGAATCATTACTCAAGGAAAAACTGTATAAAGTCTAATATTTATACATATTTGTTAAGTTATCCTTACTGTACTAACTGAGGGAGTGAAAGAAGGATTTTTTTAATTTGTATGGAATATATTACCTTAAAGAATTTGATATTGTTTTAATATTCACAGTTTTATTAATCATACAGTATAAAACATTCAGGAGGAGATTTAAATGCTATTAAAAGAAGGAGATATAATTACGTTTGAACGGACTTTTACAGTAAGGGATGTTGAATTATTTACTGAGATTTCAGGTGATGAAGGGATTCATCATATAACCCCAGATGAACAGGGAAGACTTATAATTCAAGGGTTATTAACGGCAACTCTGCCAACAAAAATAGCTGGAGATAATAACGTACTGGCTCGTAGTACGCATTTTGAGTTTTTAAGACCTGTGTTTACTGGAGATACAATAATTTGTGAATTTAAAATTGAAAAATACGAAAGGCAAGAAAATAATAGAACAGCTTTTATTGCAACCTTTTTATGCAAAAACCAGAATGAAAAAGAAGTATTGAAAGGGGATGTTTCAGGCGTAATACTTTAAATTCTTTAAACTTTCTTCAACTATTCTGAAAATAAAAACGGCTATGAGGGTTTTTAGACAACACGAAATTAGCCCCAGTAAAATTTGTTTAAAAAAGACCAGGACTCTTAAATTATAATATTTATTGTCCTTCATTATGCTATAGTTTCAACCGTTACCTTACAACCAAGTACCTCTTTGTGAAGTATTGTACTCAAACTATCGGGTGCTTGTGTTGAAGAACAAAAATCTAGGCTATATTAGCTGATTAGGTAACCAGCGTGATTATATTGATTATTGAAATCGACTGCTATAACCACAACGGTCTCCTTACAGGTAAAAAGTGTTCCAAACGATAGTTAAAGCAAAAATATCTGCAAGCAAAAGAATTAACCTATGTGATAAAAGACCTTCCTAATGTCTTTTGCAGGCTTCACAATTTTGAACAAACTCCTTATGACTGTGATATTAAAGTCGAGTTTGTTATTGATACAGATACAGTAAGATTTTATTCACCTTCTTATTAAGCTAACGGGAGCAAGAGATTAAGATCGGGCTACCATATTGGTAGCTATTTTTATTGAAAGTAAAGTGTCAGTCTTTTATCATCTAACTTCTATTTATTTAGCCAACAGTGATGGGAAAATGAGGATTAATGACAGGTTCTTTCAATCGTCTTATTCTTAGAATAGTTACTTTGGATGATGCTGAAAATATGTTTTTAAATGGTTCAAAAGAAGAAGGATCTAAGTATGTAACTTGGAATCCCACAAAACATTATCCGACACAAATGAATGTATTAACATTGTATTGAATAAATTTGAAAACAGTCAAGTGGCTCCCTGGGGAATTGAATACAAAGAAAATGGAAAATTTATCGGGACTATTGACTTTGTTTGGTGGAAACCAAATCACAAAATTGCTGAAATCGGCTTTGTTATTTCTCAAGAATATTGGAGGAATGGTTTAACTACTGAAGCAGCAAAAAAAGTAATAAGATTCGGTTTTGAAAAAATGGATTTAATTCGTATTCGAGCAAGGTGTTTTGTAGAAAATATCGCTTCAGCACGAGTGATGGAAAAAACGGGAATGTCTTTTGAAGGGATAATTAGGAAAGGGATGTTTGTAAAGGGAAAACATCAAGAATTAAAGATGTATCCATTTTAGAAGAAGAGTTTTAATCGTCTTGTAGATATCGAATACAAGAAAACTACCTATACCAAAACCGCATCTTAAACAGATATTGTGAAGTGACGTACTTATGCTAACGGGGGCTTTAATTCAAGAAGGAATGCTTTTTTAATTTTCAATTTCATTAAAATGAAAAATAATTAGGGGGATTATATTGACTATTTCAAATGAAGAAAGAATTATCATGATTATCTATGTACAAGATCAAGAAAACAGTAAGCAATTTTATAAACAATTACTAGATTTAAAACCATATTTAGATGTACCTGGTATGACTGAGTTTCAATTAAATAATAATTCTACGTTAGGAATCATGCCTGAAGATGGAATAGTGAGGCTATTAGATGGAAAAATTCAAAATCCTAAGGAGGCAAGAGGAATCCCACGGAGTGAGATATATATTTATGTAAATGATCCTGATACATATTTAAGAAACCTAGTTGAATTGGGTGGCATGGAAATTAGTAAAGGTGAAATACGTAATTGGGGAGATTATGTAGCTTACGGCTCAGATATTGATGGACATATAATTGCTTTTGCAAGGCGAACCTAAACCGGGATTTCAAAAGAATGTTAATATGTCAATAACCAAAAATGACATTCCTAGTCGGCTTCGTCTTATTTGTCGTTTTCGCAACTACAAGAACTAATAATTCGCTCAATTCCAGAACCTCACATATCGTCCTGATACATAATTAACTAACGGAGAGTGTTGATCTATAAAGGATTAACGCTTATTTTTGTGGAAGTCTTCCACTACTGGTACAGGTTCAATAACAATATCAGTTATATCATATAACATCTGCATTTAAAATGTAGTAGATGGTTAATTCAAAAGAGCCAGGGAGAATTATCTTGGATAAAAAAATAATGCTTTAATTATTGTAGATGTACAAAAAGCTTTTGATGATAAAAAATGGGGGGGGAACGCAACAAGTTTTTAGCCCCCGGGGGTACACAATTGCGTAAAGGTATAGAGACTTAAGGAAAAGACCCCTACTAATATATTTTGTAGATTAGAATTTTTGCTGGAGAGTTAGAACTAGCAGACGAACACTTATCAGGAGATGACACTTGCTCAAGAGCGATTTAATGTTAAACAAGGCGATTGAATGCTCAACAAGTTAGTGAGAACTAGATACAGCAGAACTACAAGAAGTCACGGAAAATAACTTCTTCAAAGACGGCGAGTTATCTCACGATGACATGTTAGATAATATCCTTTCTATTGTAAGAGAAATACAAATATTAGGGACGGAATAGGACTTTTAAATACCCGGAAAAATAATCAAACGAGGGCATGATTGCTCTCTTGTTTGTTTAATATTTCGATTCAATTAAATCGAAGAAAGAGATTTATCTGGGATTAAGTCGAATTTATGAATCATGGAACAATTTCAAAAACAGTACCTTGGTTAAGGTCAGTCACTATCATAGAGCTATAAACCCCTAAAAATAGTCTGGTTTGATCCAGATTCGTTCCCAAACTAACATAATAAGCAGATTGAGATCCAAAATTATAATCGGTTTTAATAACACTAAAATCATTTAGTTTACCATCTGTTCTTACCCTGGTATAAGCTAACCCCCCTCTAACCGGAGTTTGAGATTCTTCTTTCCGAGCAAGATCGGTAAACACAACGCTTCCCATTAAATCGGGGATTCCGTTCCCCATATATGCCTGGACTCCTGTAAGTGCAGTTCCTCCGAACTTATCGGGGCGGGGATCTTTATGAAAATAACTAGTTAAAGGCTGAAGACGTCTCACTGAAGTTTTTATTGCTTCATTGTAATAAGCAATTGTCTTCTCATCTAATGTCGGATTTGTAGTGCAGACCTTTATAAACGAAGTAGGAAAAGCACCTTCCCATCCTCGCCAGCCAAAGTTTATAAATCCTTCTTGGTCAGATTCAAATTTCATTATAGAAGCCTGAACAAGCTGAGTAACCGGTATTGGTTTATTATGAATGAATGAAAAAATCGACTCTACCAAATCCTGTCCGACATTTCCCGCATATTTGACATATTGATTATAAAACTTTTGATATGAAATGCCTGGTATATTGCGAACCCCTTTGGCAATTACCGTAAGCGTTTCCTGAATAGGTACGGGAAGTTCATTAAAACGTGTGACTACGGGTGGATTATTGATAAGTGTATTCTTACCTACATCAATTTCAATTATTTTACCGGCGATTTCCATATCATCCTGGCTTAAATTAAATGGATCATAGCCTGATCCACCATCTCCTGTTGTTAAAACAAGTTTTCCGGTTTCAGGTGAAAAGGTTAAGCTATTAACACCATTATGATTAAAAAATGGTCTTCTTAAGTTAAGTAATGTCCGTCGTTTTTGAGGGTGACCATTTGATTGTAAATTCCATTCTTCAACTGTATCAATATGATCATATTGAGTTTCTCTATTTATCCACCTTAAGTATAAAGTTCTTGGATCACACGGGTCAGGCTTAAAAGGTTCAGAAAGAGCACCTGGCCCTTGTGTTCCAGCTACTGAATAATGAAGATAAAACAGACCGTTATAATAAAACTCTGGATGGAACGCTAAGCCTAGCAATCCCCGTTCATCATATCCACCACCAGAAACACCTAGTTCAGAATCACCTAGTTTTATGATACGCGGGCGAATATCTAAAAAAGTCCTTGTAACTCCGTTCATTATGTAAAAGATCTCTCCTACCTGGGTTGCAATAAATAATCTTTCAATTGAGTCACCCGGAAGTATAGTTGTTTTCAAAACAGTGGGTAAATTTATCTTACTTACAATAGGACGTAAACTAACATTAACTTTTATCAACTAACGTTACACTCCTTCTTATTGTATTCTTTTATAAGAATATGAATAGAAATGTTCTATTATTACGATATTAGCGCCAGGGACTTTGACAAGGCATTGCGCCATTTTCCAAACCAGCGTACTTAAACAAAAGAGTGCTTTTGTTTAAGTAATAAGTTGCGGCAGCACTCTTTTTTCTATATTCGACAAAGCAGAAGAGTTGCATAAGGAAGTGGACAAAAGGGACAATATTTGAATAAGAGAAGAACTACTTTTTAGTTTTTGTGAAATGAAAATGTAAAAGGATTCTATGATTTATAGGGGGATATTATGGATCTTTCTTTATTAATACAGTATAGCTGGGTTTTAATTATTTTGATTTTATTAGAAGGTTTATTATCCGCTGACAATGCTTTAGTATTAGCTATTATGGCAAAGCACCTCCCGGAAATGCAACAAAAAAAAGCGATTGATATTGGGCTCCTATTGGCGTTTATATTTCGGATTGGAGCCATTTTTATCATCTCCTTCCTTTTCCACGTATGGCAGGTTCAAGCGATTGGGGCAGCTTATTTAATTTTCATCTCATTAAAACATTTAGTAAAAAAAGACCACGGAGAAAAAGAGAGAAAATCAAAAAGTTTCCGTATGACAGTTGCTCAAATTTCCTTAGCGGATATCGCATTCGCTGTTGATTCCATTTTAGCAGCAGTAGCTCTGGTCATTGACTTGCCAGATACGCCAATAGGTCAAATCGGAGGTATGGATGGGGCTAAATTTATTGTGATTGTAATAGGTGCAATTGCAGGTTTAATTGTAATTCGATTTGCAGCAGGATTCTTCGTGAAGCTATTAACAGAACGACCTAGCCTTGAAACAGCTGCCATGTTACTTGTTGGTTGGGTTGGGGTTAAGTTATTAATGCATACTCTTGCGCATCCATCATTGCATATCATTTCCCACGAATTTGTTGAAGGACCAATCTGGAATATAATCTTTTGGTCCGTTATGCTTCTTATTGCTTTAGGTGGCTGGTTTTTATCTAAAGGAAAATAGAAAAAAATACAACAAAAACACCGATTTGATGAACAAAAAAAAAGATTTGATTTTTTTTGTTATTTCTCCAAGAATAGTACCTATAATTTGTTCCTCAGATAGATTGTGAAATATTGTATTTAAACAAACGGGTGCAAGAGTTAAAGATGGGGACCGCTGCGGCGAACTATCTTCCTGTAGAGCTAACGTAGCAGGTTAGTTTTACAAAAATTCTCGAATTACACTTTACATATACTCACTTATATGTTAGATTACTCAATAATATATTTGACAAAGGGAGGTGCAAGCAATGTTAACTGTTTTTAGAATTCTGTTTGGTAAAAACGTGAAAATTGGTAACGATTTAGCGGACAAAGGGAGTAGTCTGTCCTTTTTTATGCTATATAACCATACAAAAACAGTTATCGGAGCTTTACCTCTATTGCAAATAAATTACAAGGCAATGACTTAGAGTCTTTATTTATTTGTGCATATTTTTTATTTTAAGTTCGGCACCGATAATTCTATCGATGCTTTTTTTGTGTTTATTTTTAACTTAAGGGATAGACAACTCCTTTCTATTTACTCCTATAAACCTAGAGAGTCTTATGGAAGGATGAGAAAGATGCAATTAAAAAAAAGCAATAAGTATAGAAGAATAAATGAATTCTTAATGGAATATAATTACCCTAATTTTAGAATGAAACAAATATTGAATGCCATTTTTAAAGAAAGAATAAATAAATTCAACGAAATTAATGTGCTTCCAAAATCGTTAAGAGAAATTTTAGTTAAGGCATTTGGAGAATCTATTATAGATATTGTTCCTTTAAAGGAACAGCATTCTGAGCAAGTCACTAAAGTCTTATTTGAAATTTCAGGAAATGAAAAAATAGAAACGGTAAATATGAAATATAAAGCTGGGTGGGAATCATTTTGTATATCTTCTCAGTGCGGATGTAATTTTGGGTGTAAATTTTGTGCAACAGGTGACATTGGATTAAAAAGAAATTTGACTTCAGATGAAATAACTGACCAAATCCTCCATTTTTACTTACAAGGTCATTCAATTGATAGTATTTCTTTTATGGGGATGGGAGAAGCGTTAGCCAATGTACAAGTTTTTGATGCCTTAGATGTACTCACTGATCCTACGCTGTTTGCTTTAAGCCCTCGTAGGTTATCTATTTCAACTATTGGTATTATACCAAGTATAAAAAAAATGACTCTGAATTATCCGCAAGTCAATTTGACGTTTTCGTTACATTCTCCTTTTAATGAACAACGGAGTAAGTTGATGCCGATTAATGATAGGTATCCATTATTAGATGTGATGGACACATTAGATGAGCATATACGAATAACATCAAGAAAAGTATATATTGCTTATATTATGTTACCTGGTGTGAATGATTCTATTGACCATGCTAAAGAAGTAGTAAGTCTATTAAAAGGTCGATATAAAGAAGGACGTTTATATCATGTAAATTTAATCAGATATAACCCAACCGTCAGTTCTCCTTTAAGGTTCGGTGATGTTGATGAAGGTCATGTTGTTAATTTTTACAAAAAATTAAAATCATCAGGTATTAATGTGACCATTAGAAGTCAATTTGGAATTGATATAGATGCTGCTTGTGGTCAATTGTATGGAAATTATTAAAAGAGCAACATGCAGTAATTTGAGTTGAAGATGATGCTGATATTGTATTCCATATAAAAAATTGTTAATATAAAAATATAATTATGAGAGGACTGATGGATGGACAATGATTAACTAATCTATATTTTTATTTGAAATGAATAACTTCAAACTATAAAAAATATAGGGTTAGTCTATCCATTTTTATAAATCAGTTTATACTTTAATTGTCATGATTCCAATGGCAAAAAAGAACTTATTTAATATAAGTGAAAGACTAATCCTTCCAATTACAAACTGGGAGGATTTTTTATTCTCTCATATATATGATTGATATTTTTTTATTCTGTAACTTTAATCTAATAAATAAAGGAGTGAGAGAAATGAGCAATTCAGACACTATTGTTACGCATGTAATACTCCGCATAAGTCGTTAATATCCATCAAACTTATACGGAGTAATTGAGAGTAGATGGATGTGCCGACTTTGTATAGAAAGTAAAAAGTATTGATATACAAAGGAGGAATTATCATGTCAATGATACATGTTCAAGATCTAACTTTTGCTTATCCAGGCAGCTTTGACAATATTTTTGAAGGTGTGAACTTTCAAATAGATACGGATTGGAAACTTGGATTTATCGGTAGAAATGGACGAGGTAAAACAACATTCTTTAATTTATTATTAGGAAATTATGAGTATAGCGGGAAAATCATTTCTTCGGTAGAATTTAATTATTTCCCTTATCCAGTTTCGGATAAAAACAAGTATACTTATGAAATCTTTGAAGAAATTTGTCCCCAAGCAGAAGATTGGGAATATCTTCGTGAAATATCCTATCTAAATGTTGATGCCGAGGTCATGTACCGACCATTTAAAACATTATCAAATGGAGAACAAACAAAGGTGTTGCTTGCTGCACTTTTTTTGAATGAGGGTCAATTTCTATTAATTGACGAGCCAACCAATCATCTAGACACTGATGCACGAAAGATTGTCTCTGAATATCTAAGGAAGAAAAAAGGGTTTATTTTAATATCACATGACAGAATCTTTTTAGATGGATGTGTTGACCATATCTTATCTATAAATAGAGCAAATATTGAAGTTCAAAGTGGTAACTATTCTTCTTGGAAGTTAAATTTTGATAGACAGCAGGAACACGAAGAGGCAACAAATCAGCGTCTACAAAAAGACATAGGGAGATTAAAACAGTCTTCAAAGCGTTCAGCAGGTTGGTCAAATCAAGTGGAAGCTTCCAAAAATGGGACAACGAATTCGGGTTCTAAGTTGGACAAGGGTTTTGTAGGACATAAAGCGGCAAAGATGATGAAGAGAGCAAAGAACCTTGAGTCAAGGCAACAAAAAGCTATTGAGGAAAAGTCAAAACTGCTAAAAAATGTGGAAAAAACCGAGTCATTAAAATTAGAATCATTGGAATTTCAGTCAAATGAATTGATTGTTTTGGCTGATGTGTCTGTTAAGTACGATGACCATGTAGTGAATAAGCCAATTAGCTTTAAAGTTGAACAAGGTGACCGAATTGTACTTGATGGAAAGAATGGAAGCGGAAAAAGTAGTATCCTAAAACTAATTCTAGGAAATCTCATACAGCATACAGGCACAATGAATTTAGGTTCAGGCCTCATTATTTCCTATGTCCAACAAGATACTTCTCATTTGAAGGGACTGTTATCGGACTTTATTGAAATGCATGAGATTGATGAAACGTTATTTAAATCCATCCTACGTAAGATGGATTTTGACCGAATTCAATTTGAGAAAGATATATCTCATTATTCTGGTGGACAAAAGAAAAAGCTGCTTATAGCCAAAAGTTTATGTGAAAAAGCTCATTTATATATTTGGGATGAACCGTTAAATTTTATTGATATTTATTCGCGCATGCAGATTGAAGAGCTTATTCAAAAATTTAATCCCACAATGGTTATTGTTGAGCATGATCAGGCATTTCAACAAACAGTTGCAACAAAAACTATATCTATGTAGTTAAATATGAAGAATTGAAGATATAATCAGTAAATCAGGTTATAAAACATAGGGTGCTTTACTTTAATAAAGAGTAAAGCACTTTTCTTCTTCAAATAAAGGGCAGGTTTCTTTTTTGAGTAAAGGGCAGTTTGATGGAAGAAGGAGTTTGTGTATTATTTGGAGAAGTTTAAAAAGTTACCAATGAATGGGTTTGAGGAATTTCTCTGAACGGCATAATTATTATTTTTGGAGGGAACAACATGGAAGTTTTTACAGAATTTTTATCGCATATTGATAACCCGCAACATCGGGCCCGAACGGAAGAAGTTTTGGCTTGGGTAACTAAGAAATTTCCAAATTTAATACCAAAAATTGCGTGGAATCAGCCTATGTTTACCGATCACGGCACATTTATTATTGGCTTTAGCGTATCCAAACATCATTTGGCTGTTGCCCCTGAAAAGGCAGGGATTAATCATTTTTCTGATGAAATTGTGCAGGCTGGCTATGATCACACCAAGCAGTTGGTACGTATCAAATGGGAAAGTCCGGTTGATATCTCATTACTTGAGAAAATGATCGAGTATAATATTTTGGATAAGGCAGACTGTTCAACTTTTTGGCGGAAATAATTATGAGCGTATAATTGACAGAAAGAATTGGAGAAATTGAGAATGATCATTCTTGACTGTCAGCTGATCGAAAAATTGAAGAGGGGTGTTCCTCGATGACAAATAGTAGAATGAATCCTAAGGTTGATGATTTTTTAAGTAAAGCTAAAAAGTGGAAGGAAGAATATGAGAAGTTAAGAAATATCGTTCTTGACTGTAAGCTGACCGAAGAATTTAAGTGGATGCATCCTTGTTACACGTTTGAGAAAAAAAACATAGTTTTAATACATGGATTTAAAGAATATTGTGCGCTTCTGTTTCACAAAGGTGCCTTGTTAAAGGATGCCTATGGAATTCTAATCCAGCAAACGGAGAATGTACAGGCGGCGCGCCAGATTCGGTTCACCAATGTTCAAGAAATAGTTTCAATGGAAACCATCTTGAAAGACTATATTTATGAAGCCATTGAAGTTGAAAAAGCCGGTTTGGAAGTGAAAATGAAAGAGCATAAGGAATTCATAATTCCTGAAGAACTTCAAAATAAGTTCGATGAAATGCCTACTTTTAAAACTGCTTTTGAATCATTGACACCGGGACGGCAAAGAGCTTACATTCTTTATTTTTCTCAACCCAAACAATCCAAAACTCGAGAGTCAAGGGTTGAGAAATATATCCAGAAAATTCTCGATGGAAAGGGATTAAATGATTGTACTTGCGGGCTATCTCAAAAGCAGCCCCACTGTGACGGCTCACACAAGTCATTGGATAAGAAAAAATAATACTCAAACTTTAAGATATTGTCCCAGATCATCTGCAAACGAAAATTTTTATTGAACTAACGGTTCAAATTAGTTTGATAAGAAGGATAAGTTTATCTTAATGGAGAATATATTTTTAGCTTTACTTCTTAGAGGGAGTAAAGCGTTTTTATTATTTAGGTTAGGAGACGATTTTGTAATAAACTAAAAGGAGTACGTTGTAGAATGAGTGTTTTTAAGAAATTAAGAAATGAGTATGTAATTTGGCATGCAAATCGAATTAAGTTTCCTATATTTGTTTCAAATACTATATTAAGAAAGAAAGTAACTTTTTCAGGAAGAGTGCAAAAAGTAGGATTCCGCTTGGAAATAAATTGTATTGCTCAAAGAATGAAATTAACGGGGTGGGTAAAAAATTTAGAAGATGGAAGTGTGGAAGCTGAAATACAAGGGGAAGAATCAAAAATTTATTTTCTCGTCAATTGCATGCAGTCATTAAAACGGGCATCTGTAAAAAAAGTGACAATGATTGATGTACCTAATAGGGACGATGATGAAATTTTTACAATAGTGAGATAAACTGTGTTCCATAATTGGGATGGCAATTATTATTGAACTAATAGGTGCAAGAGTTTAACAAAGGGCTGCTAAGGCAGCTCTTCAACTTGTTCCACTAACCTAGCTAATAGTTTGTCAATATTTTTCATTAAAATCAAAAATTCTTTCAAGATATACTACAAAGGGCATACAATCCAGGCGGCTTTTTTTATTGAACTAAAGTGCAGTAAAGTTGAAAAAGGAATTTATACTGGGTTAGTAGAATTAGTAATATTAACTCAAATTTGTTTTAATATTAAAATAATTTATTAATTATCTAAATGCTAACGGTAGGTTAGTAAAGAAGAGGGGATTACATCCAATATTGCTAATATAATGTAAAAAGAAATAAAAGAGTCGAAAGGTAGAGGTAAAGTCGATAGAAATATACATTTAATAAAGAAGATAGTAATGAATTTGGAAATTATAATTCAATTTCTTGATTTACCTTTTGAATTATTGCAATTAAATCAGATGAATGATATGAAGGAGTGGGGAAAAGTATGATTCATGCTAAAGATGTTTTATCCGATCAGTTGTTAGCAAATGCTAATGACCCTAGCTGGTATCTACCATTTTCAGACTCAGTAGAAAATTTATCAGAAGAAGAAGCATTATGGAAGCCTAATGAAAATAGTAATAGTATCGCTGAAATAGTGCAGCATCTACTTTATTGGAATGAAACTTGGCAAACTAGATATCAAAAATCTCATTTCAATGCTGTACCTTCCATAGGAAGTAATAATAACAGCTTTATCATTCCAGAAAATCAAACATTTAATGATTTAAGAGAAGGATTATTAAAGGTATTATTACAGTGGCAAGATCTGCTTACAGAAGAAAAAATCGAAAGCAATGTAAATGGTTTCCCTGTACCTGCCCAATGGTGGGCGATACTTGGAAATGTAGCAACTCATAACGCTTATCATATTGGTCAAATCATTTATATTCGGAAGCAGCAAAAAAGTTGGAAAGAAAATGCTAGAGAATAGGAATTTAATAATATCTTTGGATAAATCTTCTGTAATCAAGCGCTTTATGGTGGAAGAATCACAGAAATGATCAAACTTTATTCTAAAGCTACATTATCAGGTAGCAAGATGGGAATGACAGCTTTAGTTAATCAATTAGAAAGCTTACCACTCCCATGTAAGTAATAGGGGGACCGTTCATAGAATTTTTAATTTTATGCTTGTGAAAAAATATACTTAAACAAAGGGGTGCATTAGTTGAATAAGCAGTATTAAAAGGCTCTTCAAATATATTGAGCTTTTAAAACAACAAGAATGGTTTAAAGAGATTTACGAAGATGAGAAATACCACTGACCACATATTGCGCGAAGGGGAGGTATCAGGCACTTCTTCAATGGATTGTCGAGTTCCTATTAAAACCACATGGATAAGTTGTCGTTGATTTTAGGCAGTATTTCATTAAAAATCTCAAGAAAAATATTCACCAGCATAGCGGCTGCCGGTATGAAAAGGATGGTAAAACTGACATAAGCAAGTTTCTGCCTGCCTTTTGACCCGTCCATCCAATGGGTGAAACGATCAACGGAAAAGGCCAGCAGTAACGCACCAATAAAAAACAAAGCTGAAAATAAACCGATTCCCAGTGGTGCTTGAGGCCCGAATAATTCATTGTTTGGATTGGACAAAAACAAAGGGATGCCATACAGGATCAAGCTCACCAACCCATAATAAAATCCCTTTCGGACCCAGTTCTTACTCGAGGTTTGAAAAACAAGCGTATAAATGATGCTGTTCGCCAATATTGCGGCAATCCCAAGTATGACGAGGAGGAGTGTGCCAGAGAGGTGAAATCCACTCGCCATATGCGGAAAGAAAAAGGCAATGATTCCCATCACCAATCTCAACAACAGTCCAAAAATAATCCCGACAGGAACGGCTGCCAGAAAGGATATGCCAAAATTCCTGAGAATTCTTTGCCAACGCTTTAAACCTAATCCATTTACTCCTTCTTCATTAAACTGCCCTTTCATCCAGATGACCCCTTACTGTGGTTTATTTCGTTCATAAGAGTATATTCACCACTTTCGATCCATACGAGTAAAAGTTCATTAAAACAGAAACTTTTATCAGCCAAGACCGGCGAACGGAAAGAGATTCCACTACCAAATATGCATGTCAAGGTAACCGATGCAATCGAAGCACAAATGTTTCAGCCAGATTTCACAACGAATATTAAAATAGACTTCCCTTTCTTTATCTCCTTTTCCTATCACTATTGCTGAGCAATTTGACCAATTAATAGAATTCTTTTCAAGGGAAACAATTTCACCTATTCTACATCCCGTTGAAAACATAAATTCAAATAATGCCTTTTCCATTGGAGTAAAGCAAGCCTCTCTCAATTGTTCAATTTCCCTCTCAGTTAGAAATTTTGGAATTCGTTTTCCTTGTTTAGGTTCTTTGATTTTCGCTGCTGGATTCTTTGAAATATGTCCTTCTTCGTGTGACCAACGAAATATCGATTTAATAAATCGGATTCGATGAGATAAACTTGATGGCTCTAAGTGTTCACTGGACTTTGATAAGTATCCTTTCAGCCAATCTGTTGTTACGGATTCAATACTCACATCGTTAAAATGTTGAATGAGTAACTTTGATTGGGGTCTATATGCTTTTAGCGTTTGGGGGGAGAACCCTTCAATCCTTTTATCAGATTCGTAAAGTTCCCAGGCTTTTGATAACAGTAAGGTAACTACCTCCTTATATTGGTGATATTAGAGGAATTATTGTCTTGATTGTAGAAATGAAAACATTAAATATTAAACTATCGGTGCAGTAGAGTTGAATAGTGATGTTTATCATTGCTAAACAAATGAACCATTTTGTAGAAGACTTTATCCGAAGTTAATTGGATATTTATGTTAAAATGTAATTAAAATTGCGGAGGAATGTACTTAAACTACGTAGAGGTTAGGAAAGTAATTCACAAAAAAGGGGTATAGAAAGTGGATTTATTATTTTGGATAACTGTTGGTTTCATCATAATCGGATTTGTTGTTCTCGCTTTTATAAAAAGAAATATGGAAAGTAAGAAAAGTTCAACTACCCAATCCATAGTTTGGTGGATAGTAGGAAACACAGTTTGGGGGATAGCGAGTATCATTCTTATTGTGGGGTGGTTTAGTAAAATAAAGTGAGTTTTTCTCAATGGTTTACGAGGGAAGTAGTTCATTTCTGTGAAGAAATGTACTTAAACAAGCGGGAGCGATTGTTCAATAAGAGCAGTCGCTTTTTCACTAACGTGGCAGTTTAGTGAAAGAAGGAATAAATATTAATTTTGAAGAATTATTAGTATATCTCTGTTAAGGTGAGTTGTCATATAATGAAAAAGCATTTTAAAAATCAGCATGTTTTCTATTGGGGAAGTTGCTAAAATGAAAGGCATTAGAATTTCAATAACAAAATAAAGTTGTTAAAAATTGAAAAAATATTAATAATGAACACTTGACCTTCTCGTAACGTAATAGTTTATATTTTATGTATCTTAGTTAGAGAGGGTGGAAACATAATGGAATTTTATCCTATGCCTTTGTTTGTAAAACTTTCTGTAAGTAATATGGAAAGCTCGCTTATCTGGTACAAAGATGTTCTTAATTTTAATCCCGTGTTTGAGTTTCCAGGCAAAGATGGGAAAACTGTAATGGCTCATATTCGAGGTAAGAAGTATCAAGACGTAATGTTGGTTTCAGCAACAGAACAAAATGATAAGGAATCAAATGGGAAGGGTGTTGTTATCAACTTTAACGTCGAAGATGTTGATTTGTTTTCAGATAGAGCACGTGCAGCTAGTGCAGAAGTTATAGAAGGGCCTATTAATCGTCCTTGGAATGCTCGCGAACTTGTTTTGAATGATCCGGATGGATACCTTATTACACTTTCAATGGGAATAGATAAAGAAAAGGCTTTTGATGATGTTATGGATCAAGTTAATCATAACAAATTGTGTTGAACGGAAAGAAATTTAGGCATTAGGGGTATATTTTAAATGTAGTGTAGTGTTTGCAAAATAAACTATAATCATTAAAATGCCAAAAATTCCTGATTTCGATCAAAAAGCAGGTTTTTTTGGTATTTTAATGGACTTAGGGAAATGAATAAACTATTGTTGCTTAAACATAGGTTCCTGTATATTTGTCTGGACTTTTGTGTCACTCGTCAGTTAATGTGTGTCATTGGAATAGCTACCACAAAAAAGATTATTACGTAAAATATAAATTTGACGTAATAATGGTAGTGGGATAAAATAGAAGTGAGGTGTTATCATGGTAAATCAGGAAAAACAAACTAATTTTAAAAAGCTGCAAGCCTTACTTCATGAATTACCCTGGTATGTTGAAGAATATATCAATCATAAATTAAGAAAACTTTCTACTGCTTCGCTGTTTAATTATTGTCACGATTATAAGATTTTTTTCAATTGGATGATTAGTGAGCAGCTATGGAACGGCAGCATTAAGGAAATCTCGTTGGATCGTTTGGAGATTATGACTGTTTTAGAGGTTGAAAATTTTTTAAACTATCTTCACTACCAATTAAATAATAAAGAACTAACCGTGAATCGAAAGTTATCTGCGTTAAAATCGCTGTTTAATTACCTGCAAAATATTGCGGAAACACCTGATTTAAAGCCATATATTAATCGTAATGTCATGGCAAAGATTGAATTTAATGAAGTAAAAGACAGCATGGAAACGAAGGCAAATAAAATGGAAGGCAAAATCTTACTTGGTGATGAGTATGAGAAATTCCGCTTATTTGTTGCCAATGATTACGGTGAATTGAACAAGGACAATAAAAAAATCAGTAACTTTTATCTGCTAAATAAGGAACGAGATACAGCGATTGTATCGTTAATCCTCGGATCTGGACTGCGTCTCTCGGAGTTAGTTGGCATTGAGTTAGACGATATCGATTTTAGTAAGTATTGTGTTAGAGTCATTAGAAAAGGAAATAAAGAACAATTCGTTTATTTTAGCCAGGTTGCAATGGCTGATCTAAAAGAATACCTATCAATTAGAACAGCTAAGTATCAGGTAGATAAAACAAATAAAGCATTATTTATTTCAGCTCCAATGGGACCGAAAGGAAAATCAAGGAGGCTTACTGCGAGATCCGTTGAAAAACTAATTGAAAAATATGCAACAGCATTTGGCAAACCATCTTTATCTGTGCATAAACTGAGACATTCGTTTGCTACCAGATACCACGCAGAAATTAACGATGTTCCAAAATTACGTCGGCAGCTGGGTCATTCATCGATACAAACGACAATGATCTACACTCATATTAAGAATGATGATCTAAAAATTGCAGTTGATAAGATGGATATGCCAAAAGAACAAATGGAATAAATTAATAAAGCTGTCACTTATGGCAGCTTTATTTTTGCATTCAATCAGTTTACATAATATTATTATGGTAACAAATTTAAAATTGTCTCAATTCCTAAGTATACTTAAGATAATGAGACAGAAAAAATTTTATTTAATATTGAAATCTATTTTTGAATTTATTTTTCTTAAAGTCTCGCAAAACTCTTCTTCATTTTTAGGAGAAATCATGACCGTGCCCCACTTGCCATAGAGTATCTCTAAACGGTTCAATGACAAAGCCGGACTTGATAATGGATTTCGAGTTTTTCGTATACTTTTCATAGTCATGCTGTCAATTTTCCACCGAAACGGCCCTCCTACAACTTTTAATTGATTCCCATTAATTTCATAATATGTTCCAAACCATAACCATATAATAAATGCACTCGTTAATCCACATACCAGAACTGCAGTAATGATCTCCCCCTTCCCCTCCGGACCACCAGGTAAAAAAAGAATAGAACCGATTAAAAAGGCAACAGTACCCCATAAAAGGAGACCAGTGATTAGTCCTTTTTTTGAGTAAAATCTCATAGTAATCATCCCCCTCATCAGTATGTACTTATAAAAGAATCTTCTATAATAATATTTTATACGAATAACTGTATTAAAAGATACAAAAAAAGCATTTAGAAAGCCGGAAAGCTTCCTAAATGCCACTTATTATCCTGCATTTTTCTGATTAAATGTAAACTGACTATTATACAAATCTGCATAAAAGCCGCCTTCTTGTAGTAATTCTTCATGAGTTCCTTTTTCAATCACAGTTCCATGATTCATAACAAGGATGAGATCAGCGTCCCGAATTGTTGATAGCCGGTGCGCAATTACAAAACTAGTACGCCCTTTCATTAAATGATCCATGGCCTTTTGTATCTGCACTTCTGTCCGGGTGTCAACGCTGCTCGTAGCTTCATCTAGAATTAAGATGGCTGGATTAGCAAGAATCGCACGTGCAATCGTTAATAATTGTTTTTGACCTTGCGAAATATTAGAGGCTTCCTCATTTAGGATTGTGTCATAGCCTTCAGGAAGCGTGCGAATAAAGTGATCAGCGTTTGCTGCTTTTGCCGCAGCCACAATTTCCTCTTCTGTAGCACCCTCTCTGCCATACGCGATATTATCGCGAATAGTACTATTGAACAGCCATGTGTCCTGGAGCACCATACCGAACAAACCGCGCAGCTGCTCTCTTTTTAAATCACGAGTATCTACCCCATCAATTAAAATTTTCCCAGAATTAATTTCATAGAAACGCATCAACAAGTTAATCAGTGTTGTTTTACCGGCACCAGTTGGTCCGACGATGGCAACCCGCTGTCCTTGTTTTACGTCAATATTCATATCATCAATTAATGGTTCATTTTCCTTATAACTGAAGGAAACATGTTCAAACCTGACGTCCCCTTTAGGAGCAATAATTTCCTTAGGTGAAGCCGCTTCAGGGACTTCTTCTGTCTCATCTAAAATTTCAAACACACGCTCAGCACTTGCAATCGTCGATTGGATGACGTTAGCGATATTAGCGGTTTGAGTAATCGGTTGGCTAAATTGTCTGGCATACTGAATAAATGCTTGAATATCACCAATTTCTATTGCCTTTTTCGTTACTAGAAGACCGCCCACAACTGATACAAGCACATAGCCGATGTTATTAATAAACGACATTAATGGCATGATCATTCCTGACATAAATTGCGCCTTCCAGCCTGATTGATAAAGGGCTTCATTGGTTTCATCGAATTTTTCAATTGATTTTTGCTCTCGGCCAAACACTTTTATTACTTTATGACCAGTATACATTTCCTCTACATGACCATTTAGTTGACCAAGAGATTTTTGCTGTCCCTTAAAATAGGTCTGTGATTTTTTTGCAATTTTCGTAATCGCAACAAAGCTTAGTGGTAAAGTCAAGACAACGATTAATGTCATTAATGGACTAATCGAAAGCATCATCACAATGACACCGAGTATTGTAACCACTGACGTGATCAGCTGGGTTAAACTTTGCTGCAGGGTTGAACTGATATTATCGACATCATTTACAGCCCGGCTTAGAATTTCACCATGGGTCCGAGAGTCGAAGTATTTTAACGGCAGCCTGTTAAGCTTCTCATCAACTTCTTTCCGAAGATTATATACCGTTTTTTGTGCTACCCCTGCCATAATAAATTGTTGAATATAAGCAAATATCGCACTAATGATATACAGTCCTATTAAGAGCAAAATAATTTGTCCGATATAGTCAAAATCTATTTTTGCCCCGGGGGCACCTTTCATTTTCAACATCAATCCTTCAAATAATTTGGTCGTTGCCTTACCCATTATTTTCGGGCTGACAATCGCAAACACAGTACTGATGATGGCTGTAATTAATACAGATAACAGTTGTAATTTATAAGGTTTTAAGTACCCTATTAGACGCTTTGAAATTTTTTGCTTTCTGAACTGGCATCCCCATGCCCATTGGACCGAAACCCCCGCCGGGTCCAGGTTTTCCTCCCTTGCCCCTCTGTCCTTGATGATTGGAATCGTTACTCATGCAATTTCCTCCTCTGACAGCTGTGACATGACAATCTCGCGATATACCTTACTAGTTTCCATTAATTCATTATGTTTTCCGATTCCAGCGATTTCGCCATTATCTAAGACAATAATTTGATCGGCATCCATAATCGTACTTACACGCTGAGCAACAATTAGCATCGTTGAGGCTGCTGTTTCTTCTTTTAAAGCAGCACGTAGCTTAGCGTCAGTTTTAAAATCCAGTGCTGAAAAACTATCATCAAAAATATAGACTTCCGGTTTTCTAACAAGTGCCCGTGCAATCGACAAACGCTGTTTTTGCCCGCCGGAAACATTTGTTCCGCCTTGGGCGATAACTGAATCGAATCCATCGGGCATATTTTCGATGAACTCTGTCGCTTGAGCAATTTCAGCTGCATGCTTAACTTCTTCATCTGAGGCATCTTCTTTACCATAGCGAATGTTTTCTGAAATCGTACCAGTAAAAAGGACCGCTTGCTGTGGAACAAAGCCAATCTTTTCGCGGAGGCTTTCCTGGGTCATATCACTTACATTCACTCCATCTACGAGCACCTTACCGCTGTCAACATCATAAAAACGCGGAATCAAATTAATTAGCGTTGATTTACCGGAGCCGGTCCCCCCAATGATGGCAGATACTTGACCCGGGTTCATTTTAAAAGAAATATTAGAAATGGCAGGCATTTCGGCACCAGGATAGCTGAAGGTTACATTTTGAAATTCTACCTGGCCCTTTTGCCCTTCTGTTCGTACAGGTACAGATGGATCTTGAATATCAGCTGTCGTTTCGAACACTTCGTTAATTCTGACTGCTGAAACGGATGCTCTAGGAATCATTACAAACATCATCGATAACATGACGAATGAGAACATGATTTGCATCGCATATTGAATGAACGCCATCATATCGCCGACTTCCATATGGCCATTGCTGATCCGAATCCCCCCAAACCAAACAATCGCTACTGTTGTAAGGTTAAGGACAATCATCATAATCGGCATCATCGCAGCCATAATTTTATTGACCTTAATCGCTGTTTGTGTAAGATCCCAGTTTGCTTCATTAAAACGTTTTTTCTCATGAGTAATCCGGTTAAAAGAACGGATGACACGAATACCTGTTAGGTTTTCTCTTAAAACACGATTAAGCTTATCAAGCTTTACTTGCATCGCTTTAAATAAAGGTATTCCCTTTCTTGCAATCACCACAATTGTAATGACAAGAACAGGTAAGGACACAGCTAATACCAAGGTTAACTTAGCATCTTTTGATAAGGCCATAATGATCCCGCCAATACACATCATTGGCGCCATCACCATCATCCTCAGCATCATAATTAGTACTTGCTGGATTTGCGTAATATCGTTCGTTGTTCTCGTAATCAGCGAGGCAGTTCCAAGTTTATCGAACTCCTGTAATGAGAAATTACCGACATGAGAAAATATATTGCTCCGCAGTAATTTACCGAATCCGGCTGCTGCTTTTGACGAATAGAAGCTGGCAACAATGGAACATACCATGCCTACTGCTGCAACAAGCAGCATAAGTCCGCCTATTTTCCAAATATAATCTGTATCGCCAGTAACTACTCCTTTATCGACAATGTCAGCCATTAAGGTTGGTAAATAGAGTTCAGATAATGACTGCAAAAGAACAAGACCTAAAACAAAGTAAATCTGTTTTTGAAATGGTTTCAAAAATTTGCTTAATTTTATCAAGATGGTTCAACTCCGTTTTAGATTGTTAATGATTTAACTAAATAATACATTACTAAGTTTGTGTAACTTATTGGTGACTGACTTGATTAAAATAATCATGAACCTTGGAAAGCAATTCGGCCAACTGTCCACTTTCTTGTTCTCCTAAATAATCAATTAATCCTAAAAAGGTTTCGCTAAATGCTTTTCTAGCGCTTTCTGCTGCTTCAATCCCTGCAGGAGTCAACTTTATTTTTACGGCTCTTCTGTCCTCGGGATCAACTGTTCGTTCAATTAGACTGTCTTTTTCAAGGATATTAATGATTTGTGTAATAGTTGGCGGAGTAACCTCTAAAAGCTGACTAATTTCAGAAACCTTCATTTCGGTATTGTTATCATTTGCACAACGTTGGATCGTCGCAAGCACTCTGAATTCACTAGGATTAAACCCTGCAATTTTCTTATTATGCCACCCTGTTTTTTTGAATTTCATAAACGATTGCAGGAGCTTTTGTGCTGTTTCACTTTCAAAATTGGCCATTTCATCACCTCGATTTTCATTTCAACTAATAATACTTAGGTAACTTAATTATTTTAGAACCTAAGTATATTCCTGAACAGGGCAGCAGTCAATTTTTAAACAAAGAAAAACACAGAAAAAAATTTCTGTGTTTTTGACTTGGTTTTGAAAGCATTTTACTTGAAGAATTAGTAATTCCATTTTTATTAGTGTGTTCTTTCTTGCTTTACGTCCGCACTGAGCAGCTTCCAATGACCTTTCTCATATCTCCACACAGATTTAACTAGTGCAATGGTGTCGGCGTTTGCAACACCAGTAACTCTTTGGTAACCTTTTAATCCCATTTTTTTATTTTCAAATTGAATAGGTGACAGACTGTTAAATGGGTTAACCGACAATTCTGTCGGCTCATTTAGCTTTCCCTTATAGTAAAAACCTAGTTTTTTGTAATATTTCTTGCGATCCTTTAAATTAAACAAATAAGACTTTCCTGTTTGCTTCAGCTTCATTTCAGCCTTATAGCCATTTAAAAATTTAGTGTCCATCTCAAGTGGTTCTGGAATAGTTAATTCAGTGTGGACAAAATCCTTTAAAGAATATAAAAAGTTTAGAACATTTCCACCGCTTCCCCCTGTTAATACACTTGCAAATAAATCCTTTATTCCATCATTGTTTAAATCTGTTAGTTGAAGTGACGCTTTCGATCCACTTTCTAATGGAAAGGTGTATGTTTTTCCATTAGAGGCTGCCACTTCAATATAAATTTTTTTCAAAAAAGAATTTTCTTCTTGATATGGGACACCCTTTAAAAAAATGGACTCATTTTGTCCGTCACCTGTGATATCCACTTCTTCTTCTGAAATCGCGATGACCTTGGTATTTTCTTCGAATGCGTAAACCCCAGTTATTGCTGTAATAGATATAAGAAAAAACGAAACAATTACAAGCAGC
The DNA here is from genome assembly GCF_030123405.1 of Neobacillus sp. WH10. Classification (GTDB taxonomy): domain Bacteria; phylum Bacillota; class Bacilli; order Bacillales; family Cytobacillaceae; genus Neobacillus. Next base: position 2,777,113 of record NZ_CP126110.1, read on the forward strand.
ATCTCTTTTTTCATCATTGTCCCCTCCATACTCTCTGTTATTAGTTAGTATGCCCATTTTTGGTAAAAAGATGAAAAAGGACTCTCTAATTTTTAGAGAGTCCAATAAATATTATTCACAAGGGGTTTCAGGTGCTTCTACTTTCCATACATTCGTTACCTTCCCGTTTTCATCTTCATCGAGGATAAACGAGCCGTTGGAGTAACGGTCACTAAAGCGAATGTTGTCTGTTTTTAACGTTTCTGTAAAACCTTTATCCGTCTGGATAAAAATATCGTCATGATCGTTCGCCACAACAAACCCCATGATACGGTGTGGATTTGATTTGAGTTCCCTAAGGATGACTACACCACGTTTCGCACGGGTTGTTTTTTCGAACTCTTTTAATTTCATCCTTTTCACTGAACCTCGTTGGGTTGCAATCAATATTGATTCATTACTGCCTGCATGAATCAGTTTACCCCCGACAACAAAATCGTTATCTTTTAAGTTAATTCCTTTTACACCTGCTGCTCGAATACCAACAATGCTAATTTCTTCCTCATGGAACCAGAGGGCGTAGCCAAGGTTTGTGATTAGGAAAACTTCTTTTGTCCCGTCTGTTAGATGTACATCAATGACTTGATCATCGTCTTTAAGATTGACGGCGACAAGGGGCTTAGAGTACCGCTGCGCTTTATATGCTTTCAGTTCTGTTTTCTTGACCATACCATTTTTCGTAACAAAAACGAAGAAGGCTTCTGTATCAAACTCCTTAACCGGCACCGCTTTGATAATTTCTTCATCTCGTTCAATTGGAATGATATTAGCCACATGCTGGCCTAAGTCCTTCCAGCGGATATCAGGAAGCTCATGAACAGGGCAGAATAGATAGTTTCCTTTGTTGGTAAAAAGAAGCAGTACATCCTTTGTGTTCATATCAAGTTGATGTAATAAACGGTCTGAATCTTTCATTGCGAGATCCTGACCACCTGAAGCAGCATATGAACGCTGGCTTGTCCGTTTTACATAACCTTCCTTCGTTACGGTGACGATTACATCTTCACTAGGAACTGTTACTTCAAGATTAATTTTCAACTCTTCGATCTCTGCTTCAATTTTTGAACGGCGCTCATCTGCAAAGCGTTTTTTCACGTCTTTTAATTCTTTTTTAATAACGGAGATAAGCTTTTTCTCGCTTGCTAAAATACTCGTCCACTCTTCAATTTTCTTTGCTAATTCTTCCGCTTCACCCCGTAATGCGGTGATATCTGTGTTGGTTAAGCGATAGAGCTGTAAGGAAACAATCGCCTCAGCCTGCAGCTCGGTAAACGCATATTTAGCAATCAAATTGTCCTTCGCATCCCGCTTGTCCTTTGACGCACGGATGGTGGCAATAACTTCATCAAGAATGGATAAAGCTTTCATTAATCCTTCAACAATATGCTGGCGTTCTTTCGCTTTGTTAAGATCGAACTGGGTTCTTCTTGAAACCACTTCTTTTTGATGCCCTATATAGGCATCAAGTAATTCACGGATTCCCATTAATTTAGGGCGCTTATTATAGATGGCAACCATATTAAAATTATAGGTTACTTGCAGGTCACTATTTTTATATAAATAATTCAAGACACCTTCAGCGTCGGCATCCTTTTTTAACTCAATAACGATTCTGAGACCTGTCCGATCTGTTTCGTCACGAACCTCAGAGATTCCTTCTACCTTTCGATCGAGACGGAACTCATCCATTTTTTTGACAAGATTTGCTTTGTTCACTTCATATGGAATTTCTGTGATGACAATTTGCTGTTTACCGCCTCGTATCTCTTCGATCTCTGCTTTCCCACGAACGATAATTTTCCCTTTACCAGTTTCATAGGCTCTCTTAATCCCATCAATACCTTGGATGATCCCTCCAGTTGGGAAATCCGGACCTTTAATAACCGACATCAGGTCATCAATCGTAGCGTCTGGCTGATCCATTCTCATCATAACCCCGTCAATAACCTCACCAAGATGATGCGGCGGAATATCTGTTGCATAACCGGCAGAAATTCCTGTTGAGCCATTCACAAGTAAATTAGGAAACATCGCAGGCAAGACAGTTGGTTCCTTCGATGTATCGTCAAAGTTTGGAATAAATTCAACCGTATTTTTTTCAATGTCACGGAGAAGTTCTGCAGCTATCGCTGACAGTCGTGCTTCCGTATAACGCATGGCTGCTGGCGGGTCACCATCGACACTTCCGTTGTTTCCATGCATTTGCACGAGAACATTTCGGACTTTCCAATCCTGACTCATCCGCACCATGGCTTCGTAAACGGAGGAATCCCCATGCGGGTGGTAGTTACCGATAACGTTACCAACCGTTTTGGCAGATTTTCGAAAGCCTTTATCAAACGTATTGCCTTCAACATGCATCGCATAGAGAATTCTTCGTTGTACCGGTTTTAAACCGTCCCTGGCATCCGGCAGGGCACGTTCTTGAATAATGTACTTACTGTATCTGCCAAAACGATCACCCAGTACATCTTCTAGAGGTAAGTCTCGGAATTTTTCAGTTGCACTCATCCTTCAGAACCCTCCTCGGAGACCGTAATATTTTCATTTTCTAAAATGGTGTCATCTTCTTCTAAACCAAATGCCACATTACTTTCAATCCATTTCCGTCGCGGCTCTACTTTGTCACCCATAAGTGTTGTAACACGGCGTTCTGCTCTAGCAGTATCATCTATTTTTACGCGAATGAGCGTTCTTGTCTCTGGATCCATTGTTGTTTCCCAAAGCTGGTCGGCATTCATTTCACCAAGACCTTTGTATCGTTGAATAATGTAGCCTCGGCCGACCTTTTTCATTGCTGTTTGAAGTTCCTCTTCATTCCAGGCATACTCAATGATTTCTTTTTTGCCTGTACCTTTACTTACTTTATAAAGTGGCGGCAGGGCAATAAACACTTTTCCTGCTTCAACAAGCGGCTTCATATAGCGATAAAAGAAGGTTAGCAATAGTACTTGTATATGCGCTCCGTCTGTATCGGCATCCGTCATTATAACCACTTTATCGTAGTTAATGTCATCTACATTGAAATCTGCTCCAACTCCGCCGCCAATTGCATGAATAATTGTATTGATTTCTTCATTTTTAAAAATATCGGCCAGTTTAGCTTTTTCGGTATTTATGACCTTACCTCGCAATGGTAATACTGCCTGAAAGCGCCGGTCGCGTCCTTGTTTCGCAGAACCTCCTGCAGAATCACCCTCGACTAAATAAAGTTCATTTTTTTGTGGATTACGGGATTGTGCAGGTGTTAGTTTACCGGATAAAACAGCCTCGCCGCGCTTTCGTTTTTTACCGCTCCGTGCGTCCTCACGAGCCTTCCTTGCAGCCTCTCGTGCTTGATAGGCTTTAATCGATTTTTTAATCAGCAGGGAGCTTATATCAGGGTTTTCCTCAAGAAAATACCAGAGATGTTCTGAAACGACAGCGTCAACAGCCGATCTGGCTTCGCTTGTTCCCAGTTTCCCTTTCGTTTGTCCTTCAAACTGAAGCAGCTCTTCGGGAATTCTAACGGATATAATCGCTGATAATCCTTCGCGAATATCTGCACCATCTAGGTTTTTGTCTTTTTCTTTTAAAAAGGACACTTTTCTAGCATAATCGTTGAATACCCGAGTCATTGCCGTTTTAGAGCCTGCCTCATGGGTACCGCCATCCCTTGTACGGACATTGTTGACAAACGAGAGCACATTCTCTGAATAGCCATCATTAAATTGAAAGGCAAAATCGACTTCAATACCATTCTGTACCCCTTCAAAGCTGACAACAGGATGGAGAACATCCTTCTCTTCATTTAAATATTCGACAAAAGCCTCAATCCCATTTTCATAATGAAACACTTCATGAAAGTCATTGCGGTCATCATGGATTTCAATTTTTAATCCCTTTAGCAAAAAGGCGGATTCTCTTAACCTCTCACATAAGGTTTCGAAGTTATATGTAGTAGTCGAAAAAATGGACGGGTCAGGCTTAAAATGAATAGTCGTACCTGATTGATTTGTTTTGCCAATTTTTTCGAGTGTTGTAACAGGCTTTCCGCCATTTTCAAAACGTTGTTCATAAACAAATCCGTCTCTTTTAATCGTGACGGTCAACCATTCTGATAACGCATTGACGACAGAGGCACCAACACCATGCAGCCCGCCGCTTGTCTTATAACCGCCTTGGCCAAATTTTCCGCCGGCATGAAGCACTGTTAAAATGACCTCAGGTGTTGGTTTACCCATTTTATGCATACCTGTAGGCATTCCGCGTCCTTTATCAATAACACTAATAGAATTGTCTTTGTGTATTTTTACAATGATTTGATCACCAAATCCCGCGAGCACTTCATCGACAGAGTTGTCGACAATCTCATATACGAGATGATGAAGACCGCGTGAATCTGTACTGCCAATGTACATCCCAGGGCGTTTTCTAACCGCCTCAAGGCCTTCAAGTACCTGTATGGCATCATCATTATAATCAAAAGCTTGTTGTTGATTCCTTGCCACTAAAATACCCCTTTCATACATTACAAGAAAAACTAACTAATTTGTTTAGAGTATCATGTATTCTTTTATTTAAATTATATAGAACTAGCGTTTGCCACATTTATTTTAACATATGTTCTTGTGGCGTCTATGCTTAATTGTAGCGATTTATTTCATTTTGGCAAATATGTATTTTAAAATAACTCTATTTTGTAATATTTTATTTACACATTTTAGGAAGAAAAAAAGAAAAAAACTGCCAATTATCAGCAGTTTTTTTGAAAAGAAAAGACGATTCTTTTTAACGCATGTTCCTTGTTACTGCATGTTCCACCTTAATACAACGATCCATGACAACAGTATAGCCTTTTTCTTTTAAAAATTCGTACGCTTCTTCATTAGCAAGTCCAAGCTGCGCCCAATAGACGTCTGCATCGATTTTGTCAAATTCCTTAGCCACATCAAACAATTGCTCTGAGCGCCGGAATACGTTAACAATGTCAACATGACCCTCAATGTCTTTTAAGGATGCCACTGCTTTCACACCAAGCACCTCGTCAATCGTTGGATTAACTGGAATGATTTCATACCCAGCTTTTTGCATCGCTGCTGAAACTTGATAAGAAGTGCGTTCTGGATTATTACTTAATCCAACAACTGCAATTCTCTTTGCTTTGTTTAATATAGCACCAATTTCCTCGCGACTTGGATTCTCGATTGCCATGAATACCACCCCTATAGATTTTTTTCTTTATTTTACCTTATCTTCCTAAAAAAGCATAATGTTTCTTATCCATAAAGAAACAAAGCTCCCATCTTTAGGGAGCAAGAGTGAGAATTTTTTTAAACTGAAACAAGTTCGGGCTTGATGGCTGCAGCGATCTTAGGGACGGACACGCAGAATCTTGCTCCATCACCTGTATTTTCAACTGAAACACTTCCGTTCATCTTCTTGAGAATCATCTTCGTCAAATATAGCCCAAGACCAGTTCCATTTTGCCTTGTCGTAAAATAGGGATCAAAGACCTTCTTTAGTAGAGTCGGCTCAATTCCACCTGCATTATCTATGAATTCTGCTGTAACAATTTCTCCTGTTTCACCAATATTGATGCGAAGTTTGCGATTGTTAATATCCTTTTGGACAAAGGCGTCTCGGGCATTTGTTAAAATATTGAGCACTACCTGGCTATATTCATTCGGATAGCCATAGGCCATCTGCTGTCCCCTGTATTCAAATTCAACTTGAATTCCATGATTTTTAAGACTCATTGAAAAAATTGACAATGCTTCTTCAATCGAATCTCCGACGGAAAAAAGTGTTTTTTCCTTATTTGGTTTATAGAATTTCCGAAAATCATTAATAGTACGAGACATATGCTTAATTTGGAGCATACTCTCCCTAGTGAATCGGTCAATATATTGATCGTCAATTTCGCCGAACTCAAGTGCCTCTCTTACGTCATGTATTAATAGAGATAAATTATTTAACGGTTGGCGCCATTGGTGCCCAATACTCGCAACCATTCCACCCATGGCAGCAAGTCTAGATTGTTCAATTAATATATGATCTTTCTGCTTATTCTTTGTCACCTCCTCTTGAATTCGCTTTTCTAAATATCGGTTTTGGTTTACCACTAACTCATACTTTTTTAGTAATTCTTGATAATTCTTTTCACTTTCCGATTTCTCTTCCACAGGCCCTCACTCCCTTAAACTAATATGGCGTTCAGATGCCATCGACTGTAATGGAAACTATTTTCAAAAAACCAGCCTTTTAACCTGATAAAGGCGTGTGAGCAGAGGATGATTTCACTTTATTCGTCGTTTGAAATTTCATTTCCAATACAATTTGACATACTGATTCACCTTTGCGACTCTACCCCTTTTCCATAGAAAAGATTGGGAAATTATAAGACAAACCGACCATTATTCGTGTTGACTCGGCCGGTTTTTTTGCTTGCTTGTTTATTTGATTTTATCCCGGATTTACGGGCAGAAAGACTCCCTCATCAAAGTGTAAGGTATTAAGAAGAATAAGTGGGAACTGCCTGTAAAAGCCCTGTTTGGTGAGATACAGTGAAACGTGCCGATATGCTTTTCATTGGCTTAGTTTAACCTTTCGGGTTCGTACTGTCATTTTATCAGCGATAGCCTTGATAATAGAGACAGTAGAAAAGGACAAATAATCAGTTAGATTGGAAAAAAACTCCACTAATAGAAGTTTTGCTTTATCTAAATTATAGGGGCTCAATACATGGCTTTCAACGAGTTTACAAATGGTTTGAAAATTCTCCATATTTTTGTAATAAATTTGTCCTTAATTGTTCTTACTTTAGACGAATTAAAAAAAAGGAATAATAAAGGACCTGCAAAAGATCCTTTATTATTCCCCTTATTTTTGTGTTACTGCTTTTTCACCATTTAAATTTAATGCTGTCCAAGCTGTTTGGTCTCCAAATAATCTTGACCATGTTCCAATTCCAGCCAGTTGATATTTTGCGGCTAAATCCGCTCGTTTTTTCAAAGACATTTCATCTTCTATCCAGATTTTATATGTGGCGTTTTCGTCAGCAGCTACATATTCTGCATAGTTTTGACCACTTTCTTCATCATAACTTGGCTGTACTCCTTTTTCAGCTTGCCAGGCCTTAACTTTATCCATTGAAAGAGCCTGTGCGGTCACCTCAGTGGTGCCGTCGGCATTAGTTTGTTCCTTCCATAGTCTTGCATACAATGGAACGCCAAGGATTAACTTTTCATTTGGAACTTCTTTTAGCAGGTTTTCAAGGTTACTCTCAACCCACGGTAAGCTGGCCACACTGCCTGCACCTGTTGCCGCACCAGTATGTTCATCATACGCCATCACAATTAGATAATCGACAATTTGGGCGAGCTTCGTTCTTTCGTAAAAGGAAGACCAGTTATTGTTTTCACCGGCTGAAAAGGTGATGTCCATTGAAACTACTAAACCAGCTTCATGCAGATATGGTGCTGCCTCCCTCATGAATTGAGTGACAAGCGGTCCATCTTCTGGATTTACATTTTCGATATCAAAATTGATTCCTTGCAGCTCGTACATCTGGCTATAATGAAGTAATTGTCGGATGATGGCTTGCCGAGTGTCAAAATCCTTCAATGCCTCATGAGTTAGCACTGGATCAAATGAATTTGAAAACAGTCCCCATACTTGATATCCCTTTGAATTGGCCCACTTGCTGTATTCAAGTGAAGCAAGGTTTTTAATTGAACCATCATTTGCAGCGAGGGAGAACCATGTAGGCGATACCACATTAACACCCGCCATTTCAGGTATTTTAGAGGAATCGGGATTTTTCGTATAAACTGCTTCCCATGTTAACTGAATTGGTCCATTGATTTTTGGCATCTGAAAATTTTTATTTTGTGTCGGTATATTGATTTTTACGCTTTCTTTCTTATGAACATATTCTTTCTTTATAAAACCGTTGATTCCGTTTGCTTTCCTGACAAGATAAAACTCTCCTTTTTCACCTTCGATGGTGACATATTCGTTTTTGGTCATTTCAGCTGTATATGGTGAATGCCATGAAGGTTCGGTTCTCAATCTAAGTTTTTCTTTGTTAATATCTTTATCTGTCAATCTCCCATTCTCATATTTCTCTCCATCCTGTTGAATCCAAATAGCATTACTATCTGGCAATTTTTTATATTGGATTTGGAAAAAAGTAAGGACCGGATCAAGGGCAACAAACGTTTCTCCCTCCCTAGTGATAATAGGTGACAGTTGTAATTGAACCTCCTTTTGGTTGACAAAATATGTTAAAGAATCTGTTGGCATCTGGACAACTTTATCGCTGGTGGTTATGATAACCGATTTTGATTTTTCATCATACATAATGGTGCTATCAATGTTATCTTTTAAAAATCTAAGTGGGACAAAACACGTATTTCCTTCAATTAGTGCATTCCCCTGTTGTTTTCCATTGAATAGGATTGGATTTTCACCTTGAAAATACGTTTTTTTATCGGTTGAAGCAAAAGGATATAATAATAGAAAAATGGATGAAATAATGAGGACAAATGCACTAATAAGTCCTCCAATAATCCATTTCGCAGTAAATTTTTTATTATTATGATATTCAATACGAGCCATGTGTTTAATCCTCCTTATTTCTATCCTAAAGTATCTTATTGGAAATGAGAAGGTATTTTTTACACACCGAGAAAACTAAACTTTTAAGATAATGGTAAAAGCAATAGTGTTTTTTCAAAAATACGTGGTAAAATAGAAGAACTCGAACTTATATTGAAGGAGAAATTGTTAATGGTTCAAATTATTTTAGTCTTGATCCTTGCTTATTTGCTTGGTTCGATACCGTCTGGTTTAATTATCGGCAAGGTTTTTTACAAAACGGATATACGCGAGCATGGGAGCGGAAATCTAGGGGGGACCAATACCTTTCGCACACTTGGAGTGAAAGCAGGGCTAGCAGTAACACTCGCTGATATTCTGAAAGGAACGTTAGCAGCATCCTTACCGGTTCTCTTTTCGATTGATATAAATCCATTATTGGCTGGTGTTTTTGCTGTTGTTGGACATACCTATCCTATTTTTGCCGGATTTCGAGGTGGTAAGGCTGTTGCCACATCTGGCGGTGTCTTATTGTTCTGTGCACCTTTATTGTTTTTAACAGTCTTATTGGCTTTCTTTATAAGTTTGTACATAACAAAATATGTTTCCTTATCGTCTATGATTGGAGGAATTACCGCTATTTTGTTTGCCTTAATATCTGGGTTTGTGCGTGAATGGGACATCCCTTTACTCATCGTTGTGTTCTTACTGGCATCGTTTGTCATTTACCGGCACCGGGCAAATATTTCCAGAATTATAAATAAAACAGAACCAAAAATCAAATGGCTATAAAGGAACCTTAACCGGTTCTTTTATAGCCTTTTTTTATTACTATTTTATAGTATGATAAACGAGAAAGATAAAATTTGATTGATAACTTGATTTGACAAGGAGATTTTATGAAGAAAAAGGCCATTTTTCCCTCTTTTATTATTTTTATGGTTTGTATTGCTGTATCGGCAGTCGTGCTGATTCAGCAAAAGAAAGATTCTGTAAAGGAAGATAAGTATTATTCTCCTAAAGAACATAAGCCACGGCCATCCATTAATGTCAATCATGAGATGACAGCAAAAATAACCATTGGAGCAATCGGAGATATTCTTATTCATAGTCCTGTCTATCTTGATGCTTTTAACGGTGCTGTATATAATTTTGATCCTATGTTTGAACCTATAAAACCTCTTTTGGAAAAGCCAGATGTACTAACGGCAAATCAGGAAAGCGTGTTGGGGGGGCTTGAGATTGGGCTTTCCGATTATCCCATGTTCAATAGCCCGCATGAGGTCGCAGATGCCCTCGTCCATTCAGGCGTTGATATTGTTTCTACGGCCAATAACCATACATTAGATAAAGGGGAAAAAGGAATTCAATCGGAGGCCGCCTATTTAGATAGCATTGGGTTACCTCATGTAGGGAGCTTCCTTGATGAAAAGGATCGTCAGAAATTACGAATCATCCATAAAAATGGCATAAAAATTGCGTTTCTTTCCTACACATACGGCACAAATGGGATCCCTGTTCCAAAGGGAAAAGACTTTCTCGTTAACCTGATTGACCGCGAAATTATGAAGGATGAAATTCATCGTGCAAAAAAAGAAGCTGATGTAATCGTAATGAGCATCCATTGGGGGAATGAATATCAGAGAATTCCTACAAATGATCAAAAGGATTTAGCTGAGTTTCTGGCAAATGAAGGGGTTGACATCATCTTTGGTTCCCACCCCCATGTTTTACAGCCGATGGAATGGATTCAGACGACTGATGGCAGAAAATCGTTTGTTATCTATTCTTTAGGAAATTTTATTTCTGGGCAAAATGGTGATTATAAAGATATTGGCGGATTAGCTACCATTGAAGTTACTAAACATGTTTCAGAAAAAGGAAACAAAATTGAGGTTTCAAACCCTGTTTTCTATCCAACATTCGTAACAAGTCAAAGGTATCATAATTTCCGTGTTGTACCTTTAGAAAAAGCAGGAGAATATGGCCTTTCAAATGCAGACGCAAAATACAAAGAAATTCAAGAGCATATGAACCAATGGCTCCGTTGAACGGGGCTTTATTTCTAGTAAAAATATAACTGGTATTACCTTATAGCGTACAATGAACAGGATAAAAACTTGTTTAGATCCATAAAAAAGGCACACTTGAAAAATAATCATTTCTCAAGTGTGCCTGAACTATTTTCCCAGATATGTTCGATTAAGCCCTCATTCAGTAAAATTTCTTTTTGTCTCATACCGATTAAATCGAAATGAGAATAACCATCTTTCCTGTGATGAATCCATTCTATTTTTAATCCGTGTTTTTGCCCCCAAGCAGCTAATCGTTCAAGATCATGACAACCGACTTTTGTTACTGTCTTACTTCCTGGAAAGCGATCATCAAGCCAATAATGGGTTAAAAAGGCAATTTCTCCATGATCTATTCTTCTTTTCCATTCAATTAGTTCTTGTCGTTTTATTCCAAAGGCCATTGCTGTCACCTCACATGTATAAGTTTTTGGAGGTTTTCCTAGAAATTATTTTTTCTTGATTTCTTCGTATTTTAAGTACCATTTTGGAAAAGTCTTTTTAAATGATGTCGGTCTGAAATTGTCTTTTTTGACGATTATGTGTGTAGACGTCCCCACGACACATACCTCTTCATCCCCGTTTACTATTGTGTAGCCATAAATGGTTTTAATTCCGTCATTAAAATCGACCCAAGTCCTTACAAATGCTTTGTCTCCATATCGTAATGGTTTTTTGTAGGTAATTTGAATATCATAGACAGGTGCATAATACCCAGACTCCTCCATTGATAGGTAGTTATAGCCGAGATCTTCAATCAACCCGGTTCTGCCAAGTTCAAAAAACTTTAAATAATTTGCGTGATAGATGACACCCATCATATCTGTATCTGCGTAATATAGCTGAATTTCCCTTGTCGAAACAAAATAATTATCCATAACTACGTTCCTTTCATTGCCCTCTAAGTTACATTTTCCTTATGGCTTTTTTAACATCTTCTACTTCAAGAAAGATCGATTTTTCAAATAGACTTTCATCCTCTTCTGTATCCAATAATCGGAATGCTTGCGCCTGAATCATCTCATCTACCAAGTTTGTCGCAAATCGGCCATTCCCATTGTACACTTCCGTTTCTAATGTTTGAATCAATAGATTCTTTGCGTCTTCAGTTATTTTGTACTGGAAGCCTTCAGCATAGGAAGTCATAATTTCGAGTAATTCTTCTGAGGAGTAATCCGGGAAAAGGAAGAACTTTTTAAACCTTGAGCGTAGACCTGGATTACTTTCGAGCAGTTGATCCATTTCATTTGGATAACCGGCTAACACTACCACAAGGTTTTCGTTTTGCTTTGTCATTTCATCGACGAGCGTATCAATGACCTCTTTTCCAAAATCACCTGCTGTATGACTAAAAAGTGAATAAGCCTCATCAATAAATAAGACACCGCCAAGCGCTTCCCTTATCTTTTTCTTCGTTTTTCCTGCTGTTTGACCAACATATCCTGCGACAAAATCTGCTCTGCTGGCAACAATTAAGTGACCTCTTTTTAAAATTCCGCATTCTTTTAAAAACTCAGCGTAGATTTTTGCAACAGTTGTTTTTCCTGTGCCTGGATTTCCAGTGAATACAGCATGAAGTTGGATAGGAACAGTTGGCAGTCCTTTTTTTCTTCTAAACTGTTGCATTTTTACAAATGAAATAAGCGTCTTCATTTCTACTTTTAATGTTCCGAGGCCAATTAAGCGGTTTAGCTTTTCTTGTGGTGATTCAGCAATATTCTCTTTTTTCGTTTGAAAATCCTCTTTATTGAGTAGCATATAGTCTAAAATATCTACGTCCGTTTTTTCGTTGTCTGCCCCCTTTTTAAAAATAGCATCTAATACGATATTACGGACTGTCCTGGCATTTCCAAATGTTTCATCGACCTGTTCCTGATCAAGTCGATGGTTTATTTCAATTTTAGATTCTTCCGTTAGGATATAATCATTCACTGCTGCAACTTGCTCGGCAATCTGTATTAACTCCTCGTTCGAATAATTTGGCAAATGAATAAAGTTCGACTGTGGAAATCGGCTGCGTAAACCAGGATTGGCATCTAAAAACGAGCGCATCTCTTCGGGATAACCCGCTAAAAAAACTGCGAATTTTCCGCCATACTCACTACCTGTCATGAGTGAAACAAGAGTATCTATCGCTGCTTGTCCGTAATCATTTCCTGTTTGGCCCTTACGTTTTAGGCTATAGGCTTCATCTATAAATAACACACCGCCGATTGATCGCTCAACAATGCTGCGGACGTTTTCTTCCGTTTGTCCTACATATGAACCGACAAGCTGTGAGCGGTCGGTTTCAATAACCTCCGCCCGCGGCAAGACTCCGAGCTCATGATAGATCTTTGCCATTAACCTAGCGAGTGTGGTTTTTCCTGTGCCTGGATTTCCTGTTAAAATCATGTGAAGACTTAGTTCATCTTTAATTTGAAAGCCTAATTCTTTTCTATGTTTTTGGTATTTTAAAAAACGGTAGAAATCATTAACTCGTTTTTTTACCGAACCCATACCTATCATATTATTCAACTGTTCCAAAGCATTTTCTTCTGTTGGCTCAAATTCGTCTTCTTCCAGAAATTGCTGTTTCCAAGTTTGCTTAATTTCTTCTACAGCAGCCATATGCAATTTCAACTCTTCATAATAGGTTGAAGTATGGAAAACCCCTGTTATCGATTGATCATATTCTTCTGCAGCTTTTAAGAGGTTCTTTGTTTCTTCAATTGCTGAAGATAGTAAATCAGCCAGCTTTTGATGCCTTTGGAAAAGGTCGTTATTTACCATAGTAGAGGTTATTTCCACCATAGCTTGTAAATCGTGCAGCTTTATATCCGCTTCGGCCAAAAAAGTTTGACAGACATCTATGAATTCCTCGGCTGTTTTCTTTTTCGCTGTTCGATTATCCGTTTCACGCATTGGCGGAAAAGTAAGTACAGATAGCAAGTTATGCATCTTTTTCCAATCGGACTGAATCATATATACTTTAGCTTTTTGGTTTTCGGGATGAAGCTCTAGCGCTTTTTCAAGCCAAACAGCAGCCAATGAATCGTCTTTATTTCGTCCAAGTCGTGATACAGCGGCTAGTGTTAGCAGCTTTGATAGCTGTATTGGATCTGACTCTTGACTTAAGGCGGTAATTAATTCGTTTTCTTCTACTATTACTCCAGTTTCATTCAGTTCTTTTTCCCACTGAATAATTTGCTCATTGTATCTTGAACGCTGGTTTCCTTGGTGTTTCAATCTCATCACTTCTTTTTCGAAAATTCCTTTTTATATTACCACAACAGCTCAGGATAGAAAAAAAAAAGGACCCATTTTGGTCCTTTTTTAGCTATTAGGAAAGTAAATTTTTCATATTTATACTTTCCTAACGCATAAGTGCAACTACGCCTCTGTCTTCGCCCTTAGGGGCTCGCCAATCGGCGAGTTTTCTTTAAAAAGCTTAATTTTCAACTTTCATCCTGAATCTCTGCTTGGAAGGATTCAATGCTTTCTCTTCTCCGATGATTCTTTTCTTCAATTTGCTGGCGTTGCTGCTCACTATCTGTAAATTGCATGGATTCTTCCGCCTTTTGGATATTTTCCTTTGTATCCTCAATCATAGATTGGAGCTTTTCAGCATTATCACTGCGATCATCTGGCTTAGGTTGGTTATTATAGTCCATGATAAAAATCCTCCTCATGTAGTATTTGGTACAAATATAGTTTGTAACGGTGGAGAAAAAATATCACAAAAATTTAATGGTATTGAATTTGACAAAAAGACCCCTGGATTGGCCAATGGGTCTTATATACATCATTATTCACCTTTAGTTTGCATTACTTGGGCATGTTTACCGGAAGTATCTTGCATCTTTTTGCCCTTATTTCCACCGAATCCTCGGGGTTGTGTGCCAATATGATCTGGTTTAAATCGTTTTGTTTTATAGCCTGTTTCATTACTCATGTCAAATCCCTCCTTATGAACATTTTGCCCATAAGGGTAAGAAAAGATGATTGGAAAACTTTTGAGTTATTCCGCTTTTCCGAGACGTTTTTCTTCTATGCGCTGTTCAATTTTTTCCATCGCAGCACGATCTTTTAAAAGTTGAGTTTTATTTTCAGATACAAGTTCTGCGAAAGAACATTTTCTAGGTTTTCTCATTGATATCACCTTCCTTAATTCCTATTTTAACAGTTATTATGCCCGCAAACGGTTGCAATTATTACAACTTTTTGAAAATTATATCGATTTTTTGTAAATGACATTAATTTTTTGAAAAAAATAAGACATTGGCATCAACCAATGTCTATTGTTTAATTTAATTTTTTTGTAAAATCTTGCATGTTATCGAGCTTCATGGTGCCAATAAATTTATTTTGAATGATCCCCTTGCTGTCAATAAAATAAGTAGTAGGTATTGATATGATCTGATAGGTTTCATTTACTTTGTCATCTGCATCTAGAAGGATAGGAAAGGTTAATTTATATTCGTCTACAAACGCTTGGACATCTAATTGCGGATCAATGTTAACAGCCAAAATTACTGTATCATCACCGATTTGCTTAAAGAATTGTTCCATTTCCGGCATTTCTGCTTTACATGGCCCACACCAAGTTGCCCAAAAGTTTAGCATCACCTTTTTCCCTTTTAAATCCGAAAGCTTTACCGTTTCTCCAGTCAATGTTTTTAGTTCAAAATCAGGTGCCTTCGCCCCAATCGAAAGACCTTCTTTAGTAGCTGATGCTTGGCTTGTCTTTTCGGGTGCATCTGTCTTTTTATCCATTGCTTGAACAATTGCTACAGTAAGTAATGTAACTAAGACAACGGCAGCAATTACTTTTTTGACCATCCCCGAAGACCTCCTTTATGTAGTTTGCAACATTGATTTTACACTATAAACTCAGTTGAAACCAAACTTGTATATGCCGAAACTGTGACAATTTCCTTTATCTATATTTTAGATTAAATAAATGAAAAAGCAAGCTTCCATTCGCTTGCTTTCTAAAGGTACTTTTTCAATTCGTTCATAATGCTTTGTGAGACCCTTTCAACTATCAAGTTCAAATCTTGTTCGGATAATGAACGTTCACGTGAAGGGGTTATTTTTTCCGCATGGAGACCGTTCTGGGTTTCAACCCCTAGCGGTGACTTCCCTTTTATCCCCATTTTTGTTTTCAACTCGACCAGTGTTTGAACATGCTTTTTCGAAAGCTCACGGTCTCCATTTAGTTGTTTCGTGATCCAATTTATTTTTGCTGTAAATTCTAACGATTCCATTAGAAAATACGCATGTTCCAAATCCTTACCCCAAGTTAATGCGCCATGGTTTTCTAAAAGCACACCTTGATGTTCGTGTACGTACTTCCTTATGGCATTTGGTATTTCTGCCGTTGAAGGGGTTCCATATTCAGCAATTGGTATAGTTCCGAGGTAGACCACTGATTCTGGCATAATCGCCTGATCCAAGGGAATTCCCGCTATGGCAAATGCTGTTGCATATGGCGGATGAACATGGACTACGGCTTGGATGTCTGGACGTTCTTGATAGACAAGAAGATGCATTTTCATTTCAGAGGTCGGCCGATAATCTCCATCAAGTACATTTCCTTGACCATCTACTTTAATTATCATTTCGGGTGTTAGTGTACCTTTACTGACACCTGTTGGGGTGATGAGAAATTCATTTTCATTAATCCGAATGGAAATGTTGCCGTCGTTGGCAGCCACAAACCCTTTATCGTAAATTCGCCTTCCGATATCACAAATTTGTTTTTTATACTTTATTTCTGTAATCATAAGCAACCCACTTTCCAGATTTCTATTGAAAAAGGTTTGGCAGCTCTTCTTGATAATTTCCAGTTAGGATACCCTTTTCGGTAATAATAGCTGTAACCAATTCATGTGGTGTGACATCAAATGCGGGATTAAACACCTTCACACCTTCAGGAGCTGTTCTTTTGCCAAAACCTTCGGTAATTTCAGCTGCTTCGCGTTCCTCAATTGGAATATCTACCCCTGTTTTTGTTTCTAAATCGATCGTAGAGAGTGGTGCTGCTACGTAAAAAGGAATATTGTGTGCTTTTGCCAGGAGTGCCACTCCGTAGGTTCCAATTTTGTTTGCAACATCCCCGTTGGCTGCAACACGGTCACATCCAACAATCACAGCTTGAACCCAGCCTTTCTTCATTACCATTGCTGCCATATTATCCGTAATAAGAGTGACATCAATCCCTGCTTGCATTAGCTCCCAGGCAGTCAGGCGAGCGCCCTGCAGAAGTGGTCTCGTTTCATCTGCAAAGACCTTAATATTCCAGCCTTTTTCTTTTGCCAAATAAAGAGGTGCAAGTGCTGTTCCATATCTTGCTGTGGCGATACCGCCAGCATTGCAATGGGTAAGAATTCCAATACCGTCATGTAAAAGTGTTAACGCATGCTCCCCGATTGTACGGCATACTTCTTCATCTTCATTTCTGATCAATTGAGCTTCTAGCTCTAATGCTTCTTTAATTTTTTGAACTGGTTGTTCTAATTCTTTAGTTGCCCGCTCGTCCATTCGTTTCAATGCCCAAAATAAATTAACAGCTGTTGGACGTGATGTAGCTAAATATTCAGCTTGTTTTTTAAAAAAAGCGTAAAAATCTTCAAAAGAATTTTCAGGAGCATTCTTTATGCCCACCACTAACCCATAGGCAGCTGCAATCCCTATTGCTGGAGCACCACGCACTTTCAATTGTTTAATTGCATCCCATGCATCTTCAATTTTTGTGATTTCAAG
Source organism: Neobacillus sp. WH10 (assembly GCF_030123405.1). GTDB lineage: Bacteria > Bacillota > Bacilli > Bacillales > Cytobacillaceae > Neobacillus. The sequence goes on from NZ_CP126110.1 coordinate 2,794,551, forward strand.
AAATTCTGTTACATTTGGAATTTTAGTTTGGTCTAATATTTTTAATACACCGTTTTCATAAGAAACGGATTGTAAATAACTGTCTTCCATGGAAAGTCATCTCCCCTTCAATACGTACACTTTCGGTGCGAATTTTCAGTCTTCTACCACTGTAATTTTAACAATATTAATGATATATGCAATACTTTTCATTATTGAAAATGATCGAAGGTGTTATTAAGGCAATTGACTTAGTTTGATGAAGGAAGAAAAAGGAGAGGGAATACTTTGTAGATCTTGTATTAGGTGACAGCCGTTTTTTAGGGAGAACATTTGTGGAGGAAGCACTCGCGTACAATTATGAATTTACATCTTTTTAATAGAGGTGCTCAAAATGAAGTTTTAAGAGATATCTAAATCAACACATGAGATCGATTTCGTGATTCAAAAGAAAAAATGACAATCAAATTAAGGTTTCACCTTATTTCAACTAAAGCATCCGATTTTGTATTAAGAAAAACGTCGATAATGTAAGCTTATTTTTTTGTGGATTCGTCTGTTGATGGTAGCAGTGTAAGTCTCATTCAGACAGGACAAGAGTAAAATTGCCTTTGATAGTCCGAATGTGAGGCTTATTCGGACAAGCCAAGCAGGAAATAGCCTTTACCTGTCCGAATACAGGGCTTAAGGTCCCAATCACATAATGGTTTTTAACCAGCAAAATAGAAAGAATGGCTTGGAAAACTTCGAGCCATTCTTTCTGAGTATCATATTACGTTTTCATTGACTAATTTTTTGTGATTTGGGGGTGAAATTTCACCTGCTTTTACAGTTTTGCACTTTGGACCGAAATCAAGTTTTCACTTTATTTTCGATCACATAGAGCTCTTCAACGTGACCCTAATATGATTTCCCTTCTTTTTAGGTCACGTAAAGCATTTCTACGAGACCATATTTAGAGTTTCACTTCATTGAGAGGTACCTAGAGCTCTTCTATGTGTCAGGTACAACATCAACACAAACCGGTCACTTAAAGGTGCCCTTAGATGACCATAGGCTCATTTCAGAGGTTTTTCTTTTCTTTGAGAAGCTGATTAAATTCACGGTCCAATATGAGATATTTTGGATCCCCCTGATCTATTAATGAAAGCTCACCAAGAATCGTAGCTATGCGATTTTCAATAATCATTAGAGCTTCTTTTCTACGATTCTCATCATTCTTCTTATCTTTAGTAAGATATTCCTCCGGCTTCATTTCAAACCGCTTAATTTGTTGATTTTCAAACACCAGCAGTCGATCACAAATTTTATTTAGAAAATAATAATCATGAGAAACGGTAATAATCGTGCCAGTAAACTCATTTAAGGTTTTTTCGAGCTGTTCCCTGCTGGGTAAATCAAGATGATTGGTTGGTTCATCCAAAATAAGTACGTCATATTCCTGCATTAACATATCAACCAGCTTAACCCTAGTCCGTTCTCCAAGACTTAAGGAACCGATTGGCTTAGATATATGATCTTCTTTTAACCCTAAATTTGCTAGTAAGGTTCTTGTTTTAAGGATACTCTCTTTGTCCGTATAGCCTAGTGCTTCCAAAGTCGATTTATCAATAGGTAAATCAGAAACATCCTGGCTTAAATAAGCAATTTTGATGCTTTCACTCTTCCACAGCTCTCCGTCCGAAGACTGCTCCACACCAAAAATCATCTTTATTAACGTTGTTTTTCCACAACCATTTTCCCCTAAGAATCCAATTCGTTCCCCCTGATTAATGTAAAAGCTGGAATCTCGAAAAAGAGTCCTGTTGTCAAATGTTTTAGAAAGATTATTCGCCTCAATAATCCGTTTTCCTTTCTTCCCTTGGTGTTCAAACTGAAATCGAACTTTAGTTTCTTCAATAGGCTTATCTACTTTATGTTTTTCTAGCTCATTTTGTAGGCGCTTCATTTTCGACTTCACTTGATTATCTCGCTTTTTTGCCTTTACCCGATGATATTCTTTAAAGCCCTCTTGTTTTGTTGAATTACGATGAGCATTTTCCGACCAAGATTTTAACTGGTCCATTTGCTCCTCAACTAATTTTATTTGGCGCTGTTGGACATTGTACTGGTGCCGTTGATTTTCTACTCTCAGCTGTTTTTCCTTCCGATAATTGCTATAATTTCCGTTGTAAAAATGAATCTTCCCAATTTCTAATTCAAATATTCGATTGACTGTTTTATCTAAAAAATGACGGTCGTGTGAGATAATTAAAACTGGTCCATGGAACTTTTCTAATTCGGTAATCAGCCACTCAATCCCGTGAAAATCTAAATGATTAGTAGGTTCATCTAAGATTAGTAAATCTGGCTTTGAAGCCCAAACCATTGACAGTGCAAGCTTTAGTTTTTCCCCGCCGCTTAAATGGGACAGTCGGTTATCCTCCCAGTCATATACTTTTCTGAGTCCAAGTTCACTGGCATGCTGAAAAAGGTCATTATCCGCGACATCTGACATAAATTCATGAAAATCATTCACTTCATAGTCAATTGATTGTGAAAGGTATCCTATTCTTAAATCGTTCGATTTCTCAATTACCCCTTTGTCAGGTAAAATCTTGCCGAAAATGAGATTGGCTAATGTGGTTTTCCCTGTACCGTTTAGTCCAACAAGTCCGATTCTCTCACCATATTTAATTTCAAATTGAATATTATCCAAGATTTTTTGCAGATTATAGCTTTTTTCTAACCCCTTTACATTTATCATCACTGAATTGGATGTTTGCTTATTAAACATAAAAAAACCCCCTTCATAAGAACCTGAAGAGAGTTTATGTCGAAAAATAATCGTCCGCTGCCAATAAAATTGGTCAACAAATAAGCCTTAATAAGGTTTTATTAATACGATCAGGACATAAAAAAGGACAGACTAATCCTATACTTCAGGTTCTTCATTTTTCGTTAATACGAATCATGTACTGAAAAATAAGATTATAACTTCATGCCTCTTTACCATTCCTTTTCGTTTGTTAGTTTTATTTTATTCAAAAATAGTATGAATTGTCAATCGTTTCCTTTAAAAAACACCATGCCTACATTGACATGGTGTTTTAAACTTATTAAGCTTGTAATTTTTCGCGTAGAACCATTTGCAGAATCCCGCCGTGACGATAGTAATCAATTTCAACTTCAGAATCGAAACGAACAAGTACTTCGAATTCTTTCTTGTTACCAGCTTCGTCTGTAGCTGTTACTTTTAGAAGGTCACGTGGTTTTACGTTTTCATCTACTTGGACATCAATTGTTTCTTTACCGGTTAAACCAAGTGTTTCAGCGCTTTCGCCTTCTTTAAATTGAAGTGGAAGTACACCCATTAACACGAGGTTTGAACGGTGAATTCGTTCAAAGCTTTCAGCAAGAACTGTTTTAATGCCTAAAAGGTTGGTACCTTTTGCAGCCCAGTCACGTGAAGAACCCATTCCGTAATCCTTACCAGCAAGAACAATCAGGCCAGTGCCGTTTTCTTTATACTTCATACAAGCATCGTAAATCGATGTTACTTCGCCAGTTGGCCAGTAAGTAGTGAAACCGCCTTCTGTTCCTGGTGCGATTTGATTACGAATACGAATGTTCGCAAATGTTCCGCGCATCATAACTTCATGGTTACCGCGGCGAGAACCGTAGGAGTTAAAGTCACGAGGCTGAACGCCTTTTTCAAGCAAGTATTTACCAGCTGGAGTATTTTTACCAATAGCCCCTGCAGGTGAAATATGGTCTGTTGTAACAGAGTCACCAAACTTACCAACCACACGAAGTCCTGATAAAGGTTCTACTTTGCCAGGTTCTGGTGATAGGCCTTCAAAGAATGGTGGGTTTGCGATATATGTTGAATCTTCATCCCAAGTATATAATGGCTCATTGCTTGTTTTGATTTCATTCCAACGCTGGTTGTCACCGAACACGTTCTCGTATTCTTTACGGAATAGTTCAGGAGTAACCGTGCGTTTCACAACATCATTAACTTCAGCAGTGGATGGCCAAATATCCTTGAAGAAGACATCGTTGCCGTCTTTATCTTTACCAATTGCTTCAGAAGCGAAATCAATGTTTACAGTACCAGCAAGTGCGTAAGCAACAACAAGTGGTGGTGAAGCAAGATAGTTTGCTTTTACAAGCGGATGAATTCGTCCTTCAAAGTTACGGTTACCTGAAAGTACAGAAGTAACTAAAAGATCGTTTTCAGCAATTGTTTTTTCAATTTCTTCTTTTAATGGACCGGAGTTACCGATACATGTTGTACATCCATAACCAACTAGGTTGAAGCCGATTTGCTCAAGGTATGGAAGTAATCCTGAATCACGAAGGTATCCAGTTACAACCTTTGATCCTGGTGCCAAAGAGGTTTTAACAAACTTTGGAACTTCCATTCCTAGTTCAACTGCTTTTTTTGCAACAAGACCTGCACCCACTAAAACATATGGGTTAGAAGTGTTTGTACAGCTTGTGATTGAAGCGATCGCAACTGCACCTGTTTTAATTTCAGTTTCGTCACCGTTATTAAATTTTACGACAGCTGATTTTTCAAGCTCATCACTGCTTAAGCCGAATCCTTGGTTTCCTTGTGGTGCAGAAACAGCTTTCACGAATTCTTGCTTCATTTTAGAAAGTGGAATTAAATCTTGTGGACGCTTTGGACCAGAAAGATTTGCTTCAATTTCGGTAAGATCAATTTCGATTACATCTGTATAGACTGGTTCGAAAGCTGGATCGAAGAATAGTCCGTTTGCTTTACAATATTCTTCAACAACCTTAACTTGCTCTTCTTCACGACCAGTTAGGCGCATGTAGCTTAATGCTTCATCGTCAATTGGGAAGAATCCGCATGTGGCACCATATTCAGGAGCCATATTCGCAATTGTTGCACGGTCTGCAAGTGGTAATGTAGAAACCCCTGGTCCAAAATATTCAACGAATTTACCAACAACTCCGTGTTTACGAAGAACTTGCGTTACTTTAAGTGCAAGGTCAGTTGCAGTGGCACCGTTTGGAAGCTCGCCAATTAGTTTAACCCCTACTACTTCTGGCACTGGGAAATACGATGGCTGTCCAAGCATTCCTGCTTCTGCTTCAATACCTCCTACGCCCCATCCAAGAACGCCAAGACCGTTAATCATCGTAGTGTGAGAATCAGTACCGACTAATGTATCTGGATAAGCCTCTAATTCACCGTCAGTTTCAGCAACATGAACAACGTCCGCTAAATACTCAAGGTTAACTTGGTGGACAATCCCGGTCGCAGGTGGAACAGCACGATAGTTATTAAATGATTTCTGAGCCCAGCTTAAAAACTGGTAACGTTCAGCATTACGTTCAAATTCATAATCCATATTGATTTTTAAGGAATCCGCAGAACCGTAAGCATCAACTTGTACGGAGTGGTCAATAACAAGATCGACCGTTTTCTCTGGATTTATTTTATCTGGATCTCCGCCAAGGTCAGCCATAGCTTTTCTTAAGGAAGCAAGGTCGACAACTGCTGGAACTCCAGTAAAGTCTTGCAGGATAACACGAGCTGGTTTAAATGGAACGTCTACTTCTTTAATCTCATCTGTTCCCCATTTTGCTAAGTTTTCAACATGCTCTTTTGAGATTACACGCCCATCATATTGGCGAAGTACTGATTCAAGTAAGACTTTTACAGAATATGGCAATTTAGATACTTTGCCAATACCTGTTTCTTCAAGTGCACTTAAGCGGTAATAGTGGTAGCGTTTACCGTTTGCTTCAAAGGAAGCACGTGCGTTAAATACATCATTTTTAACCATTTGTAAAAACCCCCTCATTCGTAATAAAACAGTGAAACTTCAATTAGAATTAACGAAAAATCGAAAAGTTTGAATTTTCCCATCCAACTGCACTTTTCTCACAATTCTAATCTTAATACAACGTTTTACATAAGTAAATAACAAGAAAGTTATTGTGATTGATAAGTTTTTCTTATGTTTTTTATGTAATTTGTTCGGAATATTATGAAAATCGCCTTAACACTAGAATGAAATGAGTTCAGGGAAAAATTCTCATCTTCCTTTTTATTATCTCAAAAAACTTTTTCATTGTCATTTTTAAAGATACAAAGGAAATAGTAACAGTATCGGGAGGTGAATGAAATGGTAAAACGAAAATCTAATCATGTAATTTCAAGGATGAATGCTGCTAAAGGCCAAGGAAAAGGAGCCGGTTTCAACGAGGAATTAGCAAGTGAACCGGAATTATCAGCAAAAGAGAGAATGAACAATAAAAAGCGCAAGAAAAATCAATAAAGTGAAACTTCAATCAGTGGGGGTTTTTTCCATCCCCCACTGATTGTTAGTCCCGTTCTACTGTCTCTAATATCAAGGCTATCGCCTTGATATTAGAGACAATACGAACCCGATTGGTTCAACTAAGCCGATGAAAAGCACATCGGCAAGTTTCACTTTATCTCACCAATCGAGCATTTACGGGCAGTTGATCCCCACTTATCCTTTTTAGTTCCCTGTACGTCTTAAAGTGGTGGATCTTACCTGCCCGTTAATGCGGGATAAAAAACAGGAAGGGAATCCGAAATGGGTTCCCTTCCTGTTTATACTATTCCGCCTGATTTACTTCTGAAACGATATTTTGCAAATCCTGTTGGAAACGTTCTAATTGTGCTCGTTGCTGTTCTGATGCGACTTCAAGAGCATTTTCTATTTGCTGATACGCTTCATTTACTTCGTTCTTTAAATGCTTTAATTGATGACCATAACTGGCACTATCACTTATAATTGTCGCAAAAAGACCTTGTGCTTCCTCATATCCTTGTTGTGCAGCCTGGAAAGCCTGTTGTTTGTCCTTGTTGTAAGGCAATTTTTTCATGATTTATCTCACTCCTTCATTTTATATACCCTTTAAATTGCTCAGATCAGAAAAAAATATTCGGGCATAAAAAGAATTATTGATTGCATCCTAATGAATGAGGAGGGATAAAACATGAACAAAAACGATGGAAAAGATATGCGGAAAAATGCACAAAAGCAGTCTGGCCAGCCTGTACCATTGAGCGGTTCTCATAAAGTAAAGAATAACAATCATTCAAGAGCGAAACACAACTCACATCATGATATGTAAAAGGAAAACACTATGTAAAAATACATTAGTCTCTAGTCGTAGCAGCTTTTTAATTCTCAAAGTCCAAACCATTAATTTTTCATAATAGAGACATAAACCCCTCTTGCATTATGAGGGGTTTATGTTTTGTAATGCTTCAAGTAAGATATCTTCTTCTTCTGGAGTCACCGTTCTTAGATCAAGGAGAAATTCATCTTTTTGAATCCGTGCGATGATCGCTGGCTTCGATTCTGTTCGAAGTTTTCTTGCTAGCTGCTCTGCAGTAAGGGACTCGTGTTTTAAAGCAATGACCATAGTTGGGAGCAGGACATCAGGCATTGTTCCCCCGCCCACTTGGCTTGCATCTTGAAAAACTTTTGCCTGAAATCTATTTGTCCTTTGTAACAACTTTGTAACAAATGCTTTCGACCTTTCGTCTAATTCATTAAGAGAAACTAACAAATCACGGATTGTTGGAATATTTCTCATTGCTGTTTCACTGCGTGCATAATCGATTAATGTACCCTCAAGTGCAGCTAACGTCATTTTATCAACCCGAACAACTCTTGCTAACTGGTGTTTTTTTAATCGGTCAATTACACATTTTTTTCCGACGATAATCCCTGCCTGTGGTCCGCCTAAAAGCTTGTCTCCACTAAAGGTAACTACATCTGCTCCTAATTCAATGACCTCTTTCACGACCGGTTCCTCACCAATTCCATGCTTACGGAAGTCATAGAGTACTCCACTGCCAAGGTCTTCGTAAAAAACAACACCCTCTAACCTTTTTGTTAATTCTATCAGTTCTTCCGTTTCGACAGATTTTGTAAATCCGACTACTTTAAAGTTACTTGTGTGGACCTTCATCACAATTGCGGTTTCAGCAGAAACAGCATTCTCGTAATCGTAAAGATGTGTTTTATTGGTTGTTCCTACTTCTTTAAGTAAGGCTCCACTTTCTTCCATAATGGAAGAGATACGGAACGAGCCGCCGATTTCAACAAGCTGTCCCCTAGAAACAATAACCTCTTTATTTTTTGCAAGTGCCCTTAATACAAGATAAACGGCGGATGCATTATTATTAACGACCATAGCTGCTTCAGCACCGGTAATGTCTTTCAGAAGTGTTTCAACATGACTATGGCGTGAACCGCGTTCCCCTTCATTTAGTTTGTATTCAAGATTTGAATAATTGTGCGCCGTTTCTACCACATGGCGAATCGCTTTCTTGCTTAATCTCGCCCTTCCAAGATTTGTATGTAATATTGTACCCGTTGCATTAATTACTTTTTCAATCGTATAAGATAATTGTTTTTTTACTTTTACTTTCATAGTAGTAAATAATTCATCAATAAATTGGGTTGTTCCAGGAATAGCTCCCTGCCATTGATCGTTTATGATGGAATACCTAATTTGCTCAAGGGTATTTTTTAATTGCTTTGTAAGCTGAGAATGATCGAGCTGACTTTCATTAAGAAGATCTAAAAATTCTCCATGATTTTGAAGTTCATGGACTGCTGGGATTGAACGTAACCATTCTTTCACGATAAAAACTCCTTCACAAATCCTTCTTTTAGACGCTAGAAAGTATTTCTATACTATCAGGCATAAGTGCAACTACGCCTCTTTCATCACCTTCAGGGCTCGCCAGTCGCAAGTTTTCCTCACTTATTATATCACAGGAGTTTCACGTTTTTAGTCTGGTTGAATAAAATGAACCGAGCAAGGGGGATAGGAAATGACAAAAAAGAAACAACAGCAGAATCAATCCTTTGATTTTGATTTAGTGGAAAAATGGCTGGAGAATTATTTTTTGGACCCGCTTACATCCTATTATGACCAAACTCAATTCCAAATCGATCTTTATGAGACTGAAAAGGAATGGATTGTCGAGGCTATTTTAAATGAATTTGAAGCTTCAGAAATAAAGGTATATATAGAAGAAACAATATTAATGATTTCTGCTTGCAAATCCCCCCCTTCTGCTATATTAAAAAAGAGCCGTTCGATTGAATTCCCTTTTCTCGTTACGAGACAAGAAGTATCCGCATCATTCACAAATGGAATATTAGAGGTTTTAATATCTAAGACTGAAAATGGATTAGGAAAAAACAGATTTATTACCCTGCCTTAAGTTCAATTTAAGGTGTAATTTTTAATATCCAGTTAACATAAAAATGTTACCGATAAAGAAAACTCGCCGATTGGCGAGCCCCTAAGGGCGAAGACAGAGGCGTAGTTGCACTTATACTTTCCTTAGCCAATATAAAACCCTCATAACTATACGCTATGAGGGTTTCTTCTATTTTGACTCAATAATTTTAATCATCTCTTCTGCATCTGGAAAAATACCTGTATCAAGCTTTGAATAGATCTTTTCCCCATCGACCGTCAATTCGAATGCACCGCCTGAACTAGGAATAAGTTCTAGCTTTTGAATGTTTCGATTAAAATGGTTAAACAATTTTTCCGCGAACCTCGCGGCTTTTGGTGAGTAGTTTCATTGCATGCAAAATTCGATCACTACATGGTAAGTCTTCATAAAATCCTCCTAAAACAATTTTTTTAACATTCAGATTGTAAAAACATTTTAACCTATCCCCTATTATTCCGCAATTGTTCATCATGATTAGTGCGGATAATAAATGAAAGAGTTATACTAATAAAATGGAGGTGGACATGTTGAGTGAAAAAGAAAAAATTCGCCTGACTTCTTTATCAACAAAAGCTGGTTGAGGCTGCAAAATTGGTCCAGAGGACCTGGCGCAAGTTTTGCGTCTATTACCTAAACAAGAACCTGTTCCCGAATTATTAGTGGGACTTGATACATCTGATGATGCCGGGGTATATCGTTTAACCGACTCCATCGCATTAATTCAAACCGTTGACTATTTCACCCCAATAGTAGATGACCCCTATATGTTTGGTCAAATCACAGCTGCAAATGCGTTAAGTGATGTCTACGCAATGGGCGGGGAACCGAAAACCGTATTGAATATTGTCGGCTACCCGATTAAAAAGCTCGGTGCAGAGATGCTTTCCGAAATCCTTCGCGGTGCCGCTGATAAAGTAAAGGAAGCGGGAGCAATAACGGTTGGCGGTCATTCAATTGATGATCAAGAGCCAAAATTTGGCCTATCAGTTACAGGTATTGTACATCCTGACAAGGTATGGAAAAATGTTGGCGCAAACCCTGGTGATGTTCTTGTATTGACAAAACCGATTGGTGTGGGAATCATTACTACAGGGATAAAAAGATGTGCGGTAACCCCTTTACAGGAACAAGTGGTGACCGAAACGATGGCGATGCTCAATAAAACAGCTGCAGAAGTGTTAATGAATTATCAGCCACATTCTGTTACTGATGTAACCGGGTTTGGGTTACTTGGCCATGGCAGTGAAATGGCGCGTGGTAGTGATGTGAGTTTTGAATTTTCCTTTAGTCAAGTTCCCATTCTTGAGGGAGCAGTTGAACTAGCAAGAGATGGTGTGGTTCCTGGAGGATCTAAGTCCAATCATGAATGGTTAAGTGATGACGTCGTTTATGAAGGCATTGTTCCTGAAGAACAGCTTGTCCTTTGTGATGCCATTACCTCTGGTGGTCTTCTTATTTCAATTAGTGAAGAACATGCTGCTGAGTATGTCGATAAGCTCAAATCTAAGGGATTAACTCATGCTGCAATTATTGGCAAGGTGACTGAGAAAAAGGATAAACTTATTTATGTTAAGCGATGACAGCGAGGCCTTCTTGAGCTTCGCTGTTTAATTTTTTTTATTATGAAATGGAAAAACAGACATAAACCGGAGCCAATGCCGGAAAAAAACCAAAACCTTTTGAAAATGAACGAAAAAATTCCTGAAAATGAGACATTGTTCCTTTTATGAAAAAATCCTGAACCATTTTGGCTCAGGATTCAGGCATTTATAGTTTTTGACTCAGCTTTTCAAGCATATCCTTCGTCATTCTGTCTAAATCATACTCGAATTTAAAGCCCCATTCCTCTTTTGCAGCTGAAGCATCTATCGAATTCGGCCAGCTGTCGGCAATTTTTTGACGGACTGGATCCACAGCAAATGAAATCGTAAAGCCAGGAATATACTTTGCAATACTTGCAGCAATTTCTTCGGGTTCAAAGCTCATTGCAGTGACATTAAAGGAATTGCGATGAATCAATTTTGAGGCATCTGCTTCCATTAAATCAATGATCGCATGTAAGGCATCCGGCATGTACATCATGTCCATGTAAGTGCCCTTATCGATATAGGATGTATATTTGCCATTTTTAACAGCTTCATAATAGATTTCAACGGCATAATCTGTTGTCCCACCGCCAGGGAGTGCGACGTAGGAGATTAATCCTGGGAAACGCAATCCACGGGTATCGACACCAAATTTATGGTTGTAATAATCAGCAAGCAGTTCACCTGCAACCTTATTAACACCATACATTGTAGTAGGACGCATAATCGTATCCTGTGGGGTAAGATCCTTTGGTGTAGATGGACCAAATGCTCCAATCGAGCTAGGTGTGAAAAATTGGGCATTTAGTTCTCTAGATGTTTCCAGAGCATTCATTAACCCGCCCATGTTTAAATTCCAAGCAAATACTGGCTTTGCTTCTGCTGTAGCCGATAAGAGTGCGGCCAAATGCATTACTGTATCAACCTGGTACTTTTTGGCAGTCTCAACCATTTTGTTTAAATCGGTAACATCTATAGTTTCAAAAGGACCACTTTGGGCTGCCTCACTGTCATTCTTCTTGATATCTGTAGCAATAACGTTATCTGCACCATAAATATCTCTTAGCTTTAAAGTTAATTCTGATCCAATTTGTCCTAAAGCACCTGTGATTAAAATTCGCTTCATCGTTGTTTCTCCGTCCTCTTCAGTTAATGCTGAATAAATCTATTTTCCTTATAAATGTCTCACCCATTTACCATGGGTGCCATTCACTTTACCCTTTAATTACGCCAATTTCCTTACCGACTTTTTCATAAATTGCAATGGCTTGATCAAGCATTTCTTTTGTATGGGCAGCTGTTGGCATATTGCGGACACGACCGGTCCCTTTTGGAACAGTTGGGAACACAATCGATTTCGCATATACCCCTTCTTCATTTAGGCGTTTACTAAATTGCTGCGTAAGTGTTTCATCGCCAATAATACATGGAGTAATTGGGGTTTCACTGTTCCCAATATTAAAGCCTAATTCTTTTAAGCCCTTTTTCAAGTAGTTGCCATTTTCCCATAGCTTTTTGTTAAGCTCGGTGCTTTCCATTAATATTTCAATGGACTTCTTACTTGCCGCCACATCTGCAGGAGTTAATGAAGTCGAGAATAGGAATGGACGGCTTCTAACCTTTAACCAGTCAATTAGGTTTTTCTTACCAGCGACATAGCCGCCGACCACACCAATTGCCTTTGATAAAGTCCCAATTTGGAAATCAATTTTATCAGAAAGTCCAAAATGCTTAACTGTCCCTGCACCATCTCCAAGGACGCCAGACCCATGGGCATCGTCAACATAAGTTATGAGGTCGAATTCCTCGGCAATCTTGACGATTTCTGGTAATAATGCCACATCGCCATCCATAGAAAATACCCCGTCAGTAATAACCATAATTTTATTATAGAGTCCTGATTCTTTTGCCTCTTTTGCTTTCGCACGTAAGTCTTCCATATCAGAGTGATTGACACGAATAATTTTAGCTTTTGATAATCGGCAGCCATCAATAATGGAGGCATGGTTTAATTCATCAGATAAAATAGCGTCATTTTTGTCCATTACGGCAGAAATAGCCGCCATGTTACAGTTAAAACCTGATTGATAAGCGATCGCTGCCTCGGTATGTTTGAATTCAGCTAATTTTTCTTCTAATTCGACATGAAGCTTAAGTGTCCCGTTGATTGTCCGAACTGCTCCAGCTCCAACACCATATTTCTCAATCGCATCAGTAGCTGCTTTTTTAAGACGTTCATCTGTAGCTAAACCTAAATAGTTATTAGAAGAAAGATTTACAAGTTCTTTGCCATTAATCGTAATCACAGGTCCATTTGGGCTTTCTAACGGGTCAATGACATTGTACAAACCTTTTCCTTTTAAATCTTCAAGATTTTCATTTAAAAATTGCTCCAATGTGTTACTGGACACATTTCATTCCCCCTTAGTCTATTAATGATAAAAAAACACGATTGTCCATATGGAGAGGACACGCCAATTCTTATTAAGCTGTGGTATGTATAGAATTCTATAGTATACTTTATCATACTTTTTTGCTTTTGTTCACTACTAGTGGACAAATATTTTTCGATCTTTTTTAGTGTACCCATGTTAATTTTAGGTTATTTCCTTATATTTTCATTCCTCATAACTCGAAAAAACATTTTAAAAGCATGTATCTTTCCGCTATAATACTCCTTGTACCTTTTTACAATCTAGTTAGAAAGGATGTCAAAATTGTCAATTTTATCCTCTGCACTATATGCCATCATTTTAGGTGGTCTGTTTATTTATATCTTTATTTTTTTATATGATTTCTTTTCCGGTGAAAAACACGAAAAACAAGTTAAAAAAATACAAAGACATTTTCGGAAAGAAACAATACAGAAAATAGATATGCTAGAACATCAGCCGCGAAAATATACGATGTACAATGTAATAACCAACAATGGAACCATAAAGATAAAAGTAAAACCGGGATATAAAGTGATAAAGATCGTGCCGAAGCTGAAAAACAAAAAAAGACAGAAAAAAGGAACCAAACAATGAATTGGTTCCTTTTTTCTAAAAATTATTTTTATTTAACCTGAATGGTACTTAATTTCCCGGCATTACGATTTATGGTTTCGAGTGCTCTTTGGTATTCGTCTTCCAAACGGTTAATAATATCAGCGGTTGATTCAATTCGATCAATCGCCCCAACGCCATGGCCAGCGGACCAAATATCCCGCCAGGCCTTTGCATTTGTTTCCTTTTGCATATCGTCAAAGTTAACCTTGTCTTTCCTTACCAATTGTTCCGGGTCAAGACCTGCTTTCTTAATACTAGGTTTCAACATATTAGCGTTTACCCCCGAGAAAGCATCCGTTAAAATGATATCTTCCTGCGTAGCCTCAACTAACATTTCACGATATTCGTCTGTCGCCATACTTTCTGTTGCAACAATAAAGCGTGTACCCATATAGGCTAGGTCTGCTCCAGCCGCTTGTGCAGCTAAAATGCCCTTGCCGGTTGAAATTGAACCTGCTAGAACAATAATACCGTCCCAGAAGCTCCTCACGATATCAACAAAAGCAAAGCTATTAATTTTTCCTGCATGCCCTCCAGCTCCACTAGCTACTAAAATCAGACCGTCGACACCTGCCTCTGCTGCTTTCATTGCAAATTTTACATCACTCACATCTGAGAATACGAGGCCGCCATATTCATGAACAATGTCAACTACTAGTTTTGGACTACCCAAAGAAGTAATTACTACCTGTGGCTTATGTTTTTTAATTAAAGCCAATTCATCCTGCAAGCGGCTGTAGGAGCTATGTACCACCATATTCATCGCCCATGGAGCAATTTTTCGGTGTGGATCATTGGCGCGAGCCTTTTCCAGCTCTTCATTTAATTGACCCATCCAATGGTCAAGAATCTCAATTGGTCTTGCATTTGGAGCAGGAAATGAACCAATAACACCATTCAAACAACAATTTTTAACAAGCTCGGTGCCTGACACCAGAAACATAGGTGCAGATATGACCGGTAACCTTAATTGACTCCACCAGTTTTCAGGAATAGATTTTTTCATAACGTCCACCTCTCGATTTTGAATTTTCAGAATAGATTACTTATTCTTATAGTACCTGAAACTGAATGAGTATTCAATCATTATTTTAAGACTCTAATGATAAGTTGAAAGCGTTTTAAAAACCGAACAATGATAATTATTATTTTTTTATCGTTCGCTTATTTTGAAGTAGAGGGTTGAAATACACACATACCGTGTTATAATGTGTACATAAATTTATAAGGCTTCGCTCATATAATCGCAGGGATTTGGCCTGGAAGTTTCTACCGGATTACCGTAAATAATCTGACTATGAGTGGGTAATGAGAGAAGGACGCAATTATTATTAGTGTGCTTTTTCTTTTTCATTTTTGGACATAAAGCCCAAAGGTCATTACCTCACTCAATTTTTGATGTGAGCAATGACCTTTGGGCTTTTTTATTTTTTACAGGGGGTAAAGTATGAAGTTATTAGAAGAAACAATCAAAAAAGACGGTCTAGTTCTGAATGAAAACGTATTAAAAGTTGATTCGTTTTTAAATCATCAAATTGATCCTAAATTGATGCTTGAAATTGGGAAAGAATTTGCAGAACGATTTGCTAATGAAGGAATAACAAAAATCATAACGATTGAATCTTCAGGGATTGCCCCTGCTGTAATGGCAGGATACCATTTGAATGTACCTGTTGTTTTTGCCAGAAAAAGAAAATCTTTAACACTCACTGGAGATTTACTTACAGCAAGTGTCCACTCATTTACAAAAAATGAAACAAACGAAATCTCAATTGCTAAAAAGTTTATTAATGAAAATGATCGGGTCCTTGTTATTGATGATTTTCTTGCAAATGGACAGGCTGCCCTGGGTTTAGTGGAAATCGTGAAACTAGGCGGTGCCGAGGTTAACGGGATTGGTATTGTAATTGAAAAGTCTTTCCAGCCAGGGGCACAAATCCTAAAGGAACAGGGTTTAAGGGTTGAATCCCTTGCAAGAATTAGCTCACTTGGTAACGGAGAAGTAACATTCATTAATGAAAAAGTGGAGGCATTAATCTGATGAAACAAAATCCATTAAAAACTGCCTCTTTAGGTATTCAGCATGTTTTAGCGATGTATGCTGGAGCTGTCATCGTACCTTTGATTATTGGCGGGGCACTTGATTTTTCTAGTAAGGAATTAGCTTATTTAGTATCACTTGATATTCTGACAAGCGGGATCGCGACTCTTTTGCAAGTGTGGCAAAATCGCTATTTTGGTATTGGCCTTCCCATTGTACTTGGCTGTACGTTTACTGCGGTTGGACCAATTATTGCTATCGGTGGTCAGTATGGCCTTTCTGCGATTTATGGATCCATTCTAATTTCAGGTCTCATTGTCATGCTCATTGCTAAGTTCTTTGGAAAGCTTATCCGGTTCTTCCCACCTGTAGTTACTGGATCGGTCGTAACGATCATTGGGACTACTCTTATTCCCGTTGCTATGAACAACGTCGCAGGTGGTCAAGGCAGCCCAGACTTCGGCTCAGTGACCAATATTTCGCTTGCTTTTGGCACTTTATTATTCATCATTATTCTCTATCGTTTCTTTAAAGGTTTCATTCGAGCTATTTCTATATTACTAGGATTGATTGCCGGAACAATTGCAGCTGTATTTATGGGAAAAGTTGATTTTTCTGCTGTTGGTGATGCATCGTGGTTTCATATGGTAGCACCGCTTCATTTTGCAACACCATCCTTTGAACTGGTTCCTATTATTACGATGACCCTTGTGGCTATAGTTAGTCTTGTAGAATCAACGGGAGTTTATTTTGCACTAAGTGACATCACTGGAAGAAAACTTACTGAAAATGATTTGGTAAAAGGATATCGATCCGAAGGCCTGGCAAGTGTTATTGGTGCGCTATTTAATTCTTTTCCCTATACGACATATTCGCAAAATGTCGGACTTGTCCAGTTTTCAGGTGTTAAAGGAAAAAATGTTATTTATACAATGGCTGGAATTCTGATTTTCCTTGGGTTTGTTCCAAAAATTGCGGCCTTAACAACTGTGATACCTACCTCTGTTCTTGGCGGGGCTATGGTTGCAATGTTTGGGATGGTAATTGCATCTGGAATTAAAATGCTCAGCAAGGTAGATTTTTCATCTCAAGAAAATCTCTTGATTATCGCCTGTTCTGTTGGTGTCGGATTAGGCGTAACAACCGTTCCGGATCTATTCGCACAACTGCCGGACAGTATCAAAATTCTAACAAATAGTGGGATTGTAGCCGGAAGTTTAACAGCAATTTTCCTTAACATAGTCTTCAATGTAGCAAAACCAATCAAGCAGATTCAAACTAGTCAAAACGTAAAAGCGTCTTAATCTTTTTTCAAAAAATCAGCCGGAGCTAAGCTAAGCACCGGCTGATTAAATCTAGTATACTGGATACGCTAGTTTGAGCTGCTCTATTTGTCCTGGTAACTGTCCCTTGATTTCCCGACCCAGCTCCAGCCGTAGTTATGGTGACCGAAATGGGAGAAATAGTACCGGCTCCTCCAAAGTTAACGATTCCACCGGAAATGGTCCCAATTGTAATGCCATCTTTACTGACTGCTGCCACTCAATCCCCTCCTCCCCTTTTACCTTTATTATATGTACAAGGAAGAGAGCTTGTCTAAACAGCTTTGAAAAATATGCTTTCATCATAAAGAAAGCTTTTTACTGCAACTATATCAACTTACAAAAGGCATTCTTTTCTAGTTTACATATCCACTTATAATACCCCAATAATATCAGTAATAGGATTGGATTGATGACAGCAGTATGCCAAATCCTCCACCAACCGTAGTGGAAGTATCCCCATGGTTCGGGTAATAAGGTAACGAATTCGTAAAGTAAAATAAAAAGGACGAAAAAAATCATATAAAAAATTTGTTTTGCAACGCCTTTTTTATACGGATACCAATTTAAAAAGATCATATTAACTGCAGGAACTAAGAATAAGTGCGGAACCAGTCCTGCCAAATCGATTTCTTTATCAAAATACCAATATCCGTGGTATTTGAATTCGACGAACATATCGAAGATAAACTGAAAAGCAATGGTAAATGTCCAAATATGAACAATTTGATTGCCTGTAAGTATTTTATTTTTCTTAAAAGCAATCAAATTAAATATAAGAATGGCCAGGATTAGTCCGATCATAAGATATTTCCTTTTTATCATTACAATACCCAAATGGATAGACAAACTATACATTAATTGAAAAAGGAAAATGGTAAACAGCAGGTGGATATACATCTAAAAAATACTGGTGCTGTTTCCAATTAATTTATCATGTTTTTCTCGCCAAAAATATAGTCGAATCTTCCAAAATCTAGTATGATATTATAATGGATTAATTCATGAACAAAGCGAGGATTATAAAAAGCGGAGATTTCCTCTTCCCTTCTTATTTTGAACAAGAAGTAAAAGCAGAAGGACTTACACCGATTGATGATGTCTGGAATGCCTTTCCTTCAATGGACAAGCATCAGGTTCGGGCTGCCCTTGCCCGCTGTGGATTAAAAAATGAACACATTTCCCGTCCAATGAATCAGCTGAGCGGTGGTGAGCAGGCGAAGGTTCGCCTTTGCAAACTAATGATGAATGAGAGTAACTGGATTTTATTCGATGAGCCGACCAATCACTTGGATATAGATGCAAAAGCAGAATTAAAACGCGCCTAAAAGAATATAAAGGCACTGTCGTCCTTGTTTGCCACGAACCGGATTTTCATGAAGATTGGGTAACGAAGGTTTGGAATGTCGAAGAATGGTCACAGAAGACTGTGGAAGATAGCACGATCCCCTGCTAAATTTTAGTGGGGGACTTTTATTATTAAGTACATGGAATGTATCATTAATTCTATTTTCCGCTCTATCTTCCCTTACCTATTTAACAAGGTCCATCCCTATGAATTTAATAAACTTTCTATCTACAAGTATGGATTTTGTATAATAATTTTACAGAGAAAAAACTGGTGGTGGTATTTATGTACAAAGTTATGATTGTTGAAGACGATCCAAAAATTAGTCATATCATTTATGAACATCTTAAGAAGTGGAAATATGAACCATTTGAAACGAACGATTTTGAAAATATTGAACGTCAATTTCTAGCATTGAAGCCTGACCTGGTTCTTCTTGATATTAATCTTCCAGTCTATGACGGATTTTATTGGTGTAATAAGTTCCGTCAGTTCTCAAAGGTACCAATTATCTTCATCTCTTCTCGAACGGAAAATATGGATATTGTCATGGCAATGAACATGGGAGGAGATGATTTTATCCAAAAGCCGTTCTCCCTAGAGGTGCTAATGGCTAAGTGTAATGCCATTTTAAGGAGAACATATACATATCAACAAGAGGACAAAGATTATCTTGAACACAAAGACTTAATCCTAAATGTGAGTAAGGGGAACATCACCTATCGTGACTGCGAGATTGATTTAACGAAGAATGAATTTCAGATCCTTTTTTTACTAATGAAAAAGAAAGAATCAATTGTTACCCGGGATGAATTGATGCAGGAGCTGTGGGAAAGTGAGAATTTTATCGATGATAATACTTTAACTGTAAATATTGCCCGCATTAGAAAAAAATTAGCGGACATGGGGCTCAGTGATTTTATCGAAACGAAAAAACGACAAGGATACATCATACCATGACCTTTAAACAGTATCTTTACGACCAAAAATGGCTGCTCTTTACCTTTTATTTTATTCTGTTTTTCATTTCGACTTTAATTAGTGTGGACCCTAAATTGCAGGTTACCGTGGGCAGTCTCCTTTACATGGCAATCGTATCGACGATAATTTTTAATGTATATTTCCTAGGCTCTTATTTTTATAAAAAAAACCAGCTTGAAAAATGGGAGCCATTTGCTTTAGATGGCTTAGGCACTTATCCTGAAGCGAAAACCTTTGAGCAAAAAGTATACGTACAAACGTTGAGCAATGTCAGCGATAACTATTTGAAGCAGATTCAGAAAAGGAACGAATCCGCGAAGGAACAGCTTGAATTTATGACCCAGTGGTTTCATGAAATTAAAACACCTATTGCCGTCAGTCGCTTATTATTAGAAACTGAAGTCGAATCACCAAGTCTGCAGGAGGAAATAAATCGGATTGAGAGTTATGTTGAACAGGCACTCTATTTCTCGCGCCTTCATGATTTTAATAAAGATTACGTCATCCAAGAAATTGACCTTGAAAAACTAATCAAGGAAATCGTAATGGCTGAATCCAAGACATTTATTTCTAAAAAGATAAAAGTCGAAATGCCTAAAATAAACTTAACTGTTTTAAGTGATAAAAAAGCATTAACGTATATCATTCGCCAGCTCCTTCTCAATTCGCTCAAATACACAAATGAACATGGGGAGATTTCCCTCACTATTAATCCAAAAACAAAACAGTTAACCTTACGTGATAATGGAATGGGCATCCCTGCTGAGGACCTCCCACGTGTGTTTGAAAAAGGCTTTACCGGGAAAAACGGGCGCACCCATCAACGATCAACTGGAATGGGTCTTTATCTAGCGAAGAAAACTGTCGAGAAATTGGGACATGACATCTCACTTTCCTCTCAAGTAGGGATTTTCACTGAAGCGATTTTGACTTTCTCTGAACGGGAGAATTCTTTTTATCACATGTAAAAAACAAGCTCCATTGGGGGCTTGTTTTTACGTTTCCTTGATAATTTTTATATAGCTGGCAGTGGTTAACCAGTAATAAACCAGGTAAATAAGCAAATAGATTCCTAAGCAGGTGGCAAAAGGGACTTGCATTTGGATGTTTAAGAAATCAGCGAGGACATACAAAATCACCCCTGTGTTGCACGTTGCAAGAACTAATGGAAGAATAAAGACAAAACCTACTTGTCTCGCTACCGATTTAGTAATCTCCTTGTCAGGGATTCCAATCTTCTTCAGAATCTTATAGCGATCCTTATCAGTCGTTGCTTCAATCAGTTGTTTAAAATAAATCATGCTCCCTGTTGCTAACAGGAATACAAGACCGAGAAAGCCTCCAATAAAGATAAGCAGCCCATAGGTTTCCAATCCATAATGATAGTTTTCATAGAAACTGGAATAAATCGGCATATTCATTTGATATCTTAGTGGTTTTATAACCTTCTTAACCTCATTATTTAACCCCTTCGCTGTTTTTTCATTCGAGGTTTTATATACATATAGGGTTTCTTCGGGTGTCATATTCTTTTTTAACTCTTTATATAGTACATCACTAATGACCAGAGGAAATAAAAATTCTCCTTGATTTACCAAAGAAAAATCTTTATAGTCTGTAATCGTAATTTGTTCATTAGCAGAAAGTCCCACCTTTTTCCCCGTAAATGGATCCGATTTTCCATCAAGGTTTCCATCATAAAAGGCCGCTGCTTCATATTTCTTTAAGTGGACAGAGTCGTTTACCCCTCGTAGTTTCATTAATTCTTTATAGGTTTTATCTGAGATAAGCATAGTCTGGACATCATCTGGAATTCTAGGAACCTCTGAAACGTCTGGCTTTACTGAGAGATATTCGATCGTATTGTGATAGACAAGTTCTTCAGAGTACTTTTCTTCAATTAAACTCTGAATTTTATTATTAACCATTTCATCCTTCATATTGAACATAAAGCTATATGGGGTCACCCGATTTGAAAAATTGTCAATATGATAGTAAAAACTATAGGTGGTAATACAAGCAATTAACGTGACACTGCTTAATAGTGATATAACGGTTAAAATGAGTACATTACCTTTTATTCGGTATAATAGATTTGTAACGGTGAGTAGATTTTTCCCTTTAAAATATATCGATGTAAATCTCTGAGAAAATTTTAGTAAATATGTAATAAAGGAATTCATAAATAAATAGGAACCAATAACGAGCAACAAAGTCGCCATTAAAAGTCGTACACCACTGTTTTTAAAAAAGTCGTCTGGATTTAACAATAATAAATAGGTAGCACCAATTAGAGCGATCGCGAGTATACCTATGATTGCTGAACTCTTGGGTAACTTCTCTCCTTTTCTCTCCGCTTTAAAAAGCTCTGATAAGGAAAAGCGATAAATTAATCGATAACTATGAATAGAAGCGACAAAAATGATGAAAAGAAAAACAGCTGCTGTCTGGAGTATCGCTTTATTCGAAATAGTAAATGACACTTCAATTGAGAATCCCATGATTTTAAAGATAATCATCATAAACAACTTTGAAAATAATAAGCCAACTACTATTCCGATGATCAGGGCTAAAATACCGATAATAATATTTTCATAAAAAAGTAGTTGGCCTATTTTTTTTCTGCTCATGCCGAAAAGTGCATACAGGCCCACTTCCTTTTTCCGCTTTCTCGTAAAAAATGAATTAGAATACCAAATGAAAATTGCTGCAAAGATCATTAGAATGATCGAAGCTGCTTGAAATGCAGGCCCTAACTTTCCTAGTGTTATAGTGGAGGAAAGTAATTGTTCGTTATATTGTAATGAAACGAACGTAAAATAGATAGTAATGCTGAAGATCATCGAATTCAAATATATCATGTATTGACGGAGGTTTTTCCGGATGTTTTTTCTGGCAATGCTAGATAATGTCATATTGGCCTCCCCCAATTGTCGAAAGGATATTTAATATTTGCTGGAAAAGCTGTTTTCTTGATTGATCCCCTTTGCGAATTTCTGTGTACAGAGAACCGTCCTTAATGAACAACACTCGTGAGCAAAAACTTGCTGCATACGGGTCGTGGGTCACCATTAATATGGTAGCCTGCATCTCATCATTCAGCTTGCTAAGAGTTTGCAGCAAATAATGGGCTGACTTTGAATCCAGTGCACCGGTCGGTTCATCGGCAAATAAAATGCTTGGCTTGCCGATAATTGCGCGGCAGACAGCTGTCCTCTGCTGTTGACCACCTGAAATTTCATATGGATATTTTTCTAATATGCCTTGAATTCCAAACATTTCAGCCAGTTCGTTCACTTTCTTTTGTATTTCATTCTTTGGTGTTTTGGTAAATGTCAGCGGAAGTATGATATTTTCCGCAACTGTTAATGTATCGAGCAAGTTATAGTCTTGGAAAATAAACCCCATTTTATCTCTTCTAAATTCCCTTAATTGATTTTCTTTCATTCTCGTTAGTTCAGTTCCTTCAATCCGAATTGTTCCGGATGTTGCCGGTTCAATCGATGATAATACATTAAGTAAAGAGGATTTCCCGGCACCTGATGGCCCCATTACACCGACAAATTCCCCTTTTTCTATATTGATATCAAGATCATTTAATGCTGTGAATGAATTCTTTTTACTGCCAAATACCTTGTTTACTCCCTTTGCTTCTAGTATTGATTCCATAATACTTAACCTCCATTGCTTAATTCTATAATTAAACTATAAGGAAATAACATCTGTTTTTCCATAATCAATCCTTACGCTTTAGGCTTCCATCCTTACATTTTCGTAAGGTTACGCAAATGGATTGGTTACATACAATAGGTAATGGTAGGAAATAATTAATGAAAAGCTTTGTTCTAGAACGTTCATTTCCATTATCGTATAATAGGAAAGAAATTGTTTTTATTTGTTATATCAAAGGGAGTGAGAATCCAGTGCAAAAAAAGACGACACTACCAATTTTATTTGTTGTCATGTTTTTGGTTATGGTAGGTTTTGGAATAATAATTCCGGTTTTACCTTTTTACGCTGAGAAAATTGGGGCAAATCCCACTGAACTTGGACTTTTAATGGCAGTTTATTCGCTTATGCAGCTTATTTTTGCACCATTGTGGGGCCAGGTATCCGATCGCATCGGGCGTAAGCCGGTAATGATGATTGGTATTGCTGGACTTGCTATCTCCTTCTATATGCAAGCTATTTCTACAGAGCTTTGGATGCTTTTTGCAGCAAGAATTCTGGGCGGTATTTTATCGTCTGCAAATATGCCAACAGCCATGGCCTATGTCGCGGATATTACAACAGATGAAAACCGCGGTAAAGGAATGGGGATTATTGGGGCTGCCTCAGGCTTAGGCTTTGTTTTCGGTCCTGCTATTGGCGGTATTTTTTCAAAAGTAAGCTTAAATACGCCGTTTTATCTTGCTAGTGGCTCATCCTTTATCACTTTGATCCTCGTATTTATTCTATTAAAGGAGTCCAAACAGAAAAAAAGTCTTACTTCAAAAGAAAAAACACCCATCTGGAAAGCGTTTAACGGTGCAGTGTCAGTTCTGTTTTTCGTCCAATTATTAATTTCGTTATCTCTCTCCGGTTTAGAAGCAACGTTTGCTTATTTTGGTGCTAAAAAAGCGGGTTTGGACTCGATCCAGCTTGGTTACATTTTCATGATTATGGGCTTTGGGAGTGCGATGGTACAAGGTGGTTTGGTCGGGAAATTAACCCAAAAATACGGGGAAAGTGTGGTTATTAATGGAGGGATTATTGTATCTGCCATTGGATTCGTGTTAATCCTTCTTGTCCATAATTTTACTACGGCAGCCATTTATTTAACTATTTTCGGACTCGGCAACGGAGTCATTCGTCCAAGCGTGTCATCATTAATTACAAAGACGTCTACCGCTGGGCATGGAAGTTCAACCGGACTTTTATCATCCTTTGATTCTTTAGGTCGTATTATCGGTCCGCCACTTGGAGGTTGGCTGTTTTCGATCTCGGCTGGTCTCCCTTATATTTCAGGAGCCATTATCTCAATCGCTTCTTTTCTTCTATTTATGGTATTTAGCCCAAAACTTAATACTGCAAGAGCTCGTAATAGTTAAACTTTAAGGCATATTGCTAGGTAGGACATGCATAAAATGGGTACAGGATTGAATTATTAAAGGAGCTCATGAATATGAACATTAAAACCGTCACAAGTGTTGCTTTTCTTTTGGTAACCTTAGGTTTTGCAGCCTATCTTGATTCACCTTACTCATTTTTGAATAACAAATATACCTACACTGCGGACCAGCCTGTAATGGCCAAACCCGTTGAGGTTGAACCATCAAGTGATGTTCCTGAATTGGAAGAAAAACTAGTGAAAACTGAAAAAGTGAAGGGCCATATCGTAGAAACGTACGAGGAGTATGAGGTTTATAAGGACAAGGATGGGAATGTTATTAAAAGTGAACCGACAGGAAAAACAGATAGCATAAGATATTGGGATTATAGCAAAAAAGACCGCTAACATTTAGCGGTCTTCCTTATTTGATTGAAAGAGCAGGAAAGGTATAACTTAGACCATTCATTTATAACATCTGAATAGTCGAAAACCAAGTA
The DNA here is from genome assembly GCF_030123405.1 of Neobacillus sp. WH10. Taxonomy (GTDB): domain Bacteria; phylum Bacillota; class Bacilli; order Bacillales; family Cytobacillaceae; genus Neobacillus. Next base: position 2,819,709 of record NZ_CP126110.1, read on the forward strand.
CATCCTTATAAACTTTTGTAAAATGCATGTGCTTTTCAAGAATTTCAAAGAATTCATCATCTATATTTTCCGAAAGTGAAAAATCAGTCGCATTTTGGACATTATTTTCATCAATTTGGAGATTATATTTCTCTATATTAACGTGTTTAAATTTGGATCTTTGGAAAAAGTTAGACCATTCCTTTTCAGTCAGTATTTGTGAGACACCGTAAAAATTAACGAGTGTTTTCAACTCTTCTTCAGAAAGTGATTTTTCAAGTACCATTTCAATTGCAAGCAATACACCATTTGGCTTTAACACTCTTCTAAATTCAGGAATTGTTAAAGAGACATCTGTAAAGGAAATAACTGATTCTGAAAGAATCAGATCAAATATTCCCTCACTGAAAGGAAGATTTTCAGTGCTCCCCTGCTTAACTTCAATAGGCAAACGTAAGGGCAAAAATCTTTTTCTAGCCTTATCCAACATGATTTTATTACTATCTAAGGAAGTAACCTTACAACGATACTGTTCTGCAATATATGCAGAGGTTTGCCCTGTTCCACACCCTGCATCAAGAATCGATGTTGTTTCATTTATTTTTTCCCTTGATAAGAGCTCTTTTGTTAGTTGAAGACCCCCAGGATGGGCACCGCCAACTCCAAATATCGCTAAACAATCAGTATAGGAATAATTCATTTTCAGTCCCAACCTTTTTAGAAAATTGTATCTTATTTTATGATTTTGGAATTAATTTGTTCATGATCCTTTTGTTAACACAAATGAGGTTTTATAGCCCTATTAGCGAAAAGAAAAAATCTAAAAAGTTATTACTTAGGATGTAAGAAGCTATGAAAAAGGTGACGGAACGTTTATATTCTTAGTGCATAATGTATTTAAAATTAAAAGTGTGTAGATAGGGGTGCTGATATGGGAGTGATTAGAACTGAAAAATGGTTACACGATTCATATCATCAACCAATTGAAATATGTGAAAAGTTAATTGGACACTTTGAAGATGCCCTAGCTCCAGAAATCTACGATTATTTAATTCAACATGGGATGTATCAGCCTTTCAGGAACGGATTCGAGGCAGTGAAAAAATTACAAAAAAATAATGTATGGGAAATTGTAGAAGAGGAAAACCTACGTCTTCAAAAAGTGTGGGAAGGACCAAATATCCCTATATTTATTTTTCCATCAGATAAGAACAACCGAAAATTACAACAAGACTTTAACGGAAAATCAGGTTTGGCCTTCAAAGATAAACTGTTTTTATTTATTTCAGAGGAAAACATGGAAATGGAAATACGGGCATTGTTTACACATGAGTATAACCATGTTTGTCGATTAACTATGTATCCAAAAAACGAAGAGGATTACGTATTGCTGGATACAATCATTTTAGAAGGATTAGCGGAAAATGCAGTACGTGAACGATTGGGTGAAGAATTTTTAGCTGCTTGGACATCGAATTATTCCGACGAAGAGCTTAAGGAAATGTGGAATAACTTAGTGTTCCCAAATAGAAATATTCTAAAAAATGAACGTAAACATCAAAGCCTATTGTATGGATTAAGGTTCTATCCGAAAATGTTAGGGTACTGTGTTGGGTATTACTTGGTTAAAAATTATATTGAAGCAACTAACAAAACAAGTAAGGATCTACTAAATATTAAAACTGATAATATTGCTCAAATAATGTGAAAGTACTATAAAAAGGATAAAAAACAGACGAAAAAAATTCTGAAGGGTTCCGTTTTTAGGTGCAAAACAGTTAAATGACATAGAAAATGGTGTATAAAACTACTTTCAGTTTAATACACCATTTTTAATATTCATTTGGACTAAATGACAATCAAATTAAGGTTTCTCATTATTTCAACTAAAGTACCCTTTCTTGCAATAAAAAAAACAGATAATGGAAGTTGATTATTATATGGATTGGCCTTGTTGATAGTTCCAAAGCGAGGCTCATTCGGACAGGATAAGCAGGAAATTGCCTTGTCTTGTCCGAATGCGAGGCTTATTCGGACAGGATAAACAAGAAATCGCCTTGTCTTGTCTGAATGCGAGGCTTATTCGGACAGGTTAAGCAGGAAATTGCCTTTGGTAGTCTGAATGCGAGGCTCATTCGGACAGGATAAGCAGGAAATTGCCTTGTCTTGTCCGAATACGAGGCTTATTCGGACAGGATAAACAGGAAATTGCCTTGTCTTGTCCGAATGCAGGGCTCATTCGGACAGGATAAGCAGGAAATTGCCTCGTCTTGTCCGAATGCAAGGCTCATGGTCCTAGTCACATAATGGTTTTTAAACTGCAAAAAAGAATAGCTTTAAGAAAACTTCGAGCCATTCTTTTTGTGTATCATATTGCGTTTTTATTGACTTATTTTTTTGATTTAGCGGTCTCATCATAGTAATGCTGAATCTTACCAATAATACTTCGGAGCCACCCTCCGTACAGTATATCCTATACTTTTGAGAGCCGAACCAGTCTAATGCTTTTATGCTTTTAACTCTTTTAATCTAACAAAATTATTTAAATAACTACCAAAAAAATAGAGAAAGTACAGCTAATGAAGCAATAGCACCAAACGCAATTCCAGCGCCAAAGCCTCCCCAGCCCCAGCCTCCATAACCGAAACCGCCTAGACCTCTGCGACGTCCCAGTGGTTGAAGAAAAACTCTGTTGTTGGTAACACGGTTAATGATTCCCCTATGAATTCTTCCGTCAAGTGTTCTGATTTCAACTGCTCTACCCATGTGTCTTTGGCACAATCCATAATAATGGGCCGACATTTTCTCTCACCTCCAATTACTTATAAACCATACGACATTATACGTATTGAAATCATTATCGAAATGGACAAGTGTAATAGGGTATGAGTGGAAATTTAACATCTCTGAAATCGAGCTTGGATGGGCATATAAAAACAATTAGATTTCATAGAAGCACTAATCAGTTTGAAGAAAAAACGTTTTATATCACAGGTTTTTGTCCAACAAATTGGATGACATGCGCTAATCCATTATGTAATTCACCTTCATTACGAATAACCTCACCCATAAAAAAGTGAGCAATACGCCAATCTGAGAAAGTTTGTAAAAACTCTTCAGGAGTATATAAAAAATCTAATTCTTTTGGTCCCCCACTTTTATAAGGAATTTGATAGTGAGAATATAGCTCTGTAACAAAATAGCCACCAGGCTTTACTGCATCTTTCACGCCATGAAGTGTTTTTTTGCGTAATTCTGTTGGGAAATGTCCAAAAATACATACAATTTCATCCCACTGATTAACTTCCCATTGAGCGTCATTTAAATCAACAAGTTCTGTTTTAACAGTTACACCCCTTTCATCTGCAAGCCTTCTCGTTTTCCGAAGTCCTGATTCCGCATAGTCCCAACTAGTAACGTTCATTCCTTGTTCAGCTAAAAAAACGGCATTCCGGCCTTCACCTTCTGCAATTGCTAATACATCACCGGATAATTGTAGCTTTTCTTGTATTTCAGATAAAAACACATTCGGTTCTTTACCATAAACATAGTTATCATCTTGAAATCGGTTATTCCACTGATTCATTATCCAAATCCCCTTTTTATAAAAATTTTTAAATGCAACATTTTTCATCGAAAATTAATTTAAAATTAAAATTCTATTTCTTACTAACACTTTAACAAACATTCAAATATTTTATTCCTAAATATATAATCTCATATTGCGACTTAATTAATATGATTCGGTTAAAAGAAAAAGGTATAAAAAATAGGACTTACCCAGCCCTATTTAATAAGTTTATAAAAAATAACGATGACTCCTACCAGGAGCCCGATAATAACCCCAGGTCATATTGGAGGTGAAAATTTCATCCGGGGTTTTTTCTTATTTATTCCTCAAGCACCGTTTCCACAATTTTTCTGATTTTTGTTTTTCATTTATATCCCCTTTTGGTTTAATAATTATTTTTATAAATTTGGAGCACTTTAATTACTCGGCCTCCAAATTTTGCTAGCCATTTTCTCCATACATTTATTAGATCATAAAAGTTTATAAAATTTCCATCCATGTCTTAGCTGCAGTAGCTAAGATTAATATTCCCATAATGACTTGCAAAACCTTCGTATTAACCCTTTTCCCTGCATTAGCTCCCATAGGTGAAGCTATTAAACTAGCAACAACTATTATAAGCGACGGTAGGAATTCCACTTGTCCCGTTGAGATTTTTCCAGATACAGATCCAATCGATGAAATAAATGTAATGGCTAAGGAAGAGGCAATTGTCATTCTTGTAGGGATTTTTAATACTGTAAGCATGATAGGCACTAAGAGAAATGCGCCTCCCGCACCTACAATTCCAGCCCCAATCCCAACGATGAATGCAAATAGTGCTGCTAGCCACTTATTAAATGTCACTTGTTCTAAAGGAATATCATCAATTCCTTTTTTAGGAATAAACATCATAATTACGGCAATTAATGCTAAAATCCCATAAACGATGTTTATACCGCTTTCCGGCATATGTGTTGAGCTGAATCCTCCAATAAAACTTCCGATTAAAATACTTATTCCCATATAGGCAATGAGAGTTTTATTTAAAAAACCGCCTTTGCGGTAAGCCCAAACACCACCAATTGTCGCAAAGAAAACTTGTATTGCGGTAATTCCCGAAACTTCATGTGCTGTAAAATGACCTACTCCAAGGACAACTGGAATATATAACAACATTGGGAAGTTGATGATGGCTCCACCTATGCCTAACATCCCTGAAATAAATGAGCCTACAAATCCTATTAGGAAGATGGTAATAAAAAAGCTTATATCCATGTTGTCCTCCTTTAGAAAAGGGAACCTTAATGGGTTCTCTTTATATTTTACCCTTTTTTAATCCAAAATTTAAACACTCCGTTTTCTTCCTCACCTTTTAAAATCTCATGTCCACCTGAATTAGCCCAGGCAGTTAAATCATTTTTTGACCCTTTATCTGTTGTATGAACTTCTAATACTTGACCTGTTTCAAGCTCTCCAATTGCTTTTTTTGTTCTAACAATCGGCATAGGACAAGCTAATCCTTTTGCATCTAATAGTTTTGTTGATTCCATTCTTATTCTCCTTTGTTAAGTATTATCGAACCGCACAACGGTTTGGTCCGATCTCCATCTCACTTTGTTTTTCTAGATCAGGATTGATTTTTCCCATATTCGTTTCACGAATTTCTTGATATGCATTTGGCTGTGGCGGTAAGTTTTCTGTTACTATTTTTCTGAATTTAGTTTCATCTTCAATTTTGAGACCATGATTATTTGCAAACAATGTACCTAATTTTTCTGATACACTACCGTCATCGTTTAACTCATCAATAATCATAAAATGAGCGGGAAGCACAATTAACTCTTCTGATAATTCTTTGTAACGGCTATAAAGAGTTTCTCTTAAATCTTCTACCCAGTCTTCTGCCATACCTGCTAGGTCAGGTCTTCCAATAGAATCAATAAATAAAATATCACCTGAAAGTAGGTATTTTTTATCTATTATAAAAGAAGTAGAACCAATCGTATGACCTGGAGAATGTAATGCATGTATATTAATAGAAGTATTTCCTATTGCAACATCACTACCGTCTTCTAATGGCTGGTAATCAAATGTTACTTCTGTTGCATCCTTTGGTGGCAGCCAATAGGTTGCACCAGTTTTTTCAGCGATAATTCGCCCTCCTGAAATATGATCCGCATGAAGGTGTGTATCAAAAACATGGGTAATTTTTGCACCGATATTTGCGGCAAAATCAAGAAAGATATCAGTCATACGTGTTGCATCAATAACAGCTGCCTCACCATTGGAAACAACCATGTAGGATAAACAACCTTTGCCAATTCTGACAAACTGATAAACTTTGCCCCCATCACTTAAGTCACCAACTTTAACCAGTTCTAAATGTTCACTCCATGCTTTCATTCCACCCTGAAGGTATGAAACCGTTATTCCAGCATCAGACAGCATTTCTGCTATCATAATAGAAGAACCTTCCTTAGCACAAACAACTAATACCTCTTTATTAGTAGGAATTTTTTCGATAATTTCTTCTACACCATCAAGTAACTCAAAATATGGAATATTTAAATAGTTAAAGTTTTCTCCTTCGATTTTCCAATCTTGAAAATCACTTTCATTTCGAACATCTAGAATAAACAGCTCTTCTTTATTAAATACTTTTTTTGTTACCTCTTTTGCTGTCATTTCATTTACAGTCATTCTTAACCTTACCCCCTGTGGTATTATTTTGTTTAAAAAAATAAGAAAACCGACTATACAAAAATGCTTATTGTTAAATTCCTATTGTTTTACCCGTCCATTGACTCATACCTGGTACAACATTGATTACGTTGGTAAATCCATTTTTCGCTAATTTCTGTGCAGCAAGATCGCTACGGTTACCTGTACGACACAACACAAGTATTTCATTTTCTTTGTTTAATTCGTCCATTCGCTCCTCCAATTCACCTAAAGGGATCGATATGGCATTTGGGATATGGTTAAAGGCATATTCTGCTGCTTCTCGAACATCGAGAAGAATGATGTTTTCATTTGATTCAAGTCTTTTTTCAAGCTCTTCATTATTGATTATGTTTTGGTGTTTCATTTCTATTATTTCATCATGAAGAGATTTACGAAGATAATGTTTCAGCACTCCGCCCTCTTCAACTGTCCCTAAAAAATGATGACCAGTACTTTCAGCCCATGCTTTTATGTCTGCTTTTGACCCTTTATCTGTCGCTAGAACTTCTAATACTTGCCCTTCCTCAATATTATTCATAGCCTTCTTAGTTTTTACAATTGGCATTGGACAAGCTAAGCCTTTTGCATCTAAAATTTCGTTTGCTTTCATGTCTTTCATCATAAACCTCCTGCCATTATACCTATATGGGTATAATTTTTTGAAAAAATTATTTTACTTTACCTTCCCAAGCAAGCATTCCATCCACCATGTTGATCACTTTAAATCCATAGCTTTCAAGAAATTGTGAAGCCCGACCGCTTCTCGCCCCAGAACGGCAGACCATGATATACTCTTTTGATTTATCTAATTCATGCATGCGAAACTCAACTAATCCTAAAGGCATATTTATAGCACCTGGTATTTTTCCAGCCCTTACTTCATCCACTTCTCGAACATCGATAATATTTAATTTTTTGCCTTCATTTAATAATGCTTCAACGTCCTTTGCAGTAATTTGCCTCATTGTATATACCTCCTTAAAAGTTTAATGAAGACCTTGTGCTCATGTTGACTCAAACATTTGTCATTTGGTCCCGCCTTTTATGAAAAGGATACTTTCCCCCTATCTTCTTTAGATAAATAGATTAACATTCCCCTCTTGTGCATCTGCTAAATATGCTGCAACTCCTGCATATTCAATACGATCTAATAGTTCTTCTTGTTGCAAACCTAACAAATCCATCGTCATTGTGCATGCTACAAGTTTTACATCCTGTTCCTGAGCCATCTCGATTAATTGCGGTAAAGGAAGTGCATTATGCTTTTTCATAATATCTTTGATCATTTTAGGGCCAAATCCAGCAAAGTTCATTTTTGAAAGTCCCATTTTATCCGCGCCTCTTGGCATCATTTTTCCAAACATTTTTTCCATAAATCCTTTTTTCACCGGAATATTTTCCTCTTTACGGAGTGCATTTAATCCCCAAAAGGTGTGAAAAATAGTTACTTCATGATCATAGGCAGCAGCACCATTGGCAATGATATATGCTGCCATTGCTTTATCGTAATCTCCACTAAATAAAACAATTGTTGTCTTTTTCTTTTCTGACATGAAATTTACCTCCTGAAATGTTTATTTGAATACCATTATGGGTATTCTTCTGGATAAAAAAATAATCCTTTTATCATCCAAAATATTATTTTTCTCTTCGTATTTTAATAGTTTATGTCCACCTGATTTTGCCCAAGCAGTCAGATCGTTTTTTTGCTTAACAATTCATATAATATACCCACTAGGGTATAATGTCAATTACTTATACTTATTTATTTTTTACCATGCGATGCACTAATTTAGTATATTTATTACGTACATCCGATAGGACATAGCTCAATTCCAATCTTTCCGTCCTATGAATGGGCTTAAGAAATTCTTATTACTCACCGCTAGAATAATGTCTATAAAAAAGTATGACCTGAGAAACAAGTCATACTCTTTAATTGATTAAATTAAAAACCTTGGATTGGAGTAAATCTATATTTTCTTTTAATTTCTGACTAACTGGATTCCAAGTTCTTATTATTTCTTTTTAATCCAAAATTTAATGATCTTATCATTTTGTTCTGTTTTTAAGATTCTATGTCCAGCACTTTTTGCCCAAGCTGGAAGATCATTTAAGGAACCTTTCTCTGTCACATGAATTTCTAATACTTGACCGCTTTCCAATAATTCAATACCTTTTTTTAGTTTAACAATTGGCATTGGACAAGTTAATCCACTTACATCCACGACTGAATCGACTTTTATTTCATTTGTATTTTCTACGATCGTTTCCCCGAGGTCATTTGTCATAGTTTCAATAGCATTCTCTATATTACTTCCAAATACAGCGGAATAAGTCTTCCAACCACCATCAACATTTTTTACGTGATACCCGTTGTTTTTTAATATTCGGCTGGCTAAATATCCTCTTAATCCAACCTGACAGCTGACATAAATGGTCCGATCGTTTGGAATTTCTTCTAATTTCTTCCTTAGGTCATTTAAAGGGATATTTATTGAGCCTTCAATAAATCCAAATTCTCTTTCCATTGGTTCACGAACGTCAATTAATAGTCCACCTTCTGCAACAATCTGATCCACTTGATGCCACTGAATTTGTTCCAATTCACTTTCCATGATATTAGAAGCTACATAACCAGCCATATTTACAGGATCCTTTGCTGATGAATATGGTGGTGCGTAGGACAATTCTAAATTAGTTAAATCCTCTACGGTTAATCCACCAATAATGGCTGTTGCAATCACATCAATGCGCTTATCAACACCGTCTGCACCCACTGCCTGCGCTCCATAGATTTTTCCTGTTCGTTTATCAAAAATTAATTTTAAAGCAATCGGTGCTGCACCTGGGTAGTAACCAGCATGAGAACTTGGGTGAATGTGAACTACCTCATAGGACATGCCTAAACGCTTTAATGTTTTTTCATTGTTTCCTGTAGCAGCAACAGTTAAGTCGAATACTTTTGCAATTGAAGTACCCAAAGTCCCTTGATACTTTTCATTTTTACCCATCATATTATTTGCAGCAATACGCCCTTGACGATTAGCCGGTCCAGCGAGGGGAATCATTGCCTTAGTTCCGTTAATAAAATCAAAAACCTCTACGGCATCGCCGATTGCAAATATATCCTTGTTTGAGGTTTGAAGAAATTCATTAACAATAATTCCTCCGCGCTCTCCTAATTCCAATCCTATAGACTTGGCTAATTCATTTTCCGGTCTGACACCGATTGAGAGAATCGTCATATCTGTATCGATTACAGTCCCATCAGAAAGTTTAACCTTCCTTCCCTGGTCACCAAATGATTGGACACCATTTTCTAATATTAACTTTACACCTTTTTCTTTTAAATGAGTGTGTAAAATACTGGCCATTTCAAAATCGATTGGAGCCATAATTTGATTTGCCATTTCAATAATGGTAACTTCTATTCCTCTATCCACTAAGTTTTCAGCCATTTCAATACCAATAAATCCTCCACCAATAACTACAGCATTTTTAGGGTTTTTGGTATCAATATAGTTTTTGATTAAATCCGTATCTGGAATATTTCTTAAGGTAAATAATGTTTGGTTTTCTTTTAATCCCGGGATTGGCGGTACAATTGGTCTTGCCCCAGGTGATAATAATAACTTGTCATACGATTCTTCGTACAATTCCCCAGTTTGTAAATTCTTGATGGTTACTTTTTGGTTTTTAGCATCGATGCTCAATGCTTCACTTAAATTACGAATATCAAGATTGAAACGTTCTGACATTCCTTTTACCGTCTGCACTAATAATTTGCTTCTATCTTTGATGGTTTCACCTATATAGTATGGTAGTCCGCAATTTGCAAATGAAATATATTCACCACGTTCTATGAGAATGATTTCCACATCTTCACTAATTCTTCTTAATCTAGCTGCAGCTGTTGCTCCACCTGCAACTCCACCTATGATAATTATTTTCTTTGTCATATTTATTCCCTCCTAAATTTTTAATCGAAATTACCATCCTAAAATTATTGTATTATTTCAATATACCCTTCGGGGTTTAATACCCATATAGGTATTATAAACCGCAAGAAAAAATTGTGAAAGTCTCTTAATGTGACTTTCACAATTTCCTCACAATTTATAAATAAGGTCTTCTTCATCAAACACGCCTTCAGCTAATCTTCGAAAGAACCTATGCATTCAATTTTCTAATACTTATAACCCGTTGTATTTATAACATAAACCTAAATTCAAATCTATTTCATATTTTTTAAAATGTTAACGTTCCCATTTTTATGACCAATAACAACTGTGTCGGCCATTTTAATAAAAAGACCATTTTCCACTACACCGGGTATCAGATTCAGTTTTCGATTTAATTCATGTGGTTCGTGAATTGTTGAAAAGTGGCAGTCCAGAATATAGTTCCCATTGTCCGTTATAAAAGGAATGTTGCCTTCAGTTCTTAATATAGGAATACAATCTAATCCACTTAATTGTTTGCTTGTTATCTCAAACCCAAATGGTACCACTTCAACAGGCAGAGGAAACCCACCTAAATTATATACACTTTTTGACTCATCTATAACGATAATTAAACGGCGAGAAATTGATGCTATCATTTTTTCTCGTAATAACGCACCTCCACCACCTTTAATTAGGTCGAAATTACGATTAACTTCATCCGCTCCATCTATGGTTAAATCTAATTCGTTCACATCTGGTATAGGAATTAATGGGATTTCAAGTTTTTTTGCAAGTATTTCAGTATTTTTAGAAGTGGGTACACAGCGTATATCTAATCCATTTTTGACTAGTTCTCCAAGCTTTTTAATCGTCCAAAAGACTGTCGAACCTGTTCCAAGCCCAATAGCCATTCCATTTTCAATATACTGAACAGCTTTTTCACCCGCGAGTTTTTTTCCATCCATACATCCATTCCACCTTATATTATAAAAAAGAATATAGACTTTTTCTGTAAAGAAAAGAATCTATACCCTTTTTTAAGTTGAAGTGTGACCTCTAAGAAAAAATATTTTCCGTTATTTTGTTAAAATGATCGGTCCATTTTTAGTAATGATTAATGTATGTTCATACTGTGCAACAAAGCTTTTTTCTGTAAGAAAGGTCCATTCGTCGTTTTCCTGTTGAAATACTTCCTCTTCTAAGGTTGAAATAAATGGTTCAAACGCGATAACCATTCCTTCCTTTAACAATCCGTTGTCCGATGTTTCATTATAATTATAAATGTACTCAGGTTCTTCGTGAATCGTACGTCCAATCCCATGACCAGTTAAATTTTTAATAACTGTTAATCCATGCTGTCTTGCAATTTGGTGAACTACCTTACCCATTCCAGTGATTTTAGAGCCTGGTTTTGCTTTCTTTAGACCTGCTTCAAATGCTTCTTTAGCTACTGCACATATTTTTGTTAAAATCTCTTCTCCATTACCAACTACAATGGAAATGCCTGTATCAGCGAAATAACCGTTTTTGGAACCAGATACATCTATATTAACGAGATCTCCCTCTTGAATTACCCGATCACCAGGAATACCATGGGCTACTTCTTCATTTACACTAATGCATGAATAGCCTGGAAAATTGTATTCCCCTTTTGGTGCCGAAACAGCCCCTGCCTTCTCAAAAAGTTCTCCAGCGATATTGTCAAGTTCTTTAGTTGTGATACCAGGTTTAGTTCTTTGTACCAATTCATCTCGAATCGATGCAACGATGCTGCCAATTTCCTTTAATCCGTTAAAATCCTCTTCTGTCTTCGCAATCATTGTTCATTCCCCAATCTAAATAATTTCATAGTTAAAACATCCATGTATTAGATTGTACATATACTTACCCAAAAATCCAAGTGTGTGGATATATATATTGTTCTTAATAGGTGGCTAAACCTTATTTGAAGCTAAAAATACGATATTATGCAGAAAGGTTTCCATAAAATGATACTTATCTGGGAGGATTCATTGCTTTCGTTCTTAGTATTTTTTAGCATGATTAAGGTTTCAATAATGTAAATTACTTTATTTAACATGCGTAAAATATTAAAACCGATACTGTTTAAGTATCGGCATACATATTGTTTATATAATTATTTTAATTCGATTTTCGAAACCCATGAAATCGCTTAATTCTATGTCGAATGTTAGTCTATTTGTATCCATGTGACCCATGGATCTATTTACTGCCGATTGAACCGTAATATCTTTTTGATCCATGGCTTCCTTCGCTGCCCTGGCTTCCTTCGCTTCCGTGGCTCCCTTCACTGCCCTGGCTACCTTCGCTGCCGTAACTACCTTCACTGCCCTGGCTACCTTCGCTGCCGTAACTACCTTCACTGCCCTGGCTTCCTTCGCTGCCGTAACTACCTTCACTGCCCTGGCTTCCCTCGCTGCCGTAACTACCTTCACTGCCCTGGCTTCCTTCGCTGCCGTAACTACCTTCACTGCCCTGGCTTCCTTCGCTGCCGTAACTACCTTCACTGCCCTGGCTTCCTTCGCTGCCGTAACTACCTTCACTGCCCTGGCTTCCTTCGCTGCCATAACTACCTTCACTGCCCTGGCTTCCCTCGCTGCCATAACTACCTTCACTACCTTCACTGCCCTGGCTTCCCTCGCTGCCATAACTACCTTCACTGCCCTGGCTACCTTCGCTGCCATAACTGCCCTTTTTCCCTTTTTTGAATACAACGGGATTATTGACTAAAAATCCTTCTACCCCGTTTTCCTGTGCTTGAGATAACAATTCTTCCATGAACATACTCATATTCCTTTTCCACCACTTTCCCTAATTTTTATGCTCATTGATAATTTATGGAGAAGAAGTGGAATTGGCTATAGACAAACATATATTTTTTCATTATTAACCAAATGCCCATATACTGCACCATTACTATGTGTAGAGCATATTATTCTAAAAAATATATATTTATAGGGGTATTTACAGTGCAAAAATATGAGATTTTTATCAATCCAAAGATGTTAAACCAGCTGGACAAGGATATTTGGATGAATGAACATGTCCCTGCTGTCCTCAAAATAGGAACCAGCCAATATTCAATTGGTCTTGCCTATCGAGGAAATGTAATTAGAAAGAAGAAAAAGAAATCCTATAATATCATTTTTCAAAAACCCTATATCGTTAATGGAGCACATGAAATTCATTTAAATGCCGAATTCACTGATGTATCATTATGCAGGAATAAGCTCTCCCTGGATTTCTTTGACAGAATCGGCGTGATCTCGCCACATTCAAAACATATCCTTCTATATATAAATGGCTTTTGTAAAGGAATTTACTTAGAACTCGAATCATTCGATAAATATCTTTTACAAAAAAGAAATTTTCCGATGGGCCCAATTATCTACGCAACCAATTATCATGCTAACTTTTCCTTACTAAACCCGAAAAAAAAATTAAAGTCAAAATTGAACGAGGGATACACGATTAAATATGGTGAAAAAAAAGACCTTTCCAATTTAGAAAACTTAATTGCCATGATAAATACTTTAAGTAATGAGGAATTTGAAAAACAAATATCACAGGTACTCGATGTCAATCAGTATTTAAAGTGGCTGGCAGGTGTAGTTTGTACCCAAAATTTTGACGGTTTTATCCATAATTACGCACTTTACCAACGTTGTGATACTGGAGCTTACGAAATCACACCATGGGATTATGATGGAACTTGGGGTAGAAATCTCCATGGAAAACCTCTCCGCTATGACTATATTCCGATATCCGGCTATAATACCCTAACTGGAAGATTGCTATATTTTGCTCATTTTAAAAAGAAATATCGTGACATAATTTTGCCTATTTTAGATAAAGACTTTACTGTTGAAGCACAATTAGCGATCATTGACGAGCTTTTTCAAAGAATAAAGCCACACCTTCACCTGGATCCGTTTATTAAAGCAAATGCTGAAACACTTGATCGCGAAAAAGAAATTATGATCGATTTTATCCAGAATAGAAGAAGATATTTAAAACAACAAGTGATAAAGCTCCAGTGAAAAAAGTATATGGTTGAATATCATGTACTTTTTTGCCTCCTTTTCACCCTATCTCTGAAAAAAATGCTACTTAATAAGTACAACATTACTCCGTAATACATATAGATGCAGTATATGTTTATTTTATTTAGAGGAGGATAATTCATTTATGGATAGAGAAATGATGAGTCGACTTGTGGATAAAACAATCAGGGTTGATCGTGGAGGCCCTGAAAGCAGAATCGGAAAATTACTTGCTGTATTTGAAGATTATTTTGTTTTATTAACAGAAAGTGACGGAGTGGTTTACTATACGACAAACCATATCAAAAGTATTACAGAAAGTTCTAAAGATATAATGAAATTTGGAATAAAAGTTCCGAAAAAATTAGATTACAAGACGGCTGATAACTTTCATAAGCTCCTAGAGAGCATCAGGTTCCAATGGATAAAAATAAATCGTGGTGGTTCAGAGTCGTTAGAAGGAGTACTCAGTGATGCAAATAAAAACTATGCTTCATTAATCGTAAACGAAGAAGTTGTACGTTTTTCTATGAAACACATTCGTAACATCAGCTACGGCTTAAAGGTTGAAAATACAAAAATAGATAGCTCTGAGAATTGCAATAATAACGATTAACAATCTACGTCACTTTCTCCAAACAGAGGAACGACCCATTATCACAGAAGGAGGATGAAACATGGGGTCAGATAAATTTTCAGCTGCATTGGATTTATTAAAAGGATTTAACGTAAATCTCTATGTAGATGAAGAAGTATTTAAAGGAACACTTATTGGTGTTGAAGCAGATCATGTGGTCTTAGAAACTGAAAATAAATACATTTTTTATTATAACATTGATAAAATTCAGGCGGTCACAAAAAACACCAGGCAGTTCCAACCTGAGAAAACGACATCAGAATTTCAAAAAACTCAAAGATTAACAGACCTTTTACGTTCATTCCTACATTCTTGGATAACGATCTTATGTACTAACAAACAAAGATTTAGCGGTGTTTTAAGTGAAATTGATACAGATTTCGCTACTTTAATTAATGGTGAAGATAGAATTTATATTAAATTAACATATGTATCCAATATCTTGAAAGGGTATATCAAAGAAGAGAAACGAACACAAAACGAGACAAAAGAAAAAGACCAAAACAAAAATGAGACTAAGAATAATGAAAATGAAAAAAATGATGAAGTAAATCAAACCTGCCAAACTACAGAAAACAATTCAAAGCAAACTGCCAAAGAGATAAGTACTTCTTTTGAAAAGAAAGAAAAAACTACAGCTCAAAGTGAATACTCTGAAAAGCAATCAAAGGTGGCAGCGGTAGAGAAAATTATTGAACCACTTATTACCACTGATTTGTCATATTCGAAAAATAAAGTAACACTACAGATGGATGATCATACTTTCAAAAGTAGAAACCGAGAGACCTCTGTTGATACAGAGCACAAAGGAAAAACTGATCGAAAGAAACAAAAAAATGGAAAAAATAAAAAAGAGAAAAAAAATGATAAGCCAAGTATAAGCAAACCAAAACCAATTGAACCAGCAAAGGAAATGAAACCTGTCAAGGAAACAATAATTAAAGTGGAAACGAAGCCTGCTGACAAGTTGCCATCAATAAAGATGGAAGCAAAACCTTCAAAATCTCAAGAAACAACCATACCTGTTCTATCACATACTACTGCAAATAGAAAAACTGAAGATACCAAAAGTGATAGGTTTGAAAACGACACAAAAAATGTATGGGGCCAAAAAGATGAGGAAAAAAGGACTTCCCGCTTTTCCGGTGAACCGGTTACCCCCAACAAAGAGCGTGCATTTCCTTTTGCCGGATGGCCAAATAGAAACAAAAAAAACTAAAAATTATAACCCCAGATCTCCTTATTTTCATAAAGAAAACATTTTTGTGCCTATTTATCTCAGTCTTTTGGCAGCATCCGCAAATCCTCTTACAAATATGAGCTGGGCAGGCTTTTCATTTTGAAATATTATTTGAAATTCCTTTATTTAGCCCTTCTCTTTTGTAAATGGAAACTACAAGGAAGGGTTGGATTAAATGAAAGTAAAAGAAAATATCGGCAAGTATATTAAACTTGAGATCTCTGGAAAGAAGTTCATTAGCGGATTGTTAGTGGATATTGGCACTGATACATGGGTGGTATTTAATGGGAAAGATCATCTTTACATCCCGATAGTTCACATCCAAAACTGGATACTGTTAAAACAGGATAAAATTTCAGAAATTAGTATTAATGATGAACCAACTCCGATTAATAATCATAATGAAGAAATATCGTTAAGAAAAATCCTTACCTTGTCAAAGGGTATTTTTACAGAAATCTATGTAACAAGTAAACAAGCATTGCACGGATTTATTATTAGCATAATGAATAACTACTTTGTCTTTTACTCCCCTATATACAAAACAATGTTTATCTCCCTTAACCACTTAAAGTGGTTAATCCCTTATAGGTATAATCAGCGGCCTTACGGTCTAAGCAACACAAGTCTTCCAGTAAATCAAAGTAATATTACATTTGCTCGATCATTTGAAGTACAAATTCAGAAGTTAAAGGGAGAATTGATTGTCTTTAATAACGGGGAAAATGAAAATCTAATCGGCAAAATGCAAGGATTAAAGAATAATTATGTTGAATTAATCGGAGCAAATGAAGAACCAATTTATATTAATATGCAACATATAAAAACAGTTCATATGACCTAAGTGATGGTCATTTTTTATAGCTGATTATGAAACAAGCTTAAATAATATTAAAAAGAGTGTCAGGTGATGACACTCTTTTTTGAGTAGATTAATTGGATGTCTTGAAAACTATATTACTATTTGTTTTTCACATAAACAGTTCCCGACTTTTCCCTCATACGGAATGTTAATAGTTCAAATGAGATTCCATAAAGGAACGTAACAAGGAACATGGATCCAATCATATCAAAGATTACATGCTGCTTGACAAAAAGTGTCGAGATAATAATCAAGGAACCTGAAATATGAATACATAAAGTGTTAAGTATATGTTTATTCTTGATGTGCAGAGATGCTAGCATGACGGTAAAGGTCGTAAGCACATGTATACTTGGAAAACAATTATATGGGCGATCCTTTGTATAAATCCACTGAACAAGATTGTTTAAAAAATTGTCGCTGACTATTGTTGGTCTTGGGACTGTTGTTTGGAAGAAGAAGTAAATCACAAAGCATATTAGCTCGGCAATCACAATCAGCATCAAAGTTTTAATATATACTTTTGTATCTTTAAAGCAAAAATAAATTAAATAACAGAACATATAAGCATACCAAAGGATATATGGAATAATAAAAATTGATAAAAACGGAATAGATTGATCGATAGAAGTAGAAATATCCACAGCTTTTTGTGATCGATTATTTAATAATTGATAAATCACCGCTAAAAGGGGAATTACCAACAAAAATAGTAAGTAGGGAGATTTTTTTAATATTCTGTTCATCTATAACCCCCCTTTTAAACAATAAATTTACAAAACTATGATTACTCGAAGAAGAAATTGTCGAATCTACTTAATAATACCATAATTACAATGAAAATACATAATTTGGTGTCAGGCACCACTCGTGGACAGTTCGCATTATTTGTCCACCCTGGGTGGACAATAGGGATCATTTTTTGTTTTGCTTATAGTTTTGGATGCAGCCTTTCTGTCTCGAAAATTATCTTGTTCATTAGGTCGCGAACGGTTAACTTTTTTGCTAATCTTGGGCTCTGGCCTGACCATAGTGACATATGCCCAGTTGTTCCCTTTGTTGCAGATGTCTTTCTAATTGCTTTCGTCAGTTCGTTTTGCAGTGGATAATCTGGCAGGACTTCTTCATAGTTTTTCATCTTTTCTATAAAGCTGTTATGTAAACCCCGGGCCATTTTTCCTGAAAAAGCCCTTGTTAATACAACCTGGTCCTCCGTTGCTTTCATGATCGCCTCTTTGTGGAGATTATTTGCCCCACTTTCTTCACAAAGGAGGAAGGCAGTTCCCATCTGTACTCCAATAGCCCCGAGGAATTTTGCTGCCATTATTCCCCTTCCGTCCATAATACCTCCTGCTGCAATTAGTGGAAGGCGAATCACATCAGCAACCTGGGGAATGAGTGACATCAACCCAATTAAGCTTTCACTATCCTTACCGTAAAATGTTCCTCGATGACCGCCCGCTTCTACTCCTTGGACAACAACAGCATCCATTCCAGCGTTTTCATTCAATACAGCTTCCTTTACCGTGGTAGCGGTTCCAATTAAAACGATTGATAATTCCTTTAGCTTCATTATGATTTGAGGTGAAGGAATACCAAAGGTGAAGGAGCAGATTGGAATTTTTTCTTCCATTATTATGTTTAATTGGTCCTGGAAAGTTTTTATGTCCTGTTCAAAGGTAGGATGAACTGGTTCTTCTTCAACTTGTAACTCTTCCCTAATCGGTTGTAATAAAGTATTAGCTGTTTGCAGCTTACCCTCATCGGCAGTATACCTGTTTGGGACAAATAAATTTACCCCGAATGGCTTGTCGGTTAACCTGCGTATTTCACATATTTGATTACGTAATTGGTCAGGTCTCAAATATCCTGCACCGATCATTCCAAGCCCTCCAGCATTTGAAACGGCTGCCACTAATTCTGAGGTTGTAGGCCCTCCCGCCATCGGTGCCTGGATGATTGGATAATTAATGTTTAATACCCTTGTTAAATCATTTTCCCACATACTTCCACCGCCTTCTAGATTTTATGCCCCTGTTTGTTTTCTGGTAAAGCCGTGGTACCTGGTTCCTTGGAATGTTAGCTCGCCGACATCGCCTTCTGCCAGCTGTCCATATTGACCTCCATTGACCCCAAATTCCATTCTGTCACCACTTTCTACCTGAAAGGTTACATAATACCATGTACTTGAATGATGGTCATTCCCACCGCCACTTACTTCCGTTCTTTTCGACACCACAATAGCATTTACATTTAAGCGTGGCTGCTTATTATTGTTACTCCACTCGCTAATTCCTTTAATAATGGTAAATAAAATAATTCCAGCGATTAAAATAAAAAATATTGGGAAAATGAATTGCATGATATTAAACATATCGAACCCCTCATTAAAATCCATCCCTTTTTCCCCCTTTTATCTTGATCTTTTCTTTAGTTTATAAATACGTATTATTATAGAATTTCGTTTCAAGTTTTATAAATTATTATTAATATAACAACTTCACCACCACTAAAGGATAAGAGAAAATGTTCCAATGTACTCGTCTATTATAAACTCTGGAATTCTCCGAAAAAAGAATATTACAAAAATTCTTTTTTTTGGTTAAAAATTACGATAGGTTCTGAAGAAGAACATATGTTATGCTTAAATATATATATATTTTCTAATAAGATGGTGAAACAGTGGAACGGATCATTTTATTTGACGGTATTTGTAATCTTTGCAACAGCAGTGTGCAATTTATTATAAAAAGGGACCCATCTGGAAAGTTTAAATTTACCTCCCTTCAAGGTGAAATGGGTCAAAAATTATTAAAAAAGCATGGAATAAGAACTGATATTAACAGCTTTGTTTTGATTGAGAATGAAAAAATATATGTTAAATCAAATGCAGCTTTATGCGTTGGTAAACAATTAAACGGAGCTTGGAAACTGGTCTCGGTATTTTTCATCATCCCCTGGACCATTCGCGACTATCTATACGATATCATTGCAAAAAATCGATATAAATGGTTTGGAAAAAAAGAAAGCTGCATGCTCCCCTCACCAGAATGGAAAAACAGATTCCTAGAATAATCAATTGAAAAAATAATGGTGATTAACACCATTTCTACTACCGAAATTTATAACATGTAGAAAAGCTAAAAAGAGGCCCGAAATTATTACAGCCTCCCTTCCTTCCATTGAACATTAAATATGGTGTTGCTTGCCCCTTCATATTAAACACTCCTTCATTTTTAATAACCTCTTGATATTTTAATACTTCCCTAAATAAAGACCAAATTAGTCCATTAAATAATATAAAAAAAAAGAACCTTCGAGATAAATTCAAAGGTTCAAACGAGAACTTCCTGTTCAAGGCTAAGTTCTCAACATTAGGAGGTCTAAACTCAGAAGAATTTAAACATTTATATTTTATCATTTTCATAATATTCATTCAATAGATTAAAGCTGTAAAGGGAAAAAGTAATCCAAAAGACATAGGTATTTTACTTATGCCCTAAACCTGAGAAGTATTGCTCGTAATATATAAAACTAGAGAAATTACCTGCCTAAACAACAAACATGCGAATTCGAATGAATACATGTATTTTTATGAATTAGTCTATACATGGAGTAATAAAATAAATATTTCCTTGTTGACATACATGTATATACAAGTTAAAATGAAACCGTAAACAAAACTTGTATATACAAGCAGTATCATTAAATGTAAACGTACACATCGCCTGTATATAAAAATTAGATTAAAAACTGGGAGTAATCCCATTTTACAGGGGGAAAGAAAGATGGACAAATACACAGATCCTTCGAAAGAGCTTTTACACCACATTGGGGGTAAAGAAAACATAGCAGCAGTTACCCATTGTGTTACAAGAATGAGATTTGTTTTACATGATCCAAGCAAAGCAGACATAAAAGAAATTGAATCCATTAAACTTGTAAAGGGTACATTTACCCAATCCGGACAATTCCAAGTCATTATCGGAAATGAAGTCTCCAGCTT
Organism: Neobacillus sp. WH10; assembly: GCF_030123405.1. Classification (GTDB taxonomy): domain Bacteria; phylum Bacillota; class Bacilli; order Bacillales; family Cytobacillaceae; genus Neobacillus. Next base: position 2,840,721 of record NZ_CP126110.1, read on the forward strand.
TTACAACGAATTTGTCAAAATTGCCGGAGTAGATGGTACATCAAAAGAAGAAGCAAAAGTGGCAGCAAAAAAGAATATGAACTGGCTTCAACGGATGATTGCCCATCTTGCAGACATTTTTACACCACTAATTCCTGCACTCGTTGTAGGGGGTTTAATCCTCGGCTTCAGAAATGTGATCGGTGACATCAAGTTACTGGATGGCGGAACAAAAACCATTGTCGAGGTATCCCAATTCTGGGCCGGTGTTCACTCGTTCCTTTGGCTGATTGGTGAAGCCGTATTCCACTTCCTTCCTGTCGGAATTACTTGGTCGGTCACAAAGAAAATGGGTGGTTCACAAATTTTAGGTATCGTCTTAGGTATCACACTTGTATCACCACAATTGATGAACGCTTATGGAGTAGCCGGTGCCAAAGATATTCCAGTATGGGATTTCGGTTTTGCCCAAATTAAGATGATTGGATATCAAGCTCAAGTAATCCCAGCGATTTTAGCCGGATTATTACTAGCTTTCTTAGAAACTAGACTTCGGAAAATAGTACCAAATTCAATATCAATGATTGTTGTACCGTTCTTTGCCTTAATTCCAACAGTATTAATCGCTCATACAGTATTAGGCCCTATCGGCTGGAGTATCGGTTCTTGGATTTCACATGTAGTTTACTCTAGCTTAACATCTTCATTTGGCTGGGTATTTGCGGCAATCTTTGGATTTGCTTATGCACCACTTGTTATAACAGGTCTCCACCACATGACTAATGCGATTGACCTTCAGCTTATGAGTGAGATGGGCGGAACAAACTTATGGCCAATGATTGCCCTATCCAATATTGCTCAAGGTTCAGCAGTTCTTGCGATGATTTATATTAACCGTAAAAATCAAGAAGAAAAGCAAGTATCCATTCCTGCTGCTATCTCTTGTTACTTAGGGGTTACAGAGCCGGCCATGTTCGGGATTAACTTGAAATACGGCTTCCCGTTCCTTGCTGCGATGATCGGTTCTATGATTGCAGCTGTTATTTCCGTGGGTAGTGATGTCATGGCGAACTCAATTGGTGTCGGTGGTCTTCCAGGATTCCTTTCTATCCAGCCGCAGCATATGATGATGTTTGCGATTGCCATGGTTGTAGCAATTGTCGTACCATTCATTCTGACAATCATATTTGCTAAAACGGGAATGAATAAATTTTCTTTTAAAAAATAAAAGCGAAAATGTCCGTGTAGCGCATATGGACAGGAGCTAGAAATGACCAAATAACTAGCCTACGGTGCTGAACCTGGACATCTATCTAAGTCGAAAATTTATTCTCAGTAAATAAAAAATAGTATCAAAAACTCCTAATTAAGGAGGGAGATTACCTCCCTCCTTTTCCCCATTAGAGAACTCTATATATTTAGGAAGGTGTTTGAAATGTCAACAGCATGGTGGAAAAAAGCAGTCGTTTATCAAATCTATCCAAAAAGCTTTAATGACACTACCGGAAATGGTACCGGTGATATCCAAGGCATTATTGAAAAACTAGACTACTTAAAAGAACTTGGGGTAGATGTCCTCTGGCTCACTCCAATCTATCAATCTCCACAAAGTGATAACGGTTATGATATTAGCGATTACTACTCGATTCACGAAGATTATGGAACAATGGAAGACTTTGACAGACTTCTTGCTGAAGCGCATAAACGCGGCTTAAAAATTCTAATGGATATTGTTATAAACCATACTTCTACAGAGCATAATTGGTTCAAACAAGCTAAATCCTCCAAGGATAATCCCTACCGTGACTTTTATATTTGGAAGGATGGCAAAAATGGCGAGCCTCCGACAAACTGGGAGTCTAAATTTGGGGGATCTGCTTGGGAGTATGATGAAACGACAGAACAATTTTATCTGCATTTGTTCGATGTTACACAAGCAGATTTAAACTGGGAAAATGAAAAGGTTCGCGAAACATTGTATGAAATGATGCATTTTTGGCTAAAAAAAGGGGTCGATGGCTTTCGTTTGGATGTCATAAATTTAATTTCAAAAGACCAGCACTTCCCTCTGGACGACAGCGATGGACGCAAATTTTATACTGACGGTCCAAGAATCCATGAATTTTTACATGAAATGAACGAAAAAGTCTTTTCTCAATACAACATCATGACGGTTGGGGAAATGTCTTCTACTTCCATTGATAATTGCATTAAATACACTAACCCTAAACAAGAGGAATTGAATATGACGTTCAGTTTCCATCACTTGAAGGTTGATTATCCAAATGGCGATAAATGGACGAAAGCAGAATTTGATTTTCAATCGTTGAAACAGATTTTGTCAAAATGGCAAATAGAAATGAATCAAGGCGGCGGGTGGAATGCACTTTTCTGGTGTAATCATGACCAGCCCCGAGTTGTCTCTCGTTTCGGAAATGACAAGAAGTATCACAAGAAATCGGCCAAAATGCTGGCTACCGCCCTTCATATGATGCAAGGAACCCCTTATATTTATCAGGGAGAGGAATTCGGAATGACCAACCCGAATTTTAACTCAATCAATGATTATCGCGACGTTGAATCTTTGAATATTTTTAATATCAAAAAAAGTGAAGGATTGACTGAACAAGAGATTATTGAAATCCTAAAACAAAAATCTCGGGATAATTCAAGAACACCTGTACAGTGGAACGCTGGCAAAAACGCGGGCTTCACGACAGGAACACCTTGGATTCAAACGGCAGCAAACTTTAATAAAATAAATGCGGAAAATGCCATACAGGATCCAGACTCTATTTTTTATCACTACCAAAAGTTAAATCGACTAAGAAAAGAATATAACGTGGTAACCGATGGTGCTTTCGAGATTATTCTTGATGATAATGAAGACATTTTTGCATATGTAAGAACAAACGAATCGGAAAAATTACTAGTTATCAACAATTTTTATGACAAAGCAAGAACAATCTCCCTCCCTAAGCAATTAAAGCTTGAAGACTATAAGAGCAAGATGTTACTCTCTAATTATGACGATTCTGGCCTCCGAGGAAAGGATATTCTACTTAGGCCGTATGAATCAATTGTGTACTACTTGAAAAAATGAACGGAGATTTCCTTATGACAAAAAAGTACCTAACCATCTATAACAGTATTGTCGAGCAAATTAAAAGTGGGGAAATTCCACAGCAGACGCTTCTCCCCTCTGAAAACGAATTAAAGGACCAATTCAACACATCAAGGGAAACCATTCGAAAGGCGTTAAATCTGCTCTCACAAAATGGTTATATTCAAAAAGTTAGAGGAAAAGGTTCGATTGTCATTGACATCAGCAAATTTGATTTTCCGGTTTCAGGCTTAGTAAGTTTTAAAGAACTGGCAAGTAAAATGGGCAGTAAACCGAAAACGATCGTCAACGAGTTATCATTAATCAAGCCTGATGGTTTTATTCGGCAGCAGCTCCAGCTTGGAAGTAAAGACCTTATCTGGAAAGTAGTCCGTACGCGAGAAATGGGCGGCGAGAAAATCATTTTAGATAAGGATTTTTTATCTAACAAGTACGTCCCTTCATTAACTGAAGAGATCTGTGCCGACTCGATTTATCAATATCTTGAAAATGAATTAAACTTAACTATAAGCTTTGCAAAAAAAGAAATTGTCGTGGCCGAGCCTACAACAGAGGACCGTACCCTGCTGGATCTTGAAGGCTTTCACAATGTGGTCGTCATCAAAAACTTTGTTTACTTGGAGGATGCTACCCTTTTCCAATACACAGAATCACGGCACCGCCCTGATAAATTTCGTTTTGTTGACTTCGCAAGGAGAACTCACAAATCTTAAATCCAACCAGGAGCTACCTGTTACTAAAAAGTTCCGATAACGTGGTGAAAAACAAATCACATATAAATAACGTTGATTTAACAACAATATATTTAGCATATAAAAAAGCTTGGGGTAATCCAAGTCTTTTTTTGTTTCCATAAATAAGTCTTATTCTTGTCGTGCCCCATGCTAATGATTTTACTAATCTCATCCTCTGTTAAGATCCCTCATTTTTAATATCCTTATATTAAGAAATATTTCTTCGGAACAAACAAAGAAAATTCTAAAGAAATTCTGAAGTTGAGTAGAACAAATAGAAACACCTACGGCGCCTTTCAAATTGAAGAATATTCGTGCCCCCTAAACGTGCCCAAACGTAAAAAAACACGTCCAATTTGACGTGTTCATAATTGCGTTTCTATATTGGATTTTCGAAACTCACTTTTCCATTTCGGGTGACAAGCCCAAACTTACTTAATGGTTTTAATTATTTCCAGTATTCGGCTGATCAATTACATCAGGGTGAATATAATTCGTACTGTTCACAACGGTATTAGTGATAGCCCCTATTCCTATGTTAACTGCTCCAGACCCAGCAAACACCTTCGATACATCCTTAGGTGTTAAAAAAAAGGAATCGCCGAATTTGACATTACCATTTGTAACGACGTTATGAATTTGTAATGGTCCACGAATAGTTACAGGCATTAGAAACAACCTTCCATTTAAAATTATTTTCAATAAATTATTTTCAATAACTTATGCTTTGCTCCCTGTCATTGTTCTTTTTTCGGGTACAGCTATAAAACTAGAAGTACGAAGCCGAATAGTGATGGGGTGTAAGGCACTTATAATGTTCCCGAAATTGGCTGATCAGTTACACTGGAGTTAATGAAAATTGTATTGTTTGCAGCCGTACTTGTCATAACCCAAATTGCTGTGTTAAATGATCCAGCTCCACTAGGCGTTTTACTTGCAACCTTCGGTGATACAACAAGGCTATCACCAAATTCGACCACACCATTTGCACTGATTGTAGTAATTTGTATGGGTCCAAAAATATTTGCAGGCATTGGCAGGCATCCTTTCAGTTAGGTTTATTTTAATCTATGCTTTCATCCCTGTCTTTGTTCTTCTACTTTGGAGGTACTGCCCAAAAAAAGAGATATGCCATGAAACATAATAAAACTAATTGGCATACATTAGAGTATAAATTGGTAAAGGAAGTTGATTAAAATGATTGGTTATGACCGAGATAATATTGATATAGACGAAATTTCAGGAGGAGTCGTTAATTTTGACGGTTCACTAGTTATTTCTCCAAAAACTGCTTCAAAAAGTGCCTTTGGTGCAGGTTCCAATAACACTGCAGTTTTCAATATTGCTATTACTGGTACAAATTTAACGAATACGTATGCAATTGATTTCTTGGACCAACAAGTAAGTGGCAATCTCTAAAATAAGCGAAAAAAATTAGTGCAATAAGCAAAGCCGGAACCTGTTCGCATGCAGGAGTCCGGCTTTCTTATGTAAAAGGTTCGAATCCGCACTTTGTTAACCTTACATAAATCAAAAAAATCCCAGTGCTATTTTGATGGGAAATTCGTTAAAAAAAGGGTGATACATCTAATATTATGAAAAAAATGGTAAGCGGTTCGTAGCAAAAGAAAATGGTCCGACTGTAACCAAGTAAAAATTCCAAAATTAACTACAAACCAACCGAATTTTCTATTAAAGGAATAGTATGAAGTGGGAATAGAGCCTTTCCAACTTTAATAAGATTTTCATAAAGTCTATCATCTTCTAAATTGCTTGTATTAAAAATTATTATGATTTTTAGAACTCCTACCACCCTTCTTCAACTCTTGCACCCGGTAGTTTAATGGTCACTTGGCTTTTTGCTCCTTCATATAAAAAGCCACGTATTTACAGATCAAAAGGGTCAGTAGAACCATTTTTATGAATATAAAGATCCCATATATCAATAATAAAAAAAGGTACTTTTTAACTTTGGAAGGAGATGGTTTTATGAAAAAATTATTGTTGAAGGGATTTATTTTTTAATTTCCTCTAAACATGGTAGCTGGAACAACCAGTGCTTACGCAAAACCGCAGGTACAATGCATTAGCCAATCTGAGGTAAAGTTCGAAAATCAATTTAGGAGACTTTGGATTGATCATGTATTGTGGACAAGTAATTATATTACAAGTGCAACAACAGCTGGAGCGGAGGATCAAAAACTGGTACTGACTAGGCTTCTAAAAAATCAGGAGGATATTGGTAATGCTGTAAAGCCACTATACGGAGAGAAAGCTGGCAACAAACTTACGGATTTGCTTAAGGAGCATATTGTTATTGCGGGAAAGATTGTAGATGCGGGTAAAAGCGGAAATGAAGCCTTGGTGAAACAGCTAAACAAAGAATGGTATAGAAATGCAGATGAAATAGCAGCTTTCCTTAGCGGTGCCAACCCCTATTTGAAAAATGAGGATCTAAAAAATTTGCTGTATGCACATCTGAAATTAGTGACAAATGATTTATCTGCAAGCTTAGCAAAAGATTGGAACGCAAGAATCGTTTCAATTGACGAAGGTGTCACACATATTATCCTAATGGCAGATACTATCTCTGCAGGAGTTGTAAAGCAATTTCCGGATAAGTTTAAAAAATAATCTTAAGAATCCTCCAGCATTCTGCTGGAGATTTTTTCATTATGAGGGGCATTTTCTCACATTTATACAACTGGTTTTAAACAAATACCGCAGCTGGTTACGTAACTGCATTATTGAATAAACACTGACTGATTTTAAAATTAACGATAGTTATGCGATTTGGATACTTTCCCCTAACAATATGATAAGGGTTATAATCGACAATATAGATAAAAACACTTTTCTGTCTGAAAAAGACTCGAAAACTTTATAAAAAATCATAACATAAGAAAAGCAAGGTGAATAAATTCACTGTACTTTATTTTTTCTAAATAAACCTAATTCGTTATTGCAATTAGAAAAAGCCACCAAAATGGCAGTTGGATCTTTAACTCTTACACCCATAAATAAAATAAGTTCATCCAGAAATTTCTAGTTGAATCCATTAATTCACCATCGGTCTACTATTTGGCGAATAATTCAGCATATCACCCACCGGCATCATACTTCTTACTCCTTTTTCTTTTAGGTAAAATCTACCCATCCACCCGAACCGGTTATAAATAAGCCGCATTATCTTTCTTGATTATGGTACGATGAATTGTAAATCTTGGAAAACCCCAATATTGCTGGTTTATTATTTTTTAGATAATTGATGCAAGGTAGGATCTGTAAACTTTTTCCTTTTGCGATATAAGATCTATAAACCTACCGAGTTAATAATTCCATAATATACTAGGTCTTCATATCGATTTTCTTTCCAAACATGGTCAATTAATATCCCTTCTTTTTTCATGCCTAATTTTTGCATAACTCTCCCTGAAGCTGGATTTGAATTAAAGTAACGAGCAAATACTTTATGGTATTGTTTTTCAGCAAATGCAAATTGTAATATTGCTTCCGCTGCCTCTGTAGCATATCCTTTTCCCCAAAATTCTTCACCAATCCAATAGGCAATTTCACCATTATTAAACATTTGGTTGTTAGATAAAGCTATTGCTCCAAATAATTCTCCACTTTCTTTATCTGTTATTGCAAATTCATATGATTTATTAGCATTAAAATTATCAAGATGACGTTCAATCCACGACAAAGCATCCTCTAAAGAGTATGGATAAGGTAGGGACAATGTACTTTTATAAATATTATAATTATTACAAAGTTTAGAAACAGGTGCTGCATCAGATTTTTGAAATAGTCTTAGTACTAGCCTTTTAGTGGTAATTGTTTTATTTTGATTGTCATATATCATAAAAATCCTCCATACATCATATGAGATAGTGGCCAGACTTAAAAATCAAGTAGCGGTTAGTGTAATAAATTTAAAATAATCATTAACAAGATAGATATTGATAAGAAGCCAGCTAGAAAATACCCAAAATATTTTAATGGTTTTGGCAACTTTTTTACTGAATCCTTGGTAATATCTGCAGCATTTCCTTCTATCTTGTTTATGTGGTCTATTACATCATTAAATGGTTTATTTTCTTCTTTCATACAAACACCCCTTCGCTATATTCTTACATATATTAATTTTATAATTATATTAATTGTAAATACTTGTTGAACCTGCAGCTTAATAAGGTACATAAAAAAGATAGTCAATCCTTCACGGATCAACGCCATCTTTAGATTAAATGTATAATTTCACAATTAATCAAGAACCCCCCACTGCTACTTAACCAAGCATGTCTCCCCTTTTTCATCAAACGCATGCTTAAAATCAAATGCAAAAGGAGTGGGTCCATTCTGAATATAATAGTTGTATCTCTTGAAAGCCTCATCCCATGAGATATCCTTCAGCTTCTCTGTCCACCACACAACATATGAAAGGTGTTTCTCTTGATAAGACTCCATCCATTTGCCCCTATCTCGCAACGCTTGCATATGCTTACCTGAATAGGTAAAACGATATAAGGATTGAAGGCTTTTCCAAACCGTTAGAGTAATAATAGGGGAACCATCCCCCTTTTTGACTTCTTCAGGAAAAGGGACTCCATTAGATGAAAATGCCTCTATAAGTTGTCCTGATTTATTTGCCTGACGAAATACTTCATATCCCACTTCAAAAAATTCACGAGAGGCAGGGTGGTCATAGGGGTGATTTAACCTACCAACAGTATAGATTGAAACTAAAGCCATAAACAGACCTCCATCTACAGTTTTTACCTATTTATATTCAAGGAAGTTGGTTTCTCATAACTAATTCTTTGTCAAGCAATAGTTACAAGGTATTTACATATTCTTATATTACAGCTATAAATAAGCAACAATACGGAAAAACTAGCCAAAAGCAGGCAAATATTCCCCTGTATATGTATTTGATTACAATTTCTATTTTACTATAAATAACCATTTTTGGTATATTACTAAGGATTTATCCTGTTTTCAAACTTTGTTAGCAAATTTATTAGACTCCCATTCAACCTGTTCCGTTACTTCAATAAGGAAAAGCGATGCTTCTTTATAGAAAAATCGCCCCCGTAAGCTGAGTAAGAATTAGGTGGAATTCTTCTTATTTAAGATGTTTGTCCAATCAAAAAAATGTAATCTTTTTTAATCCAGATTGGAAAATGCTTTTAAGGGAAGATTTTGCTACAATATTCGTAACTAGTTGACGAGGTGAAGTTTATGTGCGGCCGTTTCACACTAACAGCAACTTTCGAAGAAATCATTAATCATTTCGATATTCAATCCTTCCTAGAGGAAGAGCTTTATTCTCCAAGCTATAATATTGCCCCTTCACAGTCGGTTTTAGCGGTAATAAATGATGGAAGGGTGAATCGGATGGGATTCCTTAAATGGGGGTTAGTCCCTCCATGGGCAAAAGATTTATCGGTTGGTAATAAAATGATCAATGCCAGAGCTGAAACAATTTCAGAAAAACCAAGCTTTCGGAATGCCTTCAAAAAGAAACGCTGTATCGTCATAGCTGATAGCTTTTATGAATGGAAACGCCATGAAGATAAAACCAAAACCCCAATGCGGATAAAACTTAAGTCGAATGAATTGTTTGCCATGGCAGGAATCTGGGAGGGCTGGAAGTCACCAGATGGTAAAACACTCTATACTTGTTCTGTGATCACAACCGGTCCCAATGAATTAATGAAAGATATTCACGACCGCATGCCTGCGATTTTGAAACGAGAAGATGAAAAAATTTGGCTGGATACAGCAATTTCTGATACTACACGTCTAAAACCATTGCTTGTCCCTTTCGATGAAAATGAAATGGAGACATATGAAGTCTCTTCCTTAGTCAACTCACCTAAAAATAACTCGATTGAGCTTATTCAAAAAATTTGTTAGCGCCCTTTTTTTTAAAAGATTTAAAAAATGGACATGTTCACTACATGCACGTACAAGCTTGAACATATGCTGTACTAACCCATAAAAGTTTTCCTTCTTTCGAAAGTGGCCTCCACCACTTTCTTTTTTTTGTTCAAACTCATGCACCAACGAGGTGGTCTTATTATCCACTCCAAAGAATATATTTGTAAAAATACATGGAATCTGCATTTTCTCTAGAGATTGAAAGGAGAATAAAATGTTTTTTATCCCAACCAAAGTCAATATCGAAAGCATGAAAATAAACAGTGCTAGTCATAAATGTGCTGTTTCAGTTGGACCAACCTTTTTAAAAAATATAAATGTTGCCGGAAAAAAAAACCAAGGTTTTGGCCAACAAATGGCGGATTTTTCGATTGCCGCAGTTCCCATAAACATTGTTTTTGATGATGAAATCATTGATATCCCCTCGATGAAAAGAAATCATGCATAGGGAGTGATTTTTTTGAATATCGCACCAATGGCGATCAATTTTTTAGGATTTAAAGTAAATGTTATTGATAATTCCTCCTTAGTCAATTTGGGTCCTAACCAATTTATTGATCAGTTAGTTTCCTATAAAAGAAACCAGGGAATTGGTGAACAAAATGGAGATATATCACCTATTAATATCCCCATTACATGGTTGAATGACACTGATGTAGCGGATAGCAATACAGCTAAAAACAGTATTATATAAATGTTGTTAGGGGTGATTTTGTTGATTTTTGCGCCTATGGTGGTTAATTTTGGGGATCTAAAAGTCAATGTATTCGACAACGGTTCCGTGATGAATATGGGGCCAAACCAGTTTATTGATCAGTTTGTTTCTTATAAACGTAACCAAGGATATGGTGAACAAAATGGCGATTTTGTCCCAATGATTATCCCAATCTCCTATATTTACGATTCTGACTTTAGTGACAGTTTGGTTGAGAAGAATAGTATTATTTAATTGACTGGATTTATCCAAAATAGCCCAGGGGACCTCATTAAAAAGAAGTCCCCTGTATCTTTTATTATCAAGGAACGCATCCGATCAAAAGAGTTCGGAAAAATTGAAGTCTTTTTAACCAAGAGGGTTTCACTTTTCCTTTTGAGCGTTCCACCATTCTCTTACATCAAAAATACCATTAACATCATTCTTTGATTTTTCAAATACTTCTACTGATTCATTTGTGGAATAGGAAAAAATATAATGTGTGGGCGTTTCGCTTAAAATTCGAAAGGAACTAATTTCACCATCTTGCATTTCGACCATATATACTTTGCCATTCAGAATCTCATTAGTAAGCGCTAAATTTTTCATTTAATTCTCCCCTCTAAATAACCTATAATTTCAATTTAACAGAAAAATGGTTATTAAACTTAATGAAAATCGAAAAATAAATGAAATAACGATGGAGTGATTCATTATCACAAATAGATAAATTATAAAAGCATCCTCGAGTTTTAATTAGAAAAATAATAATAATAATTTCCTTCTCTTATAAAACCAATTTTTTCATAGAGTCTTTGTGCTGTCGTGTTATCCTTGGCAGTTTCTAACAAAACTCCTTTTGCCCCTGTTTCCTTAGCAAATTCAATCGCCGTTTTCATTAATTTCTCTCCCACTCCTTGTCCACGGGCAGTTTCCTTTACAAATAAATCATTTAATACCCATGACCGCTGCATACTCACACTTGAAAACGACGGATAGAGCTGAACAAAACCAAGCGACTCATGTCCATTAAGAGCGATAAACACTACGGACTCTTCTTTCAAGATTCTTTCCGTTAAAAACTTCCTCGCACTATTCACATCAGACTTTTGGTTATAAAACACCCTGTACAAATTAAATAATTCCGTTAAAGAATCGAGTTCGTTTATGGTTACTTTTTGGATCAGCATATTGTTTCCTCCTGTCTTAAATATAGTGAATTGCTAAAATCTAAAATACTAACTTATTTTCCATGTAGAACTGGATATACAAGATGCTCTTCTCCCTTTTTTACATATACATCATATTGTGTATTATCCTTAGAATGCACGGCGTCTCTGAAATTTAGCGGCGTTATTGTTTTATATTTAACACCTGCACTTTTTAACTTTGCAGCTATTGCAAAATACGTATCATATCCAAAAGCAGTATAGATCAATGTCCATTTCCTATTTAACATCAATTTAACAATTGAAATAATTAATGTAAATAAAATAAGAACAAATAATACTTGATACATATTCCACCCCCTCGCACGTCCTGCTAAACCTATCAACAACCTATTCACTTCTGTTCCTTATTTACTATTCTTTAAGTTTCATTTAATTCCTTTTTAGATGCTCATAATTTTAATGTTCAAAGAAAAAAGCCTTGAATTACTAAGGCAATTTCCTAAAGCGGCAGAGCATATCACCAAATTATATTCTTTCTATATTTTAATTATTGATATTTCTTATAGAAGGTTGACTTCGGTTAAATAGTGGGAAATCCGCCATCCCTACATATCCAACACCCATAGGAATTCTCTATGCCTGTCTCAATGCCCACAATGCCCTGGGAATCCTACCCAGCTCATTCCTACGTTAAAATGTCTCAAATCATACATTTGAGCCCATCTCCTTTATATAGGTTACTGTCTAGACTATGTTGAAACAATGGAAAGGCATGGGCGGATTTGGTGTTTTTCATAATAAATTATGTGGTGGTGTCACTTACCAGTATGGTTCTTATTAAATTACACCCTAAAAATACAGCATTAAGCTGCATATTCTCAGCTTCGATCATCTTAGTGTATATTCAAGCAGCCATGCCGGTAGTGGTCCTTGGTTTCCACTTCTCCTATCCTGTTCAATTTGATCCTCCCCCTTTTTTTTCCATGATGCCATCCTCTCTGAAAAGTCTTCGCTTTCTGCAGTAAACACTGTAATGTCCGTAATAGTAGGGGGATAGGGGCTTTTTCTAATATGATTTTGAAGCTTTATCATCACTTTTTCATAGTCCATATTCGAGCAAAATTCAAACCATCGGAGTATCGTATCATCTTTTGTTATACAGGAAGAATAAACAGATTCTATTAACACCAATAATTTGATTAATTCTTGCTTAGTCATTTTTTTCACTCCTTCAATCGATGCCCACTGTATCATACGTGCCCCCTTTTTATTCTTAGTTTCTAGTATTGACCAAAAATTAGAAAAGAGCACAAAAGCTGTGCTCTTTTTTGATAATTGGGTATTTTCCTTATCGATTAACGATAAAAAATACCGGCGTTAAAAATCTTAGTTAATTCAATGATCGAATGGCAAATTTTGAATTTTTAATGTGATAAAAATTAAAGTGTATATAGTCTTCTGTTAAGTTGAAATTTATCTCGATATAATCCCCATAATATTTTGTTAATTCTATTTATCTCATCTCTACCAATTAATAAATCTAATTTTATCTTCAAACATGCAATATTCTTTTTTGGAAATTCAAATAATCTACATGTTCATCTTCTCGGGATTAAGGTTTTGTAAAAATTTTATTTGAAATCGATCAACTAATTTAAAAATAAGGTACCCAAAACAAGCACCTATAACATTACAAAGAATATCGTCAACATCGACAGTACGACCGCGCCCGCCGGCTAATAGTTCAAAAAACTGAATAAATTCGATACTAACTGAGATGAAAAATCCTAGGATAACAGTTCTCTTAATATTTTTTCTAAATAATATGGGTACAAAAAATCCTAAAGGCATTAATAATAAAATATTGCCCCCTACATTTCTAACAATTAGACTAATCATGAACACGGTATCACCATCATAAGCTATGCCTATTGATCTGATATCTTTAATAATAGATACAAGCGGAATTAGATTAATACCATACTTAATATTTTCCCAATGAAAATCAATCCACAATGCCAATGGAAAAAGTGTTACGGATATAACCATTAGCAAGTACAAAACAAAGAGAAAGTAAAATATTTCCTTTAACCAATATACTATTTTTTTGTTTTTATGTTTTAGTCCTAAAAAAATCCCACGCCCAATAATATAACAGATCACGCCAAGAAAAATAATGAAACTGCCATTAAGTAAAATCATGCGTTTTTTCACTACTCCTATATGTCGTTTGTATGTGGTTAATGGGAAAGTTCCTCTTCCATTAACTATATCGAGTTAAAAGTAAATCCTTCCTGCGATAAACACTTAACACAATTCCGATTAGAAAGGAATTTAGCAAAACCGGCATTAATCCATAGCTAATAAAGGGCAAGGATATTGAGGTATGTGGAAAGACCCCGAGTGCCATTCCGACGTTGCTAGCCAGCTGTACACTATAAAGTGCTACAGCACCAATCAGAAGAAGTTTTGCGAAAGAATCATGGATCTTATTAGAGACAAATATAAATCTCACCATAATAAGGGAGAGTATGATTACCAATGCGATTGCAAATAACCACCCGTAAATATAGGTTAAGCTTACAAAAACAAAATCCGTATGTGCTCCCGGGATAAATTCCTTTTTTACCGGGTTTCCAAACCATCCTGCTTTTGACATTAATTCATTCACGCGTAAAAACAAATACCCTGCTCCATTTGGATCTTTCTCGGGATTTAAAAATGCCAGCAAGCTTCGTTTATGGTACGTCATAAGGAATGGCCAATAAGTAAATGCGACAATCATGAATAATCCAACCGTACTTCCGGTTATAAACAATATCGTTTTCCTACTGAATTTACTCCACCAAAGCATCACGAATACCATAACTGTATACATAATAAAGGTGATTGGGATACTATGGACGGAGAAGAATAATAGGAATGGAACGAAAAATAAAATGGCAAATTGCCAGATTTTAAGCTTTTCATTAGTAAAAAAGGATGCCCAGGCAAGAAAAAAGAGTGGCAGCGACTTTGAGCTTTCTATCGTAATGATTGATGGGATCCTAAGCAGTGGGGCACCATTAATAGTTGTATTTGAAAAACACATAATCACGATCAATAAGAGAACCCCTAGAGAGTAAAACAACCAACCTCGCGTTTTCCATTTGCGATAATCGATTAACATGATACCAATTGCAACGGTACCACCAAGTAGTACAATGATGGTTTTATTGACTGAAAAATGCCTTGTATCCATGTATTCCAGCGAAATCATCGGTAAAAATCCTAGTCCTAATGTTGTAACCAATAGGATAATCATGAACCAATCAACTTTTGGCTTGTGAAGTTTGTTCATCTGTTTTCCCAATTTGATAGGGCTGCCCATCTGATCAATGGCCTTTACCTCGGCCTCAGCTACCGGTAATCCCTTCTCCATCCAAGAATTCTTTGCTTCCTGTAAATGATAACCTAATTCATCGGCAACATATTTCTTTGCTTCCTTTGATTTAATTTGGTCTGTAACCTCATTTAAGAAGATATACTTTTTATTTGCCACGTTGATCTCACCCCTCAAGCAATTCTTTTAAAGCAAATCGTTTCTTTGAATGTCGTTTTTCTGCCTTTTGCAAGATTTTTTTGCCTTTATCCGAAAGTCGATAATATTTTGCTTTCGATTCGTTCCAGGTAGCTTGGATACATTGGTTCTGTTCCAATCGATGGAGAAGAATGTATAGAAATCCTTCGGTATCCTCGAATTTCCGAATGCCCCGCCCTCGTAAAAGTTTTGCTAATTCGAAGCCTGTTTTCTCATGAACAAGAAGTTGCATGACAGCAAGTAATACATCCTCTTCATTTTCATCCTGTCCATTGATTTTTTCACGAATGTCTTTTCGGAGCTGCTCGGTAAAATTCAACTGAGAAAAAGTAGTTCGATCCATAGATTTTTTTAAAGTCTTTAAACGATCCTCCATGACTTATGCCTCCAATCGTTCTTTTAGCAGTTCTTTTGCGCGTTTCAATCTGGTTTTAACCGTGTTATCACCTGTATCGGTGAGTACAGCGATTTCCTTAATCGGCAATTCCTCATAATAAAACAGATAAATCACTTCACGATATTTAATTGGCAGCATCAGTATCGCTCCAATCAACTCATCATCCTCTTCTTTTTGGATTACGACCTGCTCCACCATTTCCTTTTTCGTTTGGCTGTTTGCCGGTTCTTCATTTGTCATGACGACGTTCCGGTTATACCAGCTTTTCAGGTAGTCCTTACAATGATTGATTGCAATTCGCCATAGCCACGTCCGCAGCTTCGATTTTCCGCTGTATGTATGAAGAGATTTGTAACATTTAATAAAAATATCCTGAGTAAGGTCCTCAGCGAGCCCTTTATTTTTCACATAAGAATAAACAAGCTGCAAGATTTCCTGGCCGTACCTGGTCATAATTTCATCGATAAGAGCTTCCTTATCTTCAGTTTCTATCACTTCTGCTGTTAATTCTTCCACGTTTGACCCCCTCCTTGCTATCTTTTAGACGACGCATCCCTTTAGCAGGTTTTTATTTTGAAAAAAATTCATTAAAAAAGGATAGAAAAAGCAGTAACACTGCCTCAATCTATCCTAAACTATTTACTCATTTTCAGAGTCGTTATTTTCTTCCCTATGAAACCACAGCGGTTCATCGTCATCCACGTCACCATTATAGTTGATAAGGATTTCTTCACCTGCTTTTATATCCCGGTAGGCATAAAAGTCAAACGTATGATTCGGAAAATTAATTTCATAAATAGCATTTGGCTGATAAGAATGGTTAAATAGCATGCCATATCCTAAGAGAAGCGCTGTATGGTTTATGCCGTACTCAAATGCATAGTCAGCCAGCAATGTTTTTTCAATATGAACATGCTCCTCATTTGGGTAAGGAATAACAGGTGCTGCATGAATAAGCTCCCCTTTTGCGATATCACATGTTGCAAATACCCCTCTATTTAAATCCCCATCACTAAGCTTCGAAGTTCTTACTTCAATCATATTATTCACCTATAAAGTTCTTTCCAAAGAAGTTTTTAATCATACTTAAGCTTGCCATTATATTGTGAAGAAAGCAACTGTTTAATGATGCTTTTTTGGTGCCCCTCTTTTTTGGTGCCTGAATATTAATTTTTTCACGGTTATATTTTCCTCCTAACAATCATAAAATAGAATATACGTTCGTAGGGAGGCGAGGATATTGTTAAATAATAATGAGTCCTTAATAACAGGTGAGATGTTGGTCAGGTATTACGAGCTGAATAAACAGAAAAAAGAAATTGAACTGGAAATGAATCAATTAAAGGATGCGTTTCAAACCTATTTTAATAATCTAGTAGGTTCAAATCATAAAGGGGAAATTACCATCAGCGGCTACAAGCTGCAAAGGCAAATTCGTAAAACGGAAAAATATAATGAAGAAGAAACGATAAAAAGATTAGAAGAGTTACATATGAATGATCTTATTCAAGTAGTTAAAAAACCGGATGATTTAAAAATAAAAGCAGCACTCAATCTAGGATTGTTAAATACCAACCATTTAGAGGGCTGTATTTTTACTAGCTACTCCCCAGCCATTTCAGTTAAGCCGTTAACACCGAGATGATTGGAAACTCATTAAGTCGTTAAATGTTTGAATATTCCTAAAACTAAATGGTATAATTAAACTTGTTTAACATTAAAAAGCATCGGAGGTAAAAATATGTCTGTAGATGTTTATTTGAATTTTAATGGGAACACGCGCGAAGCAGTGGATTTTTATGCCCATGTTTTCGAAACAGAAAAACCAAAAATTATGACTTTTGGTGAATCGCCTCAAAATCCAGATTATCCGCTTCCAGAGGAAGCAAAAAATTTGGTCATGCATGCACGGCTTGACATTGATGGCAGTAATGTCATGTTTTCTGATGTTTTTCCTGGCATGCCTTATATTGAAGGAAATAATATAAGCCTAGCGATCGTAAATCAAAACAAGGAAAAAATTATATCTTATTATGACAAATTAAAAGAAGGCGGTACTGTTGTGATGGAACTGCAAGAAACCTTCTGGAGCAAATGTTATGGGCAAGTAAAAGATAAGTTTGGTATTGAATGGCAATTAAATTATGACAATGGAGAAATGTTTAAATAATATAAAAGGATAAAGAATCTTCTAAAAAAAGAAAAGATTCTTTATCCTTTTTTCGTTAAACTTCGAATTGTTGACTAACGTTAGATAGAATTTGTTCTTCTTCCCATTCTTTACACACATCCACCCACTCAATTGCAGAAGAATACTGAAATAATTCATCCTTCGTTAATTCGATAGCGGAGTTCGTACTGCCACAGGCAGGGAATATGGTCTCGAATTGATACATCAAGATAAACCTCAAGATCATTTTTCAAACCAAAGGGGCAAACCCCGCCGATGGCATGTCCTGTTTGCTCGAGTACTTCATCAGGATTGAGCATCCGAGGTTTGAAACCAAATTTCTGCCTGAATTTCTTGTTATCAACCTTGGCATCACCAGCAGCAACAATCAGAATGGCTTTTTCCTCAGCACCCCTAAAGGAAATGGTTTTAGCAATCCTTGCTGGCAATACCCCAATTGTTTTTGCAGCTTCGTCTACAGTAGCACTTGAAGTTTCAAATTCCATTACATCTCCATCACGATTCCATTGTTTGAAATGGGCTTTTACACTTACCAATGACACCTTTTTCATCCTTTCCAAATGTATTATATTGTATAATACCATACGGTTAAGGGATTAAGCGATAAGGTGGCTTGTATTTAACACCAATTTTACTAGTAAGCCAACCCCCTCAATGATGCCATGCTCCTCTAGCAATAGCAAAGCAAGAAGCTAGCACATTGCTAAACCACTGATAGCTAAGCATATACCAATACTAGCTTATTCCCAATTTATATATTGATTTTCGATACTATTAAAATTAATCCTTCCTTTTTGCATCATGGGTGGACAAATCGTGTTATACTTTTGGATTTTCTTATTAATTTCATCAATCATATCCTTTGCTTCCGACTCCTTCGTATCGTTCCCCTTTAATTTTATTGTTTTCGCAATCTCTTGCCTTATTTCTTTTTGCAATTCTATAAATGGCGGTAAGTACCCCGCCTCTTTAGCAGTCTTGGTAAAATTAGCATAAATATCACCTGAGAATAGATGTGAAGGTAATGGTTTCCCGAATCCAGGATGATTTTTTATGTCCTCATCTAAATTGTAATCATTCGATTTTTGATTCAGGGATTCATCTTGTCCATCTTTTTTTAATGACATATATTTTGGCCTCCTTTCTAGTTGGGTGCTTTTATTTTCATAATTCTCTATTTATTGTTCGGATTCCTCCAATTCAGAAAAAAGTGATCAACTTCTTTGTATTTTTAAAATAACTATAAAACCAGCAATCTAATAGTGTTATAATTTTTGTAATATTTATAGAATAAGATTTAAGCATTGCTTTGTTTTGGAGGGATTACATGAATTCGCAAGGTGTGGTTTTGCCCTACCCAAGGGCTAAAGGAATTATTTTAGTTCTAATAGCAGCAACTTTTTGGGGAGTCTCCGGGACCGTTGCCCAATACCTGTTTCATCAGCAAGGATATAGCACAAACTGGCTTGTAGTGACCCGGCTAATTTTTTCAGGGATTGGTTTATTGCTGTTTTCTCAATTTGTCACTAAACAAAATATTTGGAGTGTTTGGAAAAATAAACAAGATGTCGTCCGCCTCATCATATTTGGAACCATTGGCATGTTCGGCGTTCAATATACTTATTTTGCTGCTATTGAACATGGAAATGCTGCCACCGCAACAGTTCTACAATATTTGGCGCCTGTCATCATCGTTTGCTACCTATGCCTTCGGGCAAAATCATTACCTGCCAAACAAGAAGTAATCGCAATTGTCCTAGCCCTTTTTGGAACCTTTCTTCTTGTAACGAAAGGAAGTATCCATTCACTTTCCATATCAGGTCCGGCATTTTTCTGGGGAATTCTTTCCGCATTTGCCCTCGCTTTTTATACGCTCTATCCAGGCAGTTTGCTGTCAAAATGGGGATCACTAATGACAGTGGGATGGGGTATGACAATTGGCGGGTTCGGCTTTAGTTTCATCCATCCTCCTTGGAAATTTCAAGGTCATTGGAACCTGACATCCTTTTTGGCCGTTGTTTTTGTTGTCGTGTTTGGCACATTAATTGCCTTCTTTTGCTTTATGGAGAGCTTGAAATTCATCCACGCATCCGAGGCAAGTCTGCTCGCCTGCGTTGAACCATTATCTGCTGCTTTTTTGGCTGTTGTATGGCTTAATGTCTCCTTTACACCTGCCGAGTGGATTGGTTCTTTTTCAATTATTGCTACCATTTTTATTTTATCGACTGCAAAAAGATAATTTTTTTAACATTTACATAAAAAAATAAGCAGACCGGTTGGCCTGCTTATTTTTTTATTCACCTAAATCCACATTGTGGTACACTTGCTGCACATCTTCTAAATCTTCTAATACATCAATCATTTTTTCAAATTTTGCAAGTCCATCTTCTGGAAGCGTGATTTCAATTTGTGGCAGCATCGTTAATTCGGCAAAGGTAAATTCAGTGATCCCCGCCTGCTTGAATGCTTCCTGTACAGAATGGAACTGGTCTGGTTCGGCATAGACGATCACAGAATCCTCTTCTTCAATGATGTCACGGACATCGACATCAGCTTCCATTAGAAGTTCAAGCACTTCATCAGCTGATTTTCCTTCCACACCGATGACCGCTGTGGCGTCAAACATGTACGCAACAGAACCACTAACTCCCATATTCCCGCCGTTTTTACCAAATGCAGCACGGACATCTGATGCGGTACGGTTCACGTTATTTGTCAGCGCATCGACGATGACCATTGAGCCATTAGGTCCAAAGCCTTCATAACGTAACTCGGTATAGCTTTCTTCTGAACCGCCTTTTGCTTTTTCAATCGCACGATCAATAATATGTCTTGGGACATTGTATGTCTTTGCACGCTCAAGAACAAATTTTAATGCCTGATTTGATTCTGGGTTTGGTTCACCCTGCCTTGCGGCTACATAAATTTCAACTCCAAATTTTGCATAAATACGACTCGTATTTGCGTCCTTTGAAGCTTTCTTTTCTTTAATATTGTTCCATTTACGTCCCATTATGAACACTCTCTTTCCGCTTTGAATCTACACAAATTATTATAATCAAAAAAGTTGCTTCTTCATTACTTTTTCAACATAACAATTTAGAATTCGTGACACTTTATATTAACTGAAGAACAACACTTTATAAAATGCTGCTTTTATTCACAGATTTTATTATACAATAAATGTTTCATTTGTTAAGTATCCTATATTAAAAAAAGAGTATAAAGTAGGAAAAACATGAAAAAGGACCATTCCTTACTTTATTGGATGGTCCCTTTCTTCTATACAAGCATCTGAAACAGTGTGCTATCTTTATTTACTTCACGGTGTAAAAATCCTTTAGCCTTAATCCGTTCGATTAATGGAAGGTAATCCTCCTTATCCTTCAATTCGATACCAACCAATGCCGGTCCAGTCTCTCGATTATTCTTTTTCGTATATTCAAAATAGCTAATATCATCATTTGGTCCAAGAACATCAAAGAGAAATTCACGTAATGCCCCCGGACGCTGCGGGAACTGAACAATAAAATAATGCTGCAGACCCTCATAAAGCTTGGAGCGCTCTTTAATTTCCTGCATCCGTCCGATATCATTGTTGCCGCCGCTGATGATACAGACAACTGTTTTTCCTTTAATTTTGTCTGTATATGTATCTAATGCAGAAATGGAAAGGGCTCCTGTCGGTTCCACAACAATGGCATTTTCGTTATACAAGGATAAAAGTGTGGTACAAACCTTACCCTCTGGAACGACAATAATATCGTCAACAATTTCTTTGCAAATGGTAAACGTTTTTGAGCCTACCGTTTTTACGGCAGCACCATCAACGAATGGATCAATATCCTTAAGTGAGGTCACTTCCCCTTTTAAAATCGATTCCTTCATCCCAGGTGCCCCTTGAGGCTCCACACCGATTAATTTCGTGGTTGGTGAAAAATGTCTTAAATATGTTCCAACCCCAGCGATGAGGCCGCCGCCGCCAATTGCGGCAAATAGATAATCAATTTTTTCAGGACAATCATTTAGCAATTCAACTGCAACGGTCCCTTGGCCGGCAATTACATCGAAATCATCAAACGGGTGGATAAATGTACGATTTTCAGCCTGGCTACATTCCATTGCCTTTTCATAGGCATCATCAAATGTGTCACCAGTTAATACAATCTCTACGCTATCCTTACCCCAAAATTTAACTTGATTCACTTTTTGTTTGGGGGTTGTACTCGGCATAAAGATCTTGCCATTAATGTTTAAAAGGTGACAGGAATAGGCCACCCCTTGAGCATGATTGCCGGCGCTCGCACAGATAATGCCATTCTGAAGCTCATCCTTATTCAACTTTTTGATCCGGTTATAAGCCCCGCGGATCTTAAATGAACGGACGCTTTGCAAATCCTCCCGTTTTAAGTAAACATGACAGTCGTATCGTTCCGACAATAAGTGATTGTATTGCAGAGGTGTCGGTGAAATCTCATCCTTTATGGTATGGCTGGCAATAATAATATCCTCCACATTAAACACTTTTTTATCAATTTGTTGACTCATTTTCAAATTCCTCCTCAGCTATTCTTCCGTTTTTTTGACATTTTTCAACTCAATTGATCTCATAATATAAGTAATCTTTAAGGTTTTATAAACAACAAAAAACCCGCCCCTAAAGGAATAGGGACGAGTTAGCTCGCGATACCACCCTACTTCCGCAATTTCAAAATAGAAACTGCGGCTCTCGATCATCGTACCATTTTCTGTACGTGTTCCATTGTAACGGCGGACATTCCGGTACAGCTTACTTACTCCGTTCAGCTATACACCTCAGAGATGATTTTCAGATACCCCTGTTGTCGACTCCCACCAACCGTCGACTCTCTGTGAAACAAAGTACATACCCTACTCTTCTCGTCATCGATTCATATATAATTTTAAATAAGGGTAACACCGAAAAAATACCCTGTCAATATTTTTTGACTATTTTAACTATTTTGTTAATTATAAAGCGCTTTCATTTTGGTGGTGCCTGACACCGTTGCCACTATTACTCAAATGTTTAATTTCTTTAATCCAATTACATTTACAAACAGCTAGGTGCTATAATTATATAAAAATTATATTATTCTGATAATGAATGGAGAGTTTTCGTAATGAAGATTCCTTATAATGGGAAATTCCCTTCGATTCATGATTCTGTTTTTATCGCGCCGGGTGCATATTTAATTGGTGATGTCCAAATTGGTATGGATTCAACGGTTTGGTTTAATGCGGTGTTACGTGCTGACGACGGCCCGATTATCATTGGTGAAAGATGCAGTATCCAAGATAATTCCACTATTCATTTATATGAAGGATTTCCTGTCATCATTGAGGACGATGTGACGATTGGACATAATGTTATTTTGCATGGCTGTAAGGTCGGCAGATGTTCTATTATTGGTATGGGATCAACGCTTTTAGATAACGTGGAAGTTGGCGAGGAATGTATTATTGGTGCCAATACGCTGCTGGCAGGAGGAATTAAGATACCGCCCCGCTCCCTCGTGTTAGGTTCACCAGGGAAAATCGTCCGCGAGCTATCTGAAAAGGATTTACAGATGCTCCAAATGTCAAGCGAGCACTACGTTCAAAAAGGAAAGGACTTTAAAGAAATACTAAAATAAATCAACTATTACAATTCCAAAAATTATGTTTAAATCCACCAAAACCTAAGGTGGATTTATTTGTCTCTAAAAAAATTTATATCTTTTTTTCGTATTCTATTAATGTTAATCGATTATTAATTTTATTTTCTTTCGTTTTTTTATAGCCAAATTTTTCGTAAAAATGGCGAGTTCGCTCATTATCCTTAGGAGTGTCTAAACTCCATACCTTTGCTTGTGGGAATTTGTTTTCCATTTTAGTAAGGATTTTGCTGCCTAATCCTCGATTTTGAAGGTCGGGGCTTAGAAAGATTCGAACCAAGCGATAATGTTTATCCGTTATTTTCACGATACAGATACCGCCAGCAATTTTTCCATTAAGAAAAATGGTGTAATGAAAAGAATGATTTATTTTATACTTAAAAAAATCTAGTGATTCTGCTGCAGGACTCGTGTCATAATCCTTATACTTTTTTAAGTCGGATTGAAAGGCCTCTTTCTGGATGTTTAACAGTGCTTCCGCTTCGTTCATTTTCGTCCTTGTGATTTTTAAATCCATGATTTCACCTCGAAAATACATTTCAATCATTATATGAATTGAACACTGCAAATGAAATAATGAAGTAATTATTGGGGTGGTATGGTGTGGTCCATGGGTAAACCTAGGAGGTTTTATACCAAGTGAATAGAGCCGTTAAAATGAATTAGAAGTTTAGATTGAACAATTAACTATTTGTATTAATCTGAACAAAAGGCCCAGTATTATAGTGACTGTAAATGAGGTTTTATTACGATAAAGGGCACTACGAGCCCTTTATAGTGCCCGTATACTTGGTTCCAATGGGATTACGGGCACTATAATCCCCTTTTTATTGTCCAACCATTAAAATTACATTCTCATTTCACACTGCCATGAACCGTTACCTATTTTTTTAGTTCCTTTTTCCGCTACTTATGATTTACTCCAGCTTTGATTAATCCTACTAGGTATCGTATGATGAAAATGGATTTTTCGTAATGCTGCAAAAGAAATATTACTTAAATATGGAAAGGGCTTTTTAACATGATCAAAAACAAAATACATTCATTAATATCAAACCTTGGACTTGTTCCTCATCCGGAAGGCGGATATTACAAAAATACATATCAGTCTAAGGAGCAAATTTCTAACACAGAATTAAGTGTAGATTTTGAAGGAGAACGTAAGCTTTATACTAGTATTTACTTTCTATTAACTTCAGATGATGTTTCCCACTTTCATCGATTGAAATCGGATGAACTATGGTATTTCCACGCGGGAAGCCCATTAACCATTCATGTTATTCATGAAAATGGAGAGTATGAGGAAATCAAATTAGGGATGAATATAGAAAATGGTGAGGTTCCGCAAGCACTAGTTCCGAAGAATTCCATTTTTGGTTCCTCAGTAAATGATAATGACACCTTTTCATTGGTGGGCTGCATGGTATCTCCGGGCTTTGAATTCAAAGACTTTGAATTGTTTACACAGGACGAGCTTTTACTCAAATATCCACAACACGAGGAAATCATATTGAAATTAGCGTACAAAAATATCCCAAATTGAAGGTAAATATCACCTGATCGCTTAAAATAAGATTTGATCCTAATGTATATTTCTTAATACGATACATACTAAGAGACCTTCGAGTAGAAGGTCTTCATCTATTTTTATACAATTAGTTTACATAATATTTTTATGTTAAATAGAATTACTACCCTCGCCTCTTATGGGGACATCATTAAATTCTTAGCTCTTTTCCTTTCTAAATTTTCTTAACCCGCTTTTACAATTAGCAACAATCCTGCTACTAAAGCCGAATACTTTCCTCGCCATTTCACGATTACCTTTTTCCACAATAAATTGCCGCACCCAAATAATTGATACCTCCATACAGTTAATCTTAAAGCAAATCCCCTCTCAGCTTTTTCAAATTCGATATGGCTTCTCTAAGTCTGATATTTAATGATTAAAGGTTGAAAAAAACCCTTTTAGTGCTGGATGAACCAAGTTCTTTTTTCCTCCCCCACCCCTATTGTCAAATTTCACATGATCTATTCTAATCGTCTTTTTTCGAATGAAAATCCAATTGATTTTGTGTATGAAAAGAAGCCACATAGGGAATATTTTCTTAAGGATACTTACAAGGGGGACATTATGATTTTAAACAATGATCAATTAAAAGCTAAGGCCCACGAGATAGCCTTAACTCATGAATTATATACAACTAAACAGCGGAATACACGATATTGGCCAACTTTTCGATCGGATATGGCCAGCCTTCACGAATTCGCCGAGAGGTTAGGAAACAACAAAGTAGAGTGTAAACAGCCTGCGGAAGATTGGCTGCTTGACCACATAAATTTTTTAGAGACACAAGCACAAGCTGTTCTTCGTGAACTACCACGTGCAACGCTTAATCAGCTGCCCAAATTGCGCTCTACGGGCATGCCACGAATATATGGCCTGTGTAAAGATTACCTCGAGCATGTGGATGGACGCTTTGACATACATTCATTCGAAAGTTACCTTTCCTCTTATCAGGAAGTTTCTGTCCTCAAGGATGCTGAATGTTGGGCGTTACCGAGTGCATTAAGAGTTATTATTATTCATCGTTTAGCTGTAGCGATGCGTGAGATTCGACATCGACATGAGGTGTGTCATTCCATTACCTCTCTATTAGAGCAGATTGGAACAAAGAATTTGTCCGACACTAAGATACGCATTTTAGTAGAGCGGGAAACACGAAAAAAACCACTAAGTCCAGCCGAGATTGTTCATTTTGTCCAGCACTTGAGTGAATGGGAACCAAATATTCGGATTGTTCATGACTGGCTTCGGGCCCATGTAGAGAATAGTGAATCAAGTCTTGAACAGATGGTCTCGTTGGAGCATCAGCTTCAGGCTGAACTACAAGTGACATGCGGCAACTTAGTACAAAGTTTGCACTTTTTAGAGCGCTTGCCATGGAGATTGACGTTCACAAGAATTTCCCATATTGAGCAAATTCTGCGGTCTGATTCAAATAGTGAATATGAGCTACTAGATTTAGCTAGCTGTGACATCCTTCGTGGACGGGTTGCCAAGATTGCACGGAAATTGAATGTACCAGAAACTTTAGTTGCTCAAACGGCAGTACGACTTGCCAAGGCGCAACAAAAAGACACTGACCTAGTAGAGGTACTACCTAGAAAGGCCTGCCTTGCCTATTATTTGCTCGATGCACATGGAATCTCTGCAATGCGCAAGGAGCTCTGTAAGGTAGCTCGCCCACGAGTACTGCCACACCTTGTTGTTCGACGGCAATCATCGTTCGTATATTTTTCAAGCATTATTTTACTCTTTGTTGCTTTGATGGCGCTAGCCGGGGGATGGATAGCGTTCGGTTCGTTTGTACGACCAATTTCTTGGCTTGCTATTTTTGCAGCCCTTGTATTGCCTGTAAGTGAATGGGTTATCACTATTATTCATGAGATCATTTGTAAATACTGCCGCTCTACCCCGCTTATAAGATTTGATTATTCCGAAAAGCTGCCTGATGATGCTCGAACTATGGTTGTTATGCCGATTATTTGGTCGAGCATTGAAGAAGTGGATGACGTAGTCAATAGACTTTTAGTTCACTATCTTGCAAACCGACAGCAGAATATTCATTTTGGCATATTGGCAGATTTTTTTGATGCTTCAAGCGAGTCCATGCCAATTGATGAAGAGATTATTACTCATGCGGTTAAACGGATTGGTGCTTTAAGAAAGCAGTACGGGAATGATAAATTTTTCCTTTTTCATAGATCTCGTCTCTATGATTCAGTTGACAATATCTATAAAGGATGGGAGCGAAAGCGCGGCAAATTAGTTGAATTCGTTGAACTACTTTCAGGAAGTGACCAAACTAGTTTTACAACGATACATGGGCAAACAGATATTCTAAAGAATATTCGTTATGTTTTAACAGCTGATTACGATACATTTCTTCCTATCGGCGTGGTTAGCCGCTTAACGGGTACGATTCATCTCCCTTACAACCGCCCACGTTTTAATAAGGATGGAACTCGTGTCGTCGAAGGGTATGGTGTACTTCAGCCAAGTATAAGCGTAAGTTTTGAGTCAACCCAAAATTCACGTTTCGCTTCATTATGGGCAGGTGAACCTGGGATCGATCCATATGCTTTTGCAGTTTCGAATGCCTATCAGGATCTGTTGGGACATGGCATCTTTGTCGGTAAAGGGATTTTTGATGTGGAGGCGTTTCGAAAGACATTGGTAAGCCGCATACCTGATCATCATATCCTGAGCCACGATTTACTTGAGGGGGGATTTCTGCGCGCTGGGCTGACGTCTGATATTGAAGTGGTCGAGTCGCACCCGAACACATTTTTGGCTTACCAACAACGGGCTCATCGATGGATTCGTGGGGATTGGCAACTTATCAACTGGCTAGGTTCAAAATGCAAAGACCGTTTTGGTGAGAATAAACGAATTGCTTTGGGAGGTCTTACCCGCTGGCAAATCGTTGATAATTTACGCCGGAGCCTACTTGCACCATCCTTGTTAATTGTCGCTATTCTTGGTTTGAATACACTTCCTGGTCAAACTTGGGTATGGGAAACAATCGTGGTATTAACGATTTTCCTCCCGTTTTTGCGCTCTCTTGTCGTAGCAATACTTGGCAGAAGTCTTAATCACACCATTGGTGTAAGTTTCATGCAAAGTGCGGTACAGTTTATAACGCTACCCTTTACTGCTGTTCTTTCTTTGGACGCCATTTTCCGTACACTTTACCGTATGAGTATTAGTCGAAGGAACTTACTTGAGTGGGTAACAGCTGCAGAGACGGATAGACGATCAAGTAAAGGACGAGTGTTTTTATTTGAGCCAGCAGGATACTTTGTCATTTTCTTATTTGCTGTTGTAGCTTGGCTTTCTGGCGGAGTTTTTGATCAAGCTATAGGTATTTTGGCATTTGTTTTTTGGCTACTTGCTCGGCCTTTTATTCAGCAATTGAACCAACCGGAAAAAGGAGAATCTCTTAAATGGCTGCATGATGCTCGTCCAGAACTCAAGGAGTTAGCATCAAAAATCTGGTCATTTTATGCGCGCTATGTCACGGAGGAAGAATCATGGCTGCCACCCGACAATGTCCAGTACCATCCAAAGGAAGTCATCGCCCATCGCACATCACCGACCAATATTGGACTATATTTAGCATGTGTCGTTGCTGCACGTGATTTTAATTTTATCGACACAGCTACAATGATCAAACGAATAGATTCGTCATTGAAAACAATAACAAGAATGGAAAAATGGAATGGGCATTTACTGAACTGGTACGATACATGTTCAGCTGAGCCCCTCCACCCTAAATATGTTTCCACGGTTGATTCCGGGAATTTTGTTGGGTATCTAATGGTAGTAAGGCAAGGTTTACTTGAATGGGGTCATCGTGAAGTCCATTTTCAAACAAACATTGAGAAAATAACGGAGGAAATTGACCAGCTAATTGAACAAACCAATTTCAAATTGCTCTATAACGATGATGAGCGCTTGTTCTGTCTGGGTTACCATGTAGATACAAACCTAAAAGACACTACTCTTTATGATTTGCTGGCTTCAGAAGCTAGACAAGCAAGTTTTGTTGCAATTTCTTTAGGACAAATTCCAGCTTCTCATTGGTTTTCTCTTGGCCGGACAATGACTGTTTCAGGAAAATGTAAAACGTTGTTATCTTGGTCTGGCACCATGTTTGAGTATTTGATGCCGAGTCTGATTATGCGGACATACCGAAACACCCTCTGGGACTCTACTTATAGGGGTGTCGTTCATCGCCAACGTATGTACACCGACAATTATCAAGTACCCTTTGGGATTTCAGAAAGTGGCTATTATGCCTTTGACTACCAATTGAATTATCAGTATCGGGCATTTGGTGTTCCTGGACTTGGACTTGATCGAGGTTTGGAAATGAACTTAGTTGTTGCACCCTATGCTACAATCTTGGCACTTCCCTTCGCAGGTCAATATGGAATCGAAGCGTTGCATAAGTTTGAAAGTTTTCAGGCTAATGGTGAGTTCGGATATTATGAGGCCGTTGATTTTACTACTGCAAGAATGCCAAAGGGTAAGCGGTATCAAGTTGTGCAAAGCTACATGGCCCACCATCAAGGCATGAGTATGTTAACTCTTACCAATTTATTAGCGGATGAAATTATGGTAAAAAGATTTCATTCCGATCCACGTGTATGTTCAGCAGAATTACTATTACAAGAGCGCATTCCTGGAAAAGTTGCGTTAATTGAAGAGCCGATTGGCCACCATGCAAAGTTTACTGCAATTGATGGTCATTTTGATCAAGCGGAACGATCCTTCACTAAACCAACCGTTTTACCGGAAGTTAACGTGTTGTCAAACACTCGTATAACAACTGTAAACTCGAACGATGGAAACGGGATGCTTACATGGAACGGACTTGCAATCACTAGATGGAAAGAAGATCCAGTCATTAATACTTCTGGTACTATTCTTTACCTTCATGACGTCACTTCAAAAGAAACGAGGAGCACGACAAGATTTCCTTGTCATGCAGGAAAAGACACGAAAACGACGTTTCGTCTTGATAAAACCATCTATGAGCAGGAATATCATGATATTTCATCTAAACTTGAATTAACCGTTTCATCAGATGTGGACGCAGAGGTTCGTCGCCTTCAACTAGTCAACAACAGTGACGAGGAACGAATATTGGAAGTGACTTCATTCCTTGAGTTAGCACTTGCAAGCCCATCTGCAGATAATGCACATCCAGCATTTAACAAATTGTTTATAGAAACCAGCCATGATGCAAAAAACGAATGTCTGTTAGCAAAAAGACGCTCCCGAGAAGAAGATGAGCCGGAAACCTGGGCAATTCATACTGTCTTTGTAGATGGATCTGAGGCAGGAGAATATGAATTCGAGACAGATCGTGCTAAATTTATCGGCCGCGGTTATTCACTTCAATCGCCAAAATCGATGTTGTCACTACTTCATGGGGCTGTTGGCTCTGTAGCTGATCCTGCATTTGTTATGCGACGCCGTATTCAATTGGCACCACGGGAATCAGCAACAGTTTATATTGTGACAGGTGTTGCAGAAACCCGCGAGAAAGCATTATACATTAATCATCAATTATGTGAACCGAAGCAAGTAGATCGCACTTTTCATTTAGCTTGGGTACGTTCGCAAATTAATCTTAGGCATCTCCACCTGACTCCGAAGCAGGCGTCTGATTCATATCAATTGGCTGGGCGGCTTCTTTATACTTCACCTCTCACTCAAGTACGTCAGGATGCAATTGCAAACAATTCTTTAGGGCAGTCTTCCCTATGGTCCCATGGAATTAGTGGAGACGTGCCAATTGTGATGGTTAAAGTTAACAATTTAGCCGATTTGGCGTTTGTAGTATTGTTAGCACGTCAACATCAATATTTATGTACGCTTGGATTAGAAATCGATCTCGTCGTACTTGATGAGACCGTCGGTGGCTATCAGGACCAACTTATGAATCGTTTACGAGATTATTTAGCAGCAAGAGGAATATGGGAGATGAAGCGAATTATAGGCCTGAAGGCTTCTCAACTTGAAGAAAATGAACGAAATCTCCTAATGGCTGTGGCACGTGTTATCCTGCGTGCTGGGGGGCCAAGCCTGCGTGCCCAATTACAAATTTATGAAGGTGAAATAAGGACTATACAGGAACGAACTATTCCAATCCGAAAAGCACAGCAGAAAAAGCAAACTGTTAGTATTTCATCAGAAGTTGAATTTTTCAATGGATGGGGCGGTTTCATTGACGATGGTCAGGCATACCAGGTTTATGTACAGGATGGTAATTTCCTTCCGAGACCATGGAGTAATATCCTCTCAAATCCAAACTTCGGTTGTTTACTGACTGAATTTGGTACTGGATATAGTTGGTGGCGCAATTCACGTGAATGTAAACTCACGCCATGGAGAAATGATCCTGTGCTTGATCAACCTGGGGAATGTCTTTATATACGAGACCTCGATGTGAATCAAATCTGGTCAGCTACCCCAAAACCAGCTGGTAACGGGTTCACATACAAAGTCACTCATGGTAAAGGATTTACTAGGTTTGAACAACTAGCTGGAGATATAGTTCATACAATGGAGACTATAGTTCCATTGAAGGATACCCTGAAACTGATCCGGCTCCGACTGCGAAACACTAGTCAAACTGCTAAACGTGTTGCCATTACCTATTATGCCGAGTGGGTTCTCGGAGTTTTGCGTGAAGCCGAGGCACCCTACATCGTGACTGAATGGAATCAGGAAAATAAGGCACTATTTGCTCGAAACACATACCAAGAGAAATTTCGTGATGCAGTCGGTTTTATGAACATTTCAATGCCCGATAGTAATAATAAACAAATGGAACATCGGATTTCTTGGACAGGTGACCGGGCTGAATTTATTGGCCATGGTGGTACATTGGAATGTCCTTTAGCCCTTTTGGAAGAAAAACTTTCAAACCGTATAGGTACATTTTCAAATACATGCGGAGCACTTCAGGCAATGGTTGAACTACCCGCAGAGGAAGAAATATCGATTACCATTTTGCTTGGCTGTGCATCCTCTAAAGACGAAGCACTTTCGCTTATAGGAAAGTATGGTCTCCCTTCTGCCTATGAGGAAACACTTGCAAACGTGATAAGTCATTGGAAGCACTTCCTTGGACAGGTGCAGATTAAAACACCGAATCGAGAAATGGATATCATGATGAACGGCTGGCTCTTATATCAAACACTGGCATGTCGTTTGTGGGCACGTACCGCGTTTTATCAAGCTGGTGGTGCGTTTGGATTCCGTGATCAATTGCAAGACTCATTGGCTTTATTACATGTAGACCCTTCTATTACAAGGAAGCAAATACTTATAAATGCTGCCCATCAATATCAAGAAGGCGATGTCCAACACTGGTGGCACGAAGAAACGCATAAAGGAATACGTACACGATTTTCAGATGATTTATTATGGCTTCCCTACACAGTATCACGCTATGTAGAACAGACAAATGATTACGACATTCTAACAGAGAGTGTACCGTTTCTGGTCAGCGAAGTTTTGAAAGAGGGAGAATTGGAGCGGTATGAAGATACTGTTGTATCTGATGAGATCGGAACACTTCTTCAACATTGCCTACGAGCCATTCACCGTTCTTTAAACTTTGGTGAACACGGCATACCGCTAATGGGGATTGGGGACTGGAATGACGGTATGAGTAGGATTGGTGCTAAGGGGCGTGGCGAGAGTGTGTGGCTAGGCTGGTTCCTTCTGGATATTCTGAAGCGTTTTACAAGACTCCGGAACGATATACTTCCTCACGATGTCGTCCTAGATTTTGAACAGGTTGCACACGAATTGGAGCAGAACCTAAACCATCATGCCTGGGATGGCGCTTGGTTTCGCCGAGCTTTTTCAGATGCTGGGACATGGATGGGATCGAATCAGAACAAGGAATGTCGAATCGATGCCATCGCCCAGTCATGGTCTGTCATCTCACAAGGAGCGTCTGGTGACCGACAATCGCGGGCAATGTTTTCGTTTGACCGTGAACTTGTTGATCGCGATTTGAACCTTGCACGGCTGTTAACAAAACCATTTGATGTAACAAAACCTAGCCCAGGGTATATTCAAGGTTATCCACCTGGAATCCGTGAAAATGGCGGACAGTATACACATGGTGTTATATGGGGAATTGTCGCATGGGCAATGTTAGAGCGACGTGATAAGGCATTTGAGCTTTTTTCAATGCTAAATCCAATCACACATACAAAAACTTTCCGTGATGTACAGATTTATGAAAATGAACCATATGCCATGTCAGCTGATGTGTATACCGCAAAACCCTATCAAGGCCGGGGTGGCTGGTCTTGGTACACTGGAGCTTCTGGCTGGATGTATCAGGCAGGATTAGAGTATGTATTAGGGCTCAAGCTTCAAGGGGACCAACTAACGATACAACCTTGTGTGCCGCCTGAATGGAAATCATTCACAATCGACTATCGTTATGGAAAGACAACCTATTCACTTGAGGTTGATAGTACACAAGGTCATGGTGTTCCAGTGAAATGGGTAGTTGACGGCAAAGATGTCGGTAAGCAGTCCTTTCTGCAACTAGTGGATGACGGCCAAGAACATAATGTTGTCGTTCATTTAGGTTTGAGTCGTTCGAGTACTGTTGGGTAGATTGGAGAAAATTTTAAAGAAAAAAAATAAGGAGGAGCCAATTGCTCCCCCTTATTTGGTGTGGTCTTTACTTAAAGATCCAGCTGTTTTAACCGGGATTAGAAAGCTTAACACAACGGTTATAAGACTCATACAAAGAGCATAAAGAAACACGTTCTTCATCCCGATGACAACGTTTGCCGCATGATTAATGAGTAAACCCATGATGGTAACGCCAATAGATGTTCCAATGTTTCTTAAAAAGATTTGCAGTGATGTCGACATACCCTTTATATGTGATTCGGCAAATTCTTGAGAAGCAATTGTTCCCACGGCAAATAATAAACCAAAGGCAAAACCCTGAACGGTCAAAATCAGAAACAATCCAACATAGGAAATATCCTGAATGAATAAATAGAGTCCTAATCCTGAAACAGTAGTAATAAAGCTGCCGATGATAAATAAGATATTGTAGCCAAAGCGTATGATCCATTTCCCTGCCGGTGTACTTCCAAACATCCAGCCGATTGCAATACTTAATAGAATCAGCCCGCTTTTATATATACTCATATCGTTGCCTTCTTGCAAGAATAATGGAATAAAGTTCGATGTACCAAAAAAGGATAGACAGTAAAATAACATGAAAAGATTGGTCATAAGTATGCCTCTATTTTTAAAAAGGGAAACAGGAAGAAACGGATGCTCTTCCTTCCTTTCGACCAATACAAAAACAATCAAACCGATAAAACCAATCATAAGGTACCAAAAAGGATTTCCAACGTTTGTGGCCAGTAACAAAAGTGTAATCGAAATTCCGAATACGAAGAATCCTTTATAGTCGATATAAGTCTTTTTAAATTCCAATTTTTCCTGATAGGGAATCAAACATAGCACGGTGGCTATACCTATTGGAATATTGATAAAGAAAATCCATCTCCATGTCAAGGCTTCAACAAAAAAAGAACCCAAAACGGGACCCACAATAGAGGAAATGGCCCAAATGGTGCTAAAAACCGCTTGGATTTTCCCGCGTTTTTCAATCGTAAACAAATCTCCAACGATAATCATCGAGAGTGGGATCATTCCTCCGGCTCCAAGGCCTTGAATCCCTCTAAATACAATCAGCATTACCATGGAATTCGCTATACCGCAAAGAATCGAGCCGATCGTAAAAAGGCCAACTGCAATCATTAATAGCTTTTTCCGGCCATACATATCCGATAATTTTCCGTACAGTGGAACTGTAACAGTACTTGCTAACATGTAAACAACAAAAATCCAAGCAAACAACTCCGTGCCGCCAAGTTGTTTAACAATGGTAGGACTAGCCGTTTGCATAATGTTGGCATCAAGCGCCGAAATGAGGGTTGTGATCACAAGCCCCCAAAATACATATCTATTTTTTCCCATAAGTACCCCCTAAGTGCTAAGAAAAAACAATGGTTTATTCCATTTTTTTACATTTTATTATTTCCACAACTATCATTATAGCAAACTGTCACAATTAAAATCTAATTAAATTTTTATTGAAATTTTCCACTAAAATGAAAAAGACCCCACATGAGGGTGGCGTCCATAGAGTGCAGCACAAATTGCTGCGAAATAATCTTACACATATACCTGTTCATTTATTAATAAGGGCTGTGTAATGGTAGGTAAAATAATTTCGATTGTTGTTCCTTCATTTACTGTACTTTCAATCGTTAACACTCCTTTATGACTTTCGATTATTTTAAAGCAGGTCATGAGCCCAAGACCTGTACCTTTTTCCTTTGTAGTATAAAAAGGTTCTCCGAGTGTTGACAATCTTTCTTTTGGAATACCGATACCCTGATCGATAATTTTAATCGAAATCTTCCCTTCTTCTATTTGCTTCACCTTTACCTCAATTTTTCCACCTTGGGGCATCGCCTCTATGGCATTTTTAAGAAGGTTTAGAAAAACCTGCTTCAACTGATTTTCTTCACAGCTGATCTTCGGTAAATCCTGTTCAAAATCAATGAAAATCTCTACATTATTCAAAATTGATTGAGTACCAATTAAGGTAACAACATCCTTTATTAAAACGTTTACTTCTTGTTCGACATAAACAGCTGCAGTCGGTTTTGCAAGCACAAGGAATTCTCCAACGATGCTATTGATACGTTCAAGCTCTGAGAGCACAATATCAAAGTATTCCTCTTTTTGTTGATTCGCCTTAAATAACTGTATGAATCCTTTTATGGACGTAAGGGGATTTCGAATTTCATGGGCAATACCTGCTGCCATTTGTCCTAAAAGTGCCAGTTTTTCTGACTTTTGCAGCATCCGTTCCGTCTGTTCTTTTCTATCAGTAATATCCTTTCCAATTGAAAGAATAGCCTCTTTTCCGCCAAAAACGATCGATAAGGCAGATACTTCAAAAAAGAATGCCGATCCATCTAAACGTTTTGCTTTGTATTCAATCGTGTTAACGGGCTGTTCCTCTTTCATAATCTGCTTAAATCGTTCCATTAACCGGTCACTATACTCTGGAAAAATAAATTCAAAAATGGATTTACCGATTATATCTTTATTATTACTGGCTCCAACTAACCTAGCAGCAGCATTATTTGCATAAAGAAATTTATGATCTTGGGTGATATATACCGGATCTGGTAATGAGTCTATTAATTTCCGATAGCTTTCTTCACTGGCACGAGCTTTTTTTTCAAAAAATCGTGCTTTGTCATATTGCCAACCGACAACCCAAGCAATGAAATTAAAAATAAAAAAGTCTATTGTAAAAAAAGCGTAATGAGCCCATATCTTTTGATAGGCAGTAAATGCTATTGAAATAAACAATAAAATAATTTGACCCGATCTGTTCATAATTCTCCCCGCTTACTAGGTAAATTGTTATAGGTATAGGAATTCGACAACTTCCATTACTTTCCTTCAATCCTCTACAAATTTACATGCATTCTTCATTGAAATTTTAAGACAGAAAAAAGGAGCATCAACACATATGTGGAGAGCTCCCATTTTCAACATACACTATTTCTTTTTTATTATTTCTTCACATTAATATATAATTTTCCGTTAGCTGTTTGTCTTGATTCATTTCCAAAGGAATCAACAGCTTTTACCTCAATTGTGGCACCGGCCGCTACCATATCCTTAGTAGCAGTATAGTAACCAACATAATAGCCCGGTGAAACCTCCATCATTGGAAGCTCTGTTGCATTCGCCAGTTGTGATGTTCTCGTTTGTGTCAGCGGCATATGGATGAAGAAAGATGCTTTCACGCCAGGCTCACTTGTAAACTCAATCTTTACACTTTCGCCCTTCTTCAATACCTTATCCACCTCAGGTTTTACATTTTGAATTAATGGTGCTGTGTATTTGACGTCGACTTTTACAGATTTTTCAGTCGTGTTTCCAGCCTTATCTTTGGCCATAACTTTGATTTCATTCTTTCCTTCATCAAGCATAATTCTTGCAGAATATTTTCCATCCACTACTTTCGCTGTAGTTCCATTAACAAGGACGAAATTTAAATAGTTATCTGCTACAGTTCCTGTAACGGTAACGGTCTCTTTATTCAATTTACTTCCATCTGCTGGCGAGCCAATTGTTAACTCTGGAGCATCGGCATCATAGGTTACGTTTACAGGTGCGGATGCATCCGTCATCCCTTGTGCTGTAGACGCTTTTGCCGTTAATTGATTCTCACCCTTATTTAGTTTCACGTCAACAGAATATGTGCCATCATCTTTTGAATCAACGGTAGCAACTTCTTTGCCTTTATTAAAAATATGAACCTTTGCCGTTGGTGCAGCTTCACCTTTCACAGTTACTGTTTCAATGTTGGTGAACGTTCCATCAACAGGAGAAGTGATAGTTGGTTCTGTTACTTCATAATCAACCACGGCACGAATCATATAGTTACCCTCAGCTTCAGGAGAAGGTGTCCATGCGCCTCCAACTAGCTGCCAGCTTCGCTTCGCATTTGTCCCATCCTCATCTGTTGCCATACCAGGTGCTTTCGTATTTACATCCGCTTGGATGTAAACGATATAGAAGTCACCTTCGACAATGATACCATGGTTGCTTAAATCCACTTTAGTCCACTGACCATTTCGAAGTGCAGTAGCATCAAATGGACCGGCTATTTTTTTACCAGGTGCACCGTCAGGTCCTGAAGCATCATATACTGCTACTTTGAAGGCAGTACCTCCTGGAACCGGCCATTCCGAAGTCCAGAAACGGAATAAACCACCTGTCACTAATGCCTTTTTCTGGCCTTTTGCTAATGACATTTTTACAGCCCAGCCATTTCCGGAATCGTAAAATGCGCGCGCGTTTTCAGCTGTGCCGTCATCATAGCCGATTTCACCTGGGAAACCGATGAAAGGCTTAATATCAAAATTCTGCTCGATGTTTCCTTTTAGTTTAATTGTTGCTTCTTGACTGTAAAAATGTGGTGCTATAACTTTAAGAGTATAGTCACCTTCATATCCCGTAAGTGAAAAATGTCCGTTTTCATCCGTTTGGACAGGCTGAACGGCTGCATCTTCTATAACATATACAGTCGCCCCAGCAACTGGCTGTCCAGATTGCTTATTCTTGATCGTTCCTGCAACAGTTCCCTTCGCTTTTTCCTGAAGTGTAAAGTTCGCTGTTGCTTCCCCATCCTGTGCAATGGTTACTGATTTAGTTTGCGAGTGATAGCCATAGCTTTCAGCAATGACCGTAAATGTTCCTGCTGAATGTGTAATCTCAAAGCTTCCATTAGCAGGGTTAGTGGTTACAGAACGACCGGATTCCACAACCGTTACTTGAGCCTGCATAGGTAATTGCATTGGAGCAGCCTTTTCAGTGCTTGCATCCTTTTTCACTTCAGGCATCATCATTGTTAACTTATCCGGATTGACCTTTTCTTTTTTAACAGAATCTGCTGCAGACTCCTCTTTTTCAGTTGTGACGTCCACCTCTGCTTTTTGTGGCGCAGCAAGTGGTGCATTTGTTAAGCGAACATCATCTATATACCAACCTTGCTTTGTCACACTTCCATCGGTTGTGAGGTTGAAAGCTACATAAATTCTTTGGCCCGCATATTCACTTAAATTCACTTCACCGTCAATCCAGCCATTTGACAGATTATTGACGCGAAGCTTTTGAACCCAGTTCACACCGTCTGTTGAGACAAATACATGCCCATAATCATAGTTTCTTTCAAGCTCATACCATTGCTTAAATTGGAGATAACTGCTTCCTTCAGGCAAATCAATAGGCGGCATCTGTAACGAAGCGTTCGCTTTGCTATCATAATTTCCAGTTAGATTTGTCGCATATACTTTTTCACCGGAGAAAGCTGCCCCAGGACCGTTTGTTGGCTTACCCCACTGCCAAGAATTATTGGCACCATAGGAAGTCCAGCCATCAGGATTACTTTCAAAATTAGCAACATAGCCTACTGTAATTCCTGGAAGAACTGTGACACTATGTTCACTAACAGATTCATTTCCACCGAAATCAAGTGCTTTCCACTTATATACCAAAGCATTTCCTGAAATGTCTGCACCAGGAATATTGACGCGGTACGTTCCATTTTTGTAATCACCGCTAATCCGCTGTGCAGCAACAGTCGTCCATGAACCATCTTGTTTTTGATATTGGAGCGATACATTTGTTACACTAATATTATCGGCAGCTGAAGCTTCTAACGTTAACGGCATTCCTGCAAAAACCGTGGCAGGTTGGGAATGTGTTAACACCGGTGCTTCACTGTCGGTTCCTTCCTTCGTTACCTGGCCTTTTAGTTTTCCTAAACCAGAAACAACAGAAGATACGGCATCAAATACATTCAATAATCCTGAGCCATAACCGTTATTTGGTGATGTTGGATATTTGTTGTCTGTTAAAGGAATGGCTGTTGTTTGTAAAATTCGTTCTAGATCATCAACTGTTAAGCTTGCATTTGCTTGTTTAAGTAGTGCAATGGCTGCTGATACGTGCGGACCAGCCATCGAGGTTCCATTCCATCCGCCTTCATAGCTGCCCCCAGGAACAGAAGAACGGATATTGACACCTGGTGCTGCAATTTCTGGTTTGATTTCCCCATATGGAGATGGTCCAAGTAAGGAAAAGCTTCCAAGTTTGTTGTTAATATCGGTAGCTCCTGTCGCGAAGGATTCTGGGTAGTTTGCCGGATTGGCAACAGATCCAGGACCTCCAGGATTACTTATCGTCGTATTCCCAGCAGAGAATTCTGGGAAAATTTCTGCAGCTCTCCACGCATTAACCATTGGACGGTACCACTCATCAAGCCCAGGACCTCCACCCCATGAATTATTAATGACATCTGGTGCCATGTCAGGGTTTCCACCCGGGGCAATCATCCATTCACCAGCTTCTATTAAATCTGCATCCGTACCGCCAGCTGCTGTGAATGCCTTTACCGCAATCCACTTTGCACCTGGTGCGACACCGATAATATTGGAACCATTCGGCTCTGAACCAACCATTGTTCCTGTTGTATGTGTTCCATGCCCATGATCATCATATGGTGTAGTTTGACCACGTGTTGCATCAAACCAGCTATACGTATTATCTGTTTGACCTGTAGCAGCATTGTAGCCACGATATTTTTCCTTTAATGCCGGGTGATTCCATTGCACTCCGGTATCAATCGAACCAATGACAACTCCGCTGCCATCAATTCCCATTTCCCAAACAGCTGGAGCTCCTACACGGTCGATATTCCATTCAATCGAATTGGTTCCAGCTGCTGGATCTTGTACAGCTGTACCTGCGGTTTTTTCCGGTACAAACAATTGTCTTGTTTCGTTCGGAAGAATTTTTTCAACCTCTAGAAAAGCCGCTGCTTTTTCCATTACCTCTTGCGTTGCTGTTACTGCAATCGCATTCACGATATAGTAGGAATGAACATCCTTGGCCTTTCCAGCCTTCACTTGCTCCTCAAGAAACGCCAACACGTCAGTCTGTGTTTCTTTTGCTGTTGCTTTTAACTCGGAGACAATTGTGTTTCGCTTCAATGATTTTGTTTTTGCAGGTGTCGCCTTTTGCTGCTTGGCTTTATCATCAGCTGCCTTAGCAACTTTTGCAGAATCCAGCTGCTCTTTCATTTTGATGAGAAAGGTAACTTTATCCTGACCATCAAATTGGTTGTAAAGTGATTTTGTTACTTTTTGCTTCGGTGTTGGCACCTGATCCTTCGCTGAAGCACTTACTCCTTTTGTTTCAGCGTTCGCATTCATTTGCGGCTGAAGAAGCAATGGCAACACTAGGATGACGGTTAATAGAGTGGATAATAATCGTCTTTTCTTTCTTTTCATCCTCTTACCCCCTAAGTATTTTCCTTATTCACTGAAACTACTACCCTCCTTCCCTCGCACACTATATGTCAGAAACTAGGTGCTAACTTAAAAATAGCTGTTTAACATTTGTTTTTGTGTCATATTATGTCACATAAATTTGAATAATCAGAAATTGATAGTTTGGTTGTGGTTGGGAAAATTGGAAAATTAGTCCATAATAATGTCGACAGTTCTAATTTCATAGTTAATATAAATCCTTATTACTATTTCCTTCTTCTTTATATGGGGGGATATTTCTATTCTTTCAAAAATTGAGCCATTATTCCTAGTTTAATTGATACAGATAAATAGAAAGAAATTTACATTTCATGATTGTAAGCGCTTTATTTTCCCAGTTTCCTAATTAATAAGGAGAGCCGCATGAATAGGTATGCAGCTCTCCTTTTTTCTCTAACTGTGTAAAAATCATTTTTTTAAAAGAGCCTATTGTTTTTATGAAAGTATAGTTGAATCAATTGATTGAAGGAAATCTCCAATTACCGCTATAAACTCTTCTGGCTCCTCGATATACGGCATATGAGCACTTTTTTCAAAAACATGGAATTTCGCGTGAGGCGTTAAGCTGGTGTAAAACTGTGTTGTTTCCGGAGTAGCTTCATCAAAACGCCCACATGTATATAAAGTTTGGCAGGTAATTTCCTTTAACTGGGATGTACAGTCAAATTCCTTCAGATTTCCAAGCACAGTAAATTCTGACGGGCCCCAAATAATATTGTAAATTTCAGAATTGCGATACCATGAAGGTCTTTGTTCCAACCATTCGGGCTGCTTCTCCATTCTGTTAACAAAATGTTTACTAAATACGTCAATAGCAGCTTCAAATTCTTCTGAATCAGTCGTCCCATTTTCTTCACAGTGTTTAATCGTTTCCTGCACATCAAGTGGCAGTTTCTTAAGGTTTCGCTTTTGATCCTTCTCCCATAATGGAGCGCTAAGGCAAGGACTAGAAAAAATAACACTTTTCACACCGCTTGGCTTCGTTAAGCAATATGCAGCCGCGAGAGTTGTCCCCCAGGAATGACCAAGAATATGTACTTCATCAAGTTTAAGGGCTTGCCGCACTTGTGCTAATTCTTCTACGAATCGTTCGATGCTCCAAAGAGACGTGTCCGTTGGTCTATCAGATTTTCCGCATCCCAATTGATCATATAAAATCACAGGCCGTTCCTTTGCAAGAGCCTTTAAACCTTGCAGGGAATAAGACGAAGACCCCGGCCCGCCATGCAAAATAATTACCGGTGTTCCCCCGCCGTTTTCATCGAATATCTGATACCAAACTCTTCCTCCAGTTACATCAATAAATCCTTCTTTATGCATTCAAACTCCCCCTTATATTTGTTTGTTGTTGATACGTTTATCTTTTTCTCTCACAATGAATCTGTCATCAATACGGCACGAATTCGCTCATCATTCTTGGCAGTGCTCAAAATAACTTTTTCCTTTCGCACCGCTTTTGCCTCCCACCACGTATATTTTGTCACATACT
This sequence comes from Neobacillus sp. WH10, assembly GCF_030123405.1. GTDB lineage: Bacteria > Bacillota > Bacilli > Bacillales > Cytobacillaceae > Neobacillus. Next base: position 2,883,261 of record NZ_CP126110.1, read on the forward strand.
AGTATTCTATGAGGTCATAATTATTCCCTTTGAATGTTTCGGAAATAATATTATCCTTTAAATTGTTGAAAAGTTTCTACGAGGAGGTTTATGGGAATTTCCGTGAAAAAGTTGACGTAGGGGGAGTCTACGTGGAGATTTGGGTTGGAATTCTTTGAAAAAGTTGATGTAGAACGAGTCTACGTGGAGATTCGGAGTGGAATTCTTTGAAAAAGTCGATGTAGAACGAGTCTACGTGGAGGATCGCGGTCGAATTCTTTGAAAAAGTCGATGTAGAACGAGTCTACTTGGAGGTTCGGAGTGGAATTCATTGAAAAAACAGATGTAGAGCGCTTCTACGTACCCTTTTTCGGTGGATTTCTTTTTAAAAGGTAACCTAGACATGTTCTACATTCAGATAGCCTTTTAAAATAAACAAAAGACCCGAACCCACAGTTAAAACTTGGGTCAGGCCTCCTAAATTATCGTTTCATCTTCCAAACAGCTGCAATATTGGCGGCTGTCCTTTCTACATATTCCGCCGCATGTGTAAAGGCATCCTCTAGTAAGACAACACCTGGAACGATACTAAAAACCGCATCAATTCCATAGTCGTGGACTATATCGCTGTCATTTGCAATATTACCTGCGATTCCAACAACAGGGGTTCCAAACTTTTTAGCCGTTTTCGCTATACCAATCGGGGTTTTCCCAAAAATCGTCTGTCCATCAATCTTTCCTTCCCCGGTAATCACCAAATCAGCATCTTGAACGAACTGAGAAAGCCCGGTTGCCTCAATGACAATATCAACGCCCCGCTTCAGCTCTGCATTTAGGAAGGCAAGCAAACCTCCACCGAGACCACCGGCCGCACCGGCACCAGATACATCCTTAATCTTTTTACCGAGATCACACTCAATAATGTCAGCAAAATGGCTAAGATTCGTATCCAATTGGGCAACCATTTCCGGGGTTGCTCCTTTTTGCGGTCCAAAAATGGCTGAGGCTCCTCTTTCCCCTGTAAGCGGATTATCAACATCACAAGCAACCTCTATTTTGATCTCTTTTAACCGTGGGTCTATATCTGCTAGATCGATCGACTCTAAATCACCAAGTGAGCCCCCACCTTCACCAATTTCATTCCCATTTCTATCAAGGAATTGGACTCCGAGGGCTTTCGCCATTCCCGCACCGCCATCATTTGTAGCACTACCACCAATTCCAATGATGATATGGTTGACACCATAATCGAGAGCAGCAGCGATTAATTCCCCTGTCCCTCGAGTTGAGGTGATCAAAGGATTTCGTTTTTCAGCTGGGACAAAGTGTAAACCTGAAGCTGCCGCCATTTCAATCACAGCTGTTGTCTTGTTACCGAGAATTCCGAAAAAGGCCTCTACAGGTACACCAAGAGGGCCAGTTACTTTTTTTCGAATAATTTCCCCTCCAGTTGCATCGACAAGGGACTGTACCGTCCCTTCGCCACCATCAGCCATTGGGATTTTTAGATACTCCGCATGAGGAAAATGACGTTTAAATCCTTTTTCGATGGCATCTGCTACCTCAAGTGCAGACAAACTTTCCTTAAATGAATCTGGAGCAATGACAATTTTCATCTTATTTCCTCTCCTGTCAATCCCAATTTACCGCTCATTTTTCAAATTCCTGAAAGCGTCTCATCATACTTAACATTCTTTGAGTGTACTAACAGTGCTGGGTAATTGCTATGTAATCTGCGTGAAAAATTATCTCTTTTCCAAAATGAAGTTTTTCATAAACTTTTACTATTTTGCAAACGATATAGATGGAGGTGAACAAAATGGAAAAAGATAATAAACAAAACATTGAGCATAACAATGAGGAAATAATGAATAGAGTGAATCAAACCTTTGATAAGATAAGTCAGGATGTTAAAAACATGATAAATAATAATGATTCGTCCGATAATGAACAATACTCCTAACGCCAGAAATGGCGTTTTTTATTAGCCTTTTAAAAATTTTATTTTATAAAATAGAATGCTTAACACCAAAGTAATCAATGAAAAAAATAAAGCAAAACTTGAAAATGCGAGCACGTAGACATTATATTTCGCTATTTTTACAACCAGCCGATAACTGTCCATTTGAAATAATCCTGCAATTAGATTAAACAAAACAAGCAATACGAAAATCGTTAAGAGTCCTTTTGCGGATCCTTGGATATCCGCTTTACTTAAAGCGATGTGAGAAGAAATACTTATAGCTATTATTAAAAAAATCCAAAATAAAGGGTTTATGAGATTTTCTATAGTAAAGAGACTCTTGAAAATCACAATAACTGCTTCAGCTATTATTTTTAAAACCGATAAATCAAATTTATCAACAGTAATATGATGTTGAATCTGGTCTAAAAAGGCTATATAGGATTGAGGTACTAAAAAATACATACTTAATATCAACGAGCCGATGCCGCTAAATATAGGACCCAAGCCGATAAAAAAATTTCCCACTTGCTGGTAAATACTATGACGATTATAAGTGTGCTCAACATAGCCGAGCACCCCATTAGGACTATTCAACTGTAAAAGCTTTACCTTCGTTACTCGATGGCCCCAAATGAAACACTGTATAAGGTGCCCTATTTCATGAATTGGAGTTCCAATCCATGCAGTTACAAGGATCCCTCGTGGGCCAAACGTACGTACCAGATATCTATTTGAATACCTTTCAAGTATTCCTAATAGTAAACCAACAGCCATCAAGATGCCTAATAGGTAAAACAATTCAACAAAGCTAAGCAACAAGGTATTAAAAAAAGAGAATAGGAAATCCATCTTTATTTCCTTTCATTCCAAGGTTGTTTTCTATTCTCCATGTTATACCATTCTCATAAAAAACATTCATTTGGCCTTGATGTGAGAGAGGTTGTTTTTATGTCCCTTTTAGTGACCGGTTATGGATTTTTTTCCCGTCCACGGGTACTGTGATCCTCTCAGAGTGACCGGCCGCTGCTTTTTTTCCCTATCATGGGCACTATGAACCTCTCTATTTAATTCTTTAACAAGTATTTTTCCATCTATTTACCAAGGATACTCCCCTTCCTTATTTTTATCCGTTTTGGAAAAATAAGCAGGTTGATAGCTTCGTACAAATTTATTTGTATTAGCGTTAATGTATCCGGAACCGTATGTCGGATCTTCAGACTGCCACACACCATTCAACATAACTTCATTCCAAGCATGGTTTTCACCATAAGCAATTTTCGCTTCAATACCTACAGCTCGGTGAAGGGCAGCACTTAAATGAGCATAGCCGGTACAGAGCACTATACGAGATTGTAAGGTTTGCTGTGCAGAATAGATTGGCGGGTTGGTTGAATTTACAAGTGGAGCATTATAGGAGATATTTTTTGCTACCCACTCAAAAATGGCCCGCGATTTTTCTATATCCGATTCCTTTCCGCTCGTTATGTTTTGGGCTAAAGCCGAAATGGCTGGGTCATTACTTTGAACCATGTAACTTGGAGCTAAATACGGGTCTTCATCTGTTAATGTATATTGGGCATAGCCAAGAACCTTATTCGGATCGTTTTCCTTTCCATTGTAATATTCATCCAGGTTGATGATTACATCCCCTACTGTATAGGTTAGTGGATAAGCATAATTTATTTTTCCATTGGTAAAAGGAACCTTTATGGTTGTATCCTTATGGGCTCGCACTTCTTGAATATATAAAATGACACCATCCGCATTATTGTATTTTCCATATTCTGTAGGTTTCCCTGTTACAACAAGCTTTCCGTTTTCTACTGTTACGTCATAGGTTTGAATCTCCGTTGGCTGATAGTTTCCCTTCGAGGGTGCCGAGGTAGAAGTTGTAGGTTTTTGCTCATTTACTTTAGCTTCACTGGTTTCATTTTCTTGATTCCCCTCGTCTGATAATTGGAAACTATTTATGTTCAAGAAGCTTTTTATTTCTTCAACTGAAGGAATCATATTTTTTTCGGATAAAAACATAAATGCACAAAAACATATGAAAAGAAAGAATAGTTTTTTCAAAAAGTACAACACCTCAACTTTCTCACTCAGATTATATATGAATAGAGTACATGATTATCAATTTAGTTTATTCTACTATATTTCACTATAAATTCGAAATTCCAGTAATTTTTATGTCGGATACGATACGATTTGATATAATCAATAACATAAAAAATGGGCTTTTGATTTTTGGGGTGGCATAATGAAGAAAACAATTGGGTTGTTTGCCCATGTAGATGCAGGAAAAACCACATTGGCCGAACAACTGCTATTTCATACAAAAACAATTAAACAAAGAGGACGGGTCGATCATAAGGACACCTTCCTGGATAATCATGAAATCGAAAAACAACGTGGAATTACCGTGTTCGCAGAACAGGCAATGTTCTCTTTTAATCAATCAGATTACTATTTAATCGACACCCCGGGGCATGTGGATTTTTCCCCAGAAATGGAACGTGCAATTCAAGTAATGGATTACGCAATAGTCATCATCAGTGCCGTCGAAGGAATTGAAGGACATACCGAAACTGTATGGAGGCTTCTTCAGCAGCATCAAGTACCAACTTTTTTCTTTATTAACAAAACCGATCGGGTCGGCGCTGATTCCGAAAGAGTTTTAGACGAAATCCGCAGCCATTTAACCACTGACGTATTTGACATTACCGAGACGTTTACTCACGGTGATATGACCGAGGAACTAATTGAATTTATTGCCGAGCGGGATGAGTCACTTTTAGAACAGTACATGGATTCAGGTTACCAACCGGAACTATGGTTAGAAACGATGAAGAAGCTGCTGCACGAAAATCAATTTTTTCCATGTGCAACCGGCTCAGCGTTACAAGATATCGGGATTGACAGCTTTCTTGAAAAATTAGACTTGTTAACAACTTCTCATTATAAGCGTAGTGAACCCTTTGCCGGCCGTGTCTATAAAATTCGCTATGATGAAAAAGGAACGAGAATTACGTTTATCAAAGCACTTAGTGGAACATTAAAAGTACGCGACGAAATCAGTTACGGCGATCAAGAAAATCCATTCTGTGAAAAAATAACCCAAATCAAATTATATAGCGGCAACAAATTTAAAACGACCGACCAAATCTTAGCCGGTGATATATTTGCCGTAGCCGGTTTGTCATCAGCCTCTGCAGGAGACGGCTTAGGAACAATAAAAGAAAAAGCTGTATACGAAATGGTCTCAGCCCTAAAATCAAACGTACTATTTGATTCATCGATGAATGTGAAAGACGTACTGAGGTATTTTAACATATTGAATGCAGAAGACCCCGCATTAAATGTGATCTGGGAAGAGCGTTCGCAGGAAATTCATATCCATGTAATGGGGACGATTCAACTTGAAGTCTTAAAGCAAATCGTTAAGGAACGATTTCACTTCGATGTCTCATTTGGAGAACCGGAAATTTTATATAAGGAAACGATTGATTCTGAGGTGACAGGCTATGGCCATTTTGAACCATTGGGCCATTATGCGGAAGTACATTTACGAATAGAGCCAGCTGAAAGAAATGGCGTCATTTCCTTTGAAAGTGTGTGCCATACGGATCACTTAACGGTTGGAACGCAGAACCTCATTCGCCACCACTTATTTGAGCAAGAACATCATGGGTTGCTGACGGGATCGCCCATTTCCGATGTGAAAATCACGTTGCTAACAGGTAAGGCCCATAATAAGCATACCTCCGGGGGCGACTTTAGAGAGGCATCCTATCGGGCATTACGACAAGGCTTAGAAAAAGCAATAAACGTCCTGCTTGAACCGTTTTATCAATTTAAAATGAAAATGGATTTGGATCATCTCGGAAAAGTGCTGACAGATATCCAAAACGCTCATGGAAGCTTCGACCCGCCTGTAACTGAAGGTAATCGAGCCATTCTAACCGGGAAAGTGCCGGTCGTAACTTTTATGAATTATGGACCTGAATTTGGCTCAATTACTGGAGGAAAAGGAACCATGAATCTAGTATTTGGCGGATACTACCCATGTCATAATCCAGACCAAGTAATTGAAAAAATCAATTACAATAAAGATGCTGATCCAGAATATACATCCACTTCGATTTTCTGTTCAAAGGGACAAGGTTATTCGGTTCCATGGGATCAGGCCGAAGCGGAAATGCATTGTAAATAGTTATAGTGAAAAAATATTGGCGACCCGATTTGCTCTTTTTATCTCATTCGGGTCGCCAATACTTTTTATTAGACACTTTTTCCTCTCTTCTTATCTCAGTTCGGTCATCAAAAGGATGAAACCTAAAGATTTTACCCTAAAAAAGGAAAAAGTTCTGTTGTTGCTTTAGAATAATGTTTAATTAAATTGATAATATTAACCTTCATAAACGAAGAAAGAATGTGTTTTGAAAAAAATTGATCAAAACACACTCTAAACATATTTAATTAAATCATTCTTTTATAATAAGTTTATTCATTTATATAACCATTATTTAATAACGCCCCGTTGGTTGAATAACAATTGATTTATATTATAACGTTAATAGTTTTTAGTTTTGTTTCCTTTTGATTTTTTAAATGGCTGAAAAAGTGTGTCCTCCAATTTTTCATAAATACTTAGAATATTTTTAGTAACTCTTAATTTAGGTACTATGAAATATATGAAGGTTGCAGTTACAAAGCTTATTAGTATTCCTGCTATAACATCAAATGGATAATGAACACCTACCCAAATACGGGAGATGCCAACTAGAAAAGCTAACATTATCCATAAGATTGACCAACCTCTTTTGAAAAGCCAAAAAGATATACAATATGAGAAGAATAAAATTGTATGGTCGCTTGGAAAGGAATTATCTTTTTCTTTCTCAATTAGCTTATTTACATCTGATAATTCTACAAATGGTTGATAATTTGAATGAAATTGACCTGATATTTTACCAATGATAAATGCACAAATAAAAGTGATTGTTGCACATAGAATCATTAACCTATTGTTTTGGTCACGAGTAAACCAGATAATAACAACACTTAGTGCAAGTAATAAAACCATATTTTCAGCAATAAAACTAAAAACAGGATTTAAATATGTATACTCTTTTCCTAAGTCATTAACCAATCTAAATAATGAAATATTAACTTCAGAAAGATCCAAACCGAGCCACCATCCTATCTCTTTTTTCTATATCTTAAAAGAGAGCTATGGTGATCTGCCATCGATTCTAATTACATTTAATGACTTTATCTAACAATTTTGTAAGATTGATGTTAGTTCCTGTTCAATATCTACAATTCATCTTTTTATAAAAGGTTTAACTTTTTTCAAAAAGGATATATTAGAAACGGTTATACTTGTTTTTAAGATACATCTGCTATGATCGCTCGTATCTATAAATAGAACCAGGTAAAAAATTTTCCTGGTTTAATATCCTTCGTATTATCTTACACAAAAAAAGCACTTTCCCCTTCGATCTAAAATTATATTACATCGTTGTTTCATCCCCAGAATTTTTTCTGAATAAGTGGACAATGAATGTTCCCATGAATACGGCGATTATTATACTAAATAATACGACTTCATCCATACGGAAACCAAATGCAGAGATAATCATTTTTATTCCAATAACACCAATCAAAAGAAAAGCAGTTATTTCAAATTCAGGAACTTTTTCAATCAATGTTATGAATAATTGAGCGACCCCGCGCATCATTAAAATCCCCAGCACCCCTCCAAGGAATAAAACCCAAACTTGATTAGAAACGCCAAATGCAGCAATCACACTGTCAAAACTGAAAGCAATGTCCATTAGTTCTACGGTTAAAACCGTTCGCCAAAATCCCATTTTCTTATTTTGAACCTCATCTTCCTCTTTCTTAACAAAATTTTGAAAAACTATCCAAAGAAGATAGTGGCCACAGACAATTTTTATCCAAGGAATGTTGATTAACGAAACACCCAATCCAATTGCCACAACTCGGAAAAAATAAGCACCAAATATCCCATAGAATAGAGCTTTTTTACGTTGGTCCTTAGGCAAGTGCTTTACCATAACCGCTAGAACGAGGGCATTATCAGCAGATAATAATCCTTCAAGAATAATGAGGGTCCCAATAATTCCCCAGCTTGCAGGATCGGTTACAACATTCTCTAATGTCTCAAATGAAAAAAATGAACTATAGGTATTAATTATTTCTTGTAGGAGTTCCATCCGCTTTTTTTCTCCCTTCTTATCTACCCAAAATAGCAAGTTATTACTTTATAATCAAAAGCTTTCTACAATATAAACATAAAGCTTGTACCCTAGAATTTTCCCTCAACCCAAATTGCACTCTACTCTATATGTATGTAGGGCTTATAGATATATGAAAAAAAAAAACCAAACATGCTATTACATGTTTGGTCAATAAACTCAGGTGGGGCTTATTTTTTTTGGTGATGATAGCCCCGTTCTCCATAGGGCTGCAGCTGCTCTAACCACTTTTCTTCAAGCTTTTGCAGTTCTTCTTTTTCGTTAAAATAGGCTTCTTCCTTCTTTTTTAGGATTTCTAGAACTTCAATTTCAAAGGCTTCCTTTCCAAATTCCAACCATTCTTTTTGAAGTTCTTTATTCCTATTCCCGCCTGTATCAAGCATGAATTTTAATCCGTTTAATGTCTTCAAATTTTTGGTGCTGCCTATGTAAATCTTTTGATTTTCCGTGTTTTTGATTTGAAATATCCCTGCTTCTATCGGAGTCTCTTTATATAATTGCTTGAGTTCTTTTTTACGATCCATATTATTTACCACCTTTTTTATACTACTTTTTAAGCCAGTAAAGGCTTCCATCAGGCTTTCGATCCAAAAACCCGTATTCTATTAAATATCTTCTGATCATTGCATAATCATCATGAAAAGAAATCAATATTTCATTTAATTCTGCTTCATTATAAGTATTTTCACGGTTAAGTTGTTTAACAATCTCGCTCAATACAACAAGCCTTTGCTTTTCTTTCAATGGAAATTTCTTTAAATGTCCTTCTGTTCCATTAAGAAAATATTTCTTCACTATTTGCTCCTGTTCTTCCTGTGTAATATTGTACCGTTCGTCAACCATCCTAGCAGTTTTAGGCGGCGGCACAAAAGCTGAAGCATGATTATCTTTTTCCTTTAAAAGTTCCATCATCGTCAAAAAGGTCTTTGCTTGTCGTTCCTTCTCTTTTAAGGCAAAACGATGATGCCTAATAGTGGATACACTACCTATTCCCGTTTCCTCACGCACTTCTGTATCAGTTTTACCTTGATAAAATAAACGAAGAAGATGATTTTGGTGATCAGTCAGCCCGGTGAATTTTTTATCAAGTCCAAGCAAATACTCAAAAACCGAATGGTGAGTCTCTTCAATATGAATTCTCATATATCTTTCAGCTTCATAAAGAATCCCCTCATATGGATAAACAATCCCCTTTTCCACATTTTCGCCGCAAAGAAGGCATATAAAAGAATCAGCCTTATCAATATACCCACTCTTAAGTTCTTCGACCGAGGCATTCCAAAAAATTTCCGATAGTTCCATATTGCATCCACCTACTGACATATTTATCACTTTTATAAACATTATATAATTTTGTTTAATTATTTACAAACAAATTAATTAAAAGTTTATTAACCTATGTATTAAATAGCTCGATTTTTTTAGGTAGACAGTTCCAATAATCCATTTTTTTCCGTTAATTCGCTTTTTTGGAATAGACGGTAACAATAAACCTCTTTTTGTGCCCGTGAACCCACTCTTTCGGGATTTACGGGCACAATTAACCCTATTTCAAAGTAAATCAGATGAATTAGAAGGAATATTTTTTATACCTTATCGAATAAATGTATAGAGTAAAGTTTCACAAGGAGGAATAGAAGAATGTATCGTACAATCGAAGAATTTGTGAAGAACTGGTACCATGAAGCAAACTCGACACAAAAAGTTATGGATGTACTGACAGATGATTCTTTGAAGCAGGAGGTGGCTCAAGGTCACTGGACACTTGGAAAACTTGCATGGCATATTGTTACTTCTCTACATGAGTTGATGTCTCAAACTGGACTAAAATTTGATGCTGAGGTACCCGGGAGCCAAGTTCCATCTTCTGCAAAGGAAATAGCTAATAGCTATCGTCAGTCAAGTGAATCCATGATCGCTGCAATAAAAGAGCAATGGACAGACGAATCATTAATAGAAATGAAAAATATGTATGGGGAACAATGGCCAAATGGACTAACACTTTTTATCTTAAATTCTCACCAAATTCACCATCGTGGTCAAATGACGGTTCTAATGCGTCAAGCAGGTCTGAAAGTACCTGGAATATATGGACCTTCACTAGAGGAAGGGGCAGCGTATGGAATGGAAACACAAACTAATTAATTGAATTCTCTCTTAGGAGGTACAGCCAACATTTTACTATATAATGTTAGCTGTACCCCAAAAACCTATATAACGTGATCCTCCTAAAGAACCTTTCGATACCAATTACATAAATGTTTATTTCCTGTTTTCGTGGTATTTTTAAATTTTTTAGGCTATTTTTCTAATTCCATTTTCTGAGCGTTGTAGGTCATCTTCATCAGCCCAGGGTAAATATTTTGCGAGGGTGAACGCCTTTCGATTCTCTTTAGATAAACATTTTGGAAGTATTCCATTTTCAAAACGAGCCACGCTTTAGACCAACGAAACACCTCTCACTCGGTTAGCAAATTGATAAGCACACGCAATAGCATAGGCCCCGCCACCTCAAACCCTGATAAAAGAAAATTGGTTGATATCTAATTGATCAGCTAGATCTTCCATATCATCTCCCCAATCTAAAACGGTTCAATCAGGTTTCTCATGATATCCCGAATCCAGGTCGGTCAGATGTGATCAGTCTAATCCCTAAAGAAAATATCTTGACAAACAGAAATTAATTTAATAAAAAACTAATGAGGATATATTTTTTCATTTTTCAGTAATTATACTACTTTATCATCCTATTATTTTTTGGGAGGGAAATCTATGAGCAAAACGATCCTTATCGCTGATGATGAGCTAGAAATTATCACCTTGTTAAGATTATTCCTTGAGATAGAAGGATATACAGTAATTGAAGGAAACAATGGCGATGAGGCATTATCAAGCATTCAAAACAATCACATTGATCTAGCAATTATCGATATTATGATGCCAAAGCTCGATGGCTATCAATTGATCAAATTAATAAGGAAGGAATACAAGCTGCCCATTATCGTTTTATCAGCTAAAAACGAGGAAACGGATAAAATTCTTGGCCTTGGTCTTGGTGCAGATGATTATATTTCAAAACCTTTTAGCTCTATGGAAGTAGTTGCTCGCGTTCAAGCCCAGCTTCGTCGAACCTATGAGTTCGATAAAGATGCTTCACTGGAAGCAAGAACTTGTATTGGAGATATTGTACTTGACCACCATGAATGCATTTTGTATAAGCACGGGCAACCCATTCAGCTTAGTTCAATGGAATATAAGCTATTAAAACTTTTTACGGCAGAGCCTGGACGTATTTTTACAAAAAAACAGATTTTTGAAAAGGTTCGGTCAGATTATTTTTTTAACGATGATAATACGATTATGGTTCAAATTAGTAGACTTCGGGACAAAATTGAAGATCAGCCGAGGAATCCAATTTATATAAGGACGATTCGCGGACTAGGATATCGTTTCTCTAAAAACGAAGAGCTCAATGGCAAGTAAAAATAAGCTAGCCGAAAATCTCATAAAAAATTATGTTTTCTTTTCAATAACAACCGGAATGATCATCTTTCTTCTATTAGTTATGTTTAATTACCGTTTGCTTAATGAATTTGGCGAATCTGATTTTGCGAAAATTAAAGCGAGTGAAATCGTACAACAAAATTATGTTGATATCCAGTCGGAAGCAATTGAAAAGGTTCATGGATGGATAGAAATTCTTGATGATCATTTGCGTGTTATCTATGTTAAGGGAGAAAAACAAGATATTTTTTTAAGCTATACAGAAAAAGAAATAAACCGCCAATTCTATGATTTAGATGATAATTTATATCATGCTACTTTAGCACCTTTTGAAACGAAAGATGGACGTACATTCTATTGTTTTGTTAAAATTCCAAAAAAATACTTATCAACCAGCTTTCAATTTTCACAAGAATCAAAAGAATTTATACCAATATTTTGGAAATTTCTATTACAAACATTAGCCCTATGTTTTCTCCTATTCATTATCAATGTATATATTTATAGCCGCTGGACTGCTGGAAAAATAACCAGTCCCCTTCGTTATATCTCTGAAGGAATCAGAAATGTAGCGAATGGCCAATTCTACAAAAGACTTCATTTTAAATCTAACTACGAATTACAACAACTTCAAGAGCAATTTAATATAATGGCAGAAAAACTAGAAAAAGCAGAAATGGAGAAAAAACAATTAGAGGAAAGTAAACAGCGTATGCTTGTTGATATTTCCCACGATCTCAAAACGCCCATCACGTCGATACAAGGCTATATTGAAGCGTTGCAAAGAGGGCTTATTACAGATGAGAAAAAGAAACAAAGAACACTTGACCTTATCCACACGAAAACAAATTTGGTCACAGCCTTAATTGAAGACGTATTTGAATTGTCCAAGCTAGAAAGTCCTGACTATCCATTTACAAAAGAACGTTCAGACATTACAGAGTTTATTCGTCAAATGGCTATAGAATTTTATTATTCATTCAGTGAAAAGAACATCAATTTTCATGTGGATATTCCAGAAGAGGAAATAAGTATGTCCTACAACCACAAGCTTTTATACCGGGCCGTTTCCAATATTCTCTCTAATGCATTGACCTATAATCCCGCGGGAACAAAGGTGCTTATTCAATTAAAAGAAGAAACTTCATATGTTCGTGTTTCCATTATTGATAATGGAATCGGAATTTCTGAATCGTTAAAAGAAAAAATATTCGAACCGTTTGCCCGAGGAGATCATTCGAGAAAAAGCGACGGAGGAACAGGTCTAGGTTTAACTATTTCTAAAAATATCATTAAAAAGCATGGTGGCCAAATTGAATTAGATACGAGCATGGGGAAAACAGTGTTTCAAATTACATTATTTAAATGAGTTAACTCAGAAAGGCTCCAGCAATATATGTAAAGGGTTCGGTTCTAAAAATAAGTGATGAAATGACAGTCGTTCTGGCATTTTATGAATACCGAAACCTTAATAAACTAAGCACCCTATTAATTTACTTGGACGTATTCAACAATTACAATATTTCGATATACCCTTCTGTTCCATGCACGCGAATTCGTTGCCCATCTTTTATCATTTTGGTAGCATTTTCCACTCCGACAACTGCTGGTAGCCCATATTCACGTGCGATAACTGCTCCATGCGTCATCAGTCCACCAACTTCGGTGACTAGGCCTTTTATGGATACAAACAATGGTGTCCAGCTAGGGTCAGTAAAGGAGGTGACTAATATATCTCCATCTTCTAAATCTGCATCTTCCATGTTTAAGATGACACGAGCGCGTCCCTCTATAATTCCAGAAGAAACAGGTAGACCTACAATAGCTTCGGCTGGGAGATTTTCTCGTTTGTACTCACCTGCAATGATTTCACCATCAGACGTGATAACACGTGGGAGAGTTAGTTTTTCATATAATTTGTACTCGTCTTTTCGTTTGCTGATGATCTGGTAATCCAGTTTATTTGTGCGTACGACTTCGCTAAGTTCTTCAAAAGTGAGAAAGTATATATCTTCTTTTTCATGAATAGCATTGGATTGAACGAGTTGTTCGGCTTCTTTCAGTAAAGCCTGCTTATAAACGAAGTAGCGATTAATCATGCCGTATTTTGGATATTCACGATAACCAATGAAATTCCGGATGATGCTAATCATTCGTTTTGTCTCATTGGCTTTTTGTTCACCATCCGGCAATTGCTTCAATCGATCTAATAACTCTTGTTCTTTTTTCAAGGCAACACGCCGCCCTTGCTCAAATTTCCGATTGCCAGCGTTCGGTTCAAAGTTTTTAATATTATTGAGAATCAAGGGGATAAGTGTAGTTGGTTTTTCGCTCCAACGACTTCTGGTAATATCGATTTCTCCGGCACATCTCATTCCGTATTTGTTGAGATAAGCATAGATAGCGTCTCGGGTTTTTTGTCCACCTTCAAACTTAACCAATTCATCCAAAAAGTTATCATCTTTTACATGTTGTAAATAATCAATTACTTCTGGATAAGGACGAATCACATCTGCAACATCCAATAATGCTAGACCCATTTCCGAAGTAATATTGTTTGGTACTGATTGAGAAAGCGTGTCTGCTACGTTTTTTTCACCTAACCACTTCTCTATTTTTTTATTGATCCATGATGAAGCATCTATAGCTGCCATAAATACACGCGAACTCTGTGGGTTAAATAATATCTTCTTTAATTGCTGGATATCTTCTTGAATAAAATCAATTAAAACCGATCCTGATTTCGTTTGTATGTTTTGTTTTAACTCTTCTATCGATCTTTGATTACTCTTGATCAAATCAGTAACGATTTTCGGGTCGTTTTCGAGTTCTGTCAGCATATCTGTATTGTTTCTGCTGCGACTCGGTGCTTTTACATCATTTGGTAACGATTTTATAAAATCTCCTCGCTCTATTATGGTCATAAGTGCGTCTTTCATGAGCGGATCGTGTTGTCCCATGGCATTTAATAAAATTTCTCTACTGACAGGTGATGCCAGATTATGTGTGACATCAACAAACAACCTCCCACCAGCTTTACGCATGGGTGCAGGAGTCGTTAACAGAAAAAAAGACAATCCCAATGGTTTCATGGGGTCGGTCATCATTTGTTGATGACCAACAGATACATAAACGTGATTTTCTTGATCATTCGCTTCAGGGATGGGGAAAAGCGTAGTGATTGGCCGACTCTGGACGATATAAAATGTATCACCAACCAAACACCATTCGATATCTTGTGGGCAACCAAAATAAGCCTCGATCTGTCTTCCGATACGTGCTAGTTGTAATATTTGTTGTTCAGTAAGTGTTTGAGTCTTTTGCTGATCAGGATCAATCTGATGTGTCTCAATTCCGCCTTCTTTTAGTCCATAGATAGCCAATTTTTTGGTTGCTATCATCTTATAGACGATTTTATCTTCCTGTACTTTATAACAATCGGCAGATACCAAGCCAGAGACCAGTGCTTCTCCAAGTCCAAAACTGGCATCGATTGATAGTAGCTTTCGGTTAGAAGTAATCGGATCAGCGGTAAATAAAATCCCTGATGCCTGTGGGAAAACCATACTTTGTACGATAACGGATAAATAAACTTGTCTGTGGTCAAATCTATTTTGTATTCGGTATATTACCGCTCGATCCGTAAATAGGGAAGCCCAACATTTTCTGATATGCTGCAAGATGGCTTCTTTTCCGATGATATTTAAATAGGTGTCTTGTTGACCAGCAAAAGAGGCATGTGGCAAATCTTCAGCGGTCGCACTAGAACGAACTGCATAAGCATGTTCATCGTCAAACTGGGAGAAATAGTCAGCAACTGCTTTCACAACATCGGAAGGAATTTCTGCTTCCATTATGATTTGTCTAATCTTCCTGCTGATTTCACCAATTTGATCTCGATCCTCTATTTTTAGCATTGTTAGTTGATCCAACAAAGCTTGAAACGTTTCGTTTTGTTCGATGGCTTTTTGATATCCTACTGTTGTAATACAAAATCCTTCTGGTACTAGTATTCCTTGAATTTTTGATAATTCCCCTAAATTTAACCCTTTTCCGCCAACGAGCAAAAGCTGTGTTTTTTCTATCTCCTGAAAACCGAGAACCAAAGAACTCATTCTACATCCCTCCTAGCCATTAATGTTCTATTGATTTTAGCAGTAGTAAATGAGAATAAAAAGTCTATATTAACCATTTATTTAATGCTATAATTAAATTAGGAAGAGTTCAAAAAAATAGCTAGACCTTATCATAAAGTAAGCTGTTGCCTCGATTCATCCCCTCGAAATCAGCTCATATACCTTTTAACCCACAATTATGAATATGATTAATATCAACTTTTTTCCATTTAATCTGTTTGTTTTCCCTAAAATAGCTTATATTAATATGAGATTTCAAGCTTTTATTAAACTAACCCCCCGTTAAAGAAGGATCAAAAATATTGGTACTCAAAACGGCACTGAAATTGACAGTAGTTTTAGCCCTCTTTTTTAATTGTACAATACTTATTTTCCATTATAAAAATGATGTCAATTGCTATGTCAAAGTTAAAGAAATTCCGCAGAAACCTTGATAAATAAAGAAAATGACGTATTTCAATTCATACGTCAATTCTTGCGCCATTTATTAAGAAAGCGCCCGAAAACGGAACCCTTTACAGTATATGCAAAGAGCCTTTTTACAAATTACCAGATACTAATTTCGTATTCCGATGTCGTTCATTAAGATAGTGCCTTTCTCTGTTAAATCAAATTCAAAACTTATTTTTTGCAGTGCTAATGGATTAAAATGACTGTTCACTTGCTTAAAGTCAGTTAATTCAAAACTATAGTTTTGAAATACTGGTTCCTTCGTTTCTCCAAGGTTTTCAAAAGGCCATTTAAGCAGTTTGCCTTCGATCATTGGTACTAATTTCGAAATATGACTTAAAGGCAAGCTAGCTTTATTTCCATTTTTATCTTCAACTTTAACTGTTAAATCAATCAAATCTTTGTGATAAGATGTAGTTTTTCTTTCACTGCTATCCGCCATCGAAAAGACGATTGAGCTATTTTCAGTAAAAGTTATGCCCTCATCCGGCAGGACAACTGTATAAGAAGTAGTATCTGAATTCTTGCTGCCATTCCACCCTAACCTAACAGCACTATATTCATCCACTCCATACTTCATTTTCACCTTTTCTTCCTTCCACACCTGTAAATTCTTTCCGTTTAGTTTACCTCCTGGAATTGTTGTACTCAGTAAATCGATATCCTCGTCGTATGTTGAAATAAAGTTTGTATTCGAGTCTTTATAATTACTAATATAGATCGTATCAGGAAGCCATTCTTTCGCATAGCCAATATCCCTGAAAATATTTTCGTACTCTTTCTCATTCTTCAATGTTCCATCTAAGAATGCAGAAATGAATACTTTTGCTATTGTTTCTTGGTCAGCTCGTGACATAAGCTGTTTTAAATTAAAGAGCTGATTCCCCATCCCTACTCCATCGCCTCTACTCCAACGACGATTGAATTGCCCATGATTAGCTCCATAAATATAGACAGATGCAGTCATAAAGTCTTCCTTATTTGTAAAACTTACTCGATTATATTGACTTGCGCTAGCGAACGTATTTACATCCATATCATGTGCTCCATGCAATGCCAAGAAATTCACATTTTCAAGAGGAATCGTCTTACCAGAAGCCTTGTACTGTCCATTCGTCCCCGCAATAGAAATTAAGGTACGAATATGAAAATTATAATCAAATTTAATATTACCATTATCAGGAAAATTATTTAACTTATTAAAAGCAGTAGCAATCGCAATCGCTTCTCCTCCACGAGAATGACCGATAAGGGCTATTTGATCCATATTTACTTTCTGATAAAACGGGTTTTTTTTATCGGCATTCCACTCCTTCCATGTTCTGATATGTTCAAGTATTAACCAACCTCTTGCTGGGTTTTCATTCTCTAAAGCACTGATCATAAACATATCGTTATATGGAGAGGCATTTAGAAAATTCTCATCAATAGAAACGAAAATATAGCCGCGACTCGCTAGCAGCTCACCAAGATAATCATAACCAGGATCAGAATAGCTTGTCATCATATGATTTCCATGCACAATCACAACTAAAGGGAATGGCCCTTCTCCTTCTGGATACCATACTGATCCATTCAGTGGCATTGCTTCAGGTCCAAAGCCAACCGTTTTCGATCTAAGAGAAGACCATTTCTCCAAAAAAGATGATCCATCCACCGTTCTTGTTAAGAGAGAATTATGCTGTTTAAACTCCTTTCGGTAACTATTTTTACTGCCATATGTGATCGTACTAACTTGATATCGTCCTTTCGCTATCGGACTTTTCAGTAAACCTTCATCATAACGTGGGGAGTTTTTCAATTCCTTCAATGTTACTCCAGCGACTTCTGATTCGCCCTCATTGACAACCCAGAACCAAGCAAACCCGAGAGCTACTGTCATTGATACAAATGATCCGCTAGCTACAATTTTCTTCAGCATTGTTGTATTTTTGTAACTACCTTGAATAAATTTATACAAAACAGCACCCCATATAGATAACCCGACGATAATAAAGAGGACAACTGCGCTAGAAACATATAAAGGTCCTACAAAACAGATATAAAGTAGCACAAATGAACTTAAAAATAGCCAAAGATAGCGGCTAGGCATTTTCTTGATTCCGTGTACAAGTAGTGTGATAAACCCACATAATAATACAACAACCACAATAAATAAAATTGAACCTACTGCAAAATCAATAAAGCCCCGCTCCCATAATAAATAATGCGCTTGAATTAAGAAGAGAAACAAAACCGCCAACACAAGAACAAATGATGCTCCCTTCCATCCTGGTGATAATGACTTAATCCTATTTCGTTTTAATTTAATTACACTTAATAGTTGTGGGACTTTCTCTTTTTTCGTCTCCATTCTTTTCATCCTCCTTAGACAACATCATTGTTCCTTCTCACTACAAAATTTTACAGGATGTTTCTTTCTACATGCTTACTTCATTCTTTCAATAACCTTACAATCATTCATAAGGAGATGTATCTGTTCTTACCTCTATGTTTTACTTTCATATTCCTTATGGGGTTGTGCTAAGATACGTGTAAAAACAAGTCAAAGGATCTCTTTTATTACTAATTTCACTCTTGAAATAATGTTTGATTAAACTACCTCTATAAACGTTGACAAAAGACCAAATAGAAAAAGCGTGTTTTGAAAGAAGATTGATCAAAACACGCCTTAAATATTTTCAATTAACTCAATCTTTTATATAATGTTACCATTTAAAAAACCCCTTCTTTTTTTGAAGAGATTTTTGAGTTAATTTTAAAGTTTCTTTAGTGACAAGCTTCTTCTAACACTGCTTTTTAGCCACACATTTCATAGATATTTAAGTTGCCCAAAATGTTTTACCTTTTTCTGCGAGTTCTTCATTTGTATAAATTCCTGTATCAAAATTCCCCAACATCCATATTTAGTTAATTTATCCCAGAAGATATAATTAAGAACGACTATTCAAAATTAACCATATTCGAAAAATAAATTTAAAGGCTATCCTCGTTAATTGACTGATTATCCCTCTATCTTAAAGTAAATCTACATACTTTTAGTTTTGTCTAAGGCTTCACGTAAAGTAGTTGCCAATTTGAAAGGATCATCGTTTCCCCAAAAATGCATAAAAAACAGACGTGGATTCTCGTTTAACATATGATTATGTAAAGCAGTTACTTCAATCCCTTTTTCTCGTAATGTTGTTGCAACCGGATTTACTTCTTCAGCAGTAAGTACAAAATCCCCAGTTATAGCTGCTTTCCCATTTTCAGTAGGCTGAAAATTTATTGTTGTTGATACTCCCATAGCAGAAGGAATTTCCATGCCATTTTCGATGATTTTTTCCAACCGAGGAATACTTACATGATAAACACCATTTGAAACTGTACCTTTATGTCTAAAGATTTTATCCAGCTTCTGATTATTAATTTGAAAGGAATAAGAGTCACCTTTTTGGTCCTGATATATTTTGGTAAGTTCCAAACCTGAACGTATGGATTTCGCTAATTGTACCAGATTACCATGTCCCTCAATGTGCATATACATGATCCGAGGCAATTCACCTAATATATGATTATGAATCGCAGTTACTTTAATTCCTTGTTTAAATAGTTCACTCATGACAGGTTGAATTTCTTTTTCCGTTAGAACTAAATCACCCATAACCATCGTTTGGTTAGCCACTTGTTTAAAAGCAATCCATCCCCCTAAAGCCAATCCTGTACGGATTGGTATACCTTTGACCCTTACTTTCAAATCATTACGCGGTAAACTGACATAAAAAATTTCACCTTTTCTCATTTCACCTGTTTTTCCTATTTCTTTTTCTGCAAGTTTCCATTGTGGTAAAAGTTTAGTTGTAGTCAAATGGTTATGTGAATAATCCTTTGCGTGGATTAAGCTGTTGAATGAAAAATTACCAAATATTAAAAAGGCAATTATTGTCATATATTTTCGTATGTGCATAGAATAAGTCTCCTTAGGTGTGTAAATCTATTTTATGCTATTAAAATCCCCTAATTTATGCTTTTTCTTGCACATTAAATTTAAACACACATCTACCATCAATTTATTTATCCTAATGCTAATTGCACTATCCTGCCCGATCCTTGAATAGGAAAAAAATAACCATCGTTATAAAGAATCGCACCCGTTACTTTAAGTAAATTCGCTCAAATCCTCGGGATATACCGAATGTATTTTTGAAAATAATAAGATTGTTAAACAATAAATTGAGGAGGACTTGTATTATGCAACAGGATCAACAGACTAAAGAGATTTTGGGTTCTATTATGAAACCAGAGTTTTCCGGAACTGATGCACAAAAAGTAAAACAAGAAATTCAAAAAGATGTAAGTGAAGGACAAGGATCAATGACTTCCCGAGAGGCAGGAGCAATGCGCGATTAAAAAACCACTTTTGAGTGGTTTTTTATTTTTCTGCTTCAAAATAAAACACTTTACATCTCTCATTTTGATTTGATGGAGATGCTACTAATTTAATGATTAAGCGCAGTTGGTTTGTAAGACCCCCTCAAGCGATTGACAGTGAATATCTACCTAAAGAAAAAAACAAATAAATATAGTGGGCAACTCTAAATATGGCATACAACTTGCATAATTAAAGAGTATCATCTCCCTTAGATTGTCAACTGTCTTGGTTGCCGTAAAGAGCATTGGTTAAGTGACACGATACGAGTGTATTCCGGGAAAGTGTTAAATCCCTTCTGAGAGCAGGAAACAATTTATATAATAAAGGAGAAAATAAATGAAGGCATTGATCAGATTTGACGACAAAGTTTGTTTGATTACGGGTGCGGGAAGTCATTCCGGCATCGGTTTTGCTGTTGCTGAAATCATCGGTAATCTGGGCGGTAAAATAGCTATTACAGCTACAACGGATCGAATCTTTGAACGTGCAAATGAGCTGAATCAAAAAGGTATCCATGCCAGAGGTTATATCGCTGATCTGATGGATCGTGAACAGGTTCAAGGACTTATAGATACTGTTATAGCGGAATTTAGCAGCATTGATATTCTTATCAATAATGCAGGAATGGCACAGATTGGTTCACCCGAAAGTCTTACAGAGTTCGCCATTCTGGAAGATGAGGAATGGGACCTGGGCATTTCCCGTAATCTGACGACCTGCTTTAACGTGACGCGAAGGGTAGTCCCTCATATGAAAAAACATGGATACGGAAGAATTGTAAATGTTTCTTCTGTTACCGGTCCATTAGTCAGCTTTCCAGGTGAATCAGCCTATAGTGCCGCAAAAGCTGCGATGGTGGGAATGAGCAAAGCGATTGCCATTGAAATAGCCAAGAACAATATCACGATCAATAATGTTGCACCCGGCTGGATTGCCACAGGGTCACAGCTTGAGCATGAAAAAATTGCTGCCCTTCACACACCAATTGGCAGGGCAGGACGACCAGAAGAAGTAGCCCATACAATTGCTTTCCTTGCATCGGAGCAGGCGTCCTATATCACCGGTCAATTGTTTGTTGTTGATGGCGGCAATATCCTGCAGGATTACAAGGGACCTCAAGCTCCTAAATAATGAAATTACCGGTTTTTTATGGCGGTGAACGATTAAATCCATTATAAACAGGCTAACAAGTAAATCAGCTGGTCAAAGATGCCTGATAAGGATACTAGTGAATGCGATTTTTCCTATGAATCGTGTATCCTAATCTTATACATCCTATGGTAGCCCATGAAAAAAGTATCTCTTTTAGTTTCTAACTATTCAATAATGCATACATTATCTATAAATTCATAATAATAGATATTCCACCTAAAGTATTAAGGTAATAAAAAGAGCAGAAATTTAATGCACATAAAAATAATACCTAATATGAGAAAAGCACTCATTACATAGACTCTTTTTTTCTATTTGTCAGCAAAATCATTAGGAGTAATCTTTTCTTTAATCAAATTTTTCGTATCTTTGAAAAAGAAAAGAAGTAGTTGTAAAAATACTAATAAATTTAGGATGATACTAGAAATGTTGAACATGATTAAGACTGATGATATAAATGGAAATTTGCTTTATTTTGCCAACAATTAGTAATAAACCCACAGAAATGAATTCCGCGGGTCTTTTTTATTAATTGTTGATTAAAACTACATCATTTTTATCATGGCTTACCGCAGATTTTGATTTTTCAAATGCTAAAACAGCTCCAAACCAGACGAAAATCAGATGGATATAAGCGAAGGAGATTTCCAGCAGGTGAATATGAACTGGAACGATAAAGCTAAGAACTTGAATGGCAAACACGATAAAGACAAAAATAGCAGGCGCTTTTGGTAAGATCTTGGCACGTAAAGCAGAAATTCCTAAAAGTAAGAGTCCTAGAAAGATCCCTGGAATAATCGGGATAAATATTGCTAGCTGAAGTGGAAATCGATCCACCGCCATGTTGTTTAGGAGATCACTTACATGTTTAAGATCTGCGGCAGTATGAACAAAATCAAAGATAATCGGATAAGCGATGATCTGTACTGGTCCATGAAAAATTTCAAGCATCAACCCAATAAACAAAAGCGGATATGACAGCCAGCCCCACCATTTTAATCCAGTAGCCTGACGTAAGAATAATGCTGGTAATCCCATTAATATAAATGTAGATGCATAGGCTAACAGTACATGAATGTTGACCGCTCCTTTTAGAAATTCAGGTATATCTTTTAACGTTTCAGGTACGTCACCCAGATGAACAAGTTGGCCTGTAAACCCCATTAATCCTCCCAACAAAAGGATGATCCCGCTGAATTTAAGATAGCCTTTTGGAATACTCATTATTTTGTTCCCCCTGTTTTAATTGATTTTTCTTACACTTGAATCATACCATCCCACCACTACCCGAACGGTAGAGGCTCTTTTTCCCGGAAGGCGGGAATTCATTAGGGAATAAAAATATTATTTACATAATAATCTGATTATTGATACGATTTATCTGTCGTAAGTTCAATTGACAGGAGAGTTAAGGAAATGTACCCTTTCTCAAAATTCGCTTTTTTTCGGTTTATCGTTATTACATTATCTTTGATTACGGTTATTTTGTTTTTGGTCAGCATTCCCATTTACTATGAATATATTAAATTAAACTGTATTACATCCGTCTGCAAAGGGTTTTATAACCCTCCACCTGGTGCAAACTGGCTAAAATCACATGGCTTAACACCTACTGAATATTCTTTTGCCTATGTTAGTATTTACACGGTGTTTGGATTTGTGTTTATATTTGCGGGTCTCCTACTACTTTGGAAAAAATCATCTGATCCAATTGGATTATTTGGAACCTTAATGCTTGTTTCACTGGGAGGAACCTTTACCCCTATCATGGGTGCGCTTAAGCTTGTTCATCCCTTTCTCCTCTATCTTGTTCAAACCATTGGAGCAACGGGAATGGCTACTTTCATTTTATTTTTTTTTCTATTTCCCAATGGCCAATTTACTCCGAAATGGCCTAAATATCTTTGTTATGTTTTGATAACGCTTCGTATTCCAGGAATGATTTTTCCTAATTCCAACTTAAATTTACAGTATGTGTCCAATTGGTTATTTGGCTCCTGGTTTATTATTTGGATTGGCAGCCTAATGTTTGTCCAGATTTACAAATATAAATTCGTTTTGACCCCACTTGAGAAGCAGCAGGCAAAATGGGTGGTATACGGAGTGGTATTAGCATTGGCAGGTTTATTTAGTGTAACTGCCATTTTCGTTCCAAATGAAGAGTTCATCTTAGCAGATCCTTATCAATTGTATTATGTTGAAATTGGTGTTCATTTGAGTATGCTCTTGATTCCAATTGCCATTTTAATCGCGATGATGAAGCATCGGCTTTGGGACATTGATTTCATTGTCAACCGAACACTTGTTTACGGGATCATGACAGCAACTACCCTTGCCTTTTATGTTTTAGCCGTTTGGTACTTAGGTTTATTGCTTCAGATTCAAAATCATTTATTTAGTTCATTAATTGCCACCGGGATTATTGCAGTATTGTTTGCTCCTCTAAAGGAAAGGATACAACGGTTCATTAATCTAAGAATGTACGGGGAAAAAGATGACCCTTATTCCGTTTTGCTTCGGCTGGCAAAGGAACTGGAAACCCCCTCTTCTCCTGAGGCTGTTTTACATTTGGTTGTTCGAACCATTAAAGATGCACTAAAACTGCCTTATGCGTCACTTTCCTTATATAAAAATGGAGTAGAGGTAACTGTTTCGGAGGAAGGCACATTAGACGACGAGCATTTTATTTATAAATTGCTATATCAAGGAGAGGAAATTGGGTTGCTAAAACTGGCACGCCGGGCACCCAGGGAAGAATTTACGGTATCCGATCGGAAATTATTAGATATGCTTGTCCGCCAAGCAAGTGTCGTCGTTCAAAGTGCAAAGGCTTCGTTAGATTTGAAAATTTTAGCAGCTGACCTGCAGGAATCAAGGGAAAACCTTGTTCTAGCCAGGGAAGAAGAAAGGCGAAAGCTCAGAAGCAATTTACATGATGACCTAGCACCAAGACTTGCAGCACTCGCACTCACTGCAGCAGCTGCTGAAGATTTAGTAGAAAGTAATCCGCTTGCAACAAAGGATATCCTCGGAGAATTGCACACCACTATTCGTCAAACCGTTTCAGAAATTCGCTCACTGGTTTACGATTTGCGTCCGCCAACCCTGGATGAAATGGGACTTATTGGAGCCATACATGAACGGATTAAGGAATTGTCCATGCCAACTAAAAATCGAAATCAGACAACAGCTGTAGTTTTTACTTTAAATGCTCCCAATAGGCTGCCTGTTTTACCAGCAGCAGTAGAAGTAGCAGCCTTTCGAATTACCACTGAAGCGATTGTGAATGTTGTTCGTCACTCGATGGCAAAAAACTGTAAGATAAGT
This sequence comes from Neobacillus sp. WH10, assembly GCF_030123405.1. GTDB lineage: Bacteria > Bacillota > Bacilli > Bacillales > Cytobacillaceae > Neobacillus. Next base: position 2,908,470 of record NZ_CP126110.1, read on the forward strand.
ATTTCCTTCATCGAACATAATGAACGAGGGTTACAGATTATGATTGAAGACAATGGTATCGGGATGTCTTCAATTAAAAAAAATGGAAATAAAGGTGGCATCGGAATTGAATCGATGAAAGAGCGAACAAACGAGTTAGGAGGAAAATTTCTAATTGATAGTGTTAGAACAAATGGTACAACAATAACTGTGTTTTTACCTGTAAATACATTATTAGTGGGGGAGAAAAATGAAAAAGCTCAGGGTGTTTATAGCGGATGATCATCCATTATTTCGTCATGGTGTAAAAACACTTTTTTTGACTACACCTGACTTAGAAGTTGTAGGGGAGGCAACATCTGGAGAGGATGCCATTAGTTTAGCTCAAAGTTTGCATCCGGATGTCATTTTGATGGACCTAAGGATGCCCGGTTGTAACGGCATTGAGGCCACACGTGAGATTGTGAAAACGAATCCGCAAACGCAAATTATTATTTTGACCATGTTTGAGGACGATCATTCAGTCTTTGCTGCTATGCGGGCTGGTGCAAAAGGTTATGTCTTGAAAGATGCAGAAAAGGACGATCTTCTAAATGCGATAAGAGCCGTAGGCAATGGAGGTGCTATCTTTAGCCCAGGCATTGCTTCAAAGATGATTGAATATTTTTCCATAGCAAAGCCGGCAGCCCCACGAGAGGCGTTTCCTGACCTTACCGATCGAGAACGGGAAGTGCTTTATTTCATGGCGGATGGAGCATCTAATTCAGCTATAGCCCAAAAGCTCCAGATTAGCAGAAAAACCGTATCGAATTATGTGACAAACATCCTTAACAAACTGCAAGTTGCAGATCGGGAAGAAGTTATTCATCTGGTAAGAGAATCCAGATTGAGAGATGAAGAAATGCCTGAATAATAGAAATGAAGGCCGATATATTTTAGAAATTACATTAATATAATTTAAAGAACGGTTCTACTGCTTCCAAGCAAACTTAGAACCCCTTAAGAACAAAAAAAGGGCATCTAAATTGTTTACGATTTAATGTCCCTTTTCTAATGTTTTTTATTTTGTATTCGAAAACGGAACCCGTTATTTGAGTTAGGGCTTTATGAAAAAAACATTTCTTTAAGCTTTGTTACACGAAAGCTGATACTGGTCCACTTATATTAGATCATTACTTCAACGTACAAGAACATTTAATATTATATATTTCTCCTGAATCAACTATAGCTAAGTTTTCTAAAAAGTTTTATAAACTTTCATAGACCCTATTGAAAAAAAGAGCAACTCTATTAAAAATCAATCAAAATAGACAGGTTCTTGTGGATTATATAAATGCTTAAATGCCATTTCAATTTGTGATTTTGTATTTCTAGCTATTGATAATGGTGGCAGTTCATTTTCAGCAAAAAACTCAACCTCACTCGTTTCGATTCCTTTTTTTGCTTGTCCGCCAATAATTTCACATTGGATAAACATTTTATAAACGTGATATGGTGAAGGCGGATGAGGGTGACACTTCTTATCAAGTACAGCTAACAATTTCGTTGCTTTCACGTCAAATCCTGATTCTTCTTTCACTTCTTTCACAGCGACCTCACTTGGGGTTAATCCAATGTCCCCCCAACCGCCTGGTAATGACCAATTTCCATCAGTATTTTCTTTAACCATTAATATTTTTTTATCCTTAAAGATAACGGCTCTAATATCAACTTTAGGAGTTGCATATCCAGTTTCGCTTGCAAATAGTTCTTTTATGACAGTCTTGTCCAATTTTGTCTGTTGCGACAATATTTCTACACTTATATTTCTGATCAATTCAAAGCGTTCCAAATCATAAACATCTTTCGAATAAGCTAATCCTGCTTGTGCAATGGATTGAAGCTGCTTCGCCCATTCTAGCCATTTAGGTTCCATTTATCATCACCACCAACTTGATTATACCTAATATTACCATATTTCTTTTACTCCCAAAACAGACAGTTAACCTATCTTTAATAGAAAAAAAGCGATCTTCTTTATAGAAAAATCGCGGCAGGAAAGATTAATCAACTCCCTATGAGAAGCGAACCTTTTCAAAATGTTCAACTGTTGGAAATGGGTCATAGAAATGATGTAAAAGCTTTTTCCAATCTTGATACTCATTTGATTGTCTAAATCCAACTGTATGGTCTTCTAGTGTTTCCCAGTTTATCAAAAGCAAATATTTCCCCTTAACTTCCAAACAACGGTGTAATTCGTGGGATATGTATCCTTTCGTTGAAGAAATAATGACTAACGCCTGACGAAATGCATCCTCATATTCCTCTTCCATACCTTGCTTTACCTGAAGCATAACCGCTTCCAAAATCATGGAATGTCCCCCTTAAAAAAATCCATCTAATTCACAATAAAAGGCGATCCTGATCATTATCATATGGTGCTGTACACCGGGGCCCCTGTTGCCTACATGTATGACCTGCAGTTTGATGGACATACATATTTTTGGCATCCATCTGAGCCATCTATTTTATCCGATGACATTCAAACTTTTTTTTTTGATAATTGATCGATTGTTAATAAACAGTAATTTTTCTCACAGCAAAATCATTTTCGATTACCTATAGTTATTATTGGAGGTGGATGCTGTGAAAGTAAATTACCCAATTAAAGGTAGTGTAGATGTAAAGGAAATTAAAGAAACCCTCAAGCCGTTTGGAGGACGTTGTGCAAAAATTGTAGAAGGAACATTGGAATATCAAATAAAAGAAGAAAATCAAAATGACGCCTATGTTTGTTTAAAAGACAAAGGATACATCAATTAAAGATGGATCATTATTAGCATTAAACAATAAGATGACTTTTGAATTGACGTGTGAAAAGGTTGACACACGTCATTTTTTCGTTAAAAAAGCACAAAAACGACTAAAGTTCGATTTTCTAGTCGTTTTTGTGGTTATTTCATTTATTTTCGTTCTATTTTTTCTCCATAACAGCAAAGTAATTCTGTTCATTATCTGCAAAATTAAATACTCTGCCGCCAGGCATATTTACCATTTCTCCGACTGTGATATTTTTATCCGTTAATTCTTTATATAATTGCTCTAGATTTTCTGAAAAGAACATTAACGATGGGGTGCCCAAATGCATTTCAGGCTGCATCTTAGCAATTAATTCTTTATTGTGGAGAACAATACTCGTTTCTGCATCTTTAGATGGCGCAAGTTCAATCCATCTCATTCCTTGGCCGTTATCCTGTTCAGACTTAACGATAAACCCTAATTTCTCTGTCCAAAATTTCGCAGTCTCATCTTGATTGTTAACGTATAACATAATTTGTCCGACTTGATTTATCATTCGCTTCTCTCCATTTCTAATAGATAATCACTTTTGTTTTTTGAACATTCATTATTCTTTATCATTCTACTTTTGATTATAAGTGGCTAAACAACTAAATGTCTATTGAATGGTTAATGATTAACATATTTTTTACAAAGAGAACAAATAGCGGATTCATTTCTTCCGCTATTTTTCTTAGTAAGAATTTATTACGCTCCTGGTGGGCGATTTTCGAAATCATAATCGACTGGTTTAGGTGCAACTCGAGAATGTTCTAAGGCTGGCGTGTCTGGCCGCGCGATTTGATAAACGGCTGCCCCGACGATTTCAGCTGTTTCTTGTAGTTTATTTTTATCAATTTTATCGATGGTATCAGCTGGTGTATGATACCATGGCTCTAGAGGTGAGTGAATGAAAAGGGCTGCCGGAATTCCTAGTTCATGGAATGGCTGATGGTCACTCCGTCCTAACTGGCCATACGGAACCACTTCACCTAATGCAGTTCTCAATCCTGCAGCGGAAGCAAGATCAGTGACAGTATTTTTCTTTCCATCAATTGTATACATGATTAATCCGTTTGCTTTGTTATCACCGCCGGCATCCTTACTTCCGATCATATCCATTTGGAAATGCCCTACGATTCGATCCGCTTCCTCCGAACTTAACGTACTGGCATAATGGTAGGACCCTAACAAACCTTTTTCCTCGGAGCCAAAAGTAACGAAACGAAGTTCCGTATCAATTGGCATATTAGACATTACTCTAGCAAGCTCTAGTACAGCAGATACTCCTGAAGCATCATCATTTGCACCAGGTCCACCAGGAACCGAATCGTGGTGTGCTCCAATCATAACAATCTGGCCAGTATCCTTATTTTTATGTGGTTTCATTTTGGCAATGACGTTGTAGGAGGTTTTTTCAAGAAAACCTGACCCGGATACTTTTATTTTAGCCGTGAACGATCCAGCTTTTAATTGCTCCACTAATTCCAAGCCTTGGACTCTCGTGATGGCAACTGCAGGAATATTTTGACCATAACTTGCTTGGCCAAATGCGTTAGATGAACCACTATTGTTATACATAATGACACCAACCGCACCTTTATTTAACACATTTTGGATTTTTTCAACGAAGGTGATATCCCCACGTTCAATCAGGGCAATCTTCCCTTTGACCGAATCCGGTACCGTACCGGAAATGGCTTTACCAACATGCATGACCTCTGCCGTTACTTCACCACTATAGGAGCCGGAAAAAACGTATGGGTTAAGATTTTGTCCGCCAATTTCTACTAATCCACTTACATTGTTTCGAATAACATCATAGATTTTAAAAGGCTGCAGCTCTGTCTCATACCCATACTTCTCAAACTGGCCTTTTATGTACTGTGCTCCTTTAAGCTCCCCATCAGTGCCTGCCGCACGTGGCTCCTTTGATAATGAATCAATTGTGTTATACATGTTGTCGGCGCTAATTTTCTTGATGATCTTGTTGTCGAAGGCGGATGCTGCGTTCGAGTTTGGCGCTCCCTCAGGTCCTTGTGCATATACTCCATTGACACTTAAGACTAGTCCTGCAGTTAATAATACTGACAACGCTTTTTTCTTGCTCATTTAAGCCCTCCTCTTTCTAAAAAAACGCAAACGCTTCCAGTAGATTATCATTGATATTAATAGATTAGTAAACTTTAATAGTTTTACAAAAAGCATGAATTATCTACGTTCACAATTACATTTTTCCTATTAAGAAAGTGGTAAAATGTAGAACCATGTTGATTAACCATGAACAAGCCAGAAATGATAGGCAATACTACCTAAATCATAGTAAGAAGATGAAAGGTCCCCTTCAACTTTACTAATTATGTATAAAGTCGGCAATTATAAGGACTAATCATTAAACAAAGGATCCCTTTAGGCGATGTTTAGACTTGATACGTAAACTTTGATCTTTAACAGGGGAATGACCATTCTCACCGAATACATATCTATAAAAAAGGAGGAATGCCGAATATGAAACAAAGACATGAAGTATTGTTTAAGCAACTAGAGTCCTATCGCAGCTATGTTTTAAGCGTTATGGAAAATGTTACAGAAGAGGAAGCAGAAATAATCCCTTTCGGATTTAAAAATAATATTCGTTGGAACCTAGGACATATGTACCTCGACCAATATTTATGGATTCAGGCAGTCACGAAAGAAAAGTGTGGCGTTCCTGAACAATTTAAATCTTGGTTTGGGTTTGGAACCACTCCGGCAAACTTCAATTCCGAGACACCATCATTAGAAGAGTTAAAGAATTTACTAAAAGAACAACCAGCGAAAATAAAAGATGTATATGGTGAAAGGCTTGAGGAAGAATTCCCACCTACTGAAATGGGGATGCACACCATCGAACAAGTATTAATCCGAACTATTTTTCATGAGGGCATGCATTTACAAGCGATTCTTGATTTAAAAAAATGCATACAACCTTCTTTTTAGCCTAATTTTTTTATAAAAGGACAAAGACTGAACGTGTGTTTTTGTCCTTTTATAAAATGCTCCTCTGTTTATTTCCATAATCGTTTATAGGTTACTAGCTTATTTTCATTTTTTAAAAGAAACACATCGGGATTACTAAGATTTTGCCAATCTTCAAATCCGAAATTTTTATGATAATACATTATAAGTAAGGATATTAAATTGCCGTGGCTCACAATGATTGTATTTTCAGTTTTACTATTAAAAACCTTCTCCACCACTTCTACGATTCGTTTCATTGCTTCTTGGCTGGAATCTCCCCCTTCAAATTTCAGTTCAAGATCATCAAATGTTGTTTTCAGTTTTTCAAACCAATCTGGAATATTTTTATTGCTTAAAACACGTTCTATTAATTGTTGATCAGTTACGATCTCAATATTTAATCGTTCCGCAAGTGGTTGTAAGGATTGAATAGCCCGTAAATACGGACTTGAAATAATACGATCAATTTTAATACTAGAAAAAAAATCCGCTAACTCAACAGCTTGTTTAACACCTCGATCTGTTAGCGGCGCTTCGAATGGCTGTCCTTCAGCCTCGCAATGCCTAATCAAATAAATTTTCTTCATCTAAATCACTCCAAAAAAGCTATCGTTTTATATTTTTTGACATTCCAATTGAAAATTGCTGAAATCCAAAAGTTTCATAATAAGACTCTAAGCTATCTGCACACATTAGTTGAGGAATGACTCTTTTTTGCTCACAATGAGCAATAATTCGGTTCAACATTTCTTTTCCAATTCCTTTGGACTGATAGCTGGGATATACACACACACCACAAATAATACCAGTAATTACACCATCCGAGATAATACGAGTCATCCCAACTAATTGTTGTTCATCAAATGCATAAATAGCGTACCAGCTTTGCCTGCACATGAGTTCCAATTCAGTAACTGATAAATTCAATGAATTCCATCCCAATGATTCATATAAAGTTAATAATTGCTGAAAATTTTCAGGTGGTTCCACAGTATAATTGATCCTTCTCTCCACATTAACACCTCCAATTCATTCTTAAAAAACCGATACTTTTTTATTCAATTTTTCACAGGATACCACCTTCACGAAATTATTTTATTTTGCTTAAACACTGCATAATATTTTATGGCATTCTTTTTACTTGTAATTCTCAAAAAATTTTTATATTGTTTAGCTTTTTATTAAAATATGGATTATACATCAAGATAACAGTTTAGGCTGCACGAAACATCATTTAAGATTCCTGATGCCGCCGAGCGGTCCGGTTACAACGACCCGAATTTTTCCACTGCATATTCATGTGCTAAAACAGGCTTCACTCCGAACTAATATCGGCCCATGCAACGTAATCGGTAATCGACAAAAGAGGGGCGTTTAGCCCGGTGCTCTCATCCTCACAGGTCCTTATACATACAGCGAAGGCCGCCCGACAAATGATCGGACGGCCATACGGCGTATTACCCGCTAAACGGTTGCTTTGCGGATCATGATAAACGACAGCAGGACATAGATGACCGCGACAACAAACAACCACGAGGCTAATTGGGCGGCAGAATGTCCGGTTAGCCAATTGACAATGTCCGTCCACCAGCCGAAATACGTGCACATAAACCCAATCACGGACCCCGCAATAAGAATAACCGGAAACAGGACAAACAGCCCCGTCCTCCCGAAACGTCTGAATATGGCGCTAATAAAGAAGCCGAGGAAGGTGATATGAAACGCTGTCGCGAACAAGGTCCACCACCGTTCCGCCAGGTACCCATCACTCAAATAAGGCAGGTTGAAAAAATGCATCTCGACCCCCCAGCCCCAATCACCCTCCACGAACGATAGCGCTGAAAGCACGACAGAATTACCCAAGCAAACGATGGCGGCCATCATGACGGTCCCCAAGAAAAAGTCAGTTCTCCGGATGCTCAAACCAAGCGCAAACGGAAAGCTTTTCGTCAGTGTAGATATGCCGATAAGCATCATCAAAAAGAATATAGACGACAAACCGCCGGTATAAAACCCGTTTTCCGGCCGGACAATCAATCCACCCAAGAGGTTAATCAAAAAAGCAGGAATTAATGCAAAACACCATGGAACTATAAACCACATAAGTTTATCTTTTGCATGAATTTTCATTACGGTTGCAATTTTATTCAACGGATGTCCACCGCCCTGGGATTAGATTTTTGTTTGGTCAAATGAACGATTAGCTGTTGAAGTGACACCGTTGTAAGCTCCAGACCTAGTATTTCGGCCTGCTTCCGTCTTCCTGGATCTAGACTACCAAGCACTGTCACCGACAATAGGCCGCCGAGTGGCTTTCGGTCGGTCGTCTCCTGCCCGGAAATGAAGGACTCTACTTTCTCCGCCTGGCCTACGGCGGTATAAGCTTGCCCGCGACGAATGGCATCTGCATCCTCATTTAGAATAAGTTTGCCGCTGTCGATGACGATCACATGTTCCAAAATCCGGCTCACCTCGTCGATTAAATGCGTGGATAAAACGATCGTCCGTGGGTGTTCCGCGTAATCCTCGATCAGCCGATTATAGAACAACTCCCGCGCTACAGCGTCCAGCCCCAGGTAAGGCTCGTCGAACATCGTCAGCGGCGCGCGCGGCTCGCCAAACCGATGATGACGCCGACGGACGAGAGCATGCCTCGCGACAGCTTCTTCATTCCCCGTTTCAGCGGCAGACGGAAATCATTCACCAATTGATCGGCAAATCGCTGGTCCCAATTCGGAAAAATTACCGGACACAACTCCAGCACGTCGATCACTCGAAAATGGTCGGGATACTTCTGGCTTTCTTTAATAAAACAAACCTGGCTTAATACGCGATTGTTCTCATAAGGAGCCTCTCCAAACACGCGCAGCTTCCCGCTGGTCGGAAACATCTGCGCCGTCAGCATGTGCATGATCGTTGTTTTGCCCGCGCCGTTTCGGCCAAGCAATCCGTAAATTTTGCCCGATTCCATTGTAAAGCTGACATTGTCCACCGCATTGACTCCGCCATACGTTTTGGTCAGCCCTTGGACTTCAACAATGTTCTTCATTGCGTTCCTTCCCCTCTCCAGATCATATCCGTCAATTGTTCTTTCGAAATGCCAAGCTTTTCCGCCTCGCGAATCATCGCCACAACATACTGTTCGTAGAAACTCTCCTTTCGCTTCTCCATCAGCCTTGCTTTTGCGCCTGTTGCCACAAACATGCCGATCCCCCGCTTTTTATACAAAATGTTCTCGTCCACCAGCAAATTAACGCCTTTGGCCGCCGTTGCCGGATTTATTTGAAAAAACGATGCAAATTGAGTCGTTGACGGCACTTGAGATTCCTCCGGCAACCGGCCTTCGATAATATCGTCTTCGATATTCTCAGCAATTTGCATAAAAATCGGGCGACTGTCGTCCATAGTCAAAGTCATAATACACACCACCACATTGGTTAGTTACTTATGTAATTAACCATATAACAAATGAACCGTGAAGTCAACGGCTATTTGCCCCAAAAAATTGTTCCGTTAAAAATTTGGGCCATCAGTTGTACCTATGGTTGATTATTAGAATATAGTTAGATTTCTTTGTAAAGGAGGGAACCGGAGGATGGAACGTATTGGATTAATCCGATTAATGATAGATTTAACACAGTATGGTAAGGGCAATGGCAAGATGCTCTGACTCAAGCCATAAATTTTTTAGCATTGCTGCCTGATTGCAGCCAAAACATCATCTTGGGAGTAAAAGGATCAAATACGAATGACTTGCGGTATTATCAAACATTCGGCTTTAAAGATACCGTCCGGAGAGAACTTGGAGAACTATTGTTAGAGTACCGTATTAGCTAATCAGCGAGGAAATGGGTTAATAGATTTCTAGGCAGTTTAGTAAATATTGTTGCTATAAATCTAGGAGAAACTCATAAAAAATCAGATTTTTATGTAAAATTACACTTCGATAATGGACGATTCATGTTTTATTTAATGTTAGTCTTGTCTATTAGCACTCCAACTTGCGAAAAGAGAACTTCAACTTGCGGAAAATGTGCTCCAACTTGCGGAAAGAGCACTTCAATTTGCAGAGATTTTTAGATTCTATTCGAATCTAAAAAAGCAAATATCTTTTAGAAAATAGCGGCTTTCTAAACTATTATTTTTTTATTATCAAATCCTTTTCAGGGAGGATTTTCAACTTACCCACCATTTCAAAGGAATTAAAGTCTGCTTTATCTCGTTTATAGATGAAACAGACGATTTATATAAATAAGGGAATTAAGGTTTGATGGAATATCAATGGGGAAACGTCTATACACTCTCTCCTATAGACACATACACTATTTTGTATTAAAAAATGTAGAGGAGAGATAAAAGTGGATACTAAGCCCTATGTAAGTCCTACCGTAATGCCTAACGTAATGCCAAGTAAACCGATGGTAAGTCCGAATGTCATGCCAGTCCAGCAGATTTTACCAACAAATGTTTTACCAAATATACCCCAAGTAGCACCACAAGTTTACCATCCGCCAAGTTGTTATCCGATGTATGATCCATGCTGTCCACCGCCGATGTTTGATCCGTGCTGCCCGCCGCCGGTGTTTCACCATTGCTGCCCACCACCGATAATTCATCCGTGCTGCCCGCCGCCGATGTTTCACCCTTGCTGTTTTCCAATGCATCCACCTTTTTGGTGACATAAGGTATAACTTTTATATTACTATGAATAATCCACCCAAGATCATGAATCTAGGGTGGATTATCTTTGTAGGTTTCGTATCAAAATGTCTTCGAGCTTTGCTTCTCGACATAACTTTTAAAAAATCTTTCCGATGATGTGCCAATACGCTTCTGGTTTACACATTCGGCATATGGGAACAATGCTCAAACGCATGGAACGTAAAATTTTGTGGCAACCTGCTATAATACTGGCACGTTAGAGGTTTCGTTTATTAATCATTTATTACTTTCTCTTGCTGCTTTTTTCCCTTGCTTTTTATTTAGTCCTAATTCAGTACCAAATTCCGTATCGGTCCCTTTTGCTTGGCTCCCTCCGGTATGTGGCTGTTTCCGATTGTCATTACGGTTTGTCATGGTCTTCCCTCCTTTATTTGTTCTTAAATATTTATGGGACCGCCTCATTCCCATAAAAAAAGCCACCATTTTTCAGGATCTCAATGATTGAGGCTTTGTAAAGCTCTCAAGATTAATCATTTTTTTGAGAAACCTTTTGAACGGTAGCATACCATTATACTGCTTTATCTCTTTAAAAATATTCCTACTTTTATTTTTTCACAGTAGACACTTGTTTACTCTCCGAAACAACCGATGCGTTTCCTTCAATTACACAAGTATCACATCAGAAAAAACATAGGGTGAATTAATCTGAATGGATCGATAAACATTTATATTCAATTCAAGATATTCAACCAGAAAAAGTAAACCTTACGATATATCATATGTTTTTTCTGGATTACCAGCTTTATGATACCTTTTGTTTACACACCCCATTGTTTTTCAACTTGTTCTTTTGCTAAAAGTTTAATTTTTTCCCAGCTCATTTCTTTATTAGCAATAACATTGGTTTGATAATTTCTTTCTTTATATTTAACTGTTACTGTTACTTCTATCATCGTAATCCATCTCCTTTCAAAAAAATATAAAAGTGTTTCGTTCTTTTTATGCAATACTTCCCTATCGTCAGGTAAAACATTTTTAATAACCGGCAGCTTTTTGTGATTCCATTCTCATAAATGTACGAATGCTTCGAGGAAGAAAACTACGAATTTCTTCTTCGTTAAATCCTACCTGTAATCTCTTTTCGTCCTGGATAATGGGACGCCGTAACATTTTAGGATTATTGATGATGAGTTTATACATTTCATGAAGTGAAAGAGATTCAATATTTACATTTAATTCTTGAAAAGTTTTTGAGTTTGTAGAAATGATCTCATCCGTTCCCTCCTCTGTCATAAGAAGAATAGATTTAATCTCATCTTCAGTAAGAGGATCAGTTAATATGTTTCTTTCAATATAATCAATTTGATGGTCCTCAAACCATGCCTTTGCTTTACGGCAAGAAGTACAGCTAGGTGTCGTATATAGATTTACCATTTTAATACACACTCCCTCAAAACATTTATGAATGAATTAAAGCCCTATATCTTGATCTACCCTATTACATTTCGAGATATACGAGCTAATTTTACTAAATGTAATTAAAAAATATACAGTTCAGCTACAATAATACTGTTATTTCTAGTTTATTCAAGCTTTTTTATTCTGTGCAGTACATTGCTGATCGTTATTTGGTTTAAATAAGATTGCATATGCTGCTCAGCCTCTATAAAAATTTCTTCCATTACACCCTGAGTATTAGAAGATATCACACAATTTTGTTTTGGGTCACCTGTACACCAGTGGGGTTTAAGTGAACCAGATGAAATGGCCAAATAAATATGAGACATAGTTGTTTCTTCAGGATCACAACTTAATACATATCCTCCGCCAATGCCTTCTTTTGTTTTTACATACCCACTTTTACGTAAAATACTCATTACCTTTCGAATTCTTGCTGGATTCGTACAAACATTTTCTGCGATTGTTTCGCTATTTGCCATATGATCAGGTGTGTTAGCTAATAAAACCAGACTATGCATTGCTATGACAAAATCACTTTTCATGATGCTACATCTCCATCCATTCATTTTCAACTGATCATACTGTAAATTTAATATATACAGTTTAATAAGTCAACTGTAAATACTTGGTGAGAAATAAAAAAGATTAAAAAAGGCTAATTTAATAATGCCTCCCGATCAAGAAACGTAAATTACCTCTTGCATTAAACTGAACCTTTGGCTAAAGAAAAATATAAAGTTTATAGTATGATTCCCGAAAAATTTCCTTTCATTACTGCTTTCTCATTCTGATTTCTACATAAAAAGGATGTGATAATAGATATTCTATTCTCTTGCTTTTCGAATTTCTCAATTGTTACTTCACAAATTACTGTATCTCCCGTAAAAATTGGTCTTAAAAACTCAAAATTCATAGTACGAGCGAGAACGTTATGATCGCCCCCTACTTTTGTAGGTAATGTAGCAGTTAGTAACCCCTGGATGATAAGTCGTCCTTGTTCATCTGGGTTAATATGATGAACTCCCTCATCACCTGATAGCTTTGTAAACATTACAACATCCTCTGCTGTGAATGCCCGTTCGAACTTAATGATATCTCCTACCTGTAACGACAAATTAATCTCCACCTCGTTTTTTTATTGAATTATAAATATTTTTAATTTTAAATTAATTTTTATCCTTCTGCAATTTTTTTGCATAGAACAATTAGTAAAATCAAAACTTTATTTCGTATTTCTTTCTTTGTTAACCATTATGATGATTTACCCGCAGGCCTTGCCAGCGCTGCAAAACACAAGTTAGAGGGAGTTAAGCAGAATCGGCATTATTCATATTCACCTTTACCAAATAGCTTATCTCCAATGGAATTAATGAAATCCTGTGGGTTAGGAAAATGAATGTCCAATAGAACAAAAAGGGCCATTGTTAGATTGAGAATTGTAAGGAATGTATACACAGTTATTTCTTTCCACCTTGATTTTTTTATCAATACAGGAAGATCCTTTAAGCTAATGAATGTAAGAAATAAAATGGCTGCAAAAATCATGGATGCACCTACTTTTGTCCTTTCCGTTGGATTAATGTATTGTTTGTAATTTTGCTTTCTACTTTAATATCAACTTTTAATGCTGGGAATATCTCGTCCCATTCCTTCTCTATTTTTTTCCATTCTTTGGGGTAAGAACGATGAATGACTTCCCCAAAACCAAAAATATCTGTATTTAACTTTTGTGCTTTTTTCAAAGCTGCTTCTATTTCTTTGGTGATTGCTTCCTTTTTCAGCTTTTCTACTTCCTTAATTTTGATAGGATTAATTTCATTTTTTAAACATGATGCTTCGGCAATGCTCCCTTTTTCATTGATCTTGACTGTAATTACAAATTTTCCGAATCTTTTTTCAACTTTTATTTTCGATTCAGCTTTAAATATTTCAAAAGCAATCCGCTCTTTTGTGCTTTGATTCAAACATCTAGTTTCTAAAATTCCACTTTTTACTTTTTCTTGCACCCAGAAAGCTCCCCGTGTTTCGCTAGGTGTAAGGTAAGAAATAAACTTATCTCCTTTAATAATAGCAGCTTTCGATACAGCGAACCCTTGTTTCCCTCCCTGATTTTTGACAAGATGCACAACGGGGATTAAAGGACAGGTCGTACCATGGTGATCCCGTAAGAAATCATTCAAATTAATATATGCTGTTTGGGAAGAAACTTTGTACCCTTCCAATAGTTGATGTAATGTCATGGACGGAATAAGTGTTGTTTTTACATCTGTCTTAATGATATCTTTTGCTTTCTGTGGTGTAATAACTAGTAAAAAATTTCTTCTTTCTTCTGCATCTCGAGCAAAAAATTCAAGGACAGGCATAAGCCCTTTCCGTGCTGTCTTCTCACTGAGAACTAAAACTTTTGTATGTGACCAAAATAGTTTATTGGGCGAATTATGGGTTGCATCTCGAATCGCATCAAATATCGTTTTTCCAGGAGTAGAATAAACAAAAAAGTTCGGCGCGTTCTTAACACCTTCTTTCGTTAATGCAGCCGTGTTCGCAACCTGACTACTAACTAAATATCCACTCTCTGAAGGGTCAATGCCTACTGCAATCACAAAAGAGAGGGTTTCGATTTCTTTACGGTTCCAACAGCCAACAATAAAAAAACAGAGAAAACAAAGGATACAAATCGATATCATTTTTTGAAGACGTGAACACCTCATATTGCTCTCTTCCTTTTTCGATAAAATGATACGGCTAATAAAATGCATGGAATCAAAAATTCAAGTGTTAGGCTATAGGCACCCCAATGCTTTGGCGTAGTAAAATATTTGAGATCAGCAATGTTCTTAAAGGATATATAAGAAAGAATTAACGCAACTCCTCCAAAAGGAATAATAATAAATTTAGTCGATTTTAAACGAAGCCATTGCCCGGTACCAAGTACGCCTGCATATAAAAAGATACACATTTTGATAAATAGTAAACCAATCCATATCGCTACCATAATCGCCTCAATTCTCTCAAGAAATTCTCCAATAGATATCATACGAACGAGTGAGTATACTGGTAATGTTAAATTTGTAGCTTCTATCGGACCAAATAGGCTCATGACGGCTGCATTTAAGGCAAATAAAAAAAATGTTCCGATTAATACAGCCAGCATGCTATACCTTAATACTTTGTGTTGATCCTCGACATAGGGGAATAACATAGCAATCAATATGACTTCACCAAATAAAGAGATTGGAACGATACTTCCTATCATAATTGGTATCCATCCATTTTCTGCGATCGGTCTTAGCAATTCCAAATGAAATTCTTTCGCTAATAAAATTAAAATGATTAGAAGCGAAGCTAAAGAAATGGGCAGTATAATCACACTTGTTCGTGCAATCGCTTCCAGTCCTCTATATACAGCAAAAATGACAGCAAGTATTACATATATAATAAAAACTTGAATTGGCGTCTCCGGCATCAACGCTATATTTAAAATTTCTGCAAATTCTCGAATGATAATAAAGCTCAGATGGAGAAAAAACCATAAGTAAAGAAGAGATAAGATGCCACCGATCCATTTACCAAATAAAGCGATACAAATTTGGATTAAAGTGTATCTGGGATACCTTTTTGAGAGTGTTACTACCACATAGGTAATCACCATGCCGCCAAAACCGGATATAAGAGAAGAAATCCATGTGTCTTTTGAGTTTGCGGTCGACAATATGGTTGGAAGAAACACGACCATCACTGAGACACGGTTAGTAAGTAAAATAAAACAAAGCTGTTTCGCGTTAATTTTTGGCTGGTTATGGCTTGTCTTCATCTCATTCACCTTCTATGTCAAATTCGTTTTCTTTATTAAAGAAGTGTTTGGACTTAGCTAGCTTTCTCCATGAAGCACGAATTAAAGTATCCTTCAGATCCGACTTTGTCATAGGCGACAGCGGAGACAGATACGGAACACCAAACGACTTTAGGGAAACCATGTAGACTAATAGAGCAAGAATCGCTACCGTTATTCCCGGTATCCCCAAAATAGAAGATATTATCATTAATGGAAAACGTAAAAGGCGTACGGTTAAACCGATTTCATACTTTGCAATAGCAAACGATGAAATCCCAGTCAGCGATACCACAATAATTAAGATGGGAGAAACGATTCCCGCTTCTACCGCAGCTTGTCCGATAATTAAAGCTCCCACAATACTAACAGCTTGGCCAGCACCTTTAGGCAGTCGTACTCCAGCTTCCCTCAGAATTTCAAATGAAACTTCCATTAAAAGAGCTTCAACAAGAGCTGGAAAAGGAATCCCTGAACGAGAGCCTGCTATTCGCAGTGCTAATTGTGTAGGGATCATTTCTTGATGCATTGTGGTAAGTGCAATGTATAGTGACGGTACTGTTAAAGCAAAAAAGAATGCGGCTAAACGAATCCAGCGAAGAAAGGAGGCAAAGTAAAAATTGAGGTAATAATCGCCGCTCGTTGAAAAAAATTGCATGAATATAACAGGGACAATCAGTACCAAAGGAGTGCCGTCGACAAAGATAACGATTCTCCCTTCCAATAACATGGCTGCCGTCTTGTCCGGCCTTTCTGAATAGTCAACTAGAGAAAAAGGGGAATAGGGATGATCTTGAATCAATTCTTCTATGTATGCACTGTCCAATACACCATCTATTTGGATTCTTCCTAATCTTTCCTTGACCTCTGATACGAGAGCGGCATCAGCTATTCCATGAATGTAACCGATACATACACCTGTTTGGGTGATGTCTCCGATTTGCAAATTGAGAAAACGAAGGTTCTCATTTCTAATCTTTCTGCGGACCATTGCCATGTTTGTGTGTATATCTTCAATAAATGATTCTCTCGGTCCCTTTATCTCATTTTCAATACTGGGGTCTGAAATACTCCTTGTCTTAATTTGCCCTGTTCTGATTCCAAGGACAAGATCCTGCCCTTCAACAAAAAGTACTGTATCCCCATACAATAAGGCACGAATAACGTTATCCGTGTCATTTAGCTTGTAGATATTTGTAAATTGCAATAAATTCATAAAAATAAAATCGACTATATTCTTACTTTTAGATAAGCTAGGATCATCTTCAAGCTGAAGGATAAATCTCATAATTTGATTATTTATTATTTCCGTATCCACAAGGCTGTCTAAAAAAATGAGCGCTGCTGGAGTATTATGCAGATTTAAGTTAAAACGGTGATAAACAAAATCCGAGCTTTCACCAAATTTACTTATTAACAACTGGATATTTTTATCCAAAGACAATGAAAAGAGATGGCTTCCAGATCTTTTTGGTTCAAGTATGCTATCAGATTTTAAAAAAGCGGCTCTCCTTTTAAAAAAATTTTTCTTCTTCATTCTTAAATTCTCCTTACCAATCCCTTTAATAGTCCTTATCATTACCTAAAATACAAATTTTTACTATATTGGTCCTCGAAAATGGCGAAATTCATTGGATTACAAAATACACATTCATTCCAATAGAAGTTCTTTATATAGTACATCATTTTGATTTCTATCTGTGAATGAAGTAAAATAATGTTGGGTACTAATGAAACCATTTTTGTTTATTTAGTTTACATCTTCTTTTGAGGGGGATTGATAATGCAAGTTCGGATTATGAAGGCATTTATAGAAGAGATTCATAATAAAGGCATGAAATTTACGATGGATGATTTAGCAAGAAGGCTCGGTATTAGTAAGCGAACGCTATATGAACATTTTCCCTCAAAGATAGACATTTTAGATGCTATTATTGAACAGACATTAACCGAATTTGACGAAAAAACCGAGAAAATTATCCAAGATGACCAATTGTCTTTACTTGAAAAAATCAGAAGTGTAATCACTCTTGTTCCAAAGTATAATGAATTTTATGATCTGAGAATTTTGGAACAGATGAAGCGTTATTATCCTGAACAATGGGAGAGAATTCACAACGCGCTCAGCCAGTGGGATGCATTACGGGAATTAATTGAACAAGGTATTCGTGAGGGTCTTATCGTTGAGAGGAACGTTCAGCTTATTATGAAGTTGATTATAGATGCTACAAATTCGGCACTTGACCGTCGCTTTTTTTTAGAAAATAGTATCACGGTATCTGATGCATTGAATTCCATAGTAGATATTTTATTATTTGGGCTCATAAACTCCTCGCCTGAAAAATAATGTAGGAATAGTACGATTAATTATGTGAAATGAAATTTTATTTTTATTTTCACGTTGGCTGGCGAGTGATTGGTCAATTCTTTGGAAAGTATCTTTGCAACTGATAGAAGAAAAACATGTACTATAATAATGAATCTTAGGAGTTAAAAAAATGAGTCAAGAACTTAAACTGCGTCCTTTAGAACGAGAGGATTTGAAATTTGTTCATGAACTTAACAATGATGCACATATTATGTCTTATTGGTTTGAAGAACCTTATGAAGCTTTTGTGGAGTTGCAAGACTTATATGATAAGCACATTCATGATCAAAGTGAGCGTCGTTTTATAGTAGAAAAAGATAATAATATGATTGGATTAGTTGAATTAGTGGAGATCGATTACATTCATCGAAGAACAGAATTTCAAATTATCATTGATCCGAAGTATCAAGGTTATGGTTATGCAGCATGCGCAACCCGTTTAGCAATGGATTACGCCTTTTCAGTATTAAATATGCACAAAGTTTATTTAATAGTTGATAAAGAAAACGAAAAAGCAACGCATATATACAAAAAAGTGGGCTTTAGAATTGAAGGTGAGTTACAAGATGAATTTTTCGTTGATGGTCACTATCATAATGCAATAAGAATGTGCATCTTCCAACAACAATATTTAGATATGAAATAACCGTTTATTTAGATTAGTGGACCGTCTTATAGGAATCGATCTACCTTCCTTATCATCATTAAAATACCAAAAATCCCTGAATTCGATCAAAAAACAGGGATTTTTGGTATTTTAATGGACTTAATAAAGTAAATAAACTTAAACTAAGACTATTGTTACTTATTGTCGAAATTTCCCCGTCTTCGATTAGCATCATTCTCTTTACGTTTTTTTTAGGTTCTCCTTGAAAGAAATTGTTTTAAAAAAAGTGGTCACGTAAAAAGTTTTTACATGACCACTTGATATACTTGGACAACCTTATTATATCATTACTTATTTCTTCCTTTGCTTTCACCTTTGTTTCCTTGGCCATAACGCATATGGCCAGAATCACCCTCACCTTTTTCATTAGACTTTTTTCCGCCTAAACTTACATTCGGATAACTCTTCGTTTTTTCATCCATTTTTTTCACCTCCGAACCATTATTCTCTTCAAATTTTTGAAAATTATTTTATTTTGGCATTACTCATCTTGTGTGTTTAACTGATGGCTAAGTACCAAACATAGATCTCAAATAATAATCTGGGACGTATTTACGATTAGATAGAAAAATCTTTTATAAATAAAAAAAGCTGCCAATGTTTGATCGGCAGCTTCAAGATATTAGTTGATAAAACCTTTTTGTGTTTTTAAGTAAGACAGCTGAAACTTCCGTAACGGAAAGCTTCTTGATCAGAGCCATTTTCCTTATGGATTCCCCCATCATATTCGGATGGGTCATTTTCCCTGAAAATGGACCTTCAAATGGCCAAGGACCATCTGTTTCAACCATCATTAGCTCGAGTGGATAGACTCTGACAAGCTGCTGGATTTCTTGTTCATACACCACATCAGGGGTAATAGAAATATGGTAGCCGTTTCTTGCCATTCGATCTATTGTTTTCTGCTCCCCTTTAAACCAATGAAAATGCGCTTTGGAACCAGAATATTTTTCGAGAAGGTCACAAACGAGCGGAGCATCATCATAAACAGCATGAAGAACGATCGGTTTGTCCCATTTTTTCGCCATCCTGATAAATGCTTCCAATACTTCAAGATATGGAGCAAGCGAAATCCCCTGCTCCTGCCTTAAGTAGTATGGCAGCCCCACCTCCCCGACAGCAATCATTTCATCACGGTGGTCGTCCATCCACTTTAGCAGCACATTCAGCTCGCTTACAGAAGGCAATGCTTGTTCTGGATGGTAGCCAAATGCAGGTTTTACCTTTTGATATTTTTGTGAAAGCAAAAGATTTCTTTTACTGGAATCCAAGTGAAAGGATACAGAAATCAAGGCCTCGATATGGGCAGAATCCAGAAAAAGCTTTTTGATTTCCTCATCGTGATAGTGATCCAAATGAATATGAGCGTCGATCATGTTCATTTGACTTCACCTACTAATTGGTAATATAAATCCCTTTTCCATCGAATAAAGCTTTCATCTAACAGAATCCTTTCGTGCCGTGGCCTTTCAAAAGGAACCTCTAGGTTTGAAACGACTTTTGCTGGCTTACCAGACAGCATCATCACCCGATCAGATAGAAACAGTGCTTCCTCAATATTATGAGTAATAAATAGAATAGTCCTTCGATGTGATTCCCACATTTCCATTAACCATTTCTGCATTTCAAATCGGGTCAGCTCATCCAAAGCTGAAAACGGCTCATCAAGACAGATCACCTCTTGCGGGCTCAATAAGGCACGGATAAAAGCAGCCCGCTGCTTCATTCCTCCTGAAAGCACGTGAGGATAGGCGTTTTCATAATCAGAGAGTCCTGCGATCGCCAGCATCTCTCGTGCTGCTTTTACTTCTTTTTTTCCCTGAAGTTCTTGACCAAGAAGGACATTTTCAAGTATCGTCCTCCATGGGAAAAGAGAAGAAGTTTGCGGCATATAGCTAATAAAACCACGCTTGCCATTAATGGTCTGACCGTCTAAAAGGATATCCCCTTCATCTGGTGAAAGAATGCCGCCAATTAAATTAAAAATGGTGCTTTTCCCACTACCTGAAGGGCCAATAATAGAAACAAATTCATTTTTATTGATTGAAAAATCAAGGTCTTTTAGTACTTCGTTTTGCCCGAAACGCTTTGAAACGTTTTGAAAACGGAGATAGCTCATTTGTTATAATCCCCTTTCGGCTGCCAACGAACCACTCTTCGTTCTATAAAAACGATTAAAGAGAAAAATAAAAGGCTCAAGAACATGATCGTAAAAATAGCAACGAACACCCGATCCGTTCGAAAAGACGACGATGCGAATGTCATAAAGACACCGATCCCCTGCTTAGCACCAAGCCATTCGGAAATAACTGCCCCCATTACACTATACGTAGCAGAGATCTTTAAGCCTGAAAAAATCGATGGCAACGAAAACGGCAGCTCCAATTTCCAAAAAAGCTGCGTTTTTGATGCACCTGCCATCATCATATAATGCTTCAACTCTGAAGGGGTTTGGCTAAATCCATCCAAAGCTGCCACTGTAATGGGAAAGAAACAAACTAGGGTGATCACAATCATTTTTGGTAATAACCCAAACCCAAACCAAATTACCAATAGTGGGGCAAGAACGATAATGGGCACATTTTGCGATAAAATCAACAATGGATAGAAGGAATCCCTCAAAATAGGAACTAAATGCAGTAAAATGGCGACCGCCAGTCCAATGAATGCTCCAATCGCAAATCCAAATAGTGAAATTTTAACCGTCGAAAACACATCTGGATAAAAATCACGCCACCCAGTCATGGCCTCTGCGAAAATCTTTGATGGCGGCGGAAGAAGCCATTCCGGAACTTCTGCTATTTTTACGACAATTTCCCAAATGACAAACAAAAGGAGGAGAACTAATACCGGTCTCCACCCTTTTACAAGATTCTTCCTCATGATCGATATTTCTCCGTTAAGTCATCCATGGAAATGCCTGTTGGCTGATAAAGGATCTTCACTTGAGAAATGACATTTTTACTTCCCATTTCAATCATTCGTTCATTCATTTTTGAAATCACCGTAAATAATTCGTGAAGTTCGCCTTCCATTGTAGTTTCTAACGGGTGTACCTCATATTTCACACCTGATTCATCAATTACTTTAATGGCTTCATCAACATATGGAATAACATCTTCTCCATCCTTTGTTTTTGGGATTATTTGAATGCTGATTAATGAATTCGCCATGTTTTTCTTCCCCCTAGTGTTTTGGTAAAAACTCATTTGTAAATGCTTTTTTTGCATCTAATTTCTTGTCAAGAAGCTTATTCTCATACATCCATTGGGCATAATTTTCCCAAACCTCTTGTTTTTGAATCCCCCATTCCTTTGCATCATCCTGATATTTCGGCGATAACCATTCTTGACTCTTTTTTACAAGCTTTGGATCTAAATCAGGTGCTGCTTTTATCAGGATATCCGCAGCTTGATCAGGGTTTTTGATGGCAAATTCATACCCCTTTGCAGCAGCTTTTACGAACGCCTTAACCGTTTCAGGGTTCTCTTCGATCATTTTTTCATTTGTTTCTAAAACAGGTGTATAGTAGTCCAGTTTGTCAGAGTAATCTGTTAAGTAAACCATATTAATTTTTTCATTACGAAGCTCTGCTTCTACACCTGTCCACCCATAGTAAATCCACGCAAAATCGATGTCTCTTTTTACAGCCGTAAAAAAGTCTGTATCCCCCATGTTCACAATATTCACCTTATTTGCATCGGCATTTTCCTTTTTCATTATAGAAGTGATGACAGATTTTTCGACAGGTGAGCCCCATCCACCATAAGTTTTTCCCTCAAAATCTTTTGGTGATTGAATCTGTTTAGCAGCTGGTGAAGCGAATCCAGATGTATTGTGCTGTATCACTGCAGCGATCGATACTAGCGGCACCCCTTGTACACGTGCTTGGGTAATCGCTTCTTGGTAGCCAACACCAAATTGCGCCTTGCCAGAAGCCACTAGTTGGTCAGCTCCGGTCTCACCCGGCATGATAATATCCACATCTAAGCCTTCTTTTTTAAAGAATCCTTTTTCTTTTGCTACATATAATCCAGTATGATTGGTATTTGGCGTCCAATCTAGTACAATCGAAACCTTTTTTAGCGGCTGCTTTGTTCCTTTCGCGTTTTCTGTTTCTTTTTTGCTGCTGCATCCAGTGATTAGAAAAACTGATAGGACTAATACTAGCCATTTCTTCATGTTGAATCCCCCCTATGCAAAATAAAATCTAAAGTGAAACAAATCAAATAGGCTGAAACCTCAGTGTCTGATAGGAGGAAAAAACTTGCATAAACAAAAATAAAGCACCCAGGCAAAGAACCCTGAGTGCATATCAGCAAACAATTAATTGTTTAAGAATATGTTCCCTCCGCCGGTATCAACCAGATCAGGTTCCAAGGGTCATCGTCTCAAGGACTAAATCTCAACCGGCAACACCGGTCCCCCCACATTTCATCGTATTCAATTTATTTCTCCACTATTATATCAGTCAAGGTAGTCAATGCCAACTTTTTTATATATTTATGCTTTTATCCCGTTAACAAATACTTCCTATCATTAACATCTAGTTTATAAGGATTAGTTTGATATTTTTTCATAGAGACCAGGAAAATTCTTTTTTAACACTTTCGTTAGCTTCTTATTGAATTTTTCGATTTTTTGTTCAGCTAATAGCAGATGTTCAGACCTGAAATATTATTGAAAATCTTGCCAAATGAAGATCATGATAAAATGCTTATTTTATTATTCTCTCAAATTTGTATCTGGATAGATTGTTTCCTCAATTTCATCAAATAAATTATCCTGATGATCTATTTTCATGTAAAAAGCTAATCCTAAGTGTGTAAAAAAGGGGTGTTATACCTGAAATATACGAGAGTAATTTTGATATATATATATTTTTTTTTACAGACAGAAGCTTTAACTAGAATACCAAGGTTTAATTGCAATAAAATAAATAGAACTCATCACTGGAGTTCTATCGTTTCTTCACTACTTAAGGATAAGCAATACTTGATTAGGTCCTGTGCGCTTCATTATCCGATACCCTTCACTAGAGGTAGTAGCAATCCCTTGATTATTTGGTTTGCAATACCCATTTACTCGGCAAGTTCCATCATCACGAACCAACAGTTTACCGATCATGCCAACAGCTACCCATTCTTTTCTTTTGGACCGTGGGATGTACTCTCGTTCATAATCCCATTCAGGATTTATGCTCGGATGCCTTTCAATTCGCTCATGTATCAGTACATTGCCTTGATGATCTTTTTCAGCAGGGACTATATCATCTTGATATTGAACCCTCCCCCATTCATCGCGAATAAACATATGTTTCCAGCAAAGTTCTTGACTATCACCGAGGATACCCGGTTCGGCGGTCGTAATTCCAAGGATAAAGTCATCATCTAAACTAGCTTTCCGTATTTTCTCCCCTTCCAATGTGACGAAATATCCAAAGTCAATCTCTTGCCCATCCACTGTTTCAAACAACTCGGCATAGTCAGAGCCATAGGTATCCACTCTTCGAAAAGTTGCATTTCCATTGTTCTGAATTGTGGCCGTAAGAAATCTATATATGGTTCCAAAAAAAGAATAACCACCTGCCATATGCCAACCGTATTCATAAACAGCGTCGCCAAATTGCCCCATAATATGAGAACCTTTTATGCTATTTGTTGACGTATAAAAACCCTCTGCATGAGACCGATAGCCATCAGCAATCGTTTGTTGTCCTTCGGCGTGAGAATTATGTCCGCTTGCTCTAGTGTCTTGCCCTTCAGCGTGAGCAGACATCCCGCTGGCAACTGAGTTAAAGCCTTCTGCATGTGATGCAAAATAACTCGATTTACAATTATACCCTTCCGCATGTGTGAAATAATCTCGAGCCTCCGTAGCTACACCTTCTGCATGACAAGCAGGTCCATAAGTGGCAGAGCCACTCCCCTCTGCATGCGAAAAGTCGCCATATGCATATGTCTCTCTACCTTCTGCATGAGCAGCAAACCCTTCAGTTCTCGACCGAAATCCTTCCGCGTGAGAAGCAATACCCGTATTTTCATATCCAGCAGCAACTATGCCTGCTAATGTACTCATTCCTTCTGCATGGGATGCTTTGCCGACCGCTGTTGTGTTAGAACCCTCCGCATGGCATGATTCGCCTCTTGTGATTGTAGTTTCACCTTCTGCATGGGAATAAAATCCATGTGAGCGTGACTTATACCCTTCTGCATGGGAATATCTTCCGATTGCCATTGTTTCACGGCCTTCCGCATGGGAAGCATCTCCAAAAGCACCTGTTTCCTGTCCCTCAGCATGGGCAGCTAAGCCGCCATCACCTTCAAAAATACTACCTGCCCTCGTTTTGTACCCTTCTGCATGACAATAATTTCGTACAGTGGTCGTTTCTCTGCCTTCTGTATGTGCCGCCTCTCCTCTAGCGATTGTACTGAGGCCTTCCGCATGAGAAGTATTACCAATCGCCTGTGTTTCAGCGCCTTCTGCATGAGTAAAATCTCCAATAGACTGTGTATGTTCACCTTCTGCATGCGAGGAAGGACCAATTGCCTCGGATCGATGACCTTCTGCGTGTGCATAATTACCATTAGCTTTAGTCAGATACCCTTCCGCATGGGATGCTGTGCCATCTGCAAGTGTACTGTATCCTTCTGCATGTGCAGCAACTCCTCTGCCCGATGTATCTTCGCCAATTCGTTCAGCTCCTGCGACCGTTTGTACCCCTTCTGCATGGCAATAATCCTTTCGAGCGTTTGTATTCATCCCTTCTGCATGGGAATACTGACCACCCGATTCGGTGAACCCACCTTCTGCATGTGTGCGATCCCCACGTGCAAATGTCTGATACCCTTCTGCGTGTGATTGAATACCAAATGCACGTGTCATCATCCCTTCCGTATGCGAAGCACCAGCTTTTGCATACGTTTGGTAACCTTCCGCATGGGAAGCTATTCCCTCCGCATAGGAACTTTGACCCTCGGCATGTGAATAATCCCCTTGGGCTGTAGTATTTTGACCTTCCGAGTGCGAACATACCCCTAGGGCCTGTTGATTACATCCATTCGGCATAACGTACACTCCTTTAAAACAATCTTTTTGATAATATACACGTTAGGCAAATGATTGGTGTAAAAATGAGTAAAAAACTTAAGCTTTCTATATTATTAAGGTAATGTGTTGTAGTCCTTTTGTGAAATCCCAAGAAAACCCAGAGCTTAAGGTAGTGCAGGAAATTAAGTTAGAAAAAGTCAAAGAAACTTTTTATCTAGAGTTCAAGTACTGATAGTAATACAAGAACACCAAATATTATAATAAATGTAAAATATCGGATATTTTGTTTAATGGAAGGACTGATGGGCAATGCAATTTGAATTTGGAGATTTGACGATTCAACTTCCACCTATAATGATTTCTCTTATTTTAATAGCGATCATTTATTTATTATAGAAATGGAGTAAGGAATTAGAGAATCGACGTTTTACTATTTTTCTATATTTCTTGATTAGTTCCTACATTGCGCCACTTTATTCACAATCCACTAAAGATGGCGGTCAATTTCAATTATGGTTTCCGTTAGGATTTGTCGTTATATTGTTTTACCTATATGCTAATAAAAGAAATCATCCTGTTAAAATGAAAGCAAGCTTATTGGGTTTGGCCGTTGCAGTATATAAGCTAATTAAAGTTTATATGGATTTATAATTTTGACTTTATTAGGATAATTTTATTGTGCAGCAAAATCCACATACGAACTATTTCATTCCTACTTCTAGATTTATATATTGATAGGAGAAAGGAGTGATGTTAAATGGCATCTCAAATATATAATAGTTTAGGACAGGACTTACTCTACATTGGTGATGACCGTGACAATACCGTGAAGCGTTTCGACGCATTAACTGGGAATTTCCTTGGCACTTTTGTAAATGGTCACTTGAAAGATCCTCGAGGTCTTATCTTCGACCGTGAAGGCAATCTTCTTGTCTGCAACCAGAACGTCGACAAAAAAAAGAACGGGAATGTAGTCAAGTTTAACGGACAGAACGGTAAGTACCTGGGTGACCTAGTTCCATCCAAAGGCAATGGAGCTCCCTTCGCCCCGCGCGGAATGGTCCTCTCTAGCGACAATGTCCTGATTGTCGCGGATTTCCAAGGACCAACCAATAATCCTGGAGAAATACGGGCATATGATGGCACAACCGGGGCATTTCTTGGCAATTTCGATTACTCTGCTTTCAGTGGAGAGTTTTATCCCCGCGGCGTGGTCATCGGTCCCGACAATTTGTTGTATGTCTCTGTAGTCAACTTTTCTACGGGACTTGGCGGCTCGGTGCTTCGCTTCGACTTAGATAATCGCATGTTCCATGATGTGTTCGTTGAGAGTAACAGCGAAAACGACCTCCAACGTCCTGAGGGCTTGGTCTTCGATCCCAATGGAAACCTCTATGTGACTAGTTTCCGAAGTGTCCCAACCAACATCAGTGCAACCGACAAAATTCTAGTCTTCAAAGGTGGTACTGGGGAGTTTCTTGACAAAATTGATCTTGATTTGGTTGGAATTGGACAACCCCGTGCCTTTGCACAAGCAATCCTGTTCGGACCGAACGGAAAATTGTTTGTTCCCGTTACGGGCAATGGACCTGATACAGGTTCGGTGCGGCGCTACAACGATGATAAAACGTTTGATGTTATCGTCCCTGCCGCTTTTGCAAAGGGGCCGTTAGGATCGCCATGGTATCTGACGTTTGGCAAGACCAATCCGGCAACACTTGCTTACGATGATGAAGCAATGGGATAACTCGGATTGGAGAATCTGACACTGAAAATCACTGGTTGGTCTCCTTTTCAAAAAAATGTTCTTCAACTGATAAGGTGATAGGTCCCTGAATAAATTAAACGAGGTCACAAAATGTAAATCATACCCATTTTGTGACCTGTTTTTTCGGTTTTAAATGAGTCAACACTATTTAGTACTTAATCTTAAAAATCTTCATATTTACTTCACCATATAATAATTTTGCCATAAGACTATACGCAATTTTGGATTATCGTTTTTCACAACTGATACTAACCTGCCCCATTAGCCATCTATGAAGTGCAAAAATCAGCGCTTCACCACAGAGAATGAAAATGATCTTAAATAATCTAATGAGACCATCTTCTCTGAATTAAAATGGTATTCTCCCAGTAAATTAATTTGCTTCCATCCTAAAGGGGCCGTGTAGAAAGAATAATTTAGGTTTTTTGAATTTTTTGTGACAATGACAAATGTAACTATTAGAGGAGGAATTATTATGACATCTTAGAATTAATAAACAAAATATCATATGAAATGAGGAATTTAATTGAACTTTCCACAACTGAAAATCTCGCATATGATGCCTACAGTTCCAATCTTCCAAGGTGGAATGGGCGTCGGAATCTCATTAAGCAATCTAGCCTCAGCTGTAGCAAATGCTGGTGGTGTTGGAATTATATCTGGCACAGGAATTTCAGTTGAAGATATGCGTACACATATTAGAAAAGCTAGAAGTCTCTTAAAGGATACAGGGTACATCGGAGTCAACGTATTGTTTGCCATGAATGATTTTGCCGAAAAAATGAAAGCTGCACTTGATGAAAAAGTTGATTTCATTATTTCAGGTGCTGGAATTTCAAGAGATATGTATGCTTGGGGAAAACAAGCTGCAATTCCAGTCATATCAATTGTTTCTTCTGCTAAACTCGCTAGAATTTCTGAGCGACTTGGAGCTGCTGCTGTTGTTGTTGAAGGTTTTGAAGCAGGAGGACATTTAGGGACTGACAGGCCTCTTTTTGACATACTTCCTGAAGTTGTAGAAGCCGTTTCCGTCCCAGTTATTGCTGCAGGAGGAATTATGACTGGATATGATATTGCTAAAGCTCTTAGAATGGGGGCATCAG
Organism: Neobacillus sp. WH10; assembly: GCF_030123405.1. Lineage (GTDB taxonomy): Bacteria > Bacillota > Bacilli > Bacillales > Cytobacillaceae > Neobacillus. Next base: position 2,937,177 of record NZ_CP126110.1, read on the forward strand.
GTGTTCAAATGGGAACAAGATTTGTTGCAAGCGAGGAATGTGATGCCCCTCTTTCCTTTAAGCAAAAATATGTTAATGCTCGTAAGGAAGATACAATTTTAGTTAAAACGACTGTGGGCTTACAAGGAAGGGCAATTACCAATAATTTCACTGATTTAATCAGTGGATCAGAGAAACTTAAAATTACGAAATGCCATAATTGTCTTAAAAATTGCTCTTATCGTTTTTGCACGCTCGATTCTTTGGTTAAATCCGTAGAAGGTGATGTCGAAAATGGTCTCGTTTTTGCTGGTGCAAAAGTAGATGAAATCAAGGAGATTCTCCCCGTCCAAAAAATCATTGAAAAACTAAAAGTAGAATATCAAAAAGCAATGGAGCAATAACATATTATTTTACACTTTTATTTTTGGGGAATCGTCTTGAAAATGGGCTTATCGTTGTAAATCCGCATTTTTCTGACGGTATCCCAATAACAAAAAGTCTCATTTTTGACAGACGGATATTCAAGAAGCAGCTTTTTTGTTTAATAAGCAAGATTATGGAGATTAATTTCCTTTGGAAAGAATTAATCTTATAAGAAACGAAAAGGAATAGTTCTTTCTCTTCGAAAAAGAATTTGGACATTCCCTAATTGTATGCTACACTTTGTTTACCATTTGATTTACTGTTTTTCAACTTCCCCACTCATTTATGGGTGGGGTTCTTTGATATGGTTTAAGCAAAATAAAAAACAGACTCCAAATTAAGAGTCTGTCTTTCGTTATTTTTAAAATTAAGCTTTACGAACGTTTGCAGCTTGTGCTCCACGTTGACCTTGCTCAACATCAAAAGTTACTGCTTGACCTTCTTCTAAAGTTTTAAAACCTTCGCCTTGAATCGCTGAGAAATGAACGAATACGTCTTCTCCACCTTCACGCTCGATGAATCCGAAGCCTTTTTCGCTGTTAAACCATTTTACTTTACCGTTTTCCATTTTTGTTGCCTCCTAGTGTGTTTTCCACACAATGTATTACTATCCTTGCTCTCAGTGGTCATCAAGAAGAAGTTGAAACTTATGCTATCATTTACACCGAACAAAAATAATTCTCTATTAGGATATCATTGATTTATTGTATTTGCAAGGTAAATAATGAGTCTGCAGCCGCAATTCCATCTTTAACTCAAGCACCCGTTCAACAAGAAATGCCTTATTCCATTGCGGAATATTCAATTATATAGCATCCATGCTACATTGATTTTTTATATTCTATTAACCGACAATCTCGATATTTTCCTTCGTGAAGCTCGTGTTTAGGGAGTATTCTAATCTTTTTAAATCCACATTTTTCATAACATTTTAATGCCCTAACATTGGTGATTTGAGGATCCATGATTACTCTATTAGCTTGTTTCTGCCCAATTAAATACAGGACCATAGACTTTACTAGTAACGATCCAATTCCTCTATTCCAATATTCGGTTTCACCAATAAATTGGTCAATACCAAAAACAGTTTCTTCCACACCATAATCTTCGATAGAACTGGTTTTATCATTTAGCTGATAAAACTGGATATATCCGATTTCTTTTTCCTCATACTCAAAAATACATCTTATAACTTCATTATCCCGATCATAAAACTTTTTATTTACCTTGTCTAAATCAAAAGGATTGTCCCGCCCTTCATAATATTCAAGAACTGCAGGGTTAGAAAGCCATTTAACTAGTAAAAGTTTATCCTCTTGCTGCAATTGCCGTACCTTTATTCCTTCTTTTTCAAATATCAAAAATGTCACCCTCTTTTATGAATCATTCAGATGCTTTGGAGGAAATACGAATCGAACTTAAAGAGAACATATTTTTTCTTAAAGAATCTTTTAAAAAATAATTCAACACTAAAAAGGTTTATCCTTTTTTCAATAATGACTTAATCATATTTCAAATGTACATTCATAAAAATCAACGGACACTAATTTATCTTGTTAAAAAAGGAGCCTTGAAGAAAAAATCATAAAAATCATATAAATAACCCCGGATTCTAAAGAATCCAGGGTTTATTTGTCTTCCTTCTCGAACGAAGGTTACTTCATTATGCTGCTTTATTGATCTCTATTTTTTTCCCTTCTTTACGCCACTTCTTAAACTCCGCTGTTGCTGTGAAAAGGACGTCAGTGGATGAGTTAAGAGCCGTTTCAAAGGAGTCTTGTAAAACACCTATGATAAAGCCTACTCCAACTACCTGCATTGCAACATCATTTGGGATTCCAAATAAGCTGCATGCAAGAGGAATCAGTAATAAGGAACCGCCAGCAACTCCTGAAGCACCACAGGCACATACAGCTGACAGTACGCTGAGGATGATTGCTGTAGGTATGTCCACAGGAATGTCTAGTGTATGAACTGCTGCAAGTGTCAAAACAGAAATCGTAACAGCTGCTCCAGCCATATTGATGGTTGCACCTAGTGGAATGGATACAGAATAAGTATCCTTATCCAAACCTAGTTTTTCGCATAATCTCATATTGACTGGAATGTTTGCAGCTGAGCTTCGTGTAAAGAATGCTGTAATTCCGCTTTCCTTTATGCACTTAAATACAAGTGGGAATGGGTTCTGACGGATAGCTGTAAACACAATGATTGGATTGACCACAAGAGCCACAAAGAGCATACATCCAATCAAAACAGCAAGTAATTTTCCATAGCTTAGTAAAGACTCAATTCCATTTGTCGTAATAGAGTCAATTACTAGACCCATGATTCCTAATGGTGCAAACTTAATCACCCATGTAACCATTTTGGAAATGGCATCTGAAAAATTAGAAATCATCGTTTTTGTTGTATCTGGAGCATTTCTTAAAGCCATACCAAGGACTACCGCCCAAGCTAAAATACCGATATAATTCGCATTAAAAATGGCTTTAACTGGGTTATCCACAACGTTCAACAGTAACGATTTGAGAACCTCTGTAACACCGCCAGGAGCCGTCAAATCCTCAACGCCTTTTGCAAGTGTTAAGCTTACAGGAAACACAAAGCTTACAATAACTGCGATTAATCCAGCTAAAAAAGTACCTAACAGATAAAGACCAATAATCGATTTCATGTTCGTTTGGTGACCGCTCTTGTGTTGAGCGATGGCTGACATAACTAAGAAGAGTACCAAAACAGGTGCTATCGCTTTTAAAGCACCAACAAACAAAGATCCTAAAATGACAACAGGTTTAGCAACATCTGGGATCGTTACAGCCAGGATTATACCAATAATCAATCCAATAATTATTTGTTTTACCAGACTCACTTGATTCCATTTTTTCATTAGATTTTTCATAGTCATCCCCCCGCTTGTATTAGAAAAAGTGCAATTTTCCAAAATCAATTTAGACGTACTACTATCAGACTATTTATCAATCTAATGATTTTCTAATAGCGGTCACCTCAAATGAAATAGGTACCTTGCATCGATAGATGACCATTATCATCTCTATCTACTTCTTCTACTAAAAACTATCTAATAAATAATATTATAGAGAATATTTAGATATATTACAATAGTATTTTAATAAGACGGGAGGACAGGTACGTTCCCTTCGTTGTAGAACCTATTACATCTACAGATTTTATTCGAATCTGCGTTATTCTGTTAATACCTTTATTAAGTTCTTGGAATAGAAGTTTGCAATTTCTTTGTTTGACTGGCCTTCTCGTGGTTTATACCATGTAGAAATATTGTTTATTGAACCGAGTATTAATAACTTTGCTAGCTTTACATTCTCCGTATGAAAGGAGCCGTCGTTTTTGCCATCTTCTAAGACGGATTCAAACAGTTCTTCATAGGAATCTCTTTGTAAAAGGACTTTTTTGTGCAGTTCCTCGGACAGCATGTTATGTCTGTTAATAATATTAAAGACGGCATTTTCTTCGATAATGTATAAGACTAAGGACTCAATGGACTTCTCAAGTTTTTTTAAGGAAGTATCATTACTTTCTATAATTTCTTGTAGGTTTTCTATACATTTCGTTGCCACAAGCGTATGGCATTGAAATAATAAATCTTCCTTGCTATTAACATAATAATAAATAGCACCTTTTGTCATCCGAAGTTCATTTGCTATATCTTCAATGGTTGTTGCATAATATCCTTTTTGAATAAATAAATTTGCTGCCATTCTCAAGATCGTGAGCTTTTTTTCCACAGCTCTTTCTTCACGGAAGGAAGACAAGAATCACCACTCCTTTCAAATAACAATTCCTCGTGAACTATCCTAATACCATTTTAAAATCAGTTCATCATTTCTTTTATACTTCAAACCTATCACGAGGAAATGACGTGATTACCTCACATCCTGACTCCGTTACCACTATTGTATCTTCTTGAGTGATCCCAAACTCATTTTTAAAGATAAGTTTAGGTTCAATAGCAAGAACCATACCTGGCTCAAGTACTTTTTTATTAAAGGCTGAAATTAATGGGGGTTCATCAATCTCCAAGCCAATCCCATGTCCAATATATCGAAAACCATATTGCTCTAAGCCCATAAACTGATCCTTTAAACCATAACGGTCAGCTAGTTTTTCTACTTGTAAATATACCTCTGAGATTGAAACCCCTGGCCGAATCTCACTAATAGCCGTTTCTAAGAGTTCATTAACGACACTATGCAAATATTTATGTCTTTTGTCAGCTTTTCCATAAATAAAAGTACGAGCCTCATCTGAATGATACCCTTGATACACAGTTCCATGATCAATTACCACTAGATCTCCTTTTTTAAGTTGGTCATTTCCTGCTCCATAAGGTCTACTTGGACTCCTCCCCATACTAGTCATCGTCATCCAATTGCCAGAAATAATACTAGTATTTTTTCCAAATGCCACTACTCCAAATGGGAGTCTATTATTGGAACCCCGCTGAATCATGTTTCCTTCATCACCATAAGATACTTTTATTTGCTCAATCGATTTTTGGAACTTGATTTCACTGATTCCTTCTTCTAAAATGCCGATAGCCCCTTCAATTCCTTTATAGGAAATCTCGGCTGCTGCTTTTATCTGAGCTATTTCCCAATCTGATTTGATCAGCCGTAAACACCAAACCATTGGTTGAATGTCACAAAAAACAGTATTGGAAAACTGTCTTTGTAATTGATGATAAAAAGATAGATTGATAACATCAAATGAAATGCCCAACGCAATTTTTTTCTCGCCGAAGACTTGATTTACTACGTCTACAAGAGTTGTTAATCCATTAGAGGGTCTGACATCGGAAATTAAACTATCCATTCTTCCTTTTTCAACATTGATTCGAACTAGTAAAATCGGTTCTTGATTGCTCGGTACCACAAGAACACTGTTTACTCCCGTTCCTGTAAAATAAAAAATATCCTCGGATTGAAAAAATAAAGCTCCATCAAGATTTTGTTCCTGTAAACTTTTTTGGAGTTTTCCTATTCTTTGGTCAAATTCATACCTTAATTTATTTGTAGGCTCTGACACTTTGATCCTCCTGGTTCTATATTGGTTAAAAGTTTTTAACTTAAGTTGATGAAGTGAAAAAATCACCTTTTAATTTGTGTTTTAATATTTTCCCAGCAGAGTTCCTAGGCAATTGTTCAGTAAAATAGATTAATTTAGGAATTTTATAACCGGCTATTTTTCCTCTGCAAAAATCCTTTAACTGCTGATCATTGACACTATCTTTGTATTTCAGTACAACAACTGCTGTTACAATCTCTCCATATACTTCATGAGGTAGACCGATAATTGCCACTTCATTTACTTGCGGGTGAGCAGATAATATATTTTCGACTTCTGCAGAATACACATTTTCATCGCCACTTAAGACCATGTCTTTTTTACGATCCACGATAAAATACTCTCCATTTGTTAAACGAATTCCTAAATCGCCCGTATGATACCAGCCATCGACGACTGCTTCCTTAGTTTTATCGGGTTCCTGCCAATACCCTTTTAAGACAGTATCACTTTTTACGAGAATTTCTCCTACTTGATTTTGCGGGAGCTGATTTCCACAATTATCAACTATTTTCACCAGCATTCCATAAATCGGTTTCCCTGCACATAATCCTGATGCTTTTATGTCTGGTAATAGAGCAAATTTTTCGATTTCGCATCCCAATGTCTTCGGGCTTATTATATTGCTCATAACATGAGCTGTATTTTCGGTCATTCCATAAACATTCGCTACCACAATATCCTGATTCTCAGGGAATAGCTCAAAAAATCTCTTTAATGTATGATGTGAAGAGAAGCCTCCACCTGTCGTCACAGTTTTTAAGCTAGTTAGATTAAATTGTTTACTTGCATCAGAAGTAGCAAACAATTTTAGTTGAGTTGCAGTAATGTCTAAATCATTCACCTGATATTTTTCTATCAATTCTCCAACCTTTTCAATCGAAAAATCTGAAAACACACAAGTCATACCCATAGCGACTTTATTAAGTCCCATCATGACTCCAATATGAAAGAATGGAAAAAGACACATCCCTACATAATTTCGATTTCTCGGCAATTCGATTAACTGATAACAACACATTTGTGTCATATTTTTATGAGTAATCATTGCACCCTTTGGCTTACCAGTCGTTCCACTTGTATAACATAGGAAGGCAATATCATTTTCTTCTACATTAGAATCCAATTCCAAACTATTTACAGCACTTAATAATTCTTCAAATTGATAGCTTTTGTCATCCTTTTCCCCGACACATACCAAGTTTTTTACACTTTTCAGTTCGTCGAGCATGGAATGGATGGTTTCCCTATACGCATCTTCATACACAATGGTATTAGCCCCTGAATGATTAATAATATATTTTATTTCAGCCACGCCTAGTCTAGTATTTAACGGAACCGCGATTCCTCCCATACTAAAAATTCCGAAATACAATTCAAAATACTCAGCCCTGTTATTCATCAAAATTGCTACCCGATCACCTTTATAGAAATTCAACTGAAAGAGTGCATTCGAAATTTTGTTTACTCTCTCATAAAATTCCTGATAAGTTCTTTCCACCCCTTTTGAGATGAGCGCGGTTTTATTTGAATTCTCGTTTACTACATTCTCAAGCATATGTTTCATTAACATTGAGATTCAGCTCCTCCTCAACAATAAAAGCAAACATTACAATATAGTGGTTAAAATTAGTTCAAATCTAGTTTTTTTGCGATAATAACCTTCATAATTTCATTTGTACCAGCATAAATGGCCGCTATCGGGATATCTCGATATCTTCTTGCGATTTCATAGTCTTCCATATAACCGTATCCACCAAACAATTGGATACATTGGGAAGCAACTCTTTTGGCCATCTCGGTATTCCACCATTTAGCCATCGAGACTTCTTTTACTATATCCTTTTTATGGATATGTTCAGATACTAATCGGTCTACGAAGGTACGACCCAGTTCAATTTCTGTGGCCATTTCAGCCAATTTAAACTGAGTATTTTGAAAATCCATGATTCGCTTTTTGAAAGCATGCCGCTCTTTTGTGTATTGAATAGTTAGTTCAAACATTCTTTCGGCAGCGATCTGTGCCGCTAAGGCTACTACTAATCGCTCCTGCTGAAGCTTTTCCATCATGTAGTAAAAGCCCTTTCCCTCTTCTCCAAGTAAATTTTCTATTGGAACCTTTACATCCTCAAAAATCAGCTCTCCTGTATCCTGACTATGGAGGCCAATTTTATCTAATTTTTTCCCTCTCTTAAATCCTTCCGCATTCCCTTCTACTAAAAGCAGACTTATTCCTTTATGAGTTTTTTCATTCATATCTGTTTTACATGCGAGAAGGATTAAATCTGCTTGGATTCCATTTGTTATAAACGTTTTTTGGCCATTTACATTGTAGTGGTTTCTATCCTTTACAGCCGTCGTTTTAATATTAGCTAAATCTGATCCTGCACCTGGTTCAGTCATTGCTATAGCTGTTATAATTTCCCCGCTTATACAGCCAGGGAGCCATTTAGCTTTTTGTTCTTCAGTCCCAAAGGTATGAATATAAGGAACTACAATTTCATTATGATTGGAAACCCCAATTAGGCTAGCTCCGACTCTCTCAAGCTCTTCTATTAGAATAGCTGAATAGCCGAAATCAGTATTTAATCCTCCATATTTTTCATCTATAAAGGGACAGAGAAATCCTTGTTGACCCATCTTCCTCCAAAAAGCTCTGGGTATCATTCGATTCTTTTCCCATTCATCATAAAATGGATAGGCTTCTTTTTCTAAAAACCTTCTTAGCGCTTTGCGAAAAATTTGATGTTCTTCCTTCCGATAAGTCATTTATCTCCCTACTTTTCATTTGGATATTTGTTATTTCAAACTATAGTGTGGGTAAACATGGGGGGATTTTAATGAATTGTGCAAATCTTAAACGATATTTGGGTATCCAAATCCAAGTTGCTCCCGAAGCTCCTTAATTACTTCTCCATGAGTACATCCTGCTTCAATAGCAGAAATGGTCTCTTCGAAAATATTTAGGGAATTATCTTTTGTCGCCTCTCCAAGCCTTGCAAGAGCTTGTTCAACCCTATGCTGGTCTCGATTCTTTTTATATTTTTCTAATCTTCGTAAATGATTATCGACAAGTTCTGGTGCCACTCTTGTTACTGGTGGCCTTTTGTCATGACTTTCATCAATTTGATATTTATTTACACCAACAATGATCTTTTCTTTTCGATCAACCGCTCTTTGATATCTATCAGCCGATTCTCCAATTTCTTTTTGAACGAAGCCATTTCGAACGGCCTCCATCATACCGCCCATTTTATCGATTTTGTTGATGTACTCCCAGGCCTTTTCTTCCATATCATCTGTTAATTTCTCCACGTAATACGAACCACCTAGAGGATCAATTACGTCAGCAATGCCAGATTCCTCAGCCAAAATATTTTGTGTGTTGATCGCGATCCTAGCTGCTTCCTCGATTGGGGTACCTAATGCTTCATCATATGAATCGGTATGAAGGGACTGAGCCCCTCCTAAAATTCCGGCCATCGCTTGAACGGTGATCCTAACTATGTTATTTAATGGTTGCTGTCTTGTTAATTCTGCACCAGATGTTTGACCATGAAATTTAAATCTCATCGATCTTTGATCAACGGCGCCAAACCGTTCCTTTAATAGTTTTGCCCAAATTCTTCTGCCTGCCCGAAATTTCGCTATTTCTTCAAATAGACTGATACTAATATCGTAAAAGAACGTAAAACGTGGGGCAAAGGAGTCAATTGGCAAGCCTCTTTTTAATGTTTCTTCAATATAAGTAATACCACTTGAAATCGTAAAGGCTAATGCTTGAACCGGGGTGGCACCAGCCTGCTGCATATGCTGTCCCACAATACTGACAGGGTTCCAATTTGGCAGGTGTTTGTTTGTATATTCGATATGATCTAGTAAAACTTTTAAACTCCCATCAAGTGAAAGACGATAGAACATGTGATTAGCGACATAATGGGAGATAAAATCAGATTGATTGCTCGTTCCTGTTATTTTCGAGAAGGGGATTCCTCTTCGCTTCGCAATGACTAACAGCATTGCCAGGCCGGTAAAACCGATTGGATCATTAAGTCCAATACTGATTTGATCAATTGGAATTTGATCAAATGCAATTTCCATATCTTCAATTGTGTTGATTGGTGTTCCGCATGTACCGACAAGAAGGGGATCAACCATATCAGCATCATATCCGCGGTAAAAGCTATTACAAAAGATTAAGCTAACTGCATTTGATCCTGCCTTAATCATTTCTCTTTGACGTTCATTAAATCTTTCAGGTGTATCCAGACCAATTAATTGTCTCCGACTCCATCCTCTCCCTCGGTACATGGTTGGATAGATGCCCCTTGTGTAGGGATAAAGACCAGGGGAGGACAAACTCTGCTTCTGAAAATCTTGAGCGGTATACAATGGCTTTACAGGTATACCTGATAAATTGTATTTGAGATCTTCTTCTGATGAAACACCTCTTACTCTTTCATAATCATCTTTCCATTTTTGATATTGATTTATTTTTTCCATTGTCTTCACCTCATTTCATTCTTGTTTTCCATGAGTCGTTCTACACTTTCTATAATAGAATCTAATGATTCTCCTGGATGAAAAATTTTTGCCACGCCAGCAGTTAGCAGAATTTCTTCATCTTCTTTTGGAATGATTCCACCTACGATAACTTTTTTATCATCCAGCTCTTCTTCTACAAGGGCGTTCATTAGCTTTGGTATTATCAGATGATCATAGGCTAATGAACTAATAGCAATAATATCCACGTCTTCTTGAAGGGAAATTGAAACGACATCTTCAATTCTTTGCCAAGGACTCGTGTAAATCACCTCCATCCCAGCCTCCCGAAAGGCACTTGCTACTACTCTTGCCCCTCGGTCGTGTCCATCTAAACCAATCTTTGTCACCAAGACTTTAATAGGTCTATTCATTTTCCACTCTCCTTTAAAGTTAAACTCAATTTTTTTCTCCTAAACCTTGAGTTGTAAAATAGCGTGCAAATATGCTTTCAGCCGCTTTTTCAGGATTTGTTTTTTTCTTTTTCACCTCATTTACCACTTTTATCCATTCGATGCTATTTATTATCGATTCATCCATATAACACAGAATTTTTTCCTTTAAGCTTTCAAATAATTTATATTGTGCATGCTTCATTTCAATTTCATAACGTTCACCTGTTAGGTTAATCGTTTGCCATCGGTCTTCAATGTTACTCACAAGATTGTCTATTCCACTTTCCTTTACAGCGGATGTAAGTAACACAGGTACTTGTTTTCTATTAATCACTGATTCTGTGTGAATCATTTGATTGATGTGCTTAGCGGTCATGTCGGCACCTGGTAAATCCGACTTATTTACTACAAACACATCCGCTATTTCCATGATTCCTGCTTTTTGGGCTTGAATTTCATCTCCTAATCCAGGGGCAACTACCACTATGGTTGTGTGGGCTAAGTTCATGATTTCAATTTCCGTCTGACCTGATCCAACTGTTTCAATTAAAATGCAATCATATCCAAACCCGTCCATTAAGGTAATGATATTTCTAACCGATTTTGCCAATCCACCCACTTCACCCCTTGAAGCGAGACTCCTTACAAAAATATCATTGGATTTTTGCACACTAGACATACGTATGCGATCTCCGAGGATGGCACCCTTGGAAAACGGACTACTAGGATCAATCGCTAAAACTGCTACCATTTTCCCTTTTTTCTGTAAAGAGGTTGCTATCTTATCTACCAAAGAGCTTTTTCCAGTTCCAGGTGAGCCAGTAATCCCGATTATATGAGAGTTACCAGTAAAGGAATACAATTTTGAAACTAAATCGATATAGTGTTCTTCTTGGTTCTCCACAATCGTAATCGCTCTGGCTAAATCTCTTATGCTCTGTGATTTAATGTTACTCACCATATGATCAATATCTATGTTTCTTATTTTCATAACCCCTTTCTACTGAGATATTCCAAATTTAATGTATCCGCTTACAAAACTATTTAATTCCTATTAATTTCTACTAATTAAGCATGCAATGGCCGGCCCTCCCCCTGCACACAAAGTAGCAATTCCTATTTTTTTATCTTGCCGTCTTAATTCTGTTAAAATTGTTCCTACTAATCTTGCACCTGTATTCCCAGGTGGGTGACCTAGTGCAATGGCTCCTCCATTTACATTAACTACTTCCTTTGGAAATTCTAGGTCTTTTATACAGGCAAGTGCCTGAGCACCAAAAGCCTCATTAATTTCTAAGAAATCTATTCCACTTATAGAAATTTCATTTCTTTTTAATAATTTTCTAATGGCTGGGACAGGGCCATAGCCCATAATTTCCGGTGCTACGCCAACTGATACAACGTCTCTAATAATCCCTAAAATATTTAAGCCTTTAGACTCAGCATATTTTTTCTCCATTAGAACAAGAGCGCAACCACCATCACTTAATGGAGGTGAATTTCCGGCGGTAGAAATTCCTTCCACATCAAAGGCTGGTTGTAATTTACTTAGCCTGTCTATTGTAGTGTTTGGTCGGGGGCATTCGTCTGTGGTAATGATTTCTTCACCTTTTCTACTTTTTATAACAACTGGAACAATTTCTTCTTCAAAGCGACCTTTTTCAATTGCACGAGCTGCTTTTTGTTGACTTTCATATGCAAAAGCATCTACTTCTTCTCTTGTTAATTTGGCATTCCGAGCAACTGTTTCAGCAGTATTTCCCATATGAATTCCAATAAAAGCATCGTCTAAACCATCATAATAAAGGCTATCCTCCATTGTCTTTGGGCCCCGTTTATGTCCCCACCTTCCTGATAAATCAAGGTAAGGTACATTACTCATGCTTTCAAAGCCCCCAGCCACTACAACCTTTACTTTTCCTAATCTAATTTGGTCAGCGCCTATATCAATTGCCCGAATTCCTGATGAACACTGTTGATTGATGGTCATAGCTGGTGCATCAACTGTAACACCTGCTTGTATCGCAGCTTGACGTGCAGGATTTCCTTTTAATCCAGCTTGCCAAACTACCCCCATTATTACTTCATCAATTTCATCTCCAGATAGATTTGCTTTCTTTAGAGCACCAGAAATTGCAATAGACCCTAATTCAACAGCTGAAATATTTTTAAATATACCACCATATCTCCCAATTGGAGTTCGTGCAAAAGATACAACAGCCACTTCCACCATACTTGTCGACCTCCATATTATTTTTTGAATCATGAGTATTTATTTAAATCTATATTCACTTTTTAAAGAAATAAACCATTTTTTTGTACACTATCGCGAAAATCATCCACGTTACAAATTTGGAAGGTACCGAAACCAGGCGGTAATGGATAAGCGATTAGTTGATGAATTAGGTTTAAAAGGGGCGTGTATAAAGCTATCAATATTTAGCTAATAAATATGACATTTGCAGAGAAACTGTTAGAGATTATCTACGATGAAATACTATGCTTGGCTTTTGCTGTTTTTTCGATAAAGGCAATATTCGTGAATGTGTATTTTTAGCGAGTTCTGCAGTGACGGACTTCCTACCTTTCCTTTTACTTTGTTCAGCTAAAAAAAAAGCCTCCTTTGCATGATTTGGGTATTCCATACATGCAAAGAGGCTCCATATAGCATTTCATCATGACTTTCTCTAGGTTGTTCCTTCAAAACTTCAAAAACGGTCAGGGAATAGCTGGATTTCTCTGGAGGCTGAAATTGTAATGCATTCCAATCATATTTTTGACTGCCAAGCAATGAATACACACACTGTACTTGTCTTCCGTTAAATCCATGCTCAATAGCATAATACAAACCAATTAACGAAAATGAGATAGTAATTTTTTTCATTTCATTGCCTGTATGTTAAGCGGAGGAAGTATCAATTGCATGCTGATGGATAAAATGAATACCTTGTTTTCCATTTGTATAACTGCTTAATTCAGCATATTTTTGATAGCACTCAGATGACGCATTGTATCTGGAGTGCTTTTCAAAATGTTGATTAAATTTCAGCCCACAACCTGGACATTCAATTACTATCACTTCTTTATCCAATCATTTCATCTCGTAGATTCCTTCCTCGTCCGCCGATTATAATCCCTTTCAATTCCTTCTTTCCAGCTTCGATCAATCTTTTTACCACCTCGAAGGTTAATCACGGCTTCATTTACAGCATCATAATTTAATTGTGTCCCTATATGATCGGCATGGTATTCAACTGCGAAATCCTCATCGATTCCAAATTGTGCTGCAGTTGAGATGGCATCGATATTGGCTCCAAGGAATAAGAACTCCCAGCCATATTTTTCTTTTTGATGCTGAACCATTTTTTTGATTTTTTCCATTGTATATTCACGGCTGGCATTTTCCATCCCATCAGTGGTAATGATGAATAGTACCTTATCAGCACGTTCATCCTCACTTGTTTTCCTTTGTACATTCACTATTTTTTGCATGGTAAAACCGATGGCATCTAATAACGCTGTACTGCCCCCTACTTTATAATCTTCTTCAGTAATGGGAGAAATGCCTTTCACATTTATTCTGTCGTGTAATAATTCGTAATGGTGATTAAATAATACGGTAGTAACAAAAGCTTCTCCTTCAGCTTTTTGTTGTTTCATAAGCATTGCATTATATCCGCCAATTGTATCTGCTTCAAGCCCTGCCATCGAACCACTTTTATCTAAAATAAACACTAATTCTGTTAAATTCTTTTTCATTATCGTCATCCTCCGTTATTTTGATAAACTTAGGATAACAATAATCCGATCTGAAATGGTCGCTTTGAAAGCGACATTTCAAGCACCGAGTAATGTCTGGTCAAAAGCAAATAAGGCTTCATTGATTTCATGAATATTGTAATTCTCTTGTTGAATAAAGAACTCAATGATAACATCAAATTTACTGCTTCGTGACAAGGTATAACCGGCAGTAGTTAGCAGCTCTATCGTTTCCGGTAAATTTAATTTTAATGCGATAGCAAAGGCTATTGCGGTTTTCTTCTTTGGGGTATAATCAACTCCATTACGAATTTTGGAGAATAATCGACGGTCAATATTCGCCCTGTTATACGTCTCAACATCCGTCAATCCTTTTTCATCAATTAAACGAAGCAGCCGCTCGGAAAAAGATTCATCGAGTTGGTTCAACAGGTTTACTAAAGAATCGTTTGCTTCTTCATAAACATCCTGCCTAAGAATTTCGGCTTCTCGCAAATGTTCCATTAAATATCGTTCTTCTTGATTGCGAATAAATGTACTTTCTACTTCTTCAACATAATGCTCATCAATATATTGATGAATGGATGTAAATAACTTCTTGCTTAAACCGAAAGATTTTTTATCAAAAACAACTAGATAAACGAGCATGTCATGATTTAATAAAAAGGTGCTGATGGTGGAAATTGCAATTTGTAATGCTTCCTCTTTTGGATAACCATATATCCCAGTCGAAATCAACGGAAATGCAATGGATTCACATTGATGATTTTTTGCTAGTTTCAAAGAGTTATTGTAAGATGCCATTAACAAAGCAGCTTCTTGAATTGAACCACCTTGCCAAACAGGTCCTGGTGTATGAATGATAAATTTTGCATCCAGCTTAAACCCATCAGTAATAACCGCTTCTCCAACCTTGCACTCACCGATTTGATCGCATGCTTCTTGCAGCTCACGGGCACCCGCCGCCTGAAAAATAGCACCACAAACACCTCCACCCATTTTCAGTGAAGTATTCGCAGCATTCACAATCGCGTCTACGTTCATTTTTGTAATATCATGGCGAACAATTTCTAATGGCATTATATCTTCCCCTACCCTACATTTTTACTATACTTTCAATATAGCTAATTAAGGAAATTTTAAAAAGAGGGAGGGAAAATGAAAACCCTAATAATCCTTAATAAAAGTGCCTGACCACCGGTGTTTCGCGATACCACTCCTTTTTTTGTACTATTGTCTCAACTTAACTCCTTTCCTAATGTATCTCTTGCTTTTTTATTTTCTATCCTCTGTAAAACACCAATTGGAATATACGTGATGCCAAAGACAATCAATGCTGCAATCTCAAGATTTATATAATACATGATCCCGCTTCCGAAAAATGTTAGGATCGTTTTGGCCTCAGTTGGGCTCGCTAAATAGAAAAAGTTCGTGCCAATCAGCTGATTCAAAATATAAATAGGTACGGCTATAATATTAACGGTTACAAAGCAAAATAAAATGGCTTTTCTGGGAATACTGTATCCTTCATAAAAGATAAAATACAATACTGCTAACGGAAGTAATGAATGGTGAAGAAAATATTCGATAAACCGAAAATGAGGAAACGTGTAGACCATTTCTGGTGTAACCATCGCTAAAAAAGGAGGGAGAGTTCCAATAAAATAGAACAAATAAAACACCTTTTCATTCTTTTTCAAAAATAAATACATAGCTAAAAAAGTACTAAGTGAACAGAGTTGTAAAGGAAGATCGCCCACTTCCCATTGATTGGTTAGGATTAACCATAAATGCGAGGAAATTTCACATGCAGGCAAAAGGATAAACAATGTCCATTTAATAATCTGCTGGTAAATCTTACGTTTATTTCTGAAATACACTAAAATACAACATGCAGCAAAGAATACAACTAACGTACCCATATGGGCCATAGAAAACAACTCAAAACCCTGCATTCCTGTAACAGAAAACACGATGTCATCACCACCTCTCACGATACAGTGAAATGCTGTTTTTTTAATATATTCAATAACATAAAATATTGACATGATTTGTCAGGATGATGTGGAGATTTGCTTGCAACGAGCCAATACCAACAGTACCTCTTTGAATTACTGTCGCTGCCATGTTGCTAGCACTATGGGTGCCATGATCATTGTAAACCCGATAAACATTCTAATATTATAAGTTGTGGCCATTCTGTACTTTTCTTGAATAAGGCTCTTCTTATTGATATAATCGCTCAAACCAACAAAGTATGATGAATAGTGAGGAGAACTTTATGAATGATGTAATCGGAACAATCCTTAACCACCGTTCGATCCGCCATTTTGAGGACAAGCCATTGACAGAAGAGCAAATAAAGACGATTGTTTCCTGTGCACAAGCTGCTGCTACATCAAGCTTTATTCAGGCTTACTCCATTATTGGAGTTAAGGATCCTGTTAAAAAGAAGAAATTAGCCGAGCTTTCAGGAAATCAAGAGTATGTGGAAAAGAACGGCCACTTTTTTGTATTCTGTGCTGATCTTTATCGTCATTCGATTATCGGAGATATGGAAGATAAAAACATAGAAACATCACTTGAAAGTACCGAAAAATTTATGGTAGCGGTAATTGATACCGCTCTTGCTGCCCAAAATGCTGCTATTGCAGCTGAATCACTCGGTTTGGGAATCTGTTATATAGGTGGTATTCGCAACAACCTTGAAGAAGTTAAAAAAGTTTTAAATATTCCAGTGCGTGTCATCCCATTGTTTGGGCTGGCCATTGGATATCCAGCCAAAATAACCGGTCAAAAACCAAGACTGCCTTTTGAACATGTTTATCACGAAGATGGATATGAACAAAACAAAGAAGTTTATTTACAACAGCTTGATGATTATAATGAACTAATCGCAAACTATTATCAGCAAAGAACTAATGAAGTTCGAAAAGATCGGTGGACAGAACAAATTGCTGCTATGCTTGAAAAGCAGAATCGCATGTATATGAAGGACTTTATTCAAAAAAACAAACTAGATTTACGATAAAATGAAAAATGTCATCTAGTTGTAAAACAAGTACTATTGCACCTTGTGGGTTTGTCGTCTGTATACAAAATCAAAGTACTAACAAGTATTGAATATGATTTGAAGAGATGGGTGTAATGGCGAGTATATGATAACCGATACTTAGTAATTGCGATAAAGTTTCAGCACAATTGTGACGTGGCGGCTCAATCGGTGCGTGGAAACTTTTATAAAGATGAATCAACTCATTATTGTTTGTACAGTGAAGCAAGACAACATGTTTTCCTGTCCATGCTTGACCGATTATTGGTTGAGTTTGATTTTCCCTTATGTTTCTCATATTGAACACCCTCAATAATTAATACAATAGTTTATGAATAAGACCTAGTCCATTGTTCTTGAACAAAAACTAATTGGGGTAACGTCAGGAAAATGCGAATTTACAAAGTTAAGGAAATTCTAATATTAAATAGCCCAATTTCTCATTAAAATTGAGAAATTAGGCTTTTTTTATTGCTCCTTTAAAGCGCCATTTCTGGCATCTTAAAATATAGTCGAATAAGACAAGATATAAAATCTACTGTCTTTTGTTTACAAAATACCAAGTGTCCTCAATATTTTTTGAAATTATTAAATTTCAGTTTTCGATAAAAACGCATTAACTCAATCTTTTTCTCTTGCCCTCTGTGTATCTCTAATATTCTTTTGAACTGTTATA
Organism: Neobacillus sp. WH10; assembly: GCF_030123405.1. GTDB lineage: Bacteria > Bacillota > Bacilli > Bacillales > Cytobacillaceae > Neobacillus. The sequence goes on from NZ_CP126110.1 coordinate 2,955,112, forward strand.
GCTGCAAATAAACTAAGAACAAATGCCATACCATAAAATCCTTTTTCGCTTAAAACAATACTTCCTGCATTGTATAAACCGATGGCCATTAATGAAATAGATACAATAAGTGCGAACCAACTAATACCATAATAAATATTAGTAACTGGTATACCCTCATCTTTATCTCTAACTGCTTTTTGTAAAGATATCGCCGAATAGAGTCCGAATACTAAAACTGCAAAGTAATATCCTTTTTCGTTCAATTGCATATTTGCGTTAAACAAACCTATAAGATAAGACGTAACACCTACTAATAGCGCTGCCCAAGAAGCCCCTATGAAGGCTAGAGTCGGTTCTCCCTCTTTCCTTTCTTCTTTCACTTTTAAATCATTTCGTTTTCCTTTATCTAATACAACTTCATTATCATTGGACATTCTATGTTTCCCCTCCATCTTTTAATCTAATAAAAATGGAGCATCAGATAAACTGTAGTGCTCCTACCTAAATCTATTATATAGAATTTTCTTACAAATAATAGATAAATTTATCTTAATTTCCACTTAGGATTTCTGAACTCACGACTTGCTTAACTAATCTCCCTTAGCGCAGCAATGCTGCCAACAGTTTTTGCATCATTTAGGAATGTGTTCTGTATCGTCCTTGGGCCGAAAAACGATACGATTTCATTCTCGAGAAAAAATAGCGAGCTGTTACCGGGGGCATCAATATGAATTTTGTTTTTCCGCCTTCATTTTTTTAAACCTTTCCTACTCCTTTACTTCAACAAGAAAAGCTATAACTCATTATTGTACTAAATTCCCAGTTAGCACAATAAAAAATAGATCGCCGAAGCAACCTCTGTTCTTCAACTCTTGCACCCGTTCGTATTTTGTGAAAAAATTCTAATTTAAATTTTTGTATTCAAATATTCCCCATGGCAACCATAAAACAGGTTCTGTACCTAATTCCTCATCGTTACTATAATCGCAAAAGCGAATGGCTTCGTCTAAGGAGGATATGAAGCAATTTTCGTTTAAAGTGAAACCAAAATGCTTTTCATAATCTTTTTCTAAGCCATTACATAAGTAGGAATGAAAGGTTCCATACTCATACCCAAGGACTTCGTACCCCAACATCCTAAAATCTTTTTCATCAACTAAGGTTTGATTTAATAATAATTTTTCGATGCCATATTGTTCTTCCATTAATTTATTCTGAGGTTTTTCATATTGTAAAAAGGCCTCGATAAAATTTTCAGGCAATCCAATTCCAATAATTTTCGCATCTGCTATATGGTTAAGAAACTTACTGAAGAATCCTTTAGCTAGTTCCACAGTTGTAAATACCTGAGGATAATAAAACTTATTAGCCTCAAACATTTCTTCTACCCATTTTTCCATCTCACTGTAGGTACTTTCAGAGATGTCCAATAACTGGACGTATTCTTGTTTTCTGCTTCTTGAAGTTCCCCATAAAGTATTTATATCAGGGTGAATGTTACAAAGACATTCACTAGCTGAATATATTTTTTCTGGAATTAAATCCTTATCCATATATTCAGGTCGCATTATACGAGAAACAATATAATATCCGCCAGAAATGTATTTCATTACCCCACCCCTTAAAACCAATTACATAATAACTATATATTTCTGTTTCCTTCTATTTTTTCCTCTATTTTACAGTTTTTATTAAACTAGCCAGTTAGCACAAGAAGAAAGCTGCCAAAAATGGCAGCTTGATCTTAAACTCAAGCACCCCTTTACTTTAATAAGATTTAAATTCAAGATTATTTCTCCCATATTTCAATCCATCTTCCTTCTGGATCAGAAATCCAAATAAATGTTCCAAACTCGCTTTTTTCAGGTTGTTTTAAAAGTGGTATTCCAATTTTATTGAAATGTTCCATCCAAGCTTCGATATTTTCCACTTGAAAATTTAGCATCACAGATTGTTCTTCTGGAAAATAATCATTACTTTCTTTAAACAAAGAAAAGATTGTTTCGTTGTCAGCATCTGGCTTGATGACAGTACCATTCCACTCTTCCATCGATATACCTAGAGTTTCTTTATACCAATTTTTTAATAAGACAACATCTTTTGTTCTCCAAAAAACCCCACCGAAACCTTTAATTTTCATAATCTAGACCTCCTATTAATATTAAATATATATAAAAGATTTTATTGTTATACGATCTGTCCTTTAGTGTAACAAGATAAAGAGCTGCCGCTATAACTTTTTGCTAAACTTAAGCACCCGTTAGCTAAGTACATTTCTTCACAAACTTTTTTAAAAATTAAGAACTGAAAAATCAGCTATTGTCTAATTAAGATATAACGCCAATTATTGCACCGCATAAAGCTTCCTGGAGGATATTCAAATTCGCATTCAGAGATAAACTGAAAGTCAAGCTTCCGACAAATTGCATTAGAAGCAGGATTATCAATCGATGGGAATGCGTGAATGTATTTACATTTGTTCTCACTAGATGCTTCTTCTATTGCTAACTTTACTGCTTTTGTAGCTATTCCTTTCCCTTGATAAGAGGGTATAACGCTCCATCCAGTTTCATATACACTTTCATTATTCCAAGTAGTTTGCCAATAACCCACAGAACCTACTGGTTCTAATTCTGGTAACAATATAATGCTGAACATACGTCCTCTATTACCAAGCTCAAGATACCGTTTATGTCGTTTCAAAATCTGCTCTTTACTCTCTGGACCTCCAAGATGCTGCATCATTTCTGGAGCGTTTATACGAAAAAGTAAATCAAGGTCATTATCCTCCCAAGGCTTTATCTGAACGATATGGTTACTTGCTTCCAAATTTTCTTCATCCCCTCAATACTTATTATTTACTCTTTCTTTACGAAAGCTAAAAATCCTCTATTTAATGATATTGTTGTTTAACTAAACTGCCACGTTAGCGCAATAAGAAAATGCTGCCTGGATGACAGCATTGATCTTCAACTCTTGCACCCGTTACTTCAATAACTATAATTGAGATCCCCAATTTATATAGAATCAATTCTCCGTTTTTCAGCCTCTATATAGTCATAAACATTCAATATTTCTTTGTCATAGTCGTTTTCGATTTCAAAATACCTAACACCTGCTTGTAAACATTGTGTTTTAAATTCTTTATGTTCTTTGATTAGTTCTTTTATCGTTCTTTCTTCCGACCAATTACGGAGTTCAACAGCATTCCTATGTTTCACTATTCTTGTTTCGAAGTTTTCTTGAATATAATTCGTCGAAAAACCTAAGAATACTGGAATAATTTTTTCTGAATAATTGATGCCAAAATCTTTCATATAGTAAGGCAATATATAGCATCCTTCAATAATGATGTGTTGTTCATTCTCGATATTTGTCATAATAATCCCTTTTAATATTGGCCAGAGTTTATCTCCAATGACTTCGGTACTATCTAGTGTGTGAATCCACAATTCTTATCTCCTCTGTACAAGCCCATTTTTATATGGTCTATAGAGAGATAAGAAATATGGTATTTTTCTAGTAACTTTTGAGCCATCAAGGTTTTACCTGTACTACTTACAGCACTTATTAAAATTACCATATATTACTCCGTTCTGTTTTATTTGCAATTTAACCGTTGATTATTACAACTAGTCGAGTAGAAAAGAACCTCTCTACCTTCCGGTAGATTGTGTTCCTCCCCCTCCCAGAACCGTGCTTGCGCTATTAACGCACACGGCTCCTCCTAGTTACCATTCACAAAACCTTGTAATCTCTTAGGATCAGATTTTACTAATTCTGCTATCCTTACTAGTTTTGTCCCCATTTATTATTCCTACCTCTGTGTGTAGTAAATGTATCCCTAGCAAGGGTGATAACTGGTAGCTAGCCTTTCCTCCATCGGCATTACCCAACTTCATTGGTACTACGCTGCTATCCGACTCCCTACACCGACATTTGGTTTCCTTACTTTTTATCGCTTGTACACCATACTCTTCAAACAAGAAAAGACCGGTAGGGTCTCCAGAGTTGCCGTATCATATCAATGTGTAACGTGCCAAGGTCTCTGACTCCAGAGAGGTTTTATCTATCTTGCCTTAAACGAAGGATAAAATGTGGCTTTCTGCTGCAGGTAAAGCATCAGCCCTCTCGATTTACTAACATTATGGAGCTCAATCCCTTCAACCATTTGGCTTTCGGCCCGCCACCTAACTGTCTACGCTTAAAGACTAAAGTTACCTTTAGCCCTCCAAGACTCGCTACGAGCGAATGGCTAGTTCTTACTCGACAGGAATCCCACCCGTTATATGATACGACCTAGGCTCGGCCGCACACCTGCCAGTTACTTGAATAAAAAAAACGATCCTTCTTTTTGAAGCATCGCACCCGTTTGTTAAAGTAAAATTCTTCACAATGTTTGCTTTTGATGCAATTATCATTTTATTCATTACAGAAATATGCCCTGTTTATACAAAGGCTTCAACTAAAAATGCGTTAATTCTTTTTGGATCAACACACTTTAACTTTGAAGTAAAAACGCATCATACTATTTAGTAGTATTCAATATTTCAGTCCCTATGTTCGGACTTTTTCGACGGTTAGTGGCCTGTTCAAATGCATACGCTAATTTAATTAATTTACCTTCACTATAAGCTGTTCCTGCAAAGGTAACTCCAAAAGGCCGGCCGTTTTGCTTATAACCAGCAGGTATGGCAATGGATGGATACCCTGCTTTAGCACTAATTGTTGAACCTATATAAGAGGGAAAAAGAATTGAATCTAGATTGTATTTTTCCAAAGCAAGGTCGATACCTTGATCCTGAGAAAAATACAGGTCTTCCAATTTGTTTAGTAAATAATCGGAATTCCTTAATGTATTTGGAAAGAAGTCTCTTTGTTCCAATTTATCCTGTCCATATTTTAATGCCTTTTCTTTGTTGATTTGATTATATTGAATTAAATCTTTAATTGAATGAATAGGTAAGTTTGTTGGGAGTTGTGAAAGAAAATTATCTAAACTGTGTTTCAGTTCGTATAGATTTACTCCCCAGTTCCATTCTCTATGAAAGGAAGGTATATCTATCTCTTCTATAATGGCTCCCTGATTTTTAATTACTTGTACAGCATTTTGAAACAAGGCCTCATCGTACTCATCCGAATTTAGAAAGTCATTGGATGCATTTTTAAATATGCCGACCCTAGCTCCTTTAAGGCCATCGGAATCAAGGAATATAGCATAGTCATGCTCTATCCTTCCTTCACTTTTAAAGGTCGCAGCATCTTCCTTATCAAGACCAGCCAGAACCCCGAGCAAAAGGGCTGCATCCGTAACATTCCTTGCCATTGGCCCAGCAGTATCTTGAGAATATGTAAAAAGAATAATACCACTTCTGCTAATTAAACCTACAGTTGGTTTGATTCCTACTACTGAATTTTGTATAGCAGGATTAAGAATTGAAGCATCTGTTTCTGTACCTACGGATAAAACCGTAAAATTAGCAGCAACTGCCACAGCAGAACCAGAACTAGACCCGCCCACATAAAGGTCAGGGTCTCCATAAGGGTTTAATACTTGCCCTCCTCTCGAGCTATACCCGGCCCACATTGTCGTAGACATTGCATTAGCTAATTCAGTCATATTCGTCTTACCTAAAATAACCGCACCTGCTTTACGGAGCTTTTCAACAAGAAACGCATCTTTTTCCGCAATATATTGCTCCAATGCAATTGCACCTGCACTTGTATGCATTGAATCCGAAGTTTCAATATTATCTTTTAAAAGGACAGGAATTCCGTGCAAAGGGCCTCTAACGCCCTTTGTGTTCCTTTCATTATCAAGGGCTTCGGCTATAAAGATAGCGTCAGGATTTATTTCTAGAACTGAATTTATTCTCGGTCCGTCCTGATCATATTTCGCTATTCGATATAAATAGTACATCACTAATTCTTTTGAAGTTACTAACCCATTTTCCATTGCACTTTGAGTCTCATTAATCGTTAATTCTTCTTTATAAAACTCATTAAATTTAATAGTCATAATAATGCCCCTTATTAAATTGCGAATTTACATTATTTTAACACTTTTATAAATGTTTAGGTGCTATTTCTTTTAACCATTCTTCCACTCCCTGCCAGTTAGCTGAAAAAGAAAAAATCCAACTCCTTAAAAGGAGCTCGCACACGTTGGGTCAATAAATAATTGTATTTATTCAGAATTCGCTATATTTTGGACAAGTAACTTAAATATTGCTCGTGGGGTCATTTTCAACATCCGTTTTTTTTGTACTTTTACTTATAAAGGGTTTTGCACTCTTTTTTTTGTTTGCACTAGCTTGCCAACGATTCCATCCCTTCTTGTCTGTTCCTCTCCCTGTTCCACCTTTTCCTTTAGCTTTACTCATAAAATCACCCCATTATTATTATAGGTTGAGTTACCTATCTGGTTAGTTTTAGTCATTTTACTCAGTTATTAACCAAGCATATTGCGATAAATAACATCCTTCTAGTCACCCATACTATTTTGTAGAAACTATAAACATATCGACTTCATGGAATTTCCTTTTTTCACCAAACTTCCCAGTTAGCACATTAAGAAAAAGCGATTCTACGTTATTTAAGCATTGCACCTAATTTGTTTCAGTTTGCTTATATGTTGCCAACAGAGTTTTTCTCTTTAAAAAAGGTACAAAGAAATTAGGAAATCCACAATTTATATGCTACACTTGGTTTACCATTTGATTTACTGTTTTCAAGTACCCTACTCATTTTGAGTGGGGTTATTTGTTTTTCTAAGAAAAATGAAAAACAGACTCTAAAAAAGAGTCTGTCCATGTTTGGCATTATAATTAAGCCTTACGAACGTTAGCTGCTTGTGCTCCACGTTGACCTTGCTCAACATCAAAAGTCACTTCTTGACCTTCTTCTAATGTTTTGTACCCTTCGCCTTGGATAGCTGAGAAATGAACGAATACGTCTTCTCCACCTTCACGTTCGATGAATCCGAAGCCTTTTTCGCCATTAAACCATTTTACTTTACCTTTTTCCATGTTTGTTGCCTCCTAGTGTGCTTAGCACACACAATGTATTGCTATCCTTGCCCTCAGTGATCATCAAGACGAAAAGTTTTTACTAATACTATCCTTTTCACCGAACAAAAATAATTCAACTTTAGTTGATCAACACTAACAATGTTCACTCTTTACATTGTTAAAAAAACCAATGAGTAGTTAGTAATCTTCATCAATACCTTCTAAAATGTGACTTGCTTGCCACATATTATGGTCAAATTCTGTATATACTTCTGGCTTTCCTTGTAGCCTTGGAATGACCTCTACAGGAATACCTGCTCGTTCACTGATTTCCTGTGCAAATTCTTTTGCTTTAGCTACTACCTGTATTTCAATTTCCTTTGCCTTTTCAATAAGTAGTTTCATTACTGTATCTGCCTCTGTATTATTTTTTATTCGGCTTAAATCAAATTCTCCTATCACATAGGATTCTTTAGTAGGACTAAACTCTCCTAGAATAATTGTATCTAATATATAATCAACACCTGTGTCTTCATCATAAAAACAAATAGCAATAACTGGAATAAAATCTGATTGACCATAATTAATTTCAATAATGCCAGATTCCACACCAATCAATTTTATTTATGTAAATAATTCTTTTCCAATCATATTCTTTTCCCCCTATTGTTCATTAGTATAAAAATTCAACAATGTAGGAAATTAATCCTTCTTAAACAAACCTGCACTTTAGTTCAGTAAGTTCAACAAAAAGGGCATTAATCCCTTCCTGATACAGATAGGTAAGCCTTTGAAGTTATCTCTGGCTTTTCCCCCTGTTCACACCGTACGTGCGACTTTCACCGCATACGGCGTTCCAACTATTCAATTCATTTAATCATTAACACTCATAATTTCATCATTTGTGTCTCAGGGTTCGATCGGACAAGAATCGGTTGAATATCTGGGATTTCTTCTATTGATAGAGTCAAAGAAATCACCATGGAGAAGAAGGAGCATCAGTATGCAGGTATAAGTCCGAGGGTAAACAGTAGCATCGGGACCGCTATCAGAATCAAACCAAGTACCACAGGTGCGCCGACCACCCCGAGGACGGCATAGATTCTTCGTGTGCCGTAACGCCGCGAGTAGGAGACGGCCAGGAAACCATAGCCAGCCGCGGCCAACAGGAACATAAATACGTAGCCTACGCCTGCCAGATTGATTTGGTCGGCAGTGCCCGCAAACCCGGAGAACATGCCCAGCGCCTGTGTCACGCTGCCCAGTGCATATAAGCCGAGCGTGGCGAAAGCTCCCCACACCAACATGGTCATGAGGGCCGGTAGGTGAAGTTTCGGGATGTTTACAACCGGCAACAACGCCACAGCTGCGCCCAATGTCTTAAAGCCAACGACAAGCCAGTTCATCACAGTGATGCCAGCCGTGTACTCGGCAAATGGACCCCCGGCGAAATAGTCTGTGACCTCGAGGACGATATTGACCACCGCAAACGCAATGCACCACAGAGCCATCAGGACCCCGATCACAGTAACACCTGGCCCCATGTCCGTGACACCTGACTTGTTATTAAATGCGTTTTCATTATAAATATTCACACTCCTTTGATTATCTTACCTTTGATGATACATGAGAAGTGTTTTATAATAACGGTTCCGGAGTTCTATTTATAACTACGTCTGGAGTCCTGTTTATATCTACGTCTTAAAAAAATTTCTTCGTCAATATTCCAGTTATTCTCCTCAGCATAGCTCACACCCCTTATTAAACTCCCGTTACTTCAATAAGAAAAGCCGCCAAAAAAGGCAGCTGGATCTTCAACTCTTACACCCTTTAGTTTAGGTACATTTTTTCACAAACTTAAAAATATCAATAATTCAACTTCAAAAAACCCCAATTTCTTAGTGTTGAAACTAAAAAAATGGGATTTTTGTTGTTAATAAGATTGTCCATGTTATAACATTCTGTGCCGCATTAAAAATTACTTATATGAATCGTGTGTCGGAAGAAATAAGTCTTCCTCTGCATTCCTGACAATTGCAAAATGGTCAACATTGTAATGTCCATGAAGAGTTTTATTATGATGTTTTATTATCTGTTCTGCATTTAAAATATCATTGTTCGTTGTTGAATGTCCATCACCGACTAATGTGACATCTAAACCACTTATAGTGGCTGTTCTGACTGCACTATCTATACAGTGCTGGGTTTTACAACCCATAATAACAACATGCTCGATTCCTTGGGTTCTTAAATGATTTAGAAGTCCTGTCCCATGAAAGGAATTAGTTGCAGTTTTATCGAAAATCTTAGAATCCTTTGGTACATTAATTTCTTCGTGAACTTCAAAGCCTTTTCCCTTACCTTCAGCTACATCCAAATCCCTAACAAAGACAATTGGAACATTAGATTTTCTTGCTTTTTCAATTACGAAATTGATATTCCTAATCAGTTGTTGTTTATTAAAGACGGCACTTTCTTCTTGGTTCCCATCAATTAATTCTTGTTGGGCATCAATAATTAATAATGTTTGATTCATATTTTTTCCCCTGTCAAATGGGGGGAACGCTATATAGTTAATTTATTTAGACGTATCCCCTTTGTATTTTTCAAATCTTTGTATTGTTTGTTAATCATAATATCTACCTCCTAAATAAATATTGCCTATAAATTATTGTGTTGCAATTTTTAGACAATTTAACCTTAACACATTTTCTTTTTAAATGTCACTTTTATAAGATAGGTTGATTGATCCATTAAGTTTTTTACTAACCTGCCAGTTACTTGAATAAGAAAAATGCCTTGCTCCTATTGAAGCAAAGCACCCTGTTTAATAAGAAGTCTCAGTATTCATATTCTTCAATAGAAAAATGACCCACCAAAAAAGTATATATAAGACACCGATAATTATAAAAATAGACCAGAATGCCCCTTGTTGTAATTGACCAACTAGATGCTCAAATTCATTTAACCCCTTCATTCTTTCAATGCCGTTTATCAAACTAACTATCGGTATAGTTAATGTAAAAACGATGGTGAGAATGGATAACCCTTTAATTTTCTTTTGTGTGACACTAAATATTGCAGTTCCCAAAGTTGTAAATAAAAATAAGTAATAAATAATCCAGAACCAATTAGGAAGTGTCTCCCAGTACATTCTTTCACCTCATTTATTTTTATTTTTATACTACCATTAAACTCCTAATATGGTGATGTAAACCTGTTCTTATTGAACTAAACTGCCAGTTAGTGGACCAAGGAAAAAGGCTGACGCAACGACCCTGATCATCAACTATTGCACTTGTTAGCTGAATAAGGATATAAATCATCGTGCTTGGTTCATACTTTTTATTAGAAGTTAAAATTAAATTTCCGTTGGAATCAAATTTTGACCAACCATCTTTAAGACTTGGATATTTCATTCCACTTTCAATCGAGCTGCCTCCAATCATCAAAGGAGATTCATATACAATTAGCAAGACGCTATTAGGGGTACGGAAACGATTCGCAGATTGAGGGGCCAATGTGGAAAATAATGTAACTAATAACCAAACCTATCAAAATGATGGGTTTTTTTTTATTATAAAATTAGTTATCAAAAAATTAAAATAAGAGAAGGGATATAAATTGCCAAGTATTCAGGATAACATATACCCCAGGTTTAAGAGTAATCTGACGGAGAAAGACTTGGAATAAGTGTACACCCCAACAGTGAGTGAAATTGAATGGGCCGAGGTTAAGTCTAAAGGAACCTTGCAGCAATTAGCATTACTAGTTTTAACTAAAACCGTACAGAAGATTGGGTTTTTTATGCGTATTGTCCATGTTCCAGAAGTGATTGTCATACATATTGCGAAAAAGGCACTCTTGCCTTTACCTACTAAAGAAGATTGGAAAACGTATAGTGAAAAGAGAACTGCCAAACGCCACTTCCGTTTTGTTAGGGATTATCTTCAGCTTCGGCCATTTGAATATGAGGCACATCAAATTGTAACCGATACAATGAGTAAACTAGCATTTAGCAAAGATGATCCGGCTGAATTAGTCAATGCTGCGATTGAAGAGTTAATCCGTCAACGATACGAATTACCTGTATTTAATACGTTAAAGGATGCAGCAAATGACGTTCGAAATAAATCCTATCGTGCCATCTATCATCAGATAGACGAAGCACTAAATGTTGAACAAAAAAAGAACATTGAACAACTTTTTCAGATACCTGAAGGTGATACCTACAGACCGTGGAATGAACTCAAAGAGGACGCAAAAAGAGCCACTTTATCACACCTCAATGCTCTAATATTACGCAGGAAATGGTTAGTAAACCAGCACATACCAATCGATTTGCTTCAAGACGCTCCTTACATCAAGGTGAAGCAAATGGCAGCCGAAGCTAAAACGCTGGGTGCCTCTCGTATGATGGAAATGGAGCCTAAAAAAAGATATGCGCTTGCGCTTTCCTTTGTATCCATGCAATTGTCAAAAATATTAGATGATATTGGAGAAATGCTAATTAAAAGAATGATGAGTATCCATAAAAAAAGCCGTCAACGTTTAAAAGATCATAAAAAAAAAACACAAAAACGTACGGATTCGTTCATATCAACCCTCCATGAATTACTGCTTGCTTATCAAACAGAAGGCAACTCTGAAGAAATAATTCAAGCGATGCAAAAGGTACTCCAAGAGCAGGAAGCGCAAGTGTTGCAAGATTGCGAAAACCATTTAGCTTTTAGTGGAGACAACTACTATGTATTCCTATGGCAATTCTATAAAAGTCACCGTGCTACATTGTTTAAAATACTTAATTCCATTCCACTTCGTTCAACAACACAAGATAAAGCATTGGAAGAGGCGATTTCTTTTCTCCTCACTCATTAATATACGAAAAAGGAATACATACCAATTGTTCATATCGTAAAGAATGGAAAGTTGCGAAAGGATTGGGATATAACACCTTTATTAGACTTGTCTTGGATTCCTGATTCCTGGTAGCGATGGCTTAGTCCTAAAAAGAAGAAGGAAATAATGCCCGATGAAATCAATCGCCGTCACTTTGAAGTATGTGTCTTGTCGCAGATTATGTTAGAGCTTAAAGCAGGCGATTTATATATAGAAGGAAGTGAAAAATACGCAGATTACAGAAAGCAGCTCATTACATGGGAGGATTATGAGATGAATTTAGCTGAATTTTGCAAGCATGTAAATTTACCTGTTTCCGGAACCGATTTCGTTAGAAAGACACAGCAAGATTTTAAACACGTCACAAGTCAAACGGATCAATCTTTTCCTCGTAATGAACAGGTACGGATAGAAAATGGTGAAGTGGTGATTGGAAAGTTAAAGAAGAAAAAGGTCCCCCCTGATTTAAAGAAGTTTGAAGGATATATAGCTGATAACTTGGAACCGATCAATGTACTGGATATGCTCGCTGATACTGAATACTGGTTAAATTGGACTCGTTTTTTTGGCCCCATTTCGAGACATGAAGCGAAATTAGACAATGCCGTTGAACGGTACATTACGAATGCCTTTTGCTATGGATGTAATTTAGGACCGACACAAACGGCTCGATCAATAGGGAGCCTGGACAGAAAACAAATAGCATGGATTAATCAGCGTCATTTTACGGTTGAAAACTTAGATAAAGCGATACAATATATCTTTAATGCCTATAATCAATTTGATCTTCCAAAATATTGGGGCGATGGAAAAAGAGCTTCAGCCGACGGAACCAAATGGGACTTATATGAACAAAATCTATTATCCGAAAACCATATTCGTTATGGAGGATATGGTGGGATTGGCTATTATCATGTTTCCGATACCTATATAGCTTTGTTCAGCAATTTTATTCCTTGTGCGGTATGGGAAGGGATTCATATTTTAGACATTTTAATGAACTATAAGGCCGACATCCAACCTGAAATTTTCCATTCGGATACACAAGGACAGAGTACGACAGTCTTTGGGCTTTCTTCTTTGCTAGGTATTCAGCTGATGCCCAGGATTCGTAATTGGAAAGATTTAAAATTATTTCGTCCTTGTAAAGAAGAGGTGTACGAGCATATAGATGAACTTTTTTCAGGAGAAATCGATTGGGATCTCATTGAGACCCATTATCCGGATATGATTAGAGTAGCTATGTCGATTCAGTCAGGTAAAATTACTCCATCTACTATTCTCAATAAACTAGGGACATACAGTAAAAAGAATAAGCTATATCAGGCGTTTCGTAAGCTTGGAAGAGTGATACGAACAATGTTTTTATTAACATATATGGCTGACGAGGAACTTAGAGGAACGATTCAAGCAGCGACCAATAAAAGTGAAGCCTTTAATGGGTTTACCAAGTGGCTATTCTTTGGCGGTGATGGAATTATCGCAGAAAATGATCGGGAAAAGCAGCGTAAAATCATTAAATACAACCACTTAGTGGCCAATTGCCTTATCTTCTACAATGTGTTCTCTTTATCTCGTATTCTTCAAGGCTACATGCAGGACGGAAACAATTATAATGAAGGGCTGATTTCCTATTTAAGCCCCTATGTTACAGCTCATATCAATCGGTTTGGTAAATACCTTATTGATCTGAATCGTACACCGCCTAAGCTTCCGTTTGAGGTGCCTGTAGCAAGAGAAAAAAGTATGTTTTTAGCAAAGTGAAGGAGTGAACCTAATGTTAGATATTGATAAAATCCGCTAGATGATTAACAGAAGCGATTCAAGATGGTGGGAAGAAGATTCGTGGGAGATTTACACGAAACTTAGTAATTCGGTAAAAGATATGAAATGGGCGGAGGCGTAAAAAAACCTCGACCCAATATTTCGTCCGCTGCCATTTCGATGGTTATGTGACCTTACCCAAAAGACTGTTACCTGTTTATTCTGGGTAAATTGATTACTTAGACATTTGTTTCAATGTTTTCTTCTTCCAAAGTTCACCTGGCCAGAAAGCGAATCGCCCAAGAACGGCAGTAATTGCGGGCACAAGAAGTGGACGAACAATAAATGTATCTAATAGCACTCCCACTGCTGTAACAATACCAAATTGCACTAGAACTTGAATTGGTAAAGTGGCTAACACAGCAAATGTTCCTGCTAAGATTAGACCTGCCGATGTAATAACACTTCCTGTTTGGACCACTCCGCCCGCGACAGAATCAAGATGATTTTTGGTCCGTTTATTCTTCCATATTTCCGACACCATAAAAATATTGTAATCTTCACCCAATGCAACAAGGAATACAAAGGCATATAAGGGAATTGCTCCTGAAATAGCAGATGCTCCCAAACCAAAGTGAAGGATTAGCCAGCCCGCACCCAGTGCAGAAAAGAAGGATAAAACCACAGTTAAAATCAAATAAATCATGGCAATGATTGAGCGTAAGTATAACAGTAACAATAAAGAGATAATACAAATCATAACAGGGATAATAACAGATTCATCCCGTTCTGTGGTAATTTTTGTATCATATAATGCAACAGTCTCACCGCCAATCCAAAAATGATTTTCGGTATCATGGATATCTGCGTTTGCTAGCATTTTCTTTAGATTACTTCTTAGCTCCGGAATCCGGCTCAGCGCTTCACTGGAAAACGGATTCTCGGCCAAAGACACTTCGTACATTTGTAATTGATGATTATATTTTCCTTCCATCGGCTTGGTTACATCCGCTACAAAAGAAAGTTGTTCCAATTTCTCTTTTAAAGGTATGTCTTTTCCCGTTGTATCAACAACAATTTGTACGGGTGCCAATTCACCGGGAGAAAAATGATCAGAGATTAAATCAAATCCTTCCCGTGAAGGCATATCTTTAGGAAAAGACTCCAATAAATCGTACGTATATTGAATACGTGGGACAACGGAAGCCAATCCTCCCAGTAGTATAAGTGTTGTAATAATAACAGTCCACGGTCGTCTGGTCACTAGTCGGCCAAGCTTCTTACTAAAGAATCCTTGCGATATTCTTAGTTTTATCGATTTCCCTTTCTTTTTTGCTAGCTCTTCTGTCATTTCCTCCGTTCTTGGAATAAACGGGAAAAATGCCACTCTTCCAAAAATAGCAAGCAAAGCTGGAAGAAGTGTTAGGGCTGCAATCCCCATCAGGAGAACCGCTAGACTAAATGGAACAGCAAACCGGTGAAAAGAACCGAAATGAGCAAGCAATAATGTTCCTAACCCTATCACGACAGTAAGAGCACTCATTGAAATGGCCCCACCTGATTCTTTAATCGCCAGTTGTAAGGACTTAAACTTATTTTCCTCATGAAGCAAAAATTCGCGATATCGAGAGATGAGGAATAAACAGTAATCCGTTCCCGCCCCGAATAATAAGACGGTCATAATGGAAACACCTTGGGCATCCGCTATAATCCACCCATGATCAGCCAAAAAGCCAAGAGTTGGACTGATAATCCCGTAAGCAAATCCCACGACAATCAAAGGTAAAATTGCCATTAGGGGTGATCGATAAAGAAGAATTAATAGGACTAAAACCAGAAGTACAGTTGCAACCAATAATTTAACATCTGCTTGACTGAATAATCTAACAGCGTCTGTTTGAATCCCTACAGGTCCAGATAAACGAACATGTAAACCGGAATCTGATACTTTACGATTAAATGGATCTTCTTCCATCGTGCTATTAACGACTTTTTTTAGTTCATCCATATTGTTTTGGAGAATTTCTATTCCGGCATTTTTATCGAAAAATACTGGAGTGATCAGTGTGGTACCATCCTTTGACACGCTTTGCGTAAGTGCCTGTTGGGGAATCGTATCAAAAGGTGGTAAAGTCGATTGTTTTGATAACGGCTTTTCTTTTAGATGCATATAGACACCTTGGATTGCTGTAAAATCCTGATGATTTAGCTTGTTATCATTGTGCCATACTATCAGGACGGGGTTGCCGGCATCGTTTGGAAATTCCTTTTTGATTAGTTTCTCAGCTTGCTGTGACATTGCTAAATCGGGAATATCTGCTGCCGAATCATCCTCGACTGTGTTAATGGCTGGCCAGGTGAAAGATAACACCACCGTTAGAAGGACCCATATGGCAAGAGTAATCCAGCGAGTCTTTGGACCTCCAACAATTGATCCCCATGAATGTAAAGGACCTTTTTTCATATCAACCCACCTTTAGCTTTATTTAATTATAATTAATTATATATACTGGTAGGTTAATTACTCAAGTGCAATTTTAAAATATGTTATAATATTTTTTGATATTAGGTAGTTAGGAGAGAATGACATGCAACGGGAAATTCGACCACTTGGGAGACCACGTCAAGATCATCAGAATAAGCCTACAAAAACTGTAATTTTAGACGTAGCTACTCAACTGTTTCTGGATAAAGGCTATCAAGTAGTTTCCATGGACGATGTTGCAAAAGAATGTGGTGTAACAAAGGCAACCGTATATTATTATTACAAAACGAAAGCAGACCTTTTTACGGATGCAATGGTCCAAATGATGCTTCGAATTAAGAAGCGAATTTTTGACATTCTTTCTACAGACAAACCACTGAAAGACCGATTACTTGAATTTGCCAAGGCGCATTTAGAAGCAACTGTCGATATTGATATAAACGGATTTATGAAAGAAGCAAAAACTTCCCTTTCGAATGAGCAATTACAGCAGATGAAAGAGGCAGAAGATAAAATGTATGAAGTACTAGAGCTCGCATTAACAGCTGCGATGGAAAAAGGTGAAGTTCCGCAAGGACATCCGCAATTAGGTGCTCATGCTTTTGTATCTTTGCTAACAATAGGAAATTATAGGGATGCTGGCCAAAAACCTATCTTTCCATCAATAGATGAAATGACAGAACAAATTGTTGATTTTTATTGGAATGGACTAGGAAATTAATTTTATTTAATCAAACATTAAGCCATGCAAATGCATGGCTCTTGAACATTTTTAAGGGTGATGCAGTTTTGAATGATTAGACCCTAATCGTCCTTTAATTTTGATAAATCATTTTCCTCACTAAATTCAGTGGAATAATTAAGGTTTCTTGGACTTTGTCGATTTACGTTCTGCACAGTTTCTCTCATTGGTGCAAACAAAAGTGATATACAAGCCAGTCCACTAATACCAACAAGGCCAAAAATTACTCTTGACAAAAAGGCGCTTTGTCCACCAAATATTGCTCCAACTAAATCAAATCTAAAAAATCCAATAAGACCCCAGTTAATAGCCCCAATTATAGTTAGAACTAAGGCGATTCGTTGAATGATTCCCATCGATAAGACACCTCCTTTACTTTCTATGTGAATTCTAAATAAAGGTTTTAAGGGAAGGACAATCGCCCTTCCCTTACGAATCTTTAGCGTCGGTGCTCGACTAAATCGATTGCCCCTAATACAACATGGGCTAAACCGAAACCAATAATCGAACCCGTGATCAACGGTTTCATGTTTCTATTGCTCCGTAATGCCACTCCTGTGGTTGTTACAGCTGTTCCAAGTACTGTTGGGATTAATCCCTCTCGTACATTAACCATAAAAACACTCCTCCCGTAAGTAGCTAAGACTCAATTTTATCTTTTGTAACAAAAGCCCACTTAATACAAAGCGATGGAAGTGTGTTAAAAAATTCAAAGTGTTTTTCGAACAAGATCATTAATTTTCTAAATGAAATTAGGAGCACATTCATGCCTCATCTATGGTTATTATTATCAATCGATAAATGATATAAATACCTAAATAACCACCGGTTAATAAGAAAAATGGATTTAGGAAAATGGAATGGATATTTGTCATAAACACAGTATTATCTTTAATAATTTCATAAACCGACACAGAAGCAATCTCTCCAAATATAATTGCTGATACAACGGCACCTAGATTAAAAATAATACTGAATTTTATTCGGAGTTTCTGTAAAAAGAACATAATTACAGGAAGAACAATGCTAGTTAGAACTAAGAAAATCTTCATAAAATCACCTCATATAGTCAGTATCCTAATTCTTAAATTCGTTCCATGGCATAAAAATATATTAATTAGACATGCTTAGGTATCCCCATGAGGAGGCTAATGATGCTAGAGACAATGCATAAACTTTTTAATATTGAAACAATTATTTGGTTGTTCCCTGTCACTTTTATGTTTCATGGCTTAGAGGAGATCATAACTGTTGAGAGTTTTATGACAAAGTACAAAAATAAGGTTCGGGAAGCTTTCCTTGTCAAACTTACGTTAACCATCAAAAAAAAGTTGGGTGCGAAATCCGTCCAACTTTCTATTAGTATTGCATGGATTTTTCTCTTTATATCATTTATCACATTTATGACCGTCTGCCTGCTGCCAATCGGAGCAAACTTTCTTCTATTTACTGCTATATATTAAATGTATTTTTTATACAGTCATTTACGCATATTGGTCAAACAATCATTTTTCGCAGTTATACGCCTGGTATCATAACAGCGTTATTCATTGTAATTCCCTATTCTCTTCTTACCTATTACCGCTTGTTTGAATTAGGCTTTATAGACAGTCATTTACTATTCAAAAGTATTCCCCTAAGCATTTTAATGGTACCAATTTTTCTTATAGGAAATCTTTTAGGACGAAAATTAATACGATAATCAATTTATCCAATAAATATCAAAATCTTAGGGGGTACCGCCAATATTTGGGAAATACTTGTCTTAACATAAATTAATATTAGGTGAAGTATTCCAATTTAGCATTTGGAAAAAACTTTTCCATATAGGAATAAAGGTGACTTTTTATATCCTCTTCTTCCTTCTTTTGATAAATATATTTGCCTATGCCGTATTTTCCCCATTTATATCTTCTTGCTGTCTCATCCAGTTCTAATTTAGTCAATGGGTAGTTCTTTTCAATCACTTTTTTTGCTGGTTTGGTAAACCTATGTTGAATAAATTCAAATGTGATATCGTCTCTTGCATCTTTCGGTAACTCTGCATCGAGACGCTCAAACAAATGATGGTACCCCTCCTCCCACCCCTCATGAAGATAGATAGGTGCCACGATGAACCCTAATGGGTAGCCAGCTCTTGCGACTTTTCCTGCTGCTTCAATCCGTTGCGCTAATGAAGAGGTTCCAGGCTCGAAATTTTTTATCACATAATCTGCATTTACACTAAAACGAAATCTTGTTTTTCCATTATGTTTAGCATCCAGTAAATGATCAACATAATGAAACTTTGTCACAAAACGCAGCTTGCCATACTCTGATTTCCCAAAATGCTCAATAGCTCGCTTTAACGTATGTGTAAGATGATCGAGTCCAACAATGTCAGATGTACAAGATGCTTCAAATCGTGTGATTTCCGGTGCTCGTTCTTCCATATACCGATCAGCAGCATCTAAAATATCTTCCACATTTACATATGTACGAATGTAAGGCTTTGACCCCATTGTCGTTTGCAAATAACAATAATGGCAATGACCCATACATCCTGTTGCAAAAGGAATTGCAAACTCTGCTGAAGGCTTAGATGTATCAAACTTAAGTGTTTTTCTTACCCCAACCACTAATGTAGATTTTGCAATCCTATACCTTTTAAAATCAGTATCACCCGGTAGGTTTCTGACTTGGTTATGTGAAGTGGTGTAGCGTATTTCTACATCCATTTTTTCAAATTTGTCCTTCAATTTCTTACCAAGTGGATATTCCAATGCAGCTGGTTCAAAGTAAACCAGTTGTGGAGTAAATGGTTTATTCATGTGATAATCTCCATTCTATTCATATCCAAAATACTGTTCATAGGCCTGCAACGCATCAGCCTCACTTGCGTAAACAGCCATTTCATTTGTTAGAGGATAATAGGTTTCATACAGAAATATTGCCAATTCACCAGGATTCTCCGGATTATTCACAACTGCCGCTTCTTGAACATTTGCAACGTCCTGTGTATGAGGATTTCGATAAAAGACGTAGACAACATCTCCCGGATTATAGGAGGTATAGTCAAAATTTACTTCCATTCCTTTCACCATCCTTTAAATGTCATATTTTTTATAACGGAAAAAAACGCCGCGAAGGGCGCGAAATAATAAATTATATTGAAGGCTTATCCTCTATATTTGTAAGCCTTTCGGTGTTTGTATCAGGTTGTCCGTAACCGGTAACCTTCCCCGCATGATCCTCATGGTACTTCGATCCTGAACCTGGTTGATTACCGGATTGCCCTCTTTGTTTCTCGCCATTTGTACGTTGCTGGTTTGACAATATAAGCACCTCCTTGCTCATTAGGATTTGTTACATCCCTGAAGTTATTCGAAGCATTAAAAAGAGTGAAAAATAACATTTTCCAATTTCTCATTGAAAGCTGGGTATTTTATTCTTCTTTTGGTAAAGAATAGTATCTGACCTTTTATACAGGAGTGAAGTAAAGATGATTCAATTACAAACAGAAATTGAAGGAAAAAGAGCGTATTTTGGGGCAGTTCGAGATATCTTTCATTCTCATGGATGTAGTTTTTGCAGTAATTTTGATTATGACCAAGGAAAATTTGATGCATTGTTATGGCGTGATGGGGGAGAGTCTATTTACCTGAGAGTCCCCATTTATGTTTTGGATGGGGCTTTAGATCATACCAGTGCATTGGTTGAGTTTGGAACTCCTTTTGTTATTAAGCATGTTGTTAATATTGGACTAGATCATGATGAAAACTCATTCATAACCGGTACGACAGGGCTTGATCAATTTCAAACACCATTGGATAATGACGATTATATCTATGATAAAAGCAGATGGACCAAAGCCGGTGAAGAAGCAATCCAGCAAGTTTATAGTTCAATCAATGGATTCTTAGTTTCCTAATGATACATAATGGAACAACAAAGGAAAAGCACCTACGGATTTTTAGGTGCTTTTTCTTTATGATTTCAATTCATCTCGTGAAGTAACTGTTGTAAATAACGTACATGCTCTCTATCTTTATCTAATATCGATTCGATTAATTTCCGACTTTCAAGATCTAAATCCCCTCTTACGATATCTTCTGACTCTCGAATTCCATAATAACTCTCACCCCTTAACGCACTCTCAATCATTCCAACAGAGGTTTCCGGAATCATAAATTGACTAAAGAAACCTTGGACTGATCCAATTAATCCTTCATCATCAACTGGCTTTCCTCCTAGGTTTTGAATCCTTTCCGCAACTTTTAAAGCGTGGTTTTTATGCTCTTGTTGAATCCTTTGATATTCCCTTCTTATCTCTGGGTCGGTTAACTTTTGTATATGGTGTTCATACGCATGGATTCCCATATATTGCCCCTTTAAAAATTGATTTAATGTTTTCACCACATCATTACCTGCCAATATAAATCACTCCTCAATTATTTAATATTTTTAAAAAGATAGTGAATTTTTTACAGTTTATTTGTCATGTTTTAGTGAAAATTAAAAAGAATCTAATTCATGGGAGGAAAATCAATGATCAATCAAGATTTAAAAGAAAAGGTTGTTAACATTATCTCTAATCATAGGACAGGCACCCTGGCATCAGTTGAAAATAATAAACCTCATTCACGGTATATGACATTTTACAATGAGGACATTACATTATATACACCAACGAAAAAGAACACGGAAAAGATTGACGAAATAAAAAATAATCCATATGTTTCGGTATTGCTTGGATATGAAGATAAAGGACAACACGATGCCCTTGTTGAAATTTTAGGCACTTCCTCTATTAATAATACACAATCTTTGAAAGAGAAATTCTGGGAGGAATCGTTTAATAAATGGTTTGATGGTCCAAACGATCCAAACTACGTATTTCTTGAAATACAGCCTGAAACGGTCCGTATCTTAAATCTAAACGGTGAACCTCCACAAGAATTCTCGTTAAAATAATAATTGGTATAATAAAGTTACTTATTGGCTCTTTCTAACCATTTTAAATGAAAGGAAGGGCCATCTATGCGTTAATGGTCAATTTTTTACTTCTTTCCTAAGTAGTTGGTATTCCCATTCACCATTCCACCATTCCACTTGAAATACGTTTGACTCCCCGAATTGAAGCGATTTCTTCTATGAGTTTTAACATAGCAAGGTTCTTCTGCTTAGCCTCAATCATAATGTCAAAGTCTCGATCCAGCACCTTTGCCATTTTTAAGAAAGGAAGGATAAAATCTAAAGAGACAAAATCAGCATGTGAACGATAGGATTGCTCTGATTTTGGTGACGAAATATGGACTTTTGGCACTGTATCAAAACTATTCCAGGTATTAAATATGCGTGGTAAATATTGTGGGAGGTCAACCTCTCCTTTATTTGCCATATAGTGATGATAGTCAAGAACCATCGGAATCTTTTCTTTCTCACAAGTAATCAGTGTTTCCTCTACGTCATAGGTTTTATCATCATTTTCAAGTGTCATATGCTTTTTAATAGTATTGGGAAGTTTTTTTAAATTCTGATGGAAACGCCCTAAAGAGGTATTTTTATCACCATAAGCTCCACCAATATGAATATTGATAATACCCCTTTCTAGTGCATTCATCGCATCGAGCATTTTAAAATGGTATTCCATATCCTTCACTGCATTCATTGTCACTTCCTCCCGATGACTTGTAAAAAGTGTAAATTGATTTGGGTGAAAGCTTGGTCGAAGCTTAAATTGTTGGATTATGTGCCCTAGTTCTTCCCACTCGGCTCTGAACGGAGTAACGAAATCCCACATTACTTCCGGATGGGTTGCCAAAGGAACAAGTGAGCTCGAAAACCGATACAAGCCGATTTCGTGGGCGATATTATAATACAAAATTCTTTTCGTATGCTGTAAATTTTGTGCTGTTACAGATTTGAGTTTGTCCATTTGTTCGCTTTTTGAAAGAGCTGAATAGCGAGCAAAGGTCAAGGTTTTAGAAGGGCTTGCATCCCATAAACCCAATGCATTGGCTACATATCCAAAACGGATCTTCATCTATTTTTCTCCTTCATTTAATACAGTAAGAACTTCAACGATTGTTTTCCCAATATATTGCGTCCTAAGAGAACTAATTAACTTCTTTAACATATGCTTCCATATGTTTATTTTCTTAATGAAAGAAGTTGTGATTATGAGCAAATTTAACGCATCCAAATTAAGTACTAAATTTTTGCCATCTACCACGGAATGTGTGCCTGTCAAGGGTCGAAAATATACCTTGACACATTCTGATGCTACCGGGGAATTATTTTTGAGTATTGGCCATCAATATAACCTTACTGCCATTAACTTCAAAATTCGAGATGAAGTTTTAGCAGAATGGATCCAAAAAAATGGTCAGTTTAATTTTTGGGGTAAAGTCCACGTAAGTGGAGGGGAATTTGATGAACATTCCTCTAAAAAACGCTTCTTGATTTTCGAACGTGAAGCCAAACTTGCCTTAACAGCCATCTTTTATGGCGATCGCAAATTTTTCAGTTGCTTTCCTCAGTTGCTGGATTCCTCTATCTTTATCCAATTCGAATCCATCTATCCACAATATAATCAATTACTTTATTATGGTACCCCTCGTCAATATTTAGATTCCATATTTTTTCCGGATGTTCCTTAGTGATTCGTTCACCCAAACTCCGACTGTAAACCACCGTTCATGACAAAAATGATATCCATGTCATATTCCATTATATGACGCTTTTCTAGAGTAAATAATTATTTATGGGGTTTCTACCAACAAAGCGTTTTGTTGGTGGGACACCTTTATAGACTGAAGGGTAAAAACCGATCAGTCTATTATTATCAATAAGGAACACCCTATTGATAAGTTTTTGCCTCCTTGATATTATTAGCTTGGTAAACTCTCAATAACACCTATCAAAAATACATATTAAAAGAGGACGGAAAATGATCTACGGATATGCTAGGGTAAGTACACAAGACCAAAACCTTGATACCCAAATTGAACAACTTACAAAATTTGGAGTAGATGAAATTGTAAAGGAGAAAATCAGTGGTGTTTCTAAACGCAAGCAACAATTGGATGAACTTCTTTCCAAAATAGCTGCCAATGATACCTTAGTTGTGACTAGAATGGATCGTCTCGGCCGAAATACTGTACAGTTGTTACAGCTAGTTGAACAACTTCGTGAAAAGAATATTCATTTTGTTATCCTAAACTTAGGAATTGACACGAGGACACCCACCGGTAAATTCTTTTTGACTTTAATGGCAGAATTTTGTGAGCTTGACCGAGAAATGATTAAGGAAAAGCAGCGTTCAGGGATTAAATTAGCTAAGCAAAAAGGTAAATATCGAGGAAGGGTAAAAAAATATACAGATAAGCATCCGGGAATGAATCACGCCATTGAATTACGAAATACATCAGATAAAACCGTAAATTTTCCTTAATATCTAAATGGTTATAAAATACCGTCCTCCAGAAATTTGGTCAAGAATTTCTATTTCAATTGAACCTGAATTCCAAACAGTCACTCTTCCCATTTTTGTGGAAGATAAGTGGTCGGCAAAAATCGCTGGATTATCTGTCGTAGTGGGTTCTAAAATGAGGTCTGTTACAATTCCTTTTTTCAGTAGTTCTTCTCTATGTTCTTTAAACCAAGAATAAAATAATTCTTCCACTAATAATCAACCCTTTTAAATTGTGAAGCAGTCACACCAATATCATAAAAGCACCCGTTAGCCACCCATGAAGCGCAAAACCAGCGCTTCACCACAGAGAATGAAAATGGTCCAGGCAGTCCATACTGTTTTAATGCTGGCGAAGAAGGTCTTTGAACTATGGTGCCTTTGAGCCCATCCGTTAGTCTGACTCCAACAACCACGGTGTACCACCGACTGTCGTTTACCCATTATGGGTAGCACTCATGGGAGATTAATCCTTATTCTGGTTGTTACGCCAGCTTCACCTTATATTATCTTAAATGGAAGGACACTAACTTACATTCGATTTATCAGACCAATCTAAACAGATTACAAGAGGCTCAGCCTTTTTTTTAAAACGATTTTGCTGTGTCTATTTTTCTATGCGTTCTTTCAGTTTTTATTTTCATGGGAGTTTAAGTTCATTTGTTCACAATATCATTTTACTCGCTTTAAATCAGATTCTTTTATCGAATTGCCAGTAATTTCAAAGAACACTTCTTTATTATTGTCTAATTCGAGTGTCACCTTTTTGTTAATCGCCACAGCATCTTTACTTTTTTCTTTAGAATTACTGTCCAAGATTTCAATCTTCATTTCAACTTTTCCATCTAAGGCAATGTCTTCTTCGAGTAATTCAAAACTAATTAATTCGCCTTTTTCGATTTTAGAGCCATCTGCATTCACAACCGCTGGTGAATGGTTCACTAGATGTGCTTGAACTTCATAAAAATCAAAATTAGCATTGTTTTTTATATTGATAACCATACTATTATCATTTGGTGTAATTGGAGAACTGGAATAATTTGTACAAGCCGATAAAAGAATAATTAATAAAATTGTAATTGGTAACAAGATTTTTTTCTTCACAATGCCATCCCCCTTTTAATAAAAATTTTATTGGTTTACTATTACCTTGGTTAATTATATATATAGAAATTCTATGCATGTAACCATTGTAATTTATTTCTAATTTATTTTCAACTGTTATTAAAAAAACCTGCC
Source organism: Neobacillus sp. WH10 (assembly GCF_030123405.1). GTDB lineage: Bacteria > Bacillota > Bacilli > Bacillales > Cytobacillaceae > Neobacillus. The sequence continues at coordinate 2,980,686 of NZ_CP126110.1, forward strand.
CCGCTAACTCAATAAGAATTTAACAAAAAAGGCGTTAATCCTCTTGGATCAGTCGAGTAGAAGGGAGCCTTTCTACCTTGCGGTAAATTAGACTCCCCCCCCCTCTCAGAACCGTGCTTGCACTATTAATGCACACGGCTCCTCCTAGTCATCTTTTACAGAATATAGCTAATCTCTTTTCTTAAATCATATATGCTCACTTTAATCCTTGGTAAAGGTAGCGGATATTTATTAAGAAATAGTTTGAATTTATCCCATGTGAAGGATTTTCTTTGACTTCTTCTATTGAGCCATTTAAACAGAAGGTTTTCAATTTTGTCTTTGAAGTTGTTAACATTTGGGGTATTATCAGTGATGCAATAATAGTTGTAATACCCTATTAATGAACGTTTAAATCTATCCATAATCATATGAATATCCTTATTTCTATTATTCCTCAACCATTCTTTCGTTTCTTTTAGTTTTCCTTTGACTTTCTTCCTGCTTGATTTCCGTTTCACTCGAAAGTTTCCTTGTTTACTTTTCCCACAGTAGTGTGTAAAACCAAGGAAATCAAAGGTTGCTGGTTTACTTCTTCCCTGTTGATTTGCATTTTTCTCCGCAAACTTCCCGAAGGGAATGATTTTAGTTTTATCCTCAGCTATTTCTAAATTAAATTTCTTTAATCTTAACTTTAATGAATGGAAGAATTGCTCCGCTTCACTTTTATATTGAAAACAACAAACAAAATCATCTGCATATCTCACTATGTATGCTTGTCCATTGCACTGTTTCCTAACCCTTTTCTCAAACCATAGGTCGAGTACATAATGGAGATATACATTGGCTAATATCGGAGATATTACTCCACCTTGCGGTGTGCCATTGTCTGTCTTATATTTCTTGCCTTCCTCCATGTATCCACCTTTAAGAAACCTACCAATTGTTCTTAGTAGGTTAGGGTCAGCGATTCGCGGTTTTAGGAACTCCATCATCCATGTGTGGTCAACGTTGTCAAAGAATCCTTTAATATCTACATCTACTACATAATTTACTGACCTTTTTTCAATATAGAAGTTCAGTATTTTCAAAGCATCGTGGCAATTACGATTTGGTCGGAATCCAAAGGAACAGTCAAGAAAGTCATTTTCATAGATAGAATTTAGTATTTTCGTAATGCACTTTTGTACAATCTTATCTTCATGTTCCGGTATTCCCAACGGTCTTTTCTTGTTTGAGTTGAGCTTTGGAATATACATTCTCCTTACTGGAACAGGTCGATAGCTTTTGCTTTTAAGACTACTAACTAAATCCTCTATGTTTTCTTCTAAATTTTCACCGTATTGCTCTTTAGTTGTTCCGTTAATCCCAGTAGCCTTCTTATTGGGTAGCTCAAAATGGCATTGAACTAATGTTTGCTTATTTAATAAATGTGCAAGAGAAGTAAATTTCATTTTAGGATCTGATTTTGCTAATTCTGCTATCCTTAGTAGTTTTGTTTCCATTTATTATACCTACCTCTGTGTGTAGTAAATGTGTCCCTAGTAAGGGTGATAACTGGTAGCTAGCCTTTCCTCCATCGGCATTACCCAACTTCATTGGTACTACGCTGCTATCCGACTCCCTACATCGGCATTTGGTTTCCTTGCTTGTTATCGCTTGTAGACCATACTCTTCTAAAAAAAGAAAAGACCGGTAGGGTCTCCCGAGTTGCCGTATCATATCAATGTATAACGTGCCAAGGTCTCTGACTCCAGAGAGGTTTTATCATTCTTGCCTTTAACGAAAGAAAAAATGTTGCTTTCTGCTGTGCGTAAGGCATCAGCCCTCTCGAATTACTAACATTATGGAGCTCAATCCCTTCAACCATTCGGCTTTCGGCCCGCTACCTAACTGTCTACGCTTAAAGACTAAAGTTACCTTTAGCCCTCCAAGACTCGCTACGAGCGAATGGCTAGTTCTTACTCGACGGGAATCCCACCCGCTATATGATACGACCTAGGCTCGGCCGCACACGCACCCGTTAGCTGAATAGCATATTTATTAATAATCATAAAATTAACATTTATTTAATACGAGCCTCAGTTTTTAAACGTTTGGTAATCTCAGATAACGTTTCTTCAGGAGTCAAATACGAAGAATCAATCCAAAGTCCTGTTTTTGGATTTTCATTGATTAGCACGTTATTAAGAGGTTCAACTTGCCAAGTAGTATACCCTGACTTTTTTCGTTTTTTCTCCCTTTCAACTATTGTATCAACATTTGGGTTTAGTGTAATAAAGTAAACTGGCTTAGATTCAAATTCATTTAGAAAAGACGTTACCTCTTTTCCTAAATAGGTATCTTGTATTACTACAGAAAATCCTGCATTGTAATACATTTCCGCCACTTTTACTGCCATTTTATATCGGAGTATCAATTGCTCCACTGCACTTTGAGAATAACTTGGAGTCATATCAATATTTCCTTTTACTATCATTTTTCGAAAAATATCTCCACGCACATGAACCCCTTTCTCAAATTGCTCTGCTAACATTTGGGCAATTGTGGATTTCCCAGAAGCCATTATCCCAGTTATAATATATATCCCCTTTTCAAGAGTCATAGTTTATTTCCTCCTATTACCTTCTTTAACTAACCTGCCAGTTACTTTAAGTTATCATGAACGAAACTAGCTCCTTACTCGTAACACCGTAGGTTAATTTGGTTACACTGTTTACTGGAAAAGACAAACCAAATCAGAGCTACATTACGGAAGGAGCTAGTTATTATGAAGGATACCATAAAATATGTAGGTTTAGACGTTTCAAAAGAAAAAATTGCCGTTGCCATTGCAGATGAAGGTCGTGATGAGCCAAGATATTGGGGAATGATTCCTAACACTGCGGAATCCATTAGAAAGTTAGTAAAAAAGCTTGGAGAAAAAGAGAATCTTCGAGTGTGCTATGAAGCTGGTCCAACTGGCTATGGTTTATATCGTGTTTTTCTTAGCCTAGGAATTGAGTGTGAAGTGATCGCACCATCTTTAATCCCCAAGAAACCAGGTGAACGCATTAAAACTGACCGTAGAGATTCGATTAAACTAGCAAAATTATTTCGTGCTGGTAAATTAACCTCTGTTTATGTGCCAACAGAAGATGACGAAGCCCTTCGGGATTTAGTTCGGGCTCGAGAAGATGCCAAAGAAGATGAATTAAGAGCCAAACATCGATTATCGAAATTCCTTTTACGAAATGATATTCACCCTCCTTTCAAAGGAAAAAAGTGGACTCGCAGATATCGTGAATGGTTAAATACTCTAAAGTTTGAGCGTTCCACTTCTAAAGTAGTTTTTCAAGAGTATCTGCACCATCTACAAGAAGTTGAACAAAGGGTAAAACGATTGGAAGAAGAGATTAAATTCCAATCAATAGAAGGATACCATGCACCAATGATACAAGCACTCCAATCATTAAGGGGAATAGCTACTATAACAGCTACCAGCCTTGTGGCTGAGATTGGATCATTTAAGAGATTTGATTCTCCCAAAAAATTAATGTCTTACGTTGGGTTAATCCCAAGCGAAAGCTCAAGTGGTGAAATCAGAAGACAAGGTAAAATTACAAAAACAGGCAACCGTCATGTTCGTCGTTTGCTTGTAGAAGCAGCCTGGAGCTATCGATTTCCGCCTGCCATAAAGGGGGATTTAAAGAAAAGACTAGAAGGACAGTTGCCCAATGTTCAAATGATCTCATGGAAAGCTCAAAATCGCCTTCATAAAAAGTATTTTCGTTTACTATCACGTGGAAAGTCATTTGGGAAGGCACTAACAGCCGTTGCAAGAGAATTAGCAGGATTTATCTGGGCAGTAACTCAAGAAATTGAAAATAACACTATTGCAAAGTAAAAATTACGAATAAAATGAAGTTCAATTTTCTTTAAAAGTCGGAGCATAGGGCTCGGAGGCAAAGGTAAAAACCGGAAAGGAGAAACCACGAATTGTACTTGTGCTATGCCTAAATAGGCTAACGCACGTTTTAAGTTAGTGGAAGCTCCTTTATACGGAAAGATAAAATGTGAAAACCCACGAATATCAGAGTGCTAACCGCAGTTGAGATTTTTGCCTTCGTGCCGTGTGCTTAACTTTTTATATCAACATGAAAGGAGAAATTAATTCATTCTCAGCTTTAAAAAGTATCTCAATCTCCAAAATGCCTGTCAAGGAAAGCACTTGACAGCCATTTTGGAGATTGAAGAGCAGTCAGTAAGCTGAGAAGGAGATTCCCTAGCCTTGAAAAAGGCTGAACCCCAACTAATAAGGCAAAGAAGCTAAAAAACGCTTCTCTTCTTAAAGTTGCCCAAAAACCGAAACCAAAACTAATTAGGTAGGGAGCATTGACAGTTTCGTTCATATCAGTACATTTCTTCACAAACTTAGTTTTATTACAGGAATGCTTCCCCGTTTGGTTAATAAAGAATTCAACAAAAAAAGGGGGTTAACCCTTCTTGGATCAACGCACCCGATGGTTGAAGAAGAAACCAGTCCAACTTTTTGCATAGGCAGAAATTAGTTATTTATGATTTTAATTTCTTTTATCGGATAAAAAACAACATTTGTTGTTCCTATTACCTTTTCCATTGGAATCGCACCAATATGGCGGCTGTCTGTACTATGCCTTCTGTTATCTCCCATTACAAACAAACAACCTTTAGGAACAGTATCACTACCTACTGCGGTATCCTTTAAAGTGAAAGAGTCCGTTAATGTTCCTTCATTTATTCCTTTCTTATACTTTTCTAAGTAAATTTCGTTATATGCCTTCCCGTTTATATATAAAACATCATTTTTATACTCTATTCTGTCACCTGGGAGCCCGATTACACGTTTAATGTAATCCTTGCCATCTGGGGCGTGGAACACAACAATATCAAATCTTTTCGGTTCCCCAATTTTTGTTACAATCATACGGTCTTCGTCCTGGAGAGTGGGGTTCATTGAAGCACCGTCAACAACAATGGGGGTAAAGAAAAAAGAGCGAATAATAAATACTAAAACAAGTGCACCCATTATTGATTTAACCCATTCATACGTTTCATTTTTCTTCTTTGTCATCACTCAACCTCCCTTATTATTCGTCTGAAATTATACCCTTATTTTACCATATGCGTTTAAATATTTATTATTTTTCTTCAGCTATTCTGCCAGTTAGTCGATTAAGAAAATAGACCGCCGCAGCGACCTTATTTAACATCACTTCTACCTAACCCTTTCTTAATATATGTAGGAATAATTGCAAGTCTATGTAAGTAAAGTGTTTTTGAGGTAATGTCCTCTCCCCAAATATGCCTGTCCCATTCACTTTGTTTAGATAAAAGTGTAAATGTAGCCACAGTATCGTTATCTTTCAAAACAATATACGTTTCTTGATTGGTTATGGCTTGTTCAATCTCCTCATCGTCACCTCCATCTAACAGAAACCTCCATTGGTTTATTTCATTATCTTTCATCCATAGAGCTATCCGTTTTAACATTTTAATAACTTTACTACTATCGTCATTCGTAGCAATTTTTATATTGAACCCTCTAAGACCTTCAATGTATACCAAATTCATTTGCCCTATAGTTGAAGATTGCAGCACCGTATCAAATTCAATAATTAGGTCAATAATTCCTCTAAAAATAGAATTTTTAGGGAGAGATGTATTTTGCTATTATCAAAAGCCTGGGAAATTTATGAATCTGATAAACGAATTGAAGGGTTCTCCCAACAGACTTTAAAGGCCTATAAACTTCAAGCGTTGTTGGTAATACGGTATTTTGAGGATGTAAAACTCGAAACCATTACTACTAACAAATTAAAACAGTATTTGGCAAAGTCAAGTGAAAATCTAATGCCATCCAGCTTAGCCCACCGTATACGTTTTATAAAATCACTTTTCCGTTGGTCACAGGAGGAAGGTCATATTTTAAAGAATCGGGCTGCTAAATTAAAAGAACCTAAAGTAGGAAAACGAATACCAAAATTTTTAACGGAAAGAGAAATCGAGCACTTAAGGGAAGCCTGTAACACTCCTATGGAAAAGGCATTATTCGAATTTATGTTTTCAACAGGTTGTAGAATAGGTGAAATTGTTTCGTTAGACAAGAACAGGATCAATTGGTCAAACCGATCAGCGATAGTTCTAGGTAAAGGTGATAAAGAAAGAGAAGTATATTTTAATATTCGTTGTGATATTTGGCTTAAATGGTACTTTGATAATCGACAGGATAATGATCCGGCCATTTTTGTTACAGAACGTAAGCCACATAGAATGAGCATTGCTCACATGAGATACATTGTTAAGCGCATTTCTGATAGGGCACAGATTAATAAAGTAATTCATCCACACCAACTAAGACATAGCTATGCAACACATTTGTTGAATAATGGAGCACCTCTTGATGTTATCCAAAGTCTACTTGGTCACCAGAAGAGCGAAACTACAAAAATTTATGCCCAATTAAGTGGTAGCCTTAGACAAGAATTGTATAGAAAATATTTTTAACCTATGGCCCAAATATGTATAGAAGCAACACTTCTAAAGAGTGTTGCTTTGTTTAACACTTATCTAGAAAATAGCCATCAAAATGGTAGTCGGGTGTTAAACTCAAGCTACCCGTTAGCCATCCATGCAGCGCAAAATCAGCGCTGCACCACAGAGAATGAAAATAGATAGGAAGTGTCAATACTGATACTGACTTTGATCCAGTCGACCCTAATCTATAGACTTATTAATTTACGCTCTCCTCTTTTTTTTTACGTTTGAGCAGGGTCTTATTTAGTATTGTCATTTTTCTACTGTTGAAGCAACTTATTTTCATGGTAGTTAAATAAATATTTTCTTATTTTGTATTTGTTACTGAATATCACCTGTACTATGTCGGTTTCCCTTATTGTTAATTATTGCGGTTTTTTTCTCCCCATTCACATAACTGTTCCAAAACAGGTAATAGAGTTTCTGCTTTTTGTGTGAGACTGTACTCAACTTTAGGTGGAATTTGGGGATACTCTTTCCGTCTAACCATCCCATCTGCTTCCAATTCTTTAAGTTGATAACTTAATGTTTTAAAGGTAATAGCTCCTATTTTTCTTTTCATATCATTAAACCTAACAGGTTGATTTTCTGCCAGGAGGTAAAGAATAAGCATTTTCCATTTACCACCAACTACTGACAATGTATAACCAAAAGGTGTCTCTTGGATATTACCCTTATCTTTATAATCAGCCATACTCATATTGACACTATCCTTTCTGGTAGTAACTTTCAAAAAAGTGCGTACTATTTTTTTCTTTAAGTTCATTTTATACTTACCTTACTTTGAAATAAAGGAGAGAAAAAAATGACTAATGTTAAAACCTACAATCACGATCTTTGGGATCACGGTATTACCCAAGGTTACAGCGTCAACGGCACGATCTATATTTCAGGGCAGTTTTCCCATGATAAGAAGGGCTTGTTCGTTGGTGAGGGAGATATCAAAGCACAGACCCAACAAACGCTTGAAAATCTAGATCACGTACTTGATGGATTTGGTGTCACAAAGGCCAACCTTGCTTATGTTGAAATCTTTCTAACAAATCCGCAAGAGCACTCCGAGACAGTCATCGGTCTGTTCAAGGAATACGTAGAAAAACATCGACCGGCGGGCAGCCTCATCGGAGTGAATTACTTGGCATTCTCAGATCAACTGATTGAAGTCTCGGCTATCGCACACACCGATTAAGTAAACTAAATTGTAAAATAAAGTAATTCTGTCAAGATTATTTCTTTAAGTGATTATTGAGTAATCAGGAAAAAACTAAAAAGGAGAATTAACTTGATTGAATTGAAACTCTAATAGTGGAAAGTGGACCTATTCACGTTGTCTATTATTGTTTTTTAATATATCTATATAGAAATGGAAACCTCCTTCATTGAAGGTTTCTATTTCTAAACAAATCAATCTGTTACCATTAAATTCCCCATTGCTTTTTTCACTAAACTGCCAGCTAGTTTAAGTGAAAACTTTCACAATGTATTATTTTTATGCACAAAATAAGAATAACCCCGTAGCGGACCTTTAGAGGATATCAATAAAGAAGTCTTTGGTCCTATAATGCTATCTAAAACAACACCCGTTTTAAACATTTTTTTACAAATATACCTAAATCATAGGCACCCTCATTTCTCAAACAATAAGCTATAACAAAGAAAAAATGTTGCAATATCGAAATAATTAAACTGTTACCATCTTTTAAAAACACATTGACTTATGTTTTTTTAAAGGTATTAAGAAGTTTTGTGTCACTCCTCATCTCCGTATCCTTGTAATTTTCATTCTTTAATTTGTAAAAAAGGTGTGGAGAAAAATTTATTACATTTTCTCCACACCTTTTTTAGTTTAATAAAATGGAAGTTTGATAGTGAAAATGGTACCTATATTCGTTTCACTTTCTACAGTAATAAAACCACCATGTGCTTCCACGAACCCTTTGGCGATAGATAGTCCGAGACCTGTTCCGCTTTCATCACGAGTTCTTGACGTATCTCTTTTATAAAATCGGTCAAAAATATGCGGAAGCACATCTTCCGGTATTCCTTGGCCGGTGTCTGCTACTTGAATTATGAATGAGTTTGCCCGTGGTTGAGCAGAAATCTCCACCATACCCAGTGGTGGTGTATGCCTTAATGCATTGCCAACCAGATTTACAATAACCTGTGTCATTCTATCAGCATCAATTTGCAAAAAATATTCTGTTGGAATTTTATCGTACCGGAGTACAATTTCCTTTTCATCTGCCAGCCACTGTAAATGATTGCAAATTCGGTCAATAAGCAGGCGAATATCAACAGGCTGTATATTTAATGGGAGCTTGCCAGCTTCAGCAAGACTTAATTGCTGTAAATCTCTGACTAAGCGGTTTAACCGATAAACTTCATCCGTAAGTTCAAGAATGATTTCCTCTGAAGGATTTATCACCCCTTCTTGAATTGATTCCAGCTTTCCTTGAAGAATTGATAAAGGTGTTCGCAGCTCATGTGCAATATCCGCGACAAGTGTCCTTCTAATTTCTTCATTGTGTTCCAGTTTCCGTGCCATGTCATTAAACGCTTCTCCTAGGTCATAAAATTCACCGGTTGCTGAAATCCTGATTTCCTTTGCTTTTTCCCCACTGGCAATCTGTTTAATCCCAGTCATTAAGACCTTTAATGGCTTGGATATTTTTCCTGCTATGAAAAGGCTAAATATGGCTGCTGTTAATGCTCCTATCAATCCGCTGATTAGGATGGTAGTATTGGATGATTTAATAAACTCTATTTCAAGGTCTTGAAGTTTATGTTGATAAAGAACGAGAGTCCCTTTTTTCTCGCCATTTACAATTAGATCCACTTTTTTCCCCGAAAGATCCTTTCCAGAGGATCCAATTCTTGTTTCTGCTGTGTCAGCAATGACGATCCCATTTAAATCGACTAGAAGTATATCATCACTTGACATGGACATATTCATTCCCATCCCGTGCATCATCATGCCATGTCCATTTCCGTTTGAGGAATCAGAACTAAAAAATAGCTGCTGTACATTTTTCCATGTACCTGTTTCTTCATAATATTGTTCCAGCATTAGTTCCATTCGCAGCATAGAATTGTAGGTGTGTTGGTCTAAATAGTCCTCGAAAGTAGCCCGTATCCTCGACTGCAAAAAGACGAATTGGCTTATTCCCATTAACAAAACAATTATGATGAATGCGATGATTAGCTTCATTTGAAGTTTCATTTCTTTTCACCAAACCGATAGCCGATTCCGTACACGGTATGAATGTACTTCGGATGAGCAGGGTCTTTTTCAACTTTTTTTCTTAAATTGCTGACATGGGTATCGATCGAACGTTCATAATGAACAAATGCCTCCCCCATCACACTGTCCATCAATTGGAGACGGCTATATACACGGCCCGGTTTTCTCGCAAGTGTCACCAGGATTTTATATTCAGTTGGGGTTAAATTCAAAAATTCCCCTTTTACCTTTACTTCATATGTTGTTAAATTGATTTCAATCTCGTCTCTTACTAGAACTTCATCTGCTTCCATATTATCATCAGTTGAACTCCTTCTTAAAACAGCCCGTATTCTCGCGGCAAGCTCACGAATACTAAACGGTTTGGTAATATAATCATCAGCACCCATTTCAAGACCTAATAATTTATCTATTTCTTCAGATTTTGCTGTTAACATAATCACAGGTAATTTTTTATGCTTCAATCGGATATCCCGCAGTGTTTGAAGGCCATCCTTTTGCGGCATCATGACATCTAACAGCATAAGGTCTACTTCATGGTTTTCGACTAATTGTACCGCTGCTGTCCCATCTTCTGCCTCTAAGGTTTCGAAACCTTCACTTTGTAAATAAGTTTTGACCATATCCCGTATTTTCACTTCATCGTCAACTACAGCAATGATCTTACTCACAATTCTCCCCTCCTTCTCTCATTTTATTTTCTATTATACTTGGAAAATATCCGGTCTCAGAGCTTAAAATATGACTACTTGGTTAATATCCTGTTAGAAGGTTCTTGACTTGAAAAAAACTCTGAAGCAATGCCTCAGAGTTACGAAAAGTTTATGAATAAATTAAAGATTTGTACCATTCCCGGTTTGGAATTGTTGATTATCATGGTTACTGCCGCATCTGCCGCCTTGCCCCATACCCATTCCATGACCATGCATTAGGCCAGTATCTTTCCGTTCGATTGCTTGTTCCATCATATATTCCATGTTATTTAACATGTTATCCATTTGTTCTTGTGTAAGCTTTCCTTCTTTTACAAGCTTTTCGAGTTCAGTCTTTCTTGACTCTGTCACTACCTTAACAATATCTTTAACATTGACACCTTTTTCTTCAGCCAAGTCAGTAATCGATTTACCTTCCTTACGTGCTGCTAGATAGTCGTCTACTGACATACCGAGTACATCAGCTACTGACTCTTTCATTAAACCCATCATACCCATACCCGATCTATTACCCATAGGTTCTCCAGTCATCGGGCAGGTAAAATCAGCTTGTTCCTGTTGAAGATCATCCTTCTTATCGGCAGTTTGAACAACCGTCAAATTGCTGCTGACTGCTTGCTCATTTACATTTGCAGACGGCTTACCAATTGGAGAAAACATAGCTCCCAAAGAAAAAACTCCTACAAAAGCACCAGCAGTCAATAAATAACTCCATTTCATTAAAACCAACACCTTTCAAAATTTATGTAAATCAATTCTCAATTTCATCATACTGAACAACTTTCCAGAATCTTTAAAGGAAATATTAAGAAAATGTCAAGATTTCTCCTTTTAAGTAAAAAACCGCAATTATCCATTGCGATTTAATCTAACAGCGGTACAATACAAAATATTAATAGAATTTCTTTCTTTCCTGGTCAATTATGGATGCGTAAATATCATGTTCTAGATCTGTGGAGTTTGAAACTTGACTTGCAATAATATTTTTATTACCTTTCCACTTTTTGATTACGAAAAATAAAAGAATAGAAATGATAAGAATTAACAGAAATGGAGTAATCCAAAGAGTAAGATTAAATCCCTTTTCAGGAGGAGCATTTAATGCATGCACTCCTTGCGCGTTTAAATAGTAATCAAGAATTTCCTTTTTTGACATGCCCTTTATAAAAAACATGTCAGCCACTTCTTCATAATACAACTGTTTAACATCACAATTTGCAAGATCATCGTTGCTATGACCTTCCATATAAAGCATGTCCACTGTTGCTTTAAATTCTGGATTTGTATAATCAAAATTTTTTGACGATCCCTTTTCCTCTGCAAAGACTTGCATAGAAAATGAAGATAAAAGAATTAGAAAATAAAACAATGCTACAATCCGCCTCATAAATGAGCACCTCCATTTAAAAGTTATCGTTCACATTTTACTCATACCCCTACTAGTATAAAATAGATATCTTGTTTATTTAATTTAATAAATGACTATTTAATGACAAAATATACTAGTTAAATACGAATAATAGTTTTTCGAATAATAGTTTGATAATTATTCATATTTCTTAATTAAAAAGTAATACCATAATGGGTATAATGATTGTGAACTTAAAATTAAAGGAGGTAATCTGCCAAATGCAAAAAAGGAAATATCTTACGATCATTCTTTCCCTGATGTTATTTACCATCATCGTGACGGGATGTTCTCCTGATGAGAATGCAAAAGCTCTTAAGGATGATAAAGGGAACATAGTAGCCTTGGACAATAAAGAAAAACCAACTTTACTTTTTCTTTTCACAGGGAATAGTTGAGACTACTGTAAATCACAGCTGGTCGAGCTGCAGAAAAATAAAGAGTTATTTACTGACTTTCCTGGAGATATTTACGCGCTTAGTGCGGATTCCGTAGAGCATCATAAAGAATTAAAAGCGGAGCTGGGTCTGGATTATCCAATATTATCTGATAAATACCTAGAAATGATTGAAAAAGCTGATTTAAAGGATCCAAGTGGGCCTAAATCACTAAGAGGATTTGTAATCCTTGATAAAAAAGGAAACATCATTGAATCACGTCAATTAGATCCATTTGGAGATGAAGCAGCTAACATTATTTCATATGCTGCTGAAAAACTGCAACAATAAAATAAGGTGAGAAGCCCTCCCCGCAAAATGGATGGGGACTTCTCACCTTTTAATATAAAAGTTATAACTTTACTCATTTAATTTCATAAATTTAAAGTGATATTCATAGGTGTGAAAAAAGTGCTAAATAGCCCTCTTTAATATTAAACCCGAAGGACTGTAAATTGTCCGCCTCCGAATATTGACTTTGTATAATCAATTTTTACATTATTAAAATAAACTTGATCACGTTCATTAACTAAAAACTGAATTCCGTCTAGTTCAACAATTTCATCAGTATCTAAAGCCGACTCCTCCAGAGTCAGGCGAAGCTGTGGCCCCCCTCAGCCAATTCCCATTGATAAGCGGATCAGCGGCTTTTTGCCCTCATTGATTACATCTTGAACTTCATTTGTAATTTTAGTAATTGCTGCATGTGTTACTTTCACCATTTTTTTATCCCTCCATAATATAATTACTATCTCTTTGCAGTTAATAACCAAGCACTCATGCCGGCTTTGACATTTGTCTCTTTTGGAAATCCAAATTTTTTTAACTTCCTACTGGCCTAATGGCTTCTCATTTCACTATGACAAATCACAATTTCTTCTTTTTCTTTGGAAATTTCTTTCTCTGCTTTTTGAGAAAGTTGATGAAGCGGATTATTTTTAAAACCCTTTATATGATTTCCTTTATATTCTCCAGGTGTACCTACATCAACAAATTGTTTATTTTTGTCATTTAAATCTCATTTCTAATTTGTTGATGCAATATTGATAGCACATTAAGTCGTCAAGAATCGCTTGATTATAAAGAAAAGAAATAGTGCAATGATAAGATAATTTAAATATTGCATTGTAAAACGCCTAAGTTTATATACCCTAATAGGTATTATAAAGAATAAAAAAATATACCCATTTTCATGAAATAGCATTTCAACATATTTTATCGGCTTTTTACAAGCAGATTCACTGCATCTTTAATTAATTCTTCCATGTTTTGTTCACCATCGTTATTCGATTTTTGAACACATTCCACTAAATTTGAGCTTACTACCACTCCAATGGTACGATCAATAGCATTTCTTGCAGCAGATAACTGGATGATGACTTCTTTACAGTCCTTCTTTTCTTCCATCATTTTTAAAATTCCCCTTAGTTGTCCTTCAATACGTTTCACCCTATTTTTCATTTGAGTATTATAATCCATGTTTCCAACCCCTATATCATTGGTTTTGATAAAAGGAATAGCATTGACAAGAATAATATTATACCCATATAGGTATAATGTCAACTTTATTCTCTTCATGATTTATTAATTAAACTTACTGTTTTCAAAAGAAATAAAATGAGCATCAATGTTCGAAGCTCATTTTATTTCAAGACTTCTCTAAATATATGATTTTTCTATAACTCTTTCCGGTTCCCTAAGTTTTTTTGTTTTAATATTAACATTTTTGCTTTTATTGCTTCCGTATACAGAGGTATAAGTTTTCCAGCTGGTTACTTTCCTTGTCAAAATTCTTCCCTCAAAACTAATATAACCTAAAGGGACTTATATACCTATATAGGTATTATATTCAATAAAAATTATTGTAAAGCATCTTATTTATACACGTTCTTTAAGTGCAATTTTCAAATTTTTAGATCTTATTGTTCAATTTCATATGGCCAGGCATTCATTCCCTCAGTCAAGTTATAAATTTTCTTAAAACCTTTACTTGTTAAAATTTCACTAGCTTTGACGGAACGGTTGCCGCTGCGGCAGACCACTAAATAGAGGTCATTCTTTTTTAATTCACTTAATCTTCCTTCTAATTCTTGGACAGGAATCAACGTTGCATCAGGAATATGCCCCGCTTGAAATTCTTCTGGCGTTCTTACATCTAACACGACAACTTCTTTGTTGTCTATTAATTTTTTTGCATCATCTGAAGATACATTTCGATATCCTTCATTTCCACATGCAGTAAGAACTAAGACTAAAAATAGGGTTAAAAAGGGCAATAATTTTTTCAATGTAAAACCACCTTTAGACAAATTCCCTTGATTACTCCAGGGGGTATAATTCCATTATATAAAATTAAAATTTATCCTCAATCCATTTTTCGTCATTTATTTGAATGTTTTTTGAACAAAATTAATGAAGAATTTTTGTTCATTCTAAAGATATATCCATTTTGAAACAAATGCATTTTTTCAAATTATAAAAAGTATTATTTCAATTTATATTAAAGTAATTAAATATTACCATGTGATTTTAACACTGACCGTGAGTCGAACAAGGTAAAGGCGATGCCTTTTTAAAGCATCGCCCCCTGTTCAATATGTTTACATAAAAATAAATAGATCGCCTTATGACGATCTACGTTTAGTATCACTAAGATTATTTTTGCGGAACATAGGGACAGGTTTACTGCCCCATTTTAATTACTTATTTTTAGTTCTTTGGGCTCTTATTGCAATTTTTTCAAGGCCACTATTTTCTCCCGCAATTTCTGCATCTGCTTTTGTTGGTAGAGCATTTTTATTATTCTTAAATTGGTTATTCTGACTTTTAGCCATTTTTTCACCACCCTTATAGTTTGATTTAGTTATCCCTTCAAGGATGCCGACTATTATATATACACCATATAAAGATATCGGAGTAGCTTTTTTCATATTTTTTTCGTTAACGGCATCCACATTTTAGTTTGCTTTCTTTTTTTATATGCTATGCTATTTGGTTTTCTTCTTAAACTGACCCGTTACTAGAAAAAGAAAAATGCCACCAAAAGTGGCACCGATTTATTCAACTCTTGCACCCGTTTGTTGAAGAAGAAAGAATCTAAAAACTTGAAGTACCCCATGAAATTGCCTTTTTTCTTAACCGGATACCAATAAATGTTGATACAATAAAAATAATCCACATAATTATGATATAATAAAAAAAATGTCTAATCCCATATGTACCAAGGGTTTAGACATTTTTATAACCAAGTTTATTAAAGCGTTAATTTGTATTATACGAATAGTTTCCCTCTTCTACTATCCGCTTACATCCATTGATCAAATCTCTCTTTGACGAGTGACACAAAAGTACTAAATAAAATGACACAAAATTTTTGAAACATATTTTAAAACGAATTGTAAATAATGCCTTGTTTCATCAAAATAAACATAATTATGTTTTTACGAGATTATAAGGAGTTTTGTGTCAGTCTACGAGGTATTCAGTAGTTTTGTGTCATTCTTTTTGACACAAAACTACTGAATTTTTTATATACAATGCCATAAATCAGACTCGGTATTTTAGAGGTGATTTAGTCAAAATAGGTTTTTCCATTTTCAGAAACAAGAAAATTAAAGAGTCGGTCAACTAAATAAATAGCTTTCTGTCTATTTTTAAGTGTAACTTTACATTTATCCTATTCTCTCCGTTTTTCATGCATGAACTTCATCCATTTTTTCTGTTTATAACTACAAATAAAATACACAACAAAAGTGACGACTGTTACTCCAACTGAGAGTATCCAAATGAGTGATTGAGATGTATAGATACCTGCTGCTATTCCTGTAAATCCAAGTAGTGTTAATTGAAATAACTGCTTTTTAGTATTTTCATAAATCATAAATTGAAATTGTCTTCTTTGTTCGATTTCCTTTATATGTTCTATTTTTTGTGGTGCATTTAAAAATTCTGTAACAGAATGAATAATCTTAAAGACAGGTTGGGATTGAATCCATTGCCAAACAAATGACCATTTATTTCCTTGTTTACTTAACCACTCCATGAAAACTGGTTTTCCTAAGTCCAAGAGTTCCCACTCTGGAGCCAAATTGCGGATATTCCCTTCCATTGTTACGATAGAACGGGCTAAAAAGACAAATCTTGTTGGAACTTGAATGGGTAGGGCTCGAATCATATCATTCATTTCCAATTTTAATGCAATCAAGTCAATTTCTTTTAATTGGGCGGGTTGGAATAACATGTATTCAGCTAACAGCCGTTCAATCGTTCTTGATTCGGCTTCAGGGAGCAAAAATCCTAAATGAGACAAGCAATCAACGGCTTTAGCATAATTTTTTGAAAGAAAGCTTTCGATTAACCCTTGAATATATGCTCCATCCTTTTTGGTGATTTCCCCTATCATTCCGAAATCAAGTAATATGATTTTTCCTTCCTTTGATATAAGAACGTTCCCTGGATGCGGGTCTGCATGGAACGTACCAGGCTCAATCCATTGGGGAAGAAACACTTTGATAAGCCTTTGAGCCAGCTCCTGCCGACTCACTGCTAACTGATCTAATGCGTCCATATCTGTTAGCCGTATTCCTTCTAACCACTCCATCACCAGTACATTTGACGTACTAAGTTCAGAATACACAGAAGGAATTTGTACGATATCCATATCCCTAAATCGATTTCTAAAAAATAGTATGGTATTTAGTTCTTTTGAATAGTCAAGTTCTCGTTCAATCACTTGTTTTAGTTCGTTAAATAAGACTTTAAAATTAATAAACCCTTTTGGAATAGGAACTACGTAATCTGCAAACCAAATAATGATACTTAAAATACGAAAATCCGTTTGTACAATCGAATCAATATTAGGACGCTTTACTTTAATTGCAACCTCTGTTCCATCTTGTAGCACACCTTTATATACTTCACCAATAGATGCGGAAGCAATTGCCGTTTTTTCAATAGACAGAAAGTGCTGATGAAGAGACTTTCCCCATTCGGTTTCAAGAATTTCCTGAATCTCACTCCAGTTAGAAGGAGGAACTTTATCTGTAAGATCTTCGATTTGACGTATAAATGCATTAGGCAACAAATCGGCACGAGTGCTCAGAATCTGTCCGATTTTGATTAGCAAACCTTCTAATTCAAACAGTGTTTTTCGAAACCGCTCACCTATTTCCTCCCAAAGTTTTTCCCACTCAGCTTTAGGTTTCCTTCGAATTTTATACCAATAAATTTGAAGGAAGATGACAAAGAACATAGAAAGCACCTTTGACATTCGAACTAGCTTATTTCTTGTTTTCATTATCAATCCTCTCATTTCTTTTCAATAATGGGGTCAGCCCCTCTTATTGTTGGTAAATTCTGATAATTTCAGCTAACCACATTTTTTTCTTTCATTAAACTAGGCCCATTACAAAAAGGACACCTTTTGGTGCTAATTATCAAAGTTTTATCAGATATACCTACTGCAAATTTAATCAAAGCGAGCCTTCGAATCTTTAACAAGGATACCGCTGTATTTAAAGCAACAATCTTAATTTATTTGCATAATTCTAATTATGTGTGGGTAGATATTTAGTACAGCAGAATTAGCCCCTTTGAAAAAGGCCCTTCTATAAATGACGGGCCTTATTTATATACTTTTGATTTCAGTCTGATAATAATTACCTCATTGTTGAAGTAATGCACCCCGTTACTTTAAGTGCTAATTTTCACAAACTTTATCCATCCACTCTCATAAGTCCCTATTCAAAATATTCAGTTAAAGAATGCGTAAACTCCAATTACTTCAAATATAATTATTAAAATTAAGATTGATAAACAACCAAAAGTAACTAATTTATCAGGTAATGAATCTTCGGATTCTTATAGCAATTTTTCTTTCACTTTATTTTTTATAGGGGAAATTCCCCTGTCTAATTCCAGTCTTTTTAAAATTTCAATATCGCCTTTTTACTTTAGGTTTCTAGTAATTCTATTAGGGTCATTTCCCATAGATTTTTCAAACTCATTACACGCTTTTACCATCTCTGATGTTTTGTTTTCTTCTAAATACCAGTATCGACCAGCCATTGAATGATATTTTAATTCAAAATAAATGACTCCTAATTTTTTTTGGAGTTCTTATTCATTAGGATAGGTTGATATTAACCCGTGTAGTGTAGCCTATCCCTCGCTTTCCCTAAATCATTTTTATTAATGTCTTCTTCTATTTTTTTAGCGTCTTTACAGGTATCTTTTCTATAAAAAACACCTCATTTATCTTTATTCTACAACATCTTTATTTCTCGATAGTTCATATTAATTCCTTCTTTGACTAAACTGCCCTTTACTTCAATAAGAAAAAAGGACCGCAGCATTTACGATCCTTCTTAAAATCTTGCACCCGTTCGTAAGTGAGTTGGTTCACACCCCCATTCTATTCAATTATCTCGCCTGAATAAACCTTCAGTTTTTCCTTAACAATTGCCATTGCACTATTTAGGTTGTCAGTAAGTGAATAGCCAGTAGACTTTTGTAGCCAAGTTTCCCATTCACTATCCCAAAAATAAACGTCAAATTCTAATAGCCCGTCCCTCAAACGTTTATTAATTTCAACTTTATATGCCATACTTGGTGAGTATATTTCTTTAACAAGATCCAGCATAATTCTAAACTCCCCTATAAACGTATTTAACCGTAACTCTTCGTTCAACTAAAGCACCCGTTGAATAAGTAAAAGATTAACCAATCCGTAAAATAGTATTAAACATTCTAGGTTTGTTTTTTTTAAATGCTTGGATTAGTTCCTTACCGAATACAGTTATGGTTTTTTCCCAGGGATGACCTAAAAATCCCCAATTGAATTCCTTTTGTAGAAAGAAGTAATAATCCCCATCAGGGAAAATAGGTATTATCCACTCATTAAATTCGTCTCTAGGAAACTCTAAAAAGGGATTAACCCAATAACAAAGATGTTGCCAATCTAAAGCATAAAAATATTCATTATCATTCGTTATTTCCTGAAAAGCAAACAATGACTTGTCCTCAAGGTCATTATAAATCTCTTCATATTCCTCTATATTTCCTGACCAATTTCCATAAGGTGAAATATCATATGTGATGAATGGGCTTGGCACAATAAATGACGGAAACTTAGAAATGCTTGGTTTGAATTGAAATTCTTTAAATACCTTTTTCCATACGGTTTTTTTATCAGATTGTGTAAGTTCAATCCAATTAGAAATGTTAATTCCCCCTCCAAACACTGCTTCAATATAAGGATAATTATACCATTTCTTCTTCAACTAAACTCCCTTTAGTGGAACAAGGAAAAGGGCTGCCGCAGCAACCCAATCTTGAACTATTACCCGTTCGTTGAACAAGTTACTTAAAAATAATTAATGTTTATAACTGTTAGATCAATTTCTTTTCTAAATAATACTGTTTAAATCCTTTTGGATGATCTTCAACTATTCCAAGAACCTTATATCCAAATTTTTGATAGAAGTCTGGTGCCTGGAAGCTAAAAGAATCTAATAGTATTAGTCTGCAATTATTTTCTCTTGCCGTTTTCTCAATATGATTTAATAACTCTTTACCATAACCTGTACCTCTTAATGAATTATCCACCCATAAATAATCAATATGCAAATGGTACCAGAATATCGTACCAGTAATCCCCCCAACAATTTTTCCATCTTCATTTCTAAGCATATAGCTAACATTCATTGATGGTTGTTTTACTTCATCAGGTAGTAATGAAAGGTTATATTCAATTACTTTTTTTCGAATATAATCACTATCTTCTTGAATCCACTGCTTTGATATTTTCATATTTCCCCTCCATTGTAAATGTTCAGAATTATTATAATATAAATCCTTTACTCAAATATTATTTTGTTTAATTAACTTAAAAAATTCCAATCCTTATTTAACTAAACTGCCAGTTAGTTCAACAAGATAAAAACCGACTCAGCGATCTTCAAATTTAACTAGTCGAGTAGAAGGGAGCCTTTCTACCTTGCGGTAAATTGGACTCCACCCCCCTCTCAGAACCGTGCTTGCACTATTAATGCACACGGCTCCTCCTAGTCATCTTTTACAGAATATAGCTAATCTCTTTTCTTAAATCATATATGCTCACTTTAATCCTTGGTAAAGGTAGCGGATATTTATTAAGAAATAGTTTGAATTTATCCCATGTGAAGGATTTTCTTTGACTTCTTCTATTGAGCCATTTAAACAGAAGGTTTTCAATTTTGTCTTTGAAGTTGTTAACATTTGGGGTATTATCAGTGATGCAATAATAGTTGTAATACCCTATTAATGAACGTTTAAATCTATCCATAATCATATGAATATCCTTATTTCTATTATTCCTCAACCATTCTTTCGTTTCTTTTAGTTTTCCTTTGACTTTCTTCCTGCTTGATTTCCGTTTCACTCGAAAGTTTCCTTGTTTACTTTTCCCACAGTAGTGTGTAAAACCAAGGAAATCAAAGGTTGCTGGTTTACTTCTTCCCTGTTGATTTGCATTTTTCTCCGCAAACTTCCCGAAGGGAATGATTTTAGTTTTATCCTCAGCTATTTCTAAATTAAATTTCTTTAATCTTAACTTTAATGAATGGAAGAATTGCTCCGCTTCACTTTTATATTGAAAACAACAAACAAAATCATCTGCATATCTCACTATGTATGCTTGTCCATTGCACTGTTTCCTAACCCTTTTCTCAAACCATAGGTCGAGTACATAATGGAGATATACATTGGCTAATATCGGAGATATTACTCCACCTTGCGGTGTGCCATTGTCTGTCTTATATTTCTTGCCTTCCTCCATGTATCCACCTTTAAGAAACCTACCAATTGTTCTTAGTAGGTTAGGGTCAGCGATTCGCGGTTTTAGGAACTCCATCATCCATGTGTGGTCAACGTTGTCAAAGAATCCTTTAATATCTACATCTACTACATAATTTACTGACCTTTTTTCAATATAGAAGTTCAGTATTTTCAAAGCATCGTGGCAATTACGATTTGGTCGGAATCCAAAGGAACAGTCAAGAAAGTCATTTTCATAGATAGAATTTAGTATTTTCGTAATGCACTTTTGTACAATCTTATCTTCATGTTCCGGTATTCCCAACGGTCTTTTCTTGTTTGAGTTGAGCTTTGGAATATACATTCTCCTTACTGGAACAGGTCGATAGCTTTTGCTTTTAAGACTACTAACTAAATCCTCTATGTTTTCTTCTAAATTTTCACCGTATTGCTCTTTAGTTGTTCCGTTAATCCCAGTAGCCTTCTTATTGGGTAGCTCAAAATGGCATTGAACTAATGTTTGCTTATTTAATAAATGTGCAAGAGAAGTAAATTTCATTTTAGGATCTGATTTTGCTAATTCTGCTATCCTTAGTAGTTTTGTTTCCATTTATTATACCTACCTCTGTGTGTAGTAAATGTGTCCCTAGTAAGGGTGATAACTGGTAGCTAGCCTTTCCTCCATCGGCATTACCCAACTTCATTGGTACTACGCTGCTATCCGACTCCCTACATCGGCATTTGGTTTCCTTGCTTGTTATCGCTTGTAGACCATACTCTTCTAAAAAAAGAAAAGACCGGTAGGGTCTCCCGAGTTGCCGTATCATATCAATGTATAACGTGCCAAGGTCTCTGACTCCAGAGAGGTTTTATCATTCTTGCCTTTAACGAAAGAAAAAATGTTGCTTTCTGCTGTGCGTAAGGCATCAGCCCTCTCGAATTACTAACATTATGGAGCTCAATCCCTTCAACCATTCGGCTTTCGGCCCGCTACCTAACTGTCTACGCTTAAAGACTAGAGTTACCTTTAGCCCTTCAAGACTCGCTACGAGCGAATGGCTAGTTCTTACTCGACGGGAATCCCACCCGCTATATGATACGACCTAGGCTCGGCCGCACACGCAACCCGATAGTTGAATAAGAAAAAATATAAGGCCGCAAAGTACAGTCTATTAAATTCTTTTGTGTGCTATTCTGGTTGCTTGTCCATTTCAAATCTTATTTATATTTCATATCATTTAATATGAATAAGATTGGAGGTGAAGTATTTGCCAAAATGCTGTTTTTTTTCCAAATTCGCTGTAACACCAGGACAAAAAATTACCGGTCCAATTAAAGTTGTTTGCACTAATGAACTTACAGCGTGTAACCCTACGGATCCTGATTTTACTTTCCTTATAGGCGAAGCTATCGTAAATGATTGCAAAGAGTGTCAAAAACTTGCACATACTTTTAGAAGACCTCTCTAACTCAACCCCGAATGAATAAACGAAATACCAAAGGATTATCAGGGAAGTGCTGGACCTCACCAACTTTATGTAGAAATTGACAACGATTTGTGAACTGCACCCCATTTGTTGACATAACTAACAATTTGAGGTGTAGTTTTTTATGTCGATTTTAACTATTCCTTCTTCCACTAACCTGCCCTTTACTTTAAGTACATTCCTTCACAATCTCAAATTATTTTAGAATAAATATCTAATTTAACTCCCAAGTGTTAGTCAATTTTCTACTACTTCTCTTTCTTTAACTCCCCTGTCCGAAGTTGAAGAATATCCACAAAAATAAGCGTTAATTCCTCAAATAAGCGTTAATCCTTCTTGGATCAACGCTCCCGTTATTTTAAGTTATCATGAACGAAACTAGCTCCTTACTCGTAACACCGTAGGTTAATTTGGTTACACTGTTTACTGGAAAAAAACAAACCAAATCAGAGCTACATTACGGAAGGAGCTAGTTATTATGAAGGATACCATAAAATATGTAGGTTTAGACGTTTCAAAAGAAAAAATTGCCGTTGCCATTGCAGATGAAGGTCGTGATGAGCCAAGGTATTGGGGAATGATTCCTAACACACCGGAATCCATTAGAAAGTTAATAAAAAAGCTTGGAGAAAAAGAGAATCTTCGAGTGTGTTATGAAGCTGGACCAACTGGCTATTGTTTATATCGGTTTTTTCTTAGCCTAGGAATTGAATGTGAAGTGATCGCACCATCTTTAATCCCTAAAAAACCAGGTGAGCGCATCAAAACTGACCGTAGGGATTCGATTAAACTAGCAAAATTATTCCGTGCAGGTGAATTAACGTCTGTTTATGTGCCGACAGAAGATGATGAAGCCCTTCGGGATTTAGTTCGTGCCCGTGAAGATGCCAAAGAAGATGAATTAAGAGCCAAACATCGATTATCGAAATTCCTTTTACGCAATGATATTCACCCTCCTTTCAAAGGAAAAAAGTGGACTCGTAGATATCGTGAATGGTTAAATACTCTAAAATTTGAGCGTTCTGCATCCAAAGTAGTTTTTCAAGAGTATCTGCACCATTTGCAAGAAATTGAGCAAAGGGTAAAACGGTTAGAGGAAGAAATAAAATTACAATCAACCGAAGGTTACCATGCGCCAATGATTCAAGCACTCCAATCATTAAGGGGAATAGCTATGATTACAGCTACTAGTCTTGTGGCTGAGATTGGATCATTTAAAAGATTTGCTTCTCCAAAAAAATTTATGTCTTACATTGGGTTAATTCCAAGTGAAAGTTCTAGTGGTGAAATCAGAAGGCAAGGGAATATTACCAAAACAGGAAATCGTCATGTTCGTCGTTTGCTTGTAGAAGCAGCCTGGAGTTATCGATTTCCGCCTGCTATAAAGGGGGATTTAAAGAAAAGACTCGAAGGACAGTTGCCCAATGTTCAAATGATCTCATGGAAAGCTCAAAATCGCCTGCATAAAAAGTATTTTCGTTTACTATCACGTGGAAAGTCATTTGGGAAGGCACTAACAGCCGTTGCAAGAGAATTAGCAGGATTTATCTGGGCAGTAACTCAAGAGATTGAAAATAACACTATTGCAAAGTAATAGTTACTAATAAAAGTAATATCAATTTTTGTTAAAAGTTGGAGCATAGGGCTCGGAGGCAAAGGTAAAAACCGGTAAGGAGAAACCACGAAATGTACTTGTGATATGCCTATGTAGGCTAACTCACGTTTTAAGTTAGTGGAAGCTCCTTTATACGGAAAGATAAAATGTGAAAACCCACGAATATCAGAGTGCTAACCGCAGTTGAGATTTTTGCCTTCGTGCCGTGTGCTTAACTTTTTATATCAACATGAAAGGAGAAATTTATTCATTCTCAGCTTTAAAAAGTATCTCAATCTCCAAATTGCCTGTCAAGGAAAGCACTTGACAGCCAATTTGGAGATTGAGGAGCTGTCAGTAAGCTGAGAAGGAGATACCCTAGCCTTGAAAAAGGCTGAACCCCAACTAATAAGCAAAGAAGCCGAAAAACGCTTCTCTTCTTAGAGTTGCCCAAAAACCGAAACCAAAATCAAATTGGTAGGGAGCATTGACAGTTTCGTTCATATCAGTACATTTTTTCATTAATCTATTTTAATAATATGGTGATCTATACTAAAATGCTCAATATTTTATTCACCTAGGGGACATGCATTTCATTCTCATTTATTAGGACTTGTTATTATTTTCCACATTTATGACGACATTTCCCTTCTTGTGCCCTTTCTCGACATATCTATGAGCTTCAACTATCTCTTCAAACTCATAGTACCTATCAATGACAACTTTTAACTTCCCCATCTCAACAAGTTCTTTAAGGAAGTTTAGGTCTTCTGAAGTTTCAGGTGAATTTCGACTCAATAATAATTTCTTGCTACTTGTCAATTTAGTCCATAACATACGAACACTTGGCAACGGTTCAGTGACATTTATATAGGTACCGTCCTTCTTTAACAATTTCTTACAAGCTGAAAAGGAACTCTTGTTTACCGCTTCAAAAATAATATCATATGTCTCGTCTGTTCTAGAAAAATCTTCTGTTGTATAATCAATTACCCTGTCGGCTCCCAGAGATTTTACTAATTCCAAGTTCGTGGTACTACATACTCCAGTAACGATTGCTCCAAAATACTTGGCAATCTGAACTGCATAAGTTCCTACACTTCCTGAAGCACCATAAACTAGAACCCTTTGGCCGCTCTGAATATTAGCTTTTCTAAGAAAATACAATGCTGTACGTGCTCCTATTGGAATGGCAGCGGCTTCTGCATAAGTTATATTGGAAGGTTTAATAGAAATAGGACCATCTTCTGGTAGACATTTATACTCAGCATAAGCACCAAAACCCGCCAGAGTAGCTGCAAAAACCTGGTCACCTTCCTTAAACCTTTTGACCTCTTTCCCAACTGACTCAACTTCTCCAGCTAACTCCATCCCTAAAATCTCTTTTTTGGGTTGTCTGAAACCAAGTGCTATTCGGGCAGGCAGCCAAAAAGAGGGAGGAACTGTAAAACTCCTTGATCGAATATCTGCTACTGTTACGGTCGTCGCTTTTACTTTTACCAAAATTTCATTTTCTTTAGGAATCGGTTTTTCTATCTCTTTCAGTTGAAGAACGTTGGGGGGACCGTACTTTGTGTACACAATTGCTTTCATTTATCCACCTCTAATTCGTTATATTCATTAATATGATACGAATATTACGAATAAATAGACCAATTTCAATACCGTACTTAATAAATCCCAAAGAGTCTTTGCTCCAAAATTCCCTTGTCCAACCTTTCCATGAGGTGGATGTCAGTCATGCTGCCCGACAGGGTCCTTGACCGTATTTTTGTTTCGCCCTATGGGTCAAATGTGCATTAAGAGGATCAAAAAATGCCTATTAAAATAGGCATCTTTGTCTAATTTTGAAATTATATGTTGTTCCCTTCATATGTTTCGCGGTAAAGATAGTATATCTTACTTCCCATTGGGAGAAGTTGGGCAATTTCTTTATTTTTTATTAAAGTTAAATATTGTTCCTATTTTCTAATTTTCACCATTCTGATTCAAATCTTTCCTTGAGTAGCAACCTATTTTTTGTAAATACTTCTCTAATAATGTTAGAAACAATTCCATATCATCTGAAGAAAGGTCACCAATATTCGCTATTCTAAATGATTTTAAATTATTTAGCTTACCAGGATAGATGGTAACCCCATTTTCGTAAAAATAATCATGCATGTGGTTGAAGTCATATGCAGCACAATCAGGCTCTTTAATAGCAGTTATTATTTTTGAATGGTTGTTTTTTAAGATAAGATGTTTTAAACCTAACCTCGAAAGGCCTGCTACTAACATTTCCCATAGCATACTATATCGCTTATACCTTTCCTCAATTCCTTCCTTTTTTAATTCTATGATCGCTTGTTTTAGAGCATAGATTGTCTGAACGGGAGGGGTAAAACGCATTTGACCAGTCTTGATAAAGTATTGATATTGCGCGTATAGGTTTAAATAGTAATTGGCAGGCTGTAATTCCTTTTGTTTTAGTAATTCAATTTTCTTAGCGATGACAAATGAGAGACCCGCCATTCCCTGGAGATTTTTATTTGAGCTGGCAATAAGATAGCTAATGTTCATTTTTTTCATTTGGATAGGAATGGCTGCAAATGAACTCATCGCATCTACAATCATTTGAATATTTTGCTCTCTGCAGATCTCCCCAATTATTTCAATATCATTCAATAACCCGGTTGTTGTTTCGTTATGAACGACTGCTAAATAGGAAACTTTTCTAGGGAAATTTAGAATAAATTCATGAAGCTCTTTTAGGTTAACCGCACAATCATTGGGACTTTGAAATTCAACCCAATCAAGTCGATACGCTTCTGCAATTTCACACATGCGTTCCCCGTATACACCGTTATTAATAATAATAATTACACCATCATTCGCAACAGAACTTAAAACAGCTTCTACCGCGGCAGTCCCAGATCCTCCGAATAATACAGTTGTATACTCCTCGATATCGGCGACAAGCCTTGTCAGTTCAGAGGACACGTAATTCATAACTTCGCAGAATTCTTTTTCACGGGGGCAAATATCAGGAACTACTTGTGCATATTTAACTGTATCGGTGGTCGTAGCGGGACCTGGATTTAATAATATGTTCCTTTTCAACTTTTTCATAACGTTGCTCCTCATTTGGTATTAATAAATAGTTGTAGACGAGCTTTCACCTCTGCTGGTGATATTTTGGGGCGTCCAAGATTTTGTTTGGACCCTGGGGAAATTTTTAAATATAAAAAAGTGAGTCCTTTTGTTTTCTTCCATTCTACTATTTTTGCTTGGAGCTCTTCTAAACTGTGTACATAGTATGCGTTTTGATAGCCACTAGCGGCTGCAATCTCAACAAAGCTAACATTATTGGAAACGGTACGCTGCCCTCCGGTTGAATCATGAGAGTGATTATCCAGCAATATGTGAAGCATATTTTCAGGATGGTAAAACCCATTTGTCGCCAGACTTCCCATCCTCATTAGAATGGCACCATCTCCATCCATGATAACGACGTCTTTATCGTTTCGGGTATACGCTAATCCGAGTCCTAGGGAACTCACACATCCCATGGAGCCGACCATATATAAATTGTTTGCAGCATCTTCAATTTCATTTAATTCTCGACCAGTTTTACCAGTTGTCGCAAGCTGGATGGTGTTGTCATCTTTAAATTGATTGATGATCCTTAAAGTTTCATAACGACTTGGCATTTCATCAACAGCTGTTTTCCGAGTTATTCTCTTATTTTCACTTTTCTCACATAAGTCATGATTTAATTTTTCCCTTGTAAATGTCCCTTTTTTGACAACAAAGAAAAAGGTTTCTTGTTTCTCTATGAAATCGGCAGCTTTTTGAATTTGCTTCATTGCCACATGGTCTACTGGAGATAAAAATTCCCATTTTATTTGCATTAAATCCAACATTTTTACTGTAATTTCACCCATTAGCTTATGCTGGAGTTCATCATGCAGTCCTGGTTCTCCCCGCAGGCTAACGAACCCGAGGATTGGGATTTGAAAGGGATAAGTTAATGACGATAACGGAGAAATAGCATTGGTTAATCCTGAGTTTTGCATTAAAACAACTGGTTTTCTCCCTCCTAAATATGCTCCCGCAGCTATAGCGACCGCATCACCCTCATTTGCTGCAGCAATATAATTACTTTCATTGATAGAATAATTGATTAGGTCTTTTAAAAATGAGCAAGGCACACCAGTGTAAAAGTCAAAACCAAGCGCTTTAAGGTGATTTCCAAACGTTGTTGTCTCTAGCATTCAATCACCTACTTCCCCGATCTGCCCTTTTTTCGTTGTTCCAGGCAGATATTTTTTTTCTGATCTTTGAAGCTCCTCAGCATTTTGAAGCCGAAAAATTTCTTCAACACTTACAATTTGATTTTCTACACGGATAAGGCTTTCCTCTTGGAAAATTTGTTTTGAAATGATTTGCATAGCTTTCACCACTGCTCTTAAGTTGTGATTCGCCCAAATAACAGTATTTATTCGTAATTTTCTAAACTGTTCGGTTGGAGTGTTATAATACTTCGTAGGAACAATGACAACTGGATGCCTTCCACTCCATTCCTTCATAAACATTTCTATTTCTTCTATTGAAGATTTTTTACTATGCATTAAAATAGCATCTGCTCCTGCTTTCCGATATGCCTCCGCCCTATTTAATGCTTCTTTGAGGCCACATCCAGCAATAAACGCCTCTACTCTTGCAACAACCATGAAATCTTTATCCAGCTGAGTATCTTTCATTGCTTTAATTTTTCCTGAAAATTCTTCAATTGTAGTAAGAGGCTGTGATTCTCCATTTATAAACGAGTTCGTTTTCGGAAAAAGTTTATCCTCAATACAAACTCCCGCTATATTAATTTGTTCGAGTTTCTTAACAAGCCTCCTGGCATTATTAAAGTTTCCATACCCTGTATCCCCATCTAAAAGTATTGGTATATCTGTCGCATCACTCATATATTCTAGGATATCCAATACTTCCGTCGGAGAAGCTTCATTATTATCTCTAAGCCCCATTGAAGCAGAAATGGAAAGGCCGCTGGCCCAAATTCCTTTAAAACCAGCTTCTTCTACAATCTTCGCTGATAGTCCATTATGGGCTTCCATTAAAAAATCCAGTTTAGGAGAACTAAGTATATCCTTCAGTTGAGTAGTCTTCTTCATTGTTTCCACACCTCGTGATAGTAGTGTATATTACCAATTCAGTTATAAATCGCACGTAAATTTAATTGGTTGTCCAAATATCAAATCTTTTTAACTCAATAACAACAAAATATATTCATCAATGTATGAGAGAACGGAAATTTTGCTTGGGTTTATAAAAATTGGATGAAAAAAATTACATTGAGGTGGCGTTTTCTCGAGTGATAGAACTAGGTTAATATAGTTGAGAGTTATAAGGGATAAGTGTAGTGTTGGAGACACAATTTTACGATATATTCTACAGCGGGCATCGTTCTCACGAAATCGTTGGTTCGAAGATACCTACACTGATTAAGGTTTTTATCAACTTTACGTAATTCCGATTCAGCCTCTGATTTGGTTCGATTTTTTAATCATTTTCATTTTCTATATCCACGTTTACATTTGTATTTACATTTTTTCGACGGTTTCCTATATTTTCACGGCGATTTTCTGTGTTTTAACGACGGTTTCTTTCGATTGAAAATTTCTCCTTTATTTGTACTGCTAAATATCATATTCCTTAGATTAATAATGGCATGGTTCAAATGTCCGATGACAATCACCTATTTTATTAAAATAAAGAAAATCGTTCTTACATTGTAGTTCAACAAAGAAAAAAGGATTACCGAAGTAATCCCTACACTTTAGCTCAAGCCTCTGTTAGTTAAATAAAACCATTATTTTCTACTTATACATAAGATCAATGTTTTTGCGATCATAATCTTTAGTTGATAAAGAATCTTGATACTGATTGCACAAAATGTTCGTACTATGTGCGTTTGTCCTCGTTTATAACGATACTATAAGAAATATTAAGTTTATCCCAAACCCAAGATTGAAAAACTTCGTCTATTCTTTCTTTTACTGCTTTTTCATCCATTTCCTCATCTAAACCTAATTTTTCAAAAGTGAATGTTTCTTTCTCACTTAGACCTTCATATTTTGTACGAAATGAAAAAGTAACTTTTTTACCCATTTGACATTTCTCCTATTTTAACCCTGTTTGGATTCGCCTTTAATAAACAGTTTATGGTATTCCTTCTTCTTCAACAAACCTCACCCGTTAGCGGAACAAGAAAAAGAGCCGCAGCTACGACTCTTTGTTAAACTTAAGCTACCCGTTACTTTAATAAGCATTTGTTAATCTCACCCAAAATGATGTTGTTAAAATGTATTTAATAGAGGCACTATTATTATTGATAAACCTAAACTTATTAAAAATGTAATAAGCCAATCCCTTTTTTTCGTCGTCTTAAGTAGTATATTCAGTATCGAACCAATAAAAATACAAACTAAAAATACGAACAAAACCATAATAAGTGATTCCATAAAATACCTCCCGGCATCAATTGTGTAATATTTTACCTTGATTCCCTTTGTTAAACTATCCTGTCAGTTAGTTCGAATAAGTAAAAGGTTACCTCAATCTCATTAAACAGATAGCCATTCAATTCACTGCTTTGGATTGAGTTTGCAAGGTATTCTGTAACAATGAAACAGGAGGTTGTTTCGAGTAATTCATCACCAAGCCAACCTTGGAACTCATAATTGAGATGAGATATTTCCTTCATTCCATTCGGATATGTATTATTTGAAAAAGTAGCTTTTTCTCCTATTCCCCCTGCTACTTCAGGTTCTAATAAAAAAAGTTTCATTTTGGTACATCCCTCCACTAATAAAACTCAGATACCTTCTTCAACTGCTAAACTCCCTCTATATAGAAAGGAAAATCTCACGATTTCTCTTGTTTTCTCCATATTTCGTAGTAGTTTGTTTTAAAATTTATTTGAGGATTGGAATTATAGTGTAATAAAGGGTAATTTTGGGGGCATAGTGAAAAAGAAACTTATAGTTAACCAAACCAACCTTATCCAAAAGTTGGATAACCAGCTAAAGTATGGTTGCACTGGTGGATCTCCACATTTCTCATGGAGGTCAACCCTCCCATATCTCACAGAGTCTATGCTCCAAAATTCCTTCGTCCAACCTTTCCATGAGGTGGATGTCAGTCATGCTGCCCGACAGGGTCCTTGCCCGTATTTTAGTTGATTTACTGACTAATCCGTGCTTCAAATGTCTAAAACAATTTAACTACTACCTAATGAATTTCACTAAAAGAAATTTTAAGCTGCTATCTGTAATGCCGCCATATGAGGAATGTCCCTTAACATACGTTCTTCACTAAATTCACACTTCTTTTTACCGATGGTAAACAGAATTCTTATGAGCTTATTACATATTGCAATTAACGATTGCATTTTCTTCAAAGGATTATCTGGGCGTTTTGTAAAATACTCGTGTAATGCTTTAAAAGCAGTATTTTTAGCGACTAAAGGCATTGCTACTCGAAAAAGGAGTGCTCTTAGAGTCTTCCTTCCTCTTTTTGTAATTTTGGTTTGTCCTTTGTGCTTTCCAGATGTATTTTCCTTCAGGCTAAGCCCAGCCAATTTGATAATCTGCCTAGGGTGGGTGTAGTTGCCTAGGTCTCCTACCTCCGCATAAAAGCCTGCAATCGTATCTTTGCCTATTCCCTTAATCGCCAACATTTGTTCAACGCCTGGAACTTGTTCAAGAAGTTTATCTATGTTAGATTCCAGTTCTTCGAACTTTTCCTTTATTAGCTCATATTTGTCTATTAACGTGCTTAGCTCTAATTTAGCCATATCCGAACCTTCACGAATGCCGATAGACTCGGTGGCAACCTGCTTTAGCTCTTTTATTTTACTGAGTCCCACTGCACGTTTAACAGCTTTTCGAAGATGTACTAATATTTCTTGTTCCGATAGGATGACTAGCTCATGTGGCAATAAATTTAGTTTTAATAATTGGATCGCCGACTTACCTTCCCAAGCTTTAAATACCGTAAGGAATTCTGGAAAGTAGCGGTCTATCCAATTATGAATTTGCCCCTGAACTGCTTGAAGATCAACAGCTAGGAGATCACGTATTTTTCGAGCCACTCGGAGTTCTGCATAAACTCCTTGCGGAATGTTCGGTTCTGCATATCTCCCGTCTTTGACCAATTGTGCAATAACTCTAGCATCCTTTACATCATTTTTAGTTGGAGAATTATCATCTAACTCTTTACTTTTCTTAACATGCATAGGATTTACGACTACAAACTTGATATTTTGTTCTTTAAGGAAGTGAGCTAAATTTAGCCAATAATGACCTGTCGGCTCCATTCCTACAATCACTTTATCCATTTTGTTTTGAACCATTAAATTTTTAATCCACTCTATGAAACAGTTAAAGCTAGAATTTGTATTTTCAAAGTATAATGGTGCCGAAACTTCTAAACCTCTAAAATCTTGGGCTCTTGCCACATGCTTGTATTTAGCAATGTCAACACCTATAATTAATGTTTGAGAAGTAATTTGAGCAATCTTTTCATTTTGGTTATAATTCATTTAAATAGCCTCCTGGTATTTATGTTTGTGTCCTTTTTGCCGCTAAGCTTTGGACACTCATATCTTACCAAGGGGCTTTTTTATATTCAAACCTCATATTTCTTCATTACAGGAATGCTGCCCGTTACCATATTGAGATTTTTTTAATAAATACTACTTGCAGAATTATTCAACAAAAAAAGCATTTCTCCTTCTTAAAGAAATGCTCCCGATAGTTGAAGTGTATAGCTGTACAAGCTTCACTGAATCATGTAATGATTTCCATTAATAATGTTTGTAGCTTTCTTGCCATACAATACTTTCTTTGGATTGATAATGATGATTAAAACTGCTACTACTAAATAAAAAATTGCGTTATACATGATTAAATCGATTAAGTTTCCGTTTATTAAGCCAATAAAAAAATTAAAGAATTGATGGATGATGATTGGGATGATTAAATTCTGATTTAAATTATAAAATGCTGCCATGATAATCGTAGTAGATACGATCGAAATCATAAAGAATAGAACATATTTGATCAAATCCATGCCCATAAACCCTGTAGTAAACCATATGGGTAGATGCCACATACCCCACCAAAATCCTATGATTATCGAAGCTTTTAATGGTGAATGCTTCTTTTGAAGCTCAACTTGAGCAAAACCTCTCCACCCTAATTCTTCACCTAGAGGCCCTGACAGAAGATTTTTTAAAAAGTAATAGAACAGCATTCCCCATGAAGATATAGTAAAAATAGAGTCTACTTCACTATTATTCAATACGAGAAACAAAATCAGCATAAATATGAAGGCTTGAATCGTACTTACAGAAAGGATCACAGAAAATTTAAGTTTAGTCTTGAATTTATTTTTAACAAAATATATAAAACTCTGCCCAGGATAGATTTTTTTAAATAGTATTGCAAAAGCAAAGGTTGAAGACCAAGCTGATATACAGCGCACGACATCAAAAACCCATGTAGGAAATCCCAATATCTTTATGGCCCCTACAAGACAAAAAAGTGGCAAAAAAATGATATTGGTTATTAGAATAAAACTTGCTACTGGCTTTTTTAGCTTCTTTTCTCTACTCATACAGATCCCCCGCTTCAAACTAAGTATTTCGTCAATATCATAACGCTCATATTAACGAATACCTTCAGCATAAACCTAGGGGTTACTCACAGGTCAATACATGTCTGCATTATTTTCCCCGCATGAATGAGCAATAAGACTCCACCAGTTATAACAGTATGTGCAGGTTTTAGTTGTGTTCCTCTATCCAGTGGAAGATGAAGCACCCCCACTGATTAAATTTT
Source organism: Neobacillus sp. WH10 (assembly GCF_030123405.1). Lineage (GTDB taxonomy): Bacteria > Bacillota > Bacilli > Bacillales > Cytobacillaceae > Neobacillus. Next base: position 3,014,789 of record NZ_CP126110.1, read on the forward strand.
CACTTTATAGGTACATAAATTTCTAAAAAAATACGTTCAAGTCCATCTTCATAAGTGGTAAGTAATAGATTTATATAAACAAGCCCCAAAAGTTCATACCCTTTTTCTTTTGCTACTTTTCTTAAACTAGCTTCCACTTTATGATCAGTATTTTTTCCACCCGTTGACCATCTTCCATCTTCAACAACTGTATAAATACATTTTGGATGAGATAGAATTTCACCTTCTATTGCTTTATCACAATCTTCTACTTTTCTTACAATGATAAATTTATCTTCAAGAATACCTTCTTCATTGAAACGTATGACTCTTCTTAAAGATGTGAGAATCACTGCTTTTTTTAAACTGTCTGTGCTTTCTTTTAGAGTGTCATATTCATCATATGCAGTAAAATGCTCTATTTCTCCTTTTATTTCTAAAGGCTTCATTTCTTTTACTGCGTATACACCTAGAAATTGTTTAATTTTTTCGCAATCTTCTTTTACGACCTGAAGCTTTTTTAACAGTAGTTTTTTATATTCTATTTTCTCTAAAACCTCTTTTTCCTTCTCTTCTAATAATGATTGTATTCCCTCTATACTCTTACCTTTTCTTAATTCTTGTATTTTTTTTATTTCAATATCTATTTCTCTATAGAAATTTACTGTTGTTATATCATATATATCAAAATGATTATATTTTCTATACCCATTCTCACTATTTTGCTTTGGCTTTACTAATTCCTTTTCCTCATAAAATTTTAAGGTATCTCTAGATACACCTAAAAATTTAGCTACATGTCCAACTGTGTACATTATACTCTCCTTTATCATTACTACATATTCTTTATGATATTTCATATTTTCAGTACGTCGAATAATATAGGTTTTATTATAATAACTAAATTAGGTTATAATTAAATTTCTAGATTGGATGAAGTAATCCTTCTTCAACTATCCCGTTAGCACAAGAAAAAAAGGATCGACGTAGCAATCCCCGTTCTTCAACTCTTACTCCCTATAGTTTAAGTACACTTTTTCTCAATCTTATTGGGATTAACGAAGGCGGCTGTTTTTCCTAATGTTAATTAGCTTCAATAATTTATTGTTAAACTCAGAAATTTAGAAACCATTTCATCAAATTTATTTTTCTCCTCTAAAAAAGGAAAGTGATTACTTTCTTCAAAAATATACAATCATGAGTTTCTTAATCCTTCATTGATTTCTTCTGAAAAAACCAAACGAATGTCCAGCAAAACTCCATTGCTCATAATTTAGTGCTTCTTTAATTGCCTCTAAATCTTTGACACTTTCACTTATACTTAGTTCGTCGTCACAAGTAACGTTGTCAGAGTTGCCAGCTTCTTTTAAATTTATCAAATACACTTTGAAATGCTTTATTAAAGCATCTGCAAAGTAGTTTCCTAATTCATTAAACTCACTATATAAATGAGTAATACAAAGAGGTTCTCCGCTTCCTTGAGTAAAGAATTCAAATCCTCCTCTAGATGTCTGTACGAAATTTTTTCCCACATATGTTTCCATCCCTATATAAATGATATGAAAAATCACTGCTCTCCTCCCTTTTTGATTATGGTATGATTGAAACAGTCCATAATTTAGGAGTGAAATCATGAGTGTACATAAAGATTTAATCAAACATGCTGCTATTCAAAATAAAACTTACCAAGAGTTTCTGACTCTGGATCAACAGCGTGAAAACTATATTGATGAAGCAATTGAATTATGTAAACAAGGCAATCCGTTTTCAACAGATAAAATAAATGAAGTAACGAATATGATTAATAATATTAATCTGCGATTTATTCCGACAAGGAAAAACGTTTCGGTTGAGATGGTTCAAGATTACGTAAAATCAATTACAAAAAATCAATAATCGGTGGTGGCTGCTACGATAAACTTAACGAAAAGGAGAAGAGAATTTTTAGACAAGATTTGGCATCAGTATCAAACAACCAATCTTCCTGTTCATTATTCGGAAGTGGCAGAAGCAATTGGTGTAAGTAAATGGACTGCATACGATGTTTTAAAAACCCTGGAAAGCCAGGGACTTTTAAAAAGAACTTATGCTACCAACGAAAACGAAACAGGACGTTCCGTTGTGGTCTTTTCCCCTACAGAAATGGCGGATCATTTGTTTCAAAAAGAAAGAAGAATATTTTCGAATCCGGAAGAATGGGAAATGATTCTCAACCAGGCAACAAACTTAATTGAAAATCAGCAAAATCTCCCTTTGATGGATGGGATCAATAATATATTGGAGCAAATGAAAAATGTCGATGTTAAGCTGGAATTCTGTGCTTACTTCCTTTGCGTGTTAATTATTTTCCTAAAAAGCCTTGGTAATCCTGTTAAGGAACTAACTGTCAATGTGGTGAATGCATCACAGGAATCAAAAGTGCAGCTTACTGTATTTGTCGGTGCTGTTGTAGGAATGATTATTCAGTCAGTAGGTGAGGAATTAAGTCCTGAAATGGTTACATTGGTACAACAGTTTTTTGATAATGCGAATCAGCTTAATTCAAAAGAATTAGACATTTTAATTTCGTTCATTAAACAAAGTTAAATTTAGTAGGTAAACCTTTTTCCTCCTCAAACCTTCGTGCCCTATCACTTTTTTGTCAGCCCGATATATCCGGTTGGCTTTTTTTATGGAGAGTACCACTATTTTGATCAATTAAAGCATTTTTCTTGTCTTTTAATCATAGCATTAGATATATTTTCGGAATTTTTATTATATTCATAATATTCCTCTTGACATACCTAAAATAAATAATATATATATGTGATATACGTTTTTGGGTTATTTGGGGTATTCCCCCCTCTTTTTGGGTCTTTTGGGTATCCTGTATATAGTTTATATACTTCGAAGATTGCAATAAAAGAATTCGATTTTTCAATGAAAGCGAGGTAATGTTATGTATAAAGTATATTGCAGAGCTTTTCAGGGAGTTATGAAAACAGCTTCCTCCTTCATGCCTTGGCGTGAACCTGATCTATTAGAGGGAGAAAATAGTTTGAAAGAACTGCCGAAACTTATTAAACGCAATAAAATCGAAAGCGTTTTAATCGTTACAGACCAAGGAATCATGTCGATTGGACTAATGGAGTCATTCCTAAATGACATGCGACAAGAAGGAATCAATTATTTCATTTACGACAAAACTGTCCCAAATCCAACGATCGATAATATCGAAGAAGCCTTTCAAATGTACACCGCTAACAAGTGTCAGGGAATTGTGGCGTTTGGGGGCGGTTCTCCAATAGATTGTGCTAAAGGTGTCGGAGCTCGGGCAGCAAAACCAAATAAGAGTATCCCCCAGATGAAGGGTATATTTAAGGTGTTAAAAAAGATGCCTCCGCTATTTGCCATTCCTACCACAGCTGGTACAGGAAGTGAAGCAACGTTAGCTGCAGTTGTTTCCAATAGCAAGACACATGAAAAATATGCCATAATGGATACATCACTTATTCCGCATTATGCTGTCCTTGATCCATTGCTTATCGTTAATCTTCCAAAACATATTACGGCAGCAACAGGGATTGATGCGTTAACACATGCTGTTGAAGCATATATTGGCAGAAGTAACACTAAGGAAACAACAAAATACTGTTTAGATGCTGTAAAATTAATCTTTGAAAATCTCTATGAGTCCTATTCAAACGGAACAAACATACAGGCACGTTCCAATATGCAAAAAGCAGCCTATTTGGCCGGGATGGCATTCACACGTGCTTATGTTGGTTATGTGCATGCGATTGCCCATACGCTTGGTGGATTTTATTCCGTTCCCCATGGACTTGCGAACGCCATTATCCTTCCTTATGTCCTGGAGTACTACGGTGAATCTGTCCACAAACCATTAGCTGAACTTGCAGAATTAATTGGAATTGGTGTACCAGCGGATACTACCCAGGAAAAGGCCGTTAAATTTATTGAAGAAATAAAAAAGCTTAACTTAAAGATGGAGATTCCTAAAAAGGTCAATGGGATTGTCGATAGCGATATTCCACTGATGGTCGAACGTGCCATAAAGGAAGCAAACCCTCTCTATCCTGTACCAAGAATTCTGAATAAAAAAGATCTGGTTAATCTTTACCAACTGATAAAGGAATAGAATTCTTTAAAAATCTACGGAAATAGTGAAAAATTTGATTCAGATTAAAAGGAAGCTGATGAAATGCAAACCTACAATTCCCTTATTACCAAGCAAAAATCATTTTTTCGGACTGACACTACAAAAGATTTAGCTTATCGACTCGAAGCACTTCAAAAATTAAGGATTGCGATTAAAAATAACGAAAAAAAACTGATGTCTGCCTTAAAGGGGGATTTAAATAAATCTGAATTTGATTCCTATTCCACTGAAATAGGAATTGTGCTCGAAGAATTACGATTTACGATCAAACATTTACGTTCATGGGTGAAACCGAAAAGAGTTAAAACACCTATCACCCATATTGGATCGAGAAGCTTTATTTTTTCAGAACCATATGGTGTGACTCTGATAATTGCCCCTTGGAACTATCCTTTTCAATTAGCAATAGCTCCATTAATCGGTGCCATTGCTGCAGGAAACTGTGCAGTCATTAAGCCTTCAGAATTGACACCGAAAACATCTGAGGTACTTGGGAAACTCATTAGTGATTTATTCCCCGAGGAGTACATTTCCGTTGTGCAAGGAGGCATTGAAACAAGCCAAGCACTGCTTAATGAAAAATTTGATTATATATTTTTTACAGGAAGCGTTCCAGTTGGAAAAGTTATTATGGAGGCGGCAGCTAAAAATTTAACACCTGTTACATTAGAATTGGGTGGAAAAAGTCCTTGTATCGTTCATGAGGATGCCAATATTAAACTAGCAGCGAAGCGTATTGCATGGGGGAAATTTACCAATGCTGGACAAACCTGTATTGCCCCGGATTATTTGTATCTTCATAAAAAAATTAAAGAACAATTTCTCAGTGAATTCAAGAAAGCGACGATCGAATTGTATGGGGAGAAGCCATTAAATAATGTGCATTTCACGAGAATCGTAAGTGATAAGCACTTTCAGCGGTTGTGTTCCTTCCTCGACAATGGTGAACTTTTTATGGGCGGAGACTCAAATCAAGAAAACTTAATGATTGAGCCAACTGTTGTAACAGATATCACTTGGGATGATCAGATAATGCAGGATGAGATATTTGGGCCGATTCTACCTGTACTTGAATACGATGTGCTATCAGAGGTACTTGAAGGAATTCATCGTCACCCTAAGCCGCTCTCACTTTATCTCTTTACGGAAAATAACAACGTTCAACAGGAAGTTGTAAACAGCGTATCTTTTGGTGGAGGCTGTATAAATGACACGGTCTATCACTTTGTCTCCCCTTACCTGCCTTTTGGCGGAGTCGGAAACAGTGGGATTGGCGCCTATCATGGAAAAGGAAACTTTGATACTTTTTCCCATCAAAAAAGCGTTCTTAAACAAACGACCTTATTTGATATCCCGTTTCGATACCCAAATATGAAGAACGGACTTAATAAAATTAAGCTTTTTTTGAAGTAGTTAAACAAAAAAGCCTTGAGTACACGATCATTGTGCTAAAGGCTTTTTAGTAGTTTCGTATAGTTTCATAATTATTGCCGCCTATTCATTTGTTGTAAAACCAACTAGTATATTAAGACGATAAATTTTAAAAAACACGCCTGAAATAAATCAAACGTGTTTTCTAGGAAATTAATTTATTGAAATTAGGGCCCCGTTCTTATGAACTACTGTTACTTCCTGCCCTGATTTTTTTTCGTATTCATTTGCAGTACCGTATGCCACTTTTAATATTAATGGTTTATTCTTATGCTGAAATTCTACTGTAAAGTTGTCAGCGGCACCTACAACCTTTACTTTAGTATGAATTACAGAACCCGGAATAGTGAGCTTTTGCCCAATAAGAACCATATCTTGGCGAAGTCCATTCGCTTTTTTTAGATCTTCTGCCTTTACACCAAAACGATTTGCGATTCCCCATAGAGTATCTCCTGGATTCACTTTGTACACTGGCTTTATGTCTTCTGCTGGTGAATCAATAGAAAGCTTCAGTTTTTGACCAATGTAAAGCTTATCCGTATGTAAATGATTTATCTTTTTTAATTGATTCATGCTCACACCGGATTTTTTAGCAAGAGAATAAAGGGTATCCCCTTTTTGAACAGTATAAAGACTGGAGCTTTTTATAGAATGTTCAGGTACCAAAAGTTGCTGTCCGGCCCTTATTTTCTCTGAAGTTAAACCATTAACTTCCATTAGCTGTTTGATACTAATATTATACTTTTTCGATAGGCTATATAGAGTGTCATTTTTCCCAACAGTATATGAGGTGCTGCTACAGGCTTCGACTTTTGTAGTCATAAACGCAACAGCCGTTAAGGCTCCAGCAAACGCAACTGTTGCCAGCTTTTTATTACGTACGCTCATTTTTTTCTTGCGCAATTCCTCTAATCTTTGTTTTCTTTTTATAAACGTTGTACTCACAGTTCCTACTCCCCCAAAAATATAATAAAAAAAAGAATCCCTTACAGAGATTCGGCAAATTACTCCAATTTATGACTGCATTTTTAATAATTTCCTTAATATCCACCATTTATTTAATTTTTTTCGTTAAGATAAAAGCTGTGATGATTATGAAATAATATTAGCGAAAACCAAAAACCGAATCCACATGTGTGATTTCGGTTTTTGGGGTTTTTAATTTTATTGTACTTAACCCATATTTTTAACATTCCTTCTTATCATTAGAAATTCCGTAAATGCTTGTTTCTATCAGTTTATTCATCCTGGTTCGGGTAAAAATACTCATATGTTAGTTCATTTCCATTTAAACTGATGGTGATGACTTCATTCCCATCTACTGAAACAAAAGTGTTTGACAATCCCTCTCCAGATTCCTTCTGCCAATTGCCATTACTGTGCAAAATCTTTTCTAAATATTGATTATAAGCCTTTGTGGATGCTCCAATCCAACGATACACTTCGTTTTTATTTGAAGTAATGGAAATTGGCTCTAAGTCTACAGGATAAATCATCCTACCATAGCCATGAGTCACATAAAGTGCCCCGTCATGATGATATGGCTTTTTTCCTTTTAACTCGAGTGAAGACATCGCTTGAAAAATGTCACCGTACTCAATCTTTGGATAATCAAATGTATACTGAATCCATTTTTCCTTAGTTAGCGGAATAAAGAAGTAATACCGAATGGCAACGTCCTGCATTTTTACATGCTCTATATACATGAATGTCTTATATGGGAAATGTTCAAGTTCTTTGTTAACAAACATCGGTTTGGAGTTGATAATCGTGTTCATTTCAGCTTCCGTTACTTCACTAACGGTTCCAAAAGGAATCGAGTCATTTTTGTGGTAAAGCTCTAAACTATCACCTGTTTTTTTACTAGTTACACCACCAAGCTTCCAGCTAAAAGACTCATAATCAATCGTGTAATTTGAAGAATTATTTTGCTTAGGATATTCCTTCACTAACATGAAAAGAAAACCTCCGAAAATAACAAAAAGCAACGAGACTGCGGTAATACTTTTCCATTGATGGAACTTCATTGAACTAGTTTTGGAGGGGCGATGATGGATTGATTCTTGAATTCTTTTTCTAATCGCGTCTTTTTGAATGTTTGTTGAACCAAGTTGCTTAAGCAGCTCCCATTTATCTTCAAAATGTTTATTCACCATGATTTCCCCCTCCTATCTCATTCATTTTCTTAAGGGATTGTAATGCTCTTGATAAGGTTTTACGAACCTTTGACTCGGACCAATCGAGAATTTCTGCAACTTCCTTTGTCGTACAATCTTCAATTTTTTTTAACGTTATCACTAAACGATAATTGGGTTTTAGCATTTGTATCTTTTCCAGTTGCTGAAGAACAAACTCCTTGTTTTCAATATGCTGTTCTAAATTAAAGGAAGAAGGAATTTCCTGATTAAGTCTAATTGTGGAAAATAGCCTTTTGCGTTTCCGTTTACGAATTTCATCAATCACCAAATACTTTGCAATACTAAACAGCCACGTTTTAACTGCCGACCGATTTTCAAATCCATCAACTGCTGAATACGCACGTAGAAATGTATCATGGACTAAATCCTCACAGCATTGTTTATCACCTAACATATATAAGATAAACCGATAAATATCATCATAATACAGTTCGTACCAATCCATCACGAGCCCTTCTCTATCTTTATTCAAGCCTTTCCTCACCCTCTTTTTTGCTTTCTTACATATCAGTCGTAGAACATTGGTAAAGTGTGACATTAATAAAAGAAAAAACATCAAAAAAAGCTCATCTTATGTATCACTAAGATGAGCTTTTACATGATTAATGTTGTTTTTTTAATTACTGCTTTTCAAATATATCATTCGTAACCTGTTTCCCTGATAAGATAGCCATAAATTCCTCACCGGTTATCGTTTCTTTTTCTAACAGGTACTTTGTTAGTTCGTGTAATTTATCTTTATTTTCCTCTAAAATCTGAATGGCTTTTTCATGACATGATTTGATAATTTTAAGAATTTCAGTATCCACTTTGGCTGCCGTTTCTCCAGACACCATCAGGGAGGTATCCCCGCCTAAATACGGATTATTGACTGTTTCCAGTGCCATCATATCGAATTCCTCACTCATCCCAAACCGTGTCACCATTGCTCTGGCAATCTTTGTTGCTTGTTCAATGTCATTGGAGGCACCTGAAGTGACCGTTTTAAAAATAATCTCTTCTGCTGCACGGCCCCCCATGTAGGTTGTGATTTTATCCAAGGCTTGTTCTTTTGTCATCAGGATCGTTTCATGTTCATCTACCTGCATCGTGTAGCCTAAAGCGCCGGAGGTTCTAGGGATGATCGTGATTTTATGGACTGGTGCTGAATGACTTTGTTTCGCTGCAACCAATGCATGTCCAATCTCATGATATGAGATCGTTAATTTATCCTTCATCGTAATAACCGCATTTTTCCGTTGATAGCCGGCAATGACCACCTCAACAGACTCTTCTAAATCATTTTGGACAACCTTGTTTCGTCCCAATCTTACTGCCCTAAGTGCCGCTTCATTAATTACATTGGCCAAATCTGCCCCTGATGCCCCTGATGTAGCTCTAGCGATTACATTGAAATTAACATCATCAGCTAACTTCACTTTTGTAGCATGTACTCTCAAAATTGATTCACGGCCTGCTAAGTCAGGTAATTCAACCGGAACTCTTCGATCAAATCTTCCTGGTCTTAAAAGTGCTTTATCAAGTGTTTCTGGTCGATTGGTTGCGGCGAGGATGACGACGCCTTTATCTGCATCGAATCCATCCATTTCTGTTAACAGCTGATTTAATGTTTGCTCCCTTTCATCATTGCCGCCTGCCATACCTGAATTTCGACTTTTACCGATGGCATCTATTTCGTCAATAAATACAATACATGGTGCTTTTTCTTGTGCCTGTTTAAATAAATCCCTTACCCTTGCAGCACCCATTCCGACAAACATCTCAACAAATTCAGAACCTGACATTGAGAAGAATGGAACCTTGGATTCCCCTGCTACCGCTTTTGCCAAAAGGGTTTTCCCTGTTCCAGGAGGGCCTACTAACAAAGCACCCTTTGGAATATTCGCACCGATTTCTTTATATTTTTTCGGGTTATGCAGAAAATCGACAATTTCCTGTAAGGCTTCTTTTGCTTCATCCTGGCCGGCTACATCTTTAAAGACAATTCCTGTTTGAGCTTCAACATATACTTTTGCATTACTTTTACCAAAGGATAAAGCGCCTCCACCACCCATCATTTTATTTTGCATCTTCTTCATCAGCCACTGACCGATTGCAATAAAAATGAGGAGCGGAAGGACCCAAGATAGAATAAAACTTACGATCGGAGATGTTTCTTTCGGTATAACCTTTGTAAATTTAACATTCGCCTTATGCAAGCGGTCAACTAATTTAGGGTCATCAATCGTTCCTGTCTTATAAAGCTTGGCCTCACTTGTATCATATGGTTTAAACACAATGGTGTTATCTTCAATTTCTACCTGTTTTACTTTCCCTTTCTCAACCATAGTTAAGAATGTCCCATAATCCACTTCTTTTACTGAGCGATTAAAAATGGCAGGAAAAATAAAAGAATTTAACAGTAAAATGATTATCAATGTCACTGCATAGTAAAATATTAGCGGTTTTTTTGGCGGTTTCATTTGTTTCATTTATATTCCTCCACGGTCACTAGTCACCAAACTCTCAAAAAACTAATAACTGTTATTTTTATTAGCAAGTCCATTTTTCAAAAGATTCATTTCAATTATATAGTTCCCCAATGCTTCTTGTTTCGACAGCTCTTTTGCAAATTTCTCAACTACATTCCGTATGGTTACTGTGAAAATAATTTGCATAATATGAAACAAATCTTGATCATTTGAAATGTTTAAGTTACTTGTATTTATTAACGATGAAATTTCTTTGAAATTATCGTTATTTTCTCGGTTTCTAAAAATATTAGCAAAGCTATTTTCTATTTTATACGTCATATTCAAAAACGCATTTTTTAAGAATTGAACATTTTCTTCTTCCTGGATAATATATTGGAAAAAATCAATCATAGTTTCAAATAGATCACCATTATGTTTTCTTAGAAGTGATGTAAAGTTGTTATTATTATTAATAACAATACCATTTAATATGAAGAAAAATGCATCCTCCTTGTCTTCAAAGTATTGATAAAAGCTGCCGCGCGGTATTCTCGCTGATCTTACGATATTAGAAATGGATGCATCATATAAAGGTACTCTTGAAAATTCTTTCTTAACGGCGTTTATTAACTTCTCTTTTTTATCCTCTGGTAAATTATAAAATGTAATTTTCGGCATTTTCTTCCCTTCTTATTGTAAAATCTGATTATGACACATTGTCATCAATGCAATGATATATGACACAGCGTCTATTGTCAATTTTATAACTTTAAGTTCTTTTAAAGTTCAACTAATTCAGTTAAAATTTATTTATATCAAAAGACTTAGTGTAATAGAAGGGATTTTAATCTATGGATGTAACGAATGCAAGCACATTACTTGTTTCCATTATTTTTGTTATCAATTTTTTGTTGGCAGCAGCTGTTCTCTTTATTGAACGCCGGGACATTGGCTCAACATGGGCATGGCTTATGATCTTGTTCTTTATTCCCATCGTTGGCTTTATCGTCTATTTGTTTCTAGGCCGACAATTAAAGCAAAAGAATTTTTACAATTTGTCATCTGAAGAAAGAAGTTATCTTCTATCAGCAGTAGATGAACAAATCCATCAACTTCAAGACAATAGATTTTTTCACAATGATTTGCTATCAAAACATTCTGATTTACTCCTGATGAATGTAAAGTCATCCAATGCATTGCTTACATTGGACAATAAAATTGAAATTTTTACTGATGGACATGAAAAATTTAACTCTTTGTTTGAAGATATTAGAAACGCAAAAGAGGAGATTCACCTTCAATATTACATCATTCAACGGGATTCTCTTGCTGACAAACTGCGGGATGAACTCACAAAAAAGGCAAAAGAAGGGGTAAAGGTTAGGCTCCTTTATGATGAAATTGGATCCAGAAGGATTTCTCCTGCTTTTTTTAATGAAATGATTTCTTATGGCGGTGAAGTAGAAGCCTTTTTCCCTTCGTTTCTTAAATTGGTTAATTTCCGGATTAATAATCGAAATCACAGGAAGCTTTGCATTATTGACCGAAAGATTGCCTATATTGGCGGCTTTAATATTGGAAATGAGTACTTAGGATTGGATAAAAAATTTGGCTATTGGCGCGACACACATTTAAAAATCCAAGGGGAAGCAGTTTCCCAAATTCAAGGCAGATTTCTTTTAGATTGGAATTACGCTGCGAAGAACAAGATGAATTTTGAACCATTTTCCTTCCAAGTTGCCAAGCATGATGGAAAAAGTCCGGTACAAATTATTGGGAGCGGTCCTAACACAGTAACGGAACACATTAAAAATATGTATATTAAGTTAATCATGTCTGCTAAAAGAACCCTGTACATCCAATCACCGTATTTTGTTCCAGATTCCAGTTTTATGGATGCCTGTAAAATTGCCTTACTTTCAGGTGTTGATGTAAGAATCATGATTCCTAGTAAGGGTGATTCCGCCGTTGTTTATTGGGCAACTTGGGCATATGCGGGAGAACTTTTAGACTATGGAGCTAAAATTTATCTTTATGAGAAGGGATTTATCCACGCTAAAACCATCGTAGTGGATGAAGAAGTGGCTTCTGTTGGAACTGCTAATATCGACACACGGAGCTTCCGTTTAAATTTTGAGGTAAATGCCGTCATTTACGATGAAAAAGTGGCTAAAAATCTTTATGATTTGTTTCTCCAAGATTGTCAAGATAGCTCTGAATTAACAATGGATAGATACAAAGAACGTTCCCTCGGTATCAAATTAAAGGAGGCCATAACACGTCTCCTATCGCCTATTTTATAATTTTATTTAGAATAAAACTCGGCACCTCCATTAGAAAGTGCCGAGTTTTTTATTTCTCTAAAGTTCAAATTCCCATTCGTCCTTCAGGATTAAATAGAGTACAAGGAGCGTATTTTCTAAATCAGTTTCTCGTTTTCCTTCTACTTCCAGCCCAATTTTCGGAAGCAAGATTTCAGCAATTTGTCTTGTTAATTGATTTCTTTCTTCCATTGGTACTTGAGGATATCGGCTGGCATATGTACTAATCAGCTTCCATTCCTTCATTCCCAGCGACTTTAACGTCCATTCATCGATAAAAATATCGTACTTGGTAAGCCCTCTAGTTTCAATTTCTTTTTCGATTGGAGTTAGTTTCTTTTTCTGTTTTACCTTTCGCTCATGAATGACAATCGTACCAGCGACAAGATCTCCAAGGCGTTTATGCTTTGGATGAAAAAATATCATGATTATCCCTAGAAAGTATGCAGTAGGCAGGGAATCAATTATGCGGATAAGATTCCGGATAAAGCTTGATAATAATGTGATGCTGTGACCATTTTCCTGAATCACTCTGATTCCGATCAGTTTCTTCCCGATCGTTCTACCCCCTAAAAAAAATTCAAACGCAAAAAAGTATCCCCAATTCACGATGAACAGGATAATAATCGTAATAGCTATTGGAATAAAACTATCCGGTAGAAACTGTACAGAGGATATTCCATCCATAACAAAAAAAAGCACAACTATTGTTAATATATTTACAACCGTTAATAGTAACTGATCGATAATAAAAGCAGCTGCTCTGCTTCCTAAACCGGCAAGCTGAAACTGAATCGAAACGTATTCAGGCGTTTTAATATCTAAACGGTCTTCATTCATAAAAATTCCCCCTTTACACAGTTGATTTTTTCTAATGTTGTTTCTATTTTTCTACTAATTTTCTATAATAAGGAGAAAGAGAATAAAAATTACATAGCTCCCTAAAAGAAGGTGTGAAAATGAACGTCAAACAATTCGTAAAAATGCATCGTGAAGAATGGAAACAGCTTGAACAGTTGGTATTAACTATGAGTAAACGCAGAAATGCAATTACAGGTGATGCGATTACACAATACCATCGACTCTATCAAAAGACAGCACAGAATCTTTCCTACAGTCAAACCTACTTCCCAAATGACGAAGTAACGCAATATTTGAATGGACTTGTTTCTAAATCACATAACCTGTTGTACAAGGATCAAGTATCTAGTTTTAAACAAATTCGCCATTTTTTCAGCACCAAATTTATTGGGTTATTAGTGGAGCAATGGAAGTTTGTGGTGGTGGCGATGATCCTATTTATCATTGGCGCCGTTGGGAGCTTTATTGCCGTCATGAATGATCCGCTGCATATCTATGCCATCCTCCCGTCGGAAATCGCTCAAGGTGTTAATCCTGACCACATCGGGGAGGGGAATGGAGCGGTCGACTCCTCTCTCATGTCTGCTAGCATTATGACCAACAATATCAAGGTAGCTATCTTCGCCTTTGCCGGTGGGATTACATTTGGCCTTGTAACAGTTTATTTGCTCGTCTATAATGGTATCCTTATCGGTGCACTCGCTGCCCTTTTTTGGCATCACGAGAAATCCTATGATTTTTGGGCTTATATCGTACCACACGGAATGATCGAGCTTACAGCCATCTTTATTGCCGGCGGTGCCGGTCTGTTAATGGGCTATAAGCTCTTTGTTCCCGGACAATACACAAGAGGTTTTCAATTAAAACATCAAGCGAAACGATCAGTACAGCTGCTGCTTGGGACACTTCCGTTGTTTGTCATTGCTGGAGTCATTGAAGGCTTTATCACCCCGGCTGCGATTTCTCTAGAAGCAAAATATATTGTTGCTTTCCTAACGGTTATCGGCTTAATTCTTTATGTTGTAATCGGAAAGCTAAACTTACGCAAATCTAATGCTATAAAAGATTTTGATTCATAATATCTATATAATGGGATACGGCGGCAATGACCAACTTTTCTTCACGGGCCTCAATCATTTGGAGGCCTTGTTTTTCCCATATACTTTTTTCCCGTTTCTTAAATAGCAGCTGCTGCTGGGCAATACTTTTCACCATCGCTGTTTGTACCGTAACTGGCTCCTCACGTGCTCTCTTAATGAGCGTTTGATCCTCTATTCCAATCATGAAAAATAAATGCCGCTGCCGAAGCCGCTTTAATAAACTTAGCGCGCTTTCCTCATGGAGAAAAGTTCTGACATCACTAAATAATAAAAGTAGACTTCTTTTCTTTTGAACCATTTCTAAGTATTGCAGCACTGCCGCATAGTTTGACTCAGCTGCATCTACTTGCAGATGATAGATTGCTTGAAGAATCGTCTGTAAGTGTGCCATTCCTTTGGCTGGCGGCACAAATACTTTGATTTCCTTTGAAAATGCAAGGACAGAAACATAATCGCCTTTTTGGAGTGCGGCTGCTGTTACTGTCAAGGCCGCTTCTAATGATCTCTCTAAACGGTTTCCTTTCTTCAATTCGGCGCCCATCATTCTTCCGCAATCTAGTAAAATCGTAATATACTTCCCATGCTCCGGTTCGTATTCATTGGCCATCACTTCTTGCAGCTTTGCTGTTTGACGCCAGTTGATTTTACGGGGATCATCCCCCACTACATAGCTCCTTATCTTGGAAAAATCACCAACACCACTTCGCTGTCTGCGAATTTTTAACCCTTCGTATTTTAAAAATTGCTGTGCATTTTCCAGATACTGCTTGGTCTCGGTCAAATCCGGAATAACTTTCACAGAATCCTCTATTCCTAGGGTCGTTTGCTTCTCCCATAAACCCCATAGGCTCGTATAGCGAAAATAAAGATTACTGATTTCATACTTTCCTCTTTCAGTGGCAATCGTTTCATACGAGATCTCCATTGTTGTTTCCTTCGGTATTTTTCCAACAAGAGGAAACGGGCGTTTGAATGCCTGTGGTAACCCATCGACCATCCGGTATGTAAACGAATAGGCAGAGGTATTCTTTACCCTAATCTTTACCTGATTAGAAATACCCCTTTCGAATTCATCAGCTATCACTCGTTGAAAGGAAAGCTGATTTTTTTTCGGTGAAAAGAGTAAGTCTACTAGACTTACGGTAAATACAACAACATTAATAGTAATGACGTAACCCCATGATATTCCCCATCCCGTTCCAATCAATAATGCGAATGAGATGACGAGAAAGAGCAGCAATAGCCGTTTTGTCGGTATTATTCCTCTATCTTGGAACAGGAACCGACCCCACAAGCTCTTCAATGATTTGGTCAACGGTTGCTCCCTCCAATTCTACATGCGGGGATAACTGAATACGATGTCTTAATGCCGGTTTAGCAACCATTTTGATATCGTCCGGTGTCACATAATCACGACCAGCCAGGTATGCCCATGATTGTGCCGCTTTTCCGATCGAGATTCCCGCCCTTGTACTAGCCCCGTATCGAATGGATTCGGTATCACGTGTCTTTCGGACAATTTGCATCGTATAGTCTAGCACATTTTCGCTAACCGTCACTTTTTCAATTTCTTTTCTAATTCTTAAAAAAGCGTCAATGTCTAAAATTGATGCTACTAGCTTTTCATCAAAGCTGTTTTCTATTACTTCTCTTAATACAGTTTTCTCTTCCTCAAATGTTGGAAAATCAATATTCAGCTTAAACAAGAAACGGTCCTGCTGTGCTTCTGGCAACGGGTAAGTCCCTTCAAATTCAATCGGGTTTTGTGTCGCAACAACAAAGAATACCTCCGGCAATGGATATGTTTCACCTTGGATGGTAACTTGCTTTTCTTCCATTGCTTCTAATAATGCAGCCTGCGTTTTTGCAGGTGTCCGGTTGATTTCATCGGCTAGAAGAATATTAGTAAAAATAGGTCCCTTCAGTGTTTGAAATGAACTTTCCTTCATATTATAGAACATGCTGCCAGTGATATCACTTGGCAGTAAATCTGGTGTAAACTGAATTCGGTTAAAGCTGCCTCCAAGTAGCCCTGCCAGCGTTCGTACCATCTGTGTTTTTCCGGTACCTGGAACACCTTCTAAAAGTACATGTCCCCCAGCTAAAATGGAAGATAACAAAAGCCTTAGATTAAGACTCTGCCCAATAATCCGCTCCTCATATTTTTCTAAAAACGCTGTTAATTCTGTTTTCATTCTCCGACCTCTTTTCGTATTTGCTCCAGTTTTCTCGACCATAATAGATATTCTTGTTTACTTATTTTTTCTTTTTCAAGGATGGTGACCAATCCATTAAGAAAAGAATTAATATCACGAGCGGGCATTTGAATCCATTTTTTTTCAATATAACTAGAAAGATCCTGCCATTCCCGGCTGTATGGAATTTGCCAGCGCTCTTGTAACAGTAGCTTGACATAATCTGCTTGGATCAGTAATGAGTCATGATATCGTTTACCTCTGAGATACCAAGCAGCAATTGCTTGAATTCCCTCATCGCTAAAACGAACCGACTCTTCCCTTGGAAAGAAGATTGGTCCGAATCGTTTCCCTTTAAACCATAGCCAAAGAACCATGATTAAGATTCCTTGTAAAACAAGCAGTAAAAACCACATTGGGTAGACGTTCCAAATAGTAGAGGCATTTTCCCCGCCATGAATATATTCATCAAACAAAAAGGTCTGTGCTTTACCTTCATTTAATAGATAAAGAAGTAGTGGTAAATGATCATTTTTTAATAGGTTTTCATTTGTCATCCATTCAGGAGCAATCGCAACAATCAAATGACCTTTACCATAAGTGCGTTTGAGCGCTATGGCTTCCTTGTGATCACTCAATAAAACCACATCTTCTTTCATGGTTTGTAAACGGATTGGGGAACTAATCTCAGCCCGATAGGTGGCATCTGACTGATCAAATACATCCTCCTTTTTGTCATTAGGAGAGGCTTTTTGTTCCGTAAACTCAGTGTTTACATCAAACATCCCTTTAGGGTTGGTTTGTAATAACAAAATGGTATTTCCGTCCTTCATGAAGTTAACATAGTCCTCCATAACATCCTTTTCTGGATAAAATGACGGTTCGACCATAACGAGTAATTGATTTCCTTTCCCATTAGGCAGCATTTCAGGTGCATGGTTCCAGCTCTTTGCTTCCTTTTCTTTCTTTAAATATGTATAAAATGCCTTTACACCGGTTGGAGAAGGAGAATCCGTCACATAGCTTGGATAGACTTGTGGCTTTGGTGAAAAGGAAAAGTAACTTATTGTTAAAAATAAGATGAGTAGAACAATCAGCCAAATCCATGTTCTTACCTTTGATTGTGAATTCATGAAATACCTTCCTCCCCCCTTTCACCGAGCCATTTCATTGCTTCATGTTTGAATTGAACATATTCCTCATTACTCACCGTTCGTTCGCCATAAGTCACATCTTCAAAAAAGTGGGCAAGGCGGTAAAATTGATCGGCTTTTAGTGGATCGTTTTTCCGAAGTTCATCGTAGTAGTCCCAATTCGTTTTCCAAATTCTTGCCTCAAGCCATCCTTTTTCGTGATAATAAAGGAGTAAGGATAAAAACAGGTGGCGGGTTGAAAAAGAATATTCTTCTAATGCTTCATGTTTCATGGCCTCTTCAAGATGCCGCTCGAACGTCCAATTTAATTCCTTCATCGATTGCAGAGGTTTTTGCTTCCGTAAAATCAAATTCCGTCTCGTATTCCGAATCAGAAAGTATGCTGATAATGCTAAAAGAATAATAACCATCACAATAATTACTATTAAAATTGGTCCTGAAGCACTGCTGGCTGATTTAATGGCAGGGAACAACTTTTCCAGCTGTTCTGCGATCCATTCTTTTGCTTTTTCCCACCAGATTTGGATAAACCCTTTAGAATCATTGTAATAAACTCTATACTCTTGTGTATTTAAAATATCTTCAAGGTCATCTCGTGCCTTGTTTGCATCTAACATAATCATCACCTAACATAATAGGTTTATTTATCCCTTGATAACGGGCAGGAAGAATTGGTGGGGGATGAAACAATCCCCCACTGATTGAATTTTCACTTTAAATGGTCTTATAGTCGTCAATCAAATCCTTTAAATCATCAGCATCATGTCTCGTTTTCAAATCAAGATACATAACCCCATAACCTACTGAGAATATCATCGTCGTAAACAGTGATGCCAGATTAGAAATCATATATAATAAAACACTTGTACCTAAAAAGGCACCAAAGGTAAATTGTATAGCAGTACTTATTATTGAGGAGATAATGTAAAACACAATATATAGTCCCATCAACGCCCAAGTTCGGTTCTTTGATAGTCTCCAGCTTCTCGAAAATCCCGGAGAAGTCTTATCAAGCACCACCGAACCAAAATAAAAGCTCCAGCGGGTTAATAAAAGTCCAATCCCTATAGCACATACGAAGAATAACAGGATTCCAAAAAGAATTCCAGCTATTGGATTATCCACCATTGCAGACGCGAACCCTATAATGATTATGACAAGAGGAAAAATGATGATTCCAAACGTGATTAAACCAAACAAGATACTGCTACCAAGCATTGGCCAAAAACGCGAGAAGGCTTGTTTGATAACGGAGCCCACCGTAAACTCTTCCTCATTCCGAATATGATTAATCGCAAACAGGATCGCTGCCTCCGCAACTGGGAATAACAGAGCACTAACTAAACTGACCACGATTAGGCCGATACCAAAATCTAAACTGCTCGAATCAAACGATCCTGAATCTATAAAGCTTGAGAGATTTCGTTCGAACCAATTATCACCAGTCCCTACCTGTCTAAAAAAACTGGTACCTGAAGCGAATTGTATAATTGCTTGAAGCAAGTAAACGGGCCCCATAAAAATGATTAAAATCATGAAAAATTCTTTAAAACGATTTTTACTTAAACTAAAGGTATGATCCAGGATTTCCCCGAATCCTTTTGGCTTTTTAAACTTTGCGTCCAACGTGAATTTCCCCCTTGAATGTAAAAAATGGTTATTATTACCGCCTATTTTATCATTATTCTAAGATATTTGGGGTAGAAATTGTAAAAAAAAGTAGAATAATAGCCTAACCTCTATGGTACAGGCTAAAAAAGTGGAGGTTAGGCCATTTAATATATTTTAGAGTTCCTCTTATAACTTCGAAAACTCTTCTACTAGTTCCCCAAAACGTGTAAGGGAGTTTTCAATCGGGTATGGGGTTGTTAGATCAACTCCCGTCTTTTTTAACAGTTCGAGTGGATAATCCGAGCTGCCGCTTTTTAAGAATTCCAAATACGATGTCAGTGTTTCGTTATCGCCTTCAAGAATCTTTGTTGCCAAATGTATCGCAGAAGCAAATCCAGTTGCGTACTTATACACATAAAATGGACGATAAAAATGAGGAATTCTCGACCATCCATATTTTACTTCCTCATCAAACACAACGTAATCTCCATTGTATTCCCTAAACAATCTCTCATATATTCGATTAAACACTTCTACATTTAGCGGCTGACCCTTTTCAGCCATTTCATGCGTTTGCATCTCAAACTCAGCAAACATTACTTGAGTGAAAAATGTACCTTTAAATTGGTCGATAAAATGGTTCAGTAAATGCCTGCGGATATCAGCATCCTTTTCATTGTTTAATAAATAGTTAATCAATAGCACTTCATTGACTGTTGATGCAACTTCAGCAACAAAGATACTGTAACCGGCTGTAATTTGCGGCTGATGCTTAGAACTCAGCCAGCTGTGGACACCATGACCGCATTCATGAACCAGTGTGAACAAGCTATCCAAATCGTCCTGATGATTAAGAAGAATAAACGGATGGACGCCATAAACACCTAGATTGTAGGCACCAGAACGCTTACCTGGAGTTTCTCTTACATCAATATACCTACCATCCTTAAACTCCTTAAGAATGCCTATATATTCCTCTCCTAAAGGTGCTAAGGCTTTACACATCGTTTCATATGCTTCCTCATAAGAAATCACTTGTTTAACACCGCTTACGAGTGGGACACTCATATCATATTGACGAAGTTCATCGAGTTTTAACTTTTCCTTCCGAATCCGAGTATATTGATGAAGCGGTGTAATATTTTTTTTCGTTGTTTGAACAAGATTTTCATAAACCTCTTTTGGCACCATATCCCCAAATAAGGCCTTTTCAAGTGCGGAAGGATATTGACGGACCCGAGACAGTGTCACATTATTTTTAATAGCCGCTGCAAGTGTTGAAGCTATTGAATTTTTTAACTGCACGTAGGGCTGATAGTACGCTTTATAGGCTTCTTTGCGCCTTTCTCGATCTTCATCCTCAATTAACTTTGCATACATCCCCCTTGTAAGTTCCACACGTTCACCATTATTGCCGGTAACCTCCCCAAACTTAATATCCGCATTATTGATCATTCCAAAAGTATGACCTGGAACGGTCAATGCTTCGCCTAATTGCGAGAGAAGCTCTTCCTGTTCCTTGCTGAGCACATGTGACTTGTACCGGAACGACTCCCATAAGTCCTCTTCAAAATAGGATAATTTTTCTTCAGCCTTTATGTAGCCCTGTAATGTTTCTTTATTAAGACCTAATAAAAAAGGCAGGAAGAAGGAGGTGGCGGCGCTCACTTTTACACTTAGCTGTTTTGCTCTGTCTAAAAGGGCTTGTGCTTCCGTTACCTTCGTATTTTCGTCCACCCTCAACATCGCATATGCATAAACCTTATTAAAATAATATGATAACTCTTCCCTTTGTTTGAGGTATCCATAAAGAGAACGGCCATCATTTATTTCACCATCAAATTTTTTTAGTTTAATGGCCATTTCTTCAATCACCAGATACTCTTCTTCCCATTTACTAACATCCGAATAGATATCTGCTAAATTCCATTTTTCCTTGCTAGGCACTTCGTTTCTGCACGTGAATGTCGTCATTTTATTGCTCCTTTCTCGTTTACAACTGAGTGAGTTAATTTTTCAAAAAAAGGAATAGCTTTCAAAGGTATATTCCATATTTATCATTGGTTTTCCTTTTTTATGTAAGAATTCAAGCTGAGAAAGAACAAAGGCAGGTCAAATGTATGACCTGCCCCATACTTCATTATATAATTACTTCTTTCCCGATTGCGGTTAATCTCTCAGTTACATCTTCTTCACTTAATCCATGCTCGGCAACGTAGCGGTTACGAGGATGAACCCTGCACTTATGTGAACAACTGCGTAAATATTTATACTCGTTTTCCTCTCCGCATAGAATTTTTTTATTACATTCCGGGTTAGCACAATTCACGTAGCGTTCACATGGTTCACCTGTAAAATAATCTTTTCCAACGATGACGTTTTCTTTTCGATTAACAGGAACACTAATCCGCTCATCAAATACATAGAGCTGTCCATCCCATAATTCCCCTTGGACTTCTGGATCTTTTCCGTATGTGACAATCCCGCCCTCTAACTGTGATACGTCCTTAAAACCTTCTTGGAGGAGCCAGCCGGAAAATTTTTCACAACGGATACCACCCGTACAATAGGTGAGAATCTTCTTGCCTTCAAATTCCTTTTTATTTTCTCGGATCCATTGTGGCAAGTCACGGAAATTCAATATATCAGGTCGAACTGCCCCGCGAAAATGGCCTAAAT
Source organism: Neobacillus sp. WH10 (assembly GCF_030123405.1). Lineage (GTDB taxonomy): Bacteria > Bacillota > Bacilli > Bacillales > Cytobacillaceae > Neobacillus. The sequence goes on from NZ_CP126110.1 coordinate 3,036,930, forward strand.
CATATTCATAATCATTTCGAGCATCAATCACTACGGTATCTTCTTTTTGCATTTCGGCAAAGAATTCCTTCGGTTCCAAATGCTTTCCCGTTAACACATTCGGGTCAATATCATCTTCCAAACGTAATGTAACGAGCTCAGGTCTGTAACGAACCTTCATTTTCTTAAATGCATGCTCGGATGCTTCATCAATCTTAAAAATAGTCCCTGAGAAAAGAAGATGTTCCTCCATGTATTTCATATAGGCATCAGTTTGTTCGATGGTGCCTGACACCGTGCCATTAATTCCTTCAGAGGCGATGATAACCCGTCCTTTTAATCCTAAATCTGTACAGAATTGGCGGTGTTCATTCGCAACTTCTTCAGGATTCTCTATCGAAACATATTTGTAATACAATAACACTCTATATTCTTGATTCATGTCTACCACCTTATACTATATATAATATTATAGTTATTATTAACATTAACTAAGTTACTATATCAAAAATTAGCAGTGATTTTCAAATTTCTTTTCCTTTCTGCAACGGTAAAGGTGGATATTACCAGCCAAGTTTTCTCCTTTTTTCTGTTACAATTTTTATTGGTGACAATAATAAGGAGGAATACATCCTATGAAGAAACGCGTTCTCCTCCGAACACTGGTAATTACGATTACCTTCATTGGAGGTATGTTGACTGGAGTTTTATTCTCAGCTAACATAGCAAATGAAAAAACGGTTAATATAAAGCAAGCACCAAAATCGGCCATTAAGCCGGTTACAAAAGAATTACCCAAGGTGGAAAAATCACAATCAAAAGTGCTCATTGGGTATGTACAGGATTTCCGCGACCCAAATGTAGTGGATTACTCCAAATTAACGCATGTCATCTTCTCCTTTGCCCATCCGACAAAGGAAGGAGAAATATTACTAAATGGCGATACCGCATTAAAAAATCTAAGGACAGTCGTTTCAAAAGCTAAACAATATGATACAAAAGTGATGCTTGCTGTTGGAGGATGGTATCACATCAACGGCGGTGAATCTTATGAGTATTTTAAAACCGCTATTTCTAATCCTGCCTCAAGGACAAAGCTAGTGAATGAGCTTACTAGTATTGCAGTACGGGAACATCTAGACGGTATTGATATCGATTTTGAACATCCTCATTCTAAAGCAGATGCAGATAATCTTGCTCTTTTTACCAATGAATTAAGTGCACAGCTTCATCCAAAAAATATGGAGTTGTCGATAGCTGTTTATTCAAAAATTCATGCCGTGACGTTAACTGAAATTGGCTTTGTCGTCTATGAACCGACGATGTTCCAGGATGTTGACCATGTCAATATTATGGCATATGACGGTCAATGGGATGATGGATATCATGCTGCAAATTTATCTCCCTATCCGTTTACAGAGAAAATAGTAAACTATTGGGCAGACTTGTTTGACAAAAATAATCTTCCAAAAGAAAAATTGGTGTTGGGTGTTCCGTTTTATGCTCAACCAGAGGATCCTAAAATAAAACAGGTATCCTATAGTGCCATCATAAACCAAGACCCGGCAAATTCCACAAAAGATACAGTAAGCATGAATGGCACAACCTACTATTATAATGGCGATGCCACCATGAAAAAGAAAACAACACTGGCACTTGATCATGGCTTTGGCGGCATGATGCTCTGGGAAGTCGGACTTGATGCAAAAGGACCAAATAGTTTAACAGGAACAATTTTTGAAGCTTTAAATGATTCAAATAATGTGCTGGGAAAATATTATTCGACAAAAAAATAGGTATTAAACCGCTGTACTCTCATCCTTAAAGAGTGTACAGCTTTTCGTTTTTATCGGAACTAGTGCCTCGAAATCACATCTTAATTGACACAAAGCCGTCATAATTTTTGGCATTTGTCGTATTTTTTTCCAAAGTTTTTGAAGGAGTTTGTCGAAAAAGAGAGAATAGAAGTAAAGGAGTTTAAAATAAGGAGGAAAAATGGATGAAGAAATTTTTATCTGTAGTATTTGGAGGCATGATTGCATTAACACTTTTTGTAACAACTGGGAATACTGCCAAAGCAGCAGAATCACACCAACCAGAAGCTTTATCTGAAGAATGTGGTTGCGATGTTACACCAATTTTAGGATCTGAAAGAAATAAAATCGTTGCCGATGTAATCAGCAGTGAAGCGTTTAAAGCAGTGAAAAAAGATCTTAAAAAAGATGGCTTAAAATGGACTGGCGCTAATACCGTTGAAGTATTCAAAAATAATACATATGGCATGGTAATGGTCGGAATACCTTTTGAAAATGAGCAGGGAACAAAATTTATGGCAGTATTTTTTGATGGCGTTTTCATGGGATTATCCCCAGCAGATGCAGAATAAATGAAAAAAATTCCCAACCAAAATACAGGTTGGGAATTTTTTCACTCTGAATATAATACATTGAACTTCGATGCTATATACTTGATAGGTATTCGTTCATTTCCGAGATAAGATCAGTAGGGTTTTCGTACATACTCATATGTCCGGAAATTTTTATTAACCTCTGTTTGATGTTATCTCTGCTAACCGAAAAAGTTTTTTCTGCTGGAATGATTTGATCCTGTTCACCTGCAACCAAAAGTACTGGCAAGGGAGTATCCTCTAATACAGGATTTCGATCAATCCGATTCTTCATCGCGGTCAATGCACTAATGGCACCTTGTGGAGTAGTTAAGTATCCTATTTCTTTTACTACTTTAATATGATCTTCTTCTACGTTATCAGGTGAGAATAGCTTTGGTACCAAACCATCAATAAGAGACTTAATCCCCTCTTTCTGTACCTTTTCAGTATTCGCTAACCTGCCCTTTTTCGCCTCCTCCGAATCGGGAAAGGCAGTGGAATGTACAAGCGAGAAACCGTTTAAATTGTTGCTATATTTTTCTGCAAAGGCAAGTGTAATATAGCCTCCTAATGAATGTCCAAACATTGTTACCTTTTGAATATTTAATTGATCTAAAAGAACCTTTAGCATCTCCGCATACTCTTCAATTGAATAATATCCTTTATCCATACTCGATTCCCCATGCCCTGGAAGATCTGGTGCGATTACACGATAGTTTTTTGACAGTTCAGGAGTCACTTTTTCCCAATAAAGAGAGCTCCCGCAAAAACCGTGTAGAAGAACAATCGCCTTCCCTTCACCCTTATCTACATACGCGATTGTCGCATTTGACAATTTAACACTATTTGTTTTCATAAATTTAATCACTCCCTACACTAGTTGATACCTTATAGTATAAAATTAAATCAATGAAATATAAAATGCATTACCTCTTCTCGAAGCAATGCATTAAAATTATCCGATTTGTTCCTCATTCATATCCGTATTTAATAAGGATCTTTTATTTGGAATATGCGTTAAATTAGTCTTTTTTAATAAATAATGGAAATGCTCCACTGGCATGGACCCATGACCTTTGTTGTCTCCCAGAATAAACTGTACTGTAATCCCATTATTGCTTTTTACCAGCATGGTCTCAGCAGAATTGAAAAAACCTTTTATAGTTTGCGAAATTTGATATTTAGTCCCTTCTTCTATTAACATGCATTTTCTCCTTTTTTGGCAGATTGGAAAGTATAAATTTCCTTTAAAGCATAAGTGTAAATACGTCTCTATCTTCGCCCTTAGGGGCTTGCCGATCGACGAGTCTTCCTTATATTCTCAATGTTAGTATTCCAAAACAAACTATATACATACATAATTTTTCCAATTTAACTTGATAAAGAAAAAAGAGAGGTTTTTCCTCTCTCGCTCCTCATTACTCGTCTTCATCCATCATTTCATCAAACGCGGCAGAAACCTTTTCAAATTCCTCATCGCTTTCAATGGCGGAAAAATCACCATCTTCATCAACCTTCAAAAAGAAAATATCAATATCGTCATCCGTTTCTTGTCTAACATCCTCCGCAAACCCAACAGCAACATAATCTGTCCCCTCAATCGTCACTACCCCTAGCACTTCTACTTCCTGTTCATCATCACTCTCATCGCTTATCGTAAAAATTTCCCCTACTTCAATTTTACTCATATGTAACTCTCCTTTCCTTCATTTAATAAGTATCCATTCAAACAGTATCTCTAAAATGAATTAATTTTAACCATTCAATTGGACTCTACAATACAAATACATAAAAGACACCACTTTTTTTCCATAACCAGAATAAAAGTGGTGTCTTATTTTTATATTAAACCGAACATCCTTACCGTCTGTGTAATAATTAATGGAACAATGATGGCAATTATGGTTGGAATGAGGAAGGCAAGAAATGTCCACTTTTTGCTTTTCGTTTCCTTATAAATATTAAGAAGCGTTGTTCCACAAGGATAATGTAAGAGTGAAAACAACATCATATTCAATGCTGTAAGCCATGTCCAGCCGTGATCAAGAAAGATTTGCTTCAAATCAACCAAGCTATCAACCTCAGTTAACGAACCCGTTGATAAATACCCCATTAATAGAATTGGCAGGACAATTTCATTTGCTGGCAACCCTAGTATAAATGCCATCATAATATAACCATCAAGACCAAGTAATTTTCCAAACGGGTCTAGAAATTCCACCGCATACATCAATATACTTGTATCACCAATGTAAATATTTGCACAAACCCATGTTAAGATAGCGGCAGGTGCAGCTACTTTAACCGCTCTGACTAGCACAGACCATGATTTTGTTAACGAAGAACGAATAACGGTATCAAAAATTTTGGGTTTCCTGTATGGCGGCAGCTCTAACGTATAATGTGTCGGAACTCCTTTTAAAGCAGTTTTTGAGAGTGCCCATGAGACAAAGAATGTCACGATAATCCCAAATAGAACAATTCCGACAATAACCCCAGTGGTGACAAGCGACTTAATACCACCGGAAAAATTAGCAGCCATAAATAATGATGCTAGAAGGATTAATGTACCCCAGCGCCCATTACATGGCACAAAATTGTTTGTCAGAATCGCAAGCATCCGTTCTCTTGGCGACTCGATAATCCTCGTTGAAATGACTGCTGCGGCATTACAGCCGAACCCCATTGCCATTGTCAATGATTGCTTCCCATGCGCCCCAACCCTTTTAAACAATCGATCCATATTAAAAGCCACACGTGGTAGATAACCATAATTCTCTAAAAGGGCAAAGGTTGGAAAAAAGATCGCCATCGGGGGCAGCATTACACTGATCACCCAGGATGTTCCCCGATATAAACCAAGTACAAGCACTCCATGCAGCCAATCCGGAGCATGAAGGAAAGTAAAAAATGAGGTAATATACCCTTCAATAACCCCAAATAACTCAGCGAGCATTGATGATGGGATATTTGCTCCTGCGATTGTTATATAAAACAATACTCCCAGCATCACAATCATAATCGGGAAACCAAAAATCGGTGAAGTAAAAATTGCATCTAGTTTTTCTGTTCGTGTATCTCTATTTGATTTTGTATAGGAAATTCCTTCGCGGCATAATGTATGGCTGCGATCGTAAAGATGTTCCACTATATCATCTCTTAACTTAGATGATGACAACGCTTGAGCTTCTGTGTAAAGCTCTTGAATGCTCATCTAACAAACCCCCTCTGGTATCAATCGTTTGCTAATTTCATTGAGTAATGACTCGTCACCATCTAACAATCTTAAAGAAACCCAGCGGGAAGATATTTGATTTCCAACCAGTTCGCGTACCTTTGGTTCAATCTTGTTAATTTTTTCTTCAATTTCTTCAGGATATGTCAATCGAGCTGGCTGGCATTCAATTGCCCCTGATACAATACGATCAATCGTATCAAGGAGCATTGGGAACCCCTTTTTATTCCGCGCCGAAATTTTGATGACAGGTACTCCTAATCGATTGGTCAAAAGCCGTTCATTAATGTGAATACCTTGTTGTTCAGCGACATCTATTAAGTTAATACAAATCACGACATTTTTTGTCATTTCTAACACTTGTAAGGCCAGGTTGAAATTCCGTTCCAATGAGGTTGCATCTAATACAACAAGCGTTACATCTGGTTTCTCAAAAACGATATAGTTTCTCGCCACTTCTTCATCCGTTGAATTCGAAAACAGAGAATAAGTTCCAGGCAGATCAATGAGATGAAAAGTCTTATCTTTAAAAGATAAACTGCCTTTTGCCAGTGAAACGGTTTTTCCTGCCCAGTTTCCCGTATGCTGTCTAAGACCTGTTAAAGCATTGAACAACGTACTTTTACCAGTATTCGGATTCCCGGCTAGTGCAATTCGATACTCATTCCCCATTGGACACCAGCTCCCCTTCTATTCTTGAACTTTCCTCTTCACGGAGGGCAATCGTCGTTTGACTGACACGAAAGGCGATCGGATCTCCTAAAGGACTTTTACGAACAACTTCAACGATTGCACCCGTTACAAATCCTAAATCTAATAATCTTCTTCTCATTACACCATCTAAATTTAAAGAAGTAATTTTAATTACATTTCCTTTTTCCCCATCTAGCAATTTAATTGTTTTAGGTTTATCCATCTCTCTTTCCCCTTCCTTAAAATCTTTCCTGAGGGCAACTTTTCTTTAATTATATGAAATTGTTGCAAATAATGCCACCTTTTTATAAAAAAAATAAGCTGCCTTCAGTTTTAGGCAGCTAAAAAATATATTAAGTCAAAACTTCGCGCAATAATAACCCGAGTGAAATACCTATGAACATTGAGGTCAGTGTACCGAGCAAGAAATACTCCGCCCAATCCCTATCGTCCATTTGTTTAAATCTGGCAATAGATTTTGCCGCAACAATAAACCCGATTGCAGGATAGGCACTGTAAAATGTCAATACTAAAACTAGCAGTCTTTCAATATAACCAATTAATTTCCCGCGTGAAAGGTCATGCTTTGAAAAAATAGTGTAATGATACTCCTCAGTTAAACCCTTTTTGCCCATACTTTTAATTGCATAGTGGTCTTCTTGTCTGTCTGTTTTAAATGAATACTTTCCTTCAAAGGATAACAGCTGGTTAGGCAACGATCCTAATAAAATCCTGATAAAATGACCACTAACACTTGTGGTTAGGATCACGATGATGATAAGAAACAAACCGGCATTTATGGGGCTTATCTTATATCCTTCCTTGAATACATCAATTATTTTAGTAAACTCTATATCAATGAATAACTGACACGCAAGAATGATCATACCAAGATGGAGTAATTGGTCTAGGAGGAAAAAACTAAGTCGTTTCAGATTTTCCTCGTTTGAAAATTTTAATGTATCGAGCAGTTTAATTTTTACTATGTCGATGAGAAAATGAGAAACTATAATAAAAGCCAACGGAAAAATAAAATAACTGAGGATATTCATTGGTTTAAAATGAAAAATCAAGAAACCACTAAGAATGAATGCCGTCATTAAAAAATGATGCATAATATGTTTCTTGATATTTTTATGCTTTTCCTTTACCATTTCATCTGTTTGTAAATAAAAATCGGCAATTAGATGCGCGAGAATTAGACATAAAAGTAGCATGGTTTCCCCTCTTTGTTCGATTAATGCTAATAATCAAGCAGTGTATATATATTTTCTTTCAAATGATTTCTGATGGATTGGGTTAGAATATCACTTGTATTTTTCGGGTTAACAACTATTCCGGGATAAGCTTTTTCCTGCAAGGAATTTAGGATATTAATTATTTCATGAAAGCTACGGAGGATTTCCTCACTTTTTCCTTTTTTAAAATGACTTGAAATGGTAGGTGGTGTTTTGCCAAGAAGTTTTCCTATTGCTTTTTGCTGTTGCACTATAAGATAGAAGGAACATACGAGCTCCTGGATATAAGTTTGTTCTTTCATGAGATTATGTTGCAAATGCAATAAGGTATTGAACAAAGACTCAAATTCATTTCTAAATTGATTGTATACAAAAGGAGTACTATTCTCTCCATGATAAAATTGATCAAGTTCAAATTTAAAGGGAGACCTATTATGGTCTTGTTTTAACAAATCATTTGCATATCTAGCCTGCTTAATCAATGGATGGATCCATTTTTCAATATCAACTTCAACTAGTTGTCGATCGATATCGCCAAAAGACAAACCAAAATAGGGTTTGTGTTGACGATATTTCCATATCCTGCTGATGAAAAATGCAACGGTATAAGCTGTAGAATAACCATCACTAACAAAGATAATTTCATCCCCTGATCGATGTTTGACTTTGGTGGACCCAATTTCTTTTGTCCAAATATTGATCCATTTTACCATTTCATCTAGATAAACGGTCAGTTCATCTCCCATGCCTTCGGACGAAGAATTACTTACATCTAATATAAAAATTGATATTGGATTAGCCTTTGTTTGCACTTTTAATCACCCTAATTAGACTGTTTAATCTAATTTTATTAAAGTTAGATTAAATAGTCAAATTTTTAAGCACTTCGATTATATAGCGAAACATAATTAGCCATTTTTTAAATGATTGTAAAGTGATTCCATTCCTGAGGCAAGAGCAATTGATACTGCTTTTGTAAAAAACGGTCGTCGACAAGTACAATCGTCCCATGATCTGTTTCAGAGCGGATCAATCGTCCACCGGCTTGTAAAACCTTGTTCATACCAGGGAACAAATATGCATAATCATAACCATTCTTATCCTTATTATTAAAATGATCCTTTATAAGATTCCGTTCAAAACAAAGCTGTGGTAAACCAACCCCTACGACTACCACTCCATTTAAACGATCACCGATTAAATCGACTCCTTCAGAAAAAATCCCACCAAGAACAGCAAATCCAAGTAAGGTTTCGTCTTGATTAGGCTGAAAGGCTGCTAAAAACTCCTCTCGTTCTGCTTCCGTCATCCCAGTTGTTTGAATTAATGTATCGGTTTCTTCATCAACTTGCTTGAATTGCTCATAAACGGACAGTAAGTATTGATAAGAAGGGAAAAAGATCAGGTAATTTCCTGGCCGTTTTTTTATCAACGATTGTACCATTGACACGATCTCATCCTTAGTCCGTTCGCGATCATTGAAGCGAGTGGACAATGGTTTGATACAGACGTCGATTTGTTCTTCTCTGAATGGAGACGGAATTGAAAGGAAATAATCCTCCTGTTCTCCGCCAAGGATATCTTGATAATAGGGTAAAGGCGAAAGCGTTGCGGAAAAGTACACCTTAGAGCGATACCCTTTTCCCTTTTGCCTTAGTAGTTTCGATGGATCAATGCAAAACAGTTTAACCATAACATCGTTTCTATTTTTCTCAACGTAGATTACATAATGTTCATCGAGAAGCTCGACTATTTTTAAGAAGTTATTCACCATAAAAAAAGCTTCCAATAGACTTTGGGAGGTCTCTGTTTTTAGTACTTGTTCTGCATCCTTTGAAAATTGAAGGAGCTGTTCTAAGAACTCTTCATCTAGGAGCTCTAAGACAAATTCAGTTTTATTATCATTCTCTTTTTTCAAAGAAATGAACCAAGAATTCAACTTACTAGCTGCCTGAAAAATCATCTTATCGACGCCCTTAAAGTCTTTTTTCAATTGAAGAAACGTCTCTTTATTTAACGAGGCTGAGAACATCTCCCTGCCGCGGTCAACCAGATTATGTGCCTCGTCCACTAATAAGACGCTGGCCTTCTTTTGCTCCTCTATTAGCCGCTTTAACGACACCCGCGGGTCAAAAATATAATTGTAATCACAAATTACAGCATCAGCGGCATAGGAAAGGTCAAGCGAAAACTCAAACGGGCAGACGGTATGCTTACGGGCATAGGATTCGATCACCTCACGGGTCATCCCGTTCTCATTTGTTAAAATATCCAGAATGGCATCATTAATCCGATCAAAATATCCATTGGCAAACTCACAATAATCCTTTTGGCATTTGGTTTCATCCTTGAAACAAACCTTGTCTTTTGCCGTTATGGTGACGGCATTTAGACATAGACCGCAGGAACGCATGCGTGCAAATGCCTCCTCCGCCGTCGTTCGGGTAATCGTTTTTGCGGTAAGATAGAAAATTCGGTTCGCCTGACCTTCGCCGATCGCTTTCACCGCTGGAAAAAGAGTAGAAATCGTCTTGCCAATTCCTGTGGGTGCTTTGGCGAATAGATTTTTTCCATCTTTAATGGTTTTATAAACACCCCCGGCCAAATTCCGCTGTCCCGCCCGATACGTATCAAATGGGAAAACCAGCGCTTTACAACTTTCATTTCGTTTGACTCGATGCTCATACTGCAGCTTGGCATATGGGGTATAACCTTCAATCACCTTAAAAACAAATGTCTCTAAGTCTGAAAGTGAGTAGTTCTTTTTAAAATATCTCTTACCTTCCGTTTCAACATGGACATATGTTAGCTGGACAAGGATTTCCGGAAGTGAATTATCTTTTGCATATATATAGGCATACATTTTTGCCTGGGCCCAGTGAACAGGGGAACCCTCTCCCTCCAATTGATCAAGCGGTTGAGTGAAAGACTTAATTTCATCTATTGTTACCATGCCATTATCAAATAAAAGCCCATCACATCTGCCATCAATGATATATTTGAGGCCATCGTATGTAATTTCAGTACTCAGATAAACCTCTTTTTGATCACCATCATGATAAGTTTTCTGGATTTTTTGGTGAATCCTCGTCCCATCTATTAGCGTCGATTGGGATCGGAAACGAGAATCTATACTGCCGCATTTATACACATGTTCAACAAGGGTTCGAACGGAAATATGAACGTCTTTTGACACTAATCCACCAACTTACTAAGAGAATATATGTTTGTATATTCATTATAACAGAAACTTGGGTATATATTTTGGTTGATTTAATATTTGAGAAGTTTAGGCTTTCTATGTAGGCTTTTTCATGGATTTTCGCTCGTAATGTCCATGTAGAACTACTTTACGTAGACTTTTTTATAGATTTTCTCCCGTAATGTCCACGTAGAACTTCTCTACGTAGACTTTTTCATAGATTTTCGCCCGTAATGTCCATGTAGAACCCCTCTACGTTGACTTTTTCATGGTTTTTCACCCGTAATTTCCACGTAGAACTTCTCTACGTAGACTTTTTCATAGATTTTCTCCCGTAATGTCCACGTAGATCCTCTCTACGTTGACTTTTTCACGGATTTTCGCCCGGAATGTCCACGTAGAACCTCTCTACGTTGACTTTTTCATAGATTTTCACCCACAATGCCGTGTAGAACCAACAAGAAAAAATATTTCTATTAAACAATCAAAAATATCTTAGCCATAAAAAAATGCAAAAAAAAAGCGCATTTTCAGCGCTAAACTCAAATTTTAATATCGAACCTGACCTGTACCCCGTACAATTGATTTTGTAGTCGTTAATGCCTTTAGACCCATTGGCCCACGGGCATGCAGTTTTTGCGTGCTAATACCAATTTCCGCACCATAGCCAAACTGCTCACCATCTGTAAACCGCGTCGAAGCATTATGATAAAGTACCGCAGCATCTACTGCCTTGAAAAATAAGCTGACATTTTCTTTATCTTCACTAATAATTGCTTCTGAATGCTTAGTTCCATATTGGTCAATGTGATCAATTGCTTCTCTCACATTGTTTACTAGTTTCACTGCTAGAATCGGAGCTAAAAATTCAGTGTGCCAATCATCTTCTTTTGCTTGTTTGACAAACGAATAGGAAGAAGCTAATTCTTTACTTCCACGCAGCTCAACCCCTTTATCATGAAGCACATGTAAAAGCTCAGTAACAAACGGCCAATTTTCATGAAGAAGCAAAGTTTCTGCTGCATTGCAAACAGATGGTCGATGTAACTTCGCATTAATCGCAATTTCAATTGCCATATCTTTTTTTGCTGTTTCATCAATAAACAAATGACAGTTGCCTACGCCTGTTTCTAAAACAGGAACGGTAGCATTTTGAATGACAGATTGAATCAACCCTGCACCACCGCGAGGGATCAGAACATCTAAGTACTGGTTCAATTTAAACATTTCTGCAGCTGTTTCACGTGTTGTATCTTCCAGAAGCTGGACAGAATCCTTTGGAATTGCCGTCCCAGCAAGTGCCTCGCGCATAACGTGAACAAGTGCTTTATTAGAATAAATCGCTGATGAACTTCCTCGTAAAAGAACTGCATTTCCCGCTTTTAAACAAAGACATCCGGCATCAACCGTCACATTTGGACGAGCTTCGTATACCATTCCGATAACCCCAAGTGGTACCCGAACCGTTTCAATTTGTAACCCATTAGGCTGTTTCCATGCTTCGATTGTTTCACCAACTGGATCCTCTAAATGAATTAATTGACGAACCCCATCGACAATTTGTTCGATTCTCTCATCCGTTAAAAGCAAACGATCCAAAAGAGACGGGGAAAGTCCGTTTTCTTTCCCTGCTTCAATATCCTTTGCATTTTCACTTAAAATCCACTCTTTATCTGTCAATAAATGGTCGGCAACCTTTGCTAAAGCATCGTTTTTCTCAACAGCTGAAAGCACCCCCAGCTGCTTTGCTGCTTGTTTTAGTTTTCTGGATTTTTCTATCAACTCACTCATTCTTAAGCTCCTTCCTTTGGCATAGTGACCCAATTATCACGATGAATCACTTCTGCTTTCTTGTTAATGGAATAACATTTCGATTGTTCACTCGGTAAACCCTTTACCGTTAATAAATCCTTAGAGGAATAATAAATTTGCCCTTTTCCAACCGTTTTCCCCTTTTGGTTTTTAACCACTACGACATCTAGGGCATTAAACTCTCCAATTACATTCGTGACCCCTACCGGCAGTAAACTTTTACCTTGAAATAGAATTGCTTTTTCGGCACCATCATCGATTTCGATTACGCCTCCTACATGAGAATGATACGCAATCCATTGCTTTCTCATTTGCATTTGCGTTTGGAATGGGCCGCCTATATAAGTCCCATCCCCTTTACCAGCTAAAATATCCGCCAGTTTTTCCTTACCGGTCCCAGTTCCGACAAAGACGCTTACACCGAGGGATAATGCTTTTTTAGCTGCGAGTAATTTCGACTTCATGCCGCCAGTACCTACAGAAGACCCGCTTTCACCAGCAACAGCAAGCAGCTCCTCCGAAACCTCCGAGATAAAATTAAATTTTTTGGCCTCTTTTGACACATTCGGATTGCCATCATAAAGCCCATTAATATCTGTTAAAATAATCAGGGCATTTGCATGTAAAAAACCGCTGACGAGAGATGACAGCAAATCGTTATCGCCGAAGGTCAATTCATCAATCGAAACAGAATCATTTTCATTAATAATCGGCACAACACCTCTTTGAAGCAGCTCATGGATTGTAGAATATAGGTTTTGAAACCGCAACTGGCTGTAAAAATCTTCACGAGTTAATAGTATTTGCGCAGGCACCATATCAAACTCTTGAAACAGCTGATTATAATGTTGCATTAATAGCCCTTGCCCGACTGCCGCTGCCGCCTGTTTCCCGGCTGTACTTTTTGGTCGTGTGGGATATCCAAGTGAGCCAAATCCTGCCGCAACAGCACCGGATGAAATCAGAATGACCTCATGTCCCTCGGCTTTTAGAAAAGCAAGTGCCTCCACATGATCACGCATTTTCTCGTCAGAAATCGTCCCCGACGTATTTGTAAGTGAGCTGCTCCCAATCTTCACAACCACAAGCTGTTTTTTCATATCCTTTCGAACCTCTCTTTATAAAATGGCTATTCATTTCATTGTTGTTTTAGCAAGAGAATGACGCTTTGTTAAAAATTTATCTTTAATAGAACCTTAAAAATAAAAAAAAACGATTCTTATGTCCTTAAAAAGGACGGAAAAATCGTTTCCGTGGTACCACCTTCATTGATGCTAAGCATCCGCTCGAACCCGTAACGTGGGATAACGGCTTATGTTTGCATAAGCGGTATTTGAGGGCAGGTTCAAACATCTTCCCGTGAGAAACCTTTCAGCCTTTGGGTTTCACTCTCTAACACATTCCAATAATTTACTAGTCCCTTACCATTTTCAATTTAATAATTTCTTTGATTATCCATAGAAAACAAGGAAAAGTCAATAGAGTTTTTTTGAAAATTTCCATTAAAAAAGCCAACTGGGTTGTCCCAATTAGCTCTTTCCCTATTATTGATTCGCATTTTTCACCCATTCAGCCACAGTAACCGTACGCTTTGCCTGGTGTTTAACAGTCGCTTGCACATCTTCAATCATTTTTCCATCTTGCCCCACGGTTACACTTGTCCCGTATGGATTTCCTCCTGAACTGAAAATAATTGGATCTGTATAACCTGGTGCTGCAACAATTGCTCCCCAATGGTACATAGAAGTGTAAAGTGATAAGATAGTAGCCTCTTGTCCCCCATGAGGATTTTGGGCTGAAGACATTGCACTCACCACTTTGTTCACTAGCTTGCCGTTAAACCAAAGACCTCCTGTCGTATCGAGGAATTGCTTCATTTGCGCTGGCATATTCCCGAAACGGGTTGGAACGCTGAAAATAATGGCGTCAGCCCACTCTAAATCCTCCAATTTTACCTCAGGGACATGGGCAGTCGCTTCAACATGAGCTTTCCAGCCAGGATTTCCTTCAATTACGGATTGAGGTGCAAGCTCAGGAACCTTTAAAACCTTCACCTCTGCACCTGCTTCTTTTGCACCCTCTGCAGCCCATTGTGAAAGCTGATAATTCGTTCCACCCATGCTGTAATAAATGACCGCTAGTTTTACGTTTGTCATTATTTTAATCTCCCTTTTCTTGAAATTTTCTTTTACCACAACTAACAGATTTATCATTTCCATTTATATGATTTTCATGCCGGGTTTAAGACGGATTCGCTGATAAACTTCATAGATTTGCCGATAAAACCTCAAATTTCACTGATAGAAACATTATCTTACCTAAAAATAATCTAATACCTCGTTTTAAAAAGGGGTTAGAATGCAAAAACATGTTAAAAGCAAAAAAAGTAGAAATGGCAGAGAAAGCCCTGCGATTTCTACTCTTTCATTAAAAATTGACTAAAAAGGTATTCAGAAACCTTCTGCGAATCAAGTCTTGCTGCGATAAAAGGCGGCCGAACACCTCTAACACCTTCAATTGGAAGCCCCAGCCAAACAAGCCGCTCGTCAATGATGATGAATGGAAATGACATGCCTTCGCTTAGCCATTGATCAGGTTGTAACTCTGATATTTCCTTTTGAGATATTACGATTAATTTTACTCTATTATTCCGATTTTTGAGTTTTTCCTTCCAATTTTCCGTTAATTTAGTAGTCTCTGGAAGGGAAATGACGATCGATGACGTTGCCGTTTTAATATCCCGGAATACTTTTTCTAGCTTAAGTGCATGCATCCATTGTAATCTCGGGTGTTGATTGTTAATCCATGCTCCAATTTCCCTTGTTCCAACTGTTTGCTGATTCCTTTCCTGGTGCTCCACTAGCTGTTTAAGTGTTTTTCCATTATAAACATGCTTGCGAATAAATGATTGATTGCTGACATGAATAAACTTGCCTTTTGTCCTTGTTATTGCAACATTGATCAATCGTTCGCTATCCTTGCCTGTTAAGAGCATGCCTGCGCGCGTTTGGGGCTCACTTTCAACGGTATCAAAAACCATAACATCCCGCTCACTGCCTTGAAACCTATGAACGGTCGCGGCGATAATATCAGCTGTTAGGCATTCTTTTTCGTACACATCCTCGAGTATAAGTTCCATTAAATTAGCTTGTGCCCGATATGGTGTCACATAACCAATCGATCTTAAGCCGCTTACGTATGATTCATGAATGAGTTGAAACGACAATAACGCTTGCCAAAGATTCATCCTCGAATGCGATGTCCGATCAGTCAAACAAACGGCTCCAGTAAAGCTTGTATCTACTAGAACGGATGCACGGTTAGGAAAAGGTGCTTTTTCTACGATTTTCTTTCTGCTCTTCCAAACACTTTCATGATCACCAACGAGTGAATGGTAGATGTATTGATTGGTAAAGGCAGAGATATCTGGATGCATTCTCCGTTGTTCTTTTAATAAAAATAGATGTGGATGAAGCTTGCCGTCGTTAACCCAATCAACGACACCTGCTCTATGAAAGATATCCTCCTTCAACCACACGTTTACTAAAGGATCCCTTGAAGACGCAATTGGCGGTAATTGCCTAAAATCACCGCAAATAATGACGCGTTTTCCGAGTGATGCAGCAAATGCGGCCTGTGGAACATAAGCCATACTGGCTTCATCTAGGATAACTAGGTCAAATTCCTTTTCAAAAATCGCCGGGTCACTCGCAGCTTTAGCCAGTGTTGTCCCGACAATAAATGCATTTTTCACAAATTGAATTTCCCTTTGGCGAATTTTTTCGAGCACTCTAGCAATCTTTGTTTCTAGCTCAAGCAAATGATTCGTGTCCCTTTTGCTAAAAGAACGTACTAAATCCTGTTTTATATTTCGTCTTTCCTCTAAAAATTTCTCTTTATCTTTAGCTAGATGAGGGTCTTGTTTCTCAAGCAGCTGGGTTGTGGTAATCGCTTCATGACCAGCTATGAGTTCTCCAGTATTGAATCCGTAGCGAAGGACATCCCCTTCACGATAGCGGTCTTTCTTGTTAATGAACGCCGAAATTTCACTAATTAAGACATCGACCGCTTGGTTACTATGCGATAAAATCAACACCCGCTTTTCTTGAAAATACTTATTTGCCGCAACACGAGCAAGTGTATACGTTTTACCTGTTCCTGGTGGACCCCAGACAAAGGAAACGGGATTGTATTTTGACCGTAACACTAATTCGTGAACATTGCTTTTACTTTTTTCAGCTGGATGCTTCGCTGGCATCGAGGGATCTATCAATTTTTTCACCCGTAACCGTTTCTGTTTATTTTTTTTGATGTCATCTAATCGTTGGATCAATTGTTCAAGCAGCTCCCATGGATCATGAAACAGGGCTGCCTCTGAAATTAAGTCACCAAATGATTGTTCGAGGGCAATTATTACACCTTTGCCTTCAGATGAAAGCACACGTCCACTTTGTTTTAAGCCGCCCCATTCAATTCGAATTGTAGCTCCAACCGGAATTCGTAATGAATAGGCGATATCAAAATAGTAGGTAAATGAGCCATCACTCGATAGTAACCTCCCATTTGAAACAATGAACCTGTTACTTCCGAACTTTTTTAAATAGGAGATTTCAATATTAAGTGCCTGCTGCCATTCTTTTATGTATGTTCCTGTACTTGTCATGAATCTCATCCTTTTATAAAGACAATGTTTGCTTTTTTTTTATGTAATGTTGAATGCCCATCAACTTTTTTGGTCGATAACGGCACTGTCATCCTCCCACAGTGCCCGTTTTCCTCTTTTGTCTCACCAAACAGACACTGTCAACGTAGATTTTACAGAAGCTTTAAATAGATTAGATCTGATGAAGTTACTATAGCATGTGAGTATTATTATTCCAAATTAATGGACACAAAAAAAGCACCCACTGCGATACAGCAATGAATGCTTAAGTTTAATAGTTTAAAAACATTTAAATTGATACATCAGCTATAAGGAAGATACGGTTCAATTTGAGTATTAAAAAAGAACACTCACAAAATACAAAATGAAAGATTGCAAGTGTTCCTTTTTAAAAACTATAGAATTTTATTAAGTGATTCTGTTAACGTTTTAATGATAAATTGTAAGTCCTTCTGTTCGATATTTAACGGCGGTGCCAGGGTTAACACATTATTGTAACCGGCTACCGTTGCTCCATTTTTTCCTATAATAATACCTTCCTGCTTACAGCTGGCGATAACTTGATTAACAAGTCCTGTATCCAATGGTTCCTTTGTAGTCTTATCCTTCACTAATTCTATCCCAACTAATAATCCCTTCCCACGAACGTTTCCGACATATGGATGATCCTGGAGCAAGTTCGTTAAGTCGTTCAGTAACTGTTCCCCCAAATCTCTGGAACGCTCGAATAACTTTTCCTTTTCCATAATTTCAAGATTTTTCAATGCTAAGGCACAGGCAGCAGGATTTCCACCAAACGTATTAACATGCCGGAAGTAATCATACTCCTCCGTACCTTTGAACGCTTCATAAATGTCTTTGCGAACTGCTGTAGCCGATAGTGGCAAATAGGCACTGGTAATCCCCTTTGCCATTGTGATGATATCCGGCTTCACGCCGTAGTTCATAAAGCCAAATGGCTTGCCCGTACGGCCGAAACCGCAAATTACTTCATCAACAATCAGGAGGGCACCATGTTTTTCACACACCTCTTTTGCTGCCTTCATATAGCCCTCAGGCGGAACGAGTACGCCGCCTCCGGTAATGATTGGCTCCATGATCATCGCAGCAATTGTTTCACTTAGCTCCCACGTCATCGTCCGATCAATTTCTTTTACCGAAGACAGTTCCTTCGGATCGGCAACATTTATATCATCACGATAGGAGTCGGGTGGCGAGACGTGAATAAACCCTGGTGCGAGCGGCTCATACTTGTATTTTCGTTGCGCCTGCCCTGTTGCCGCCAAAGCTCCCATTGAATTGCCGTGGTAGGCACGGTAGCGTGAGACGATTTTGTAGCGGTTATGTTCACCCTTCTGCTGATGATATTGTCTTACGATTTTAAAAGCAGTTTCATTTGCCTCAGAACCACTGTTTGAGAAAAAGATGACATACTCTTCACCAAGCAATTCATTTAACTTTTCTGCTAGTTTAATAGCAGGAACATGACTTTGTGATAGCGGGAAATAGGCCATCTCTTTCAATTGCTCATAGGCTGCATCTGCAAGTTCGGTTCTACCGTACCCAACATTCACACACCATAGGCCTGCCATCGCATCTAAATAGCGTTTCCCATCGGCATCCGTCACCCATGAACCCTCTGCCTTTGTCGCAACAATCGTCGCTTTCGGGTTATAAGGCTTCATCGAATGCCAAACATACTGATCATCCTGCTCCAATAACATTTCATGTGGACGACCCGTTTGAACCATAACCATCCCTCCAATATTAGTAATGGTGCCTGACACCATAAATCATTTTTCCACTATTACTATGCGTCAAATCGTGAGGTGATCATTTTTTTTCGGGTGTAGAAATTCAAACCGTCTTTGCCATTTACGTGGAGGTCGCCATAGAAGGAGTCCTTCCAGCCCGAGAATGGGAAGAACGCCATTGTTGCCGGCACACCGACGTTAATCCCCAACATACCTGCATCTGCCTCTTCTCTGAATTGACGGACAGCTTTGGCGTTGTTTGTATAAATAGTAGCACCGTTTCCATACCTTGATTTGCGGATAAATTCTAATCCTTCATCAAGATTATTCGCACGAAGCAAACTTAATACCGGCGCAAAGATTTCGTCCTTAGCAATTGTCATTTCAGGGGTAACATGATCAAAAATCGTTGGCCCTAAGAAATTCCCTTCTGGAAGCTCATCCATCTCCCTTCGTCCATCCCTGATTAAATCTGCGCCTTCCTCTACCCCTTTTTCAATGTAGCCAAGGACCTTATCACGGTGTTCCTTGCGAATGACTGGAGTTAACAAAACCTCATCATCCATTCCATTCCCGATGATTAATTCATCTGCTTTCTTCTTTAACGCTGCGACAAACGGTTCATTATCACCAACAACCACTACGGCGCTGCAGGCCATACAGCGCTGCCCTGCGCTTCCAAATGTGGAGCTAATAATATGTTGGACAGCTTTATCCATATCGGCATCAGGCATGACAATATGATGATTTTTCGCACCAGAAAGAGCTTGAACCCGTTTTCCTTTCGCAGCTGCCCGCTCATATACATACTTAGCAACCGGCTGGGAACCGACAAAGGATATCGCCGCAATATCCGTGTGTTCTAGTAAACCATTCACGACATCATGTGCACCGTGAACGACATTTAATATTCCTTTTGGTGCTCCAGCTTCCATAAACAACTCTGCTAATCTATTAGCCAAAATCGGCGTCCGTTCAGACGGCTTTAACACAAACGTATTTCCACAGGCTATGGCTAGCGGGAACATCCAAAGCGGCACCATCATCGGAAAATTGAACGGTGTAATCCCGCCAACAACCCCCAATGGATAACGGAACATTTCGGAATCGATTTCTTCTGCAATTCCTGATAACGTTTCTCCCATCATTAAAGTTGGTGCACCGGAAGCGAACTCGACACACTCGATCCCGCGCTGCACTTCCCCATACGCTTCTTTGTAAGCCTTTCCATTTTCTTGAACAATCAGCCTCGCCAATTCCTCATGGTTTTCGGTTAACAGGTAGTGATACTTAAATAGGATCCTCGCACGCTTTGGAACAGGGACGTTTTTCCACTTATTAAATGATTCCTTTGCCGCTGCAACAGCAAGATTGACGTCCTCTTTCGATGAAACCGGAACTTTTGTGAGTACTTCATTTGTGGCAGGATTCGGCACATCTAGTGTTTGCCCGCTGTTTGCACTCACCCATTCACCGTTAATAAAATTTTTCAAAACAGCCGTTTCATTTTTTGTCATACTCATGTCTTGCCCTCCTTATTTTTCAGAATAATAGTTTGTGATAGTTCAGCGTTGCAAAACCTTATATATTTATTATCCTCAATCACTAAAATGCTTTCACTAGACACTCTGTAAAATGGCTAAGATCATTTCCATGACAATTTGAACATTCATTTAACATGTATTCTATTTGTCACTAAATTATCACTTGGCTGGGCAGCCGATAAATAACCATGGACCAGAAGCATAAATTCAATTGCAACCCTTTTTTCGTGCTCCATAAAATCTTCACCTAAAAGATTTTCAAGCTTTTGCAGGCGATGGTATAAAGTTTGCCGGACGATAAACAGCTTATTGGAGGTTTCCTGCTTTGAGCCATTACATTCCAAATAGGCTTTTAATGTTTCGAGAAGCTTGGCATTGTATTTCTGATCATATTGAATAACAGGATGGAGATATTCCAATGCAAGCTCCTGCAAGTCGGTATGTTTACTCATCTGCGAAATAAGTCGATATAGATGCAAATCCTCGTAAAAATAAAAGAATTGTTTGTTAGTCATTTTTTGTTGAATTCTTAGTGTTTCTTTGGCTGTCTGATAGCTCCTATGTACATCAAGTACTGAATGAATAAACTTCCCCGCTCCAATCATGAGCCTTCCTGGATTTTGTTTGCGGATAAATTCTGATTCCTGGATGGATTCGATCGCATTTTTAATCCGTTCCTTCAGATTTTTTTTCGTGCGATTATTTAGAAGAATGAAGGTAATTTCGTTTCTTTTTTCGACGAAAAAGACGGCAAAGCCATTCTGTTCAAAAAAAGAACGAAATAATAATTTTAAGTAAGTAACATCATGACTTGCGTTTTCTTTTATGGGTGTTTGTTTGGTGATCAAAACGATTACGTCATTCGTTTTTCCTTTAATCCCATTTTCAAATAAGTATTCATGAATATCCTCAAATGAATGTTCACCCTCTAGCCAGCCATGGAGCCACTCAAACTCTTCTACCCGCTTTTTTTCTTCCACATATAAATCTCGTAATAAATGCTGGGCTATTGCCGTCGCTGTTCGGTCTAAAATTAATAAATCATACTCGCTGATCGGTATATCCTTGGAATAAATAAACAACTCGGCATATTCCTGACCGAACAAAAAGATAGGTGAATAAGCGATAAAATCATTAGCTTGCAACTTTGCCTCATCTAGCTGATGAATAATAGAGTATTGTTCACTTTTGCTTATTTCCGGTACAAATTCATGCTCTTGATTTTTCAGGCGGAAAATAATTTGTACATCCAATGCAGTGAAAATAAATTGAAGGATATCCTCATACGTTTCAATAGTTAGCAGCCGTTTATTTAAGCTCTGAGAATAATTTTCTAAATCCGAAATCTTCTGGTATTGCTGGTTAATAATGACCGAATGTATATCCTGTGTGATTTCAACAAACGGGACTTCTTTTTGAAAAATAATAATCGGGAATTGATACTCATTGGCAATTTCAATTACCTCATCTGGAACCTTAGTTAGGTATGTACCCATTTCAATACATAAACCAGTAGCTTTGTTATCAATAAATTCCTTTACCATGGAGACAAATAATTTCATATTATCCTTCCAGGCAACACCTGTTGATAAAATAAGCTCATTTCCATTTAATAGATTTCGAATACTAGTAACCTCAACCACATGAACCCATTTGACGGTCCGCTGAATGCCCTCATTTCCCGCGATAACTAAAGCTTGTTCAAAGTGCTTTCGTTTAAATATATCTGAGACTGTTAGTTGAAAATGTTCCTTCATAAAGTAAGGTTCTCCTTAAAAACAGTACTTTGGGTAGAAGGATTGGCCATACAACCAATCCTTCATTCTTTACCCAACACCACTTAGCTGTTCACTTGTTTCTGGTTAATTAATATACTAGAAAAATACTTCCGACCATTAGCCGTTCCAATCTGAAGTGTTTCGGTTACATTTCCATTTGGATGTAAAAAATCAACAGAAGCGCCATTTAAATGTTCTCTTACCCCGCTAATGCGGCATCCCTTTTGGATAAGAAAATCAATTTTATCTCGTTCATCGAGAAATTGCTGATGATCTGACATATTATCCTCCTCATATCATGATTTAATATAAATCTACATTATTGGGAATTTCCCCTACCACAGGTTCATAGGCTTTATCCTCGATTACCCAATCCCTGCCAACGGAAATCCCTAAATATTTTTCATCACTTGGATCCTCGATTTCAGCTTGACGATACTTGTTGAACCACCAATATTTTGCGAGAACATAGTAAACGCCTGCACCCAATATAAATCCAACTAAAAACCCAAAGTCGGGAACAAAATAGGATACTCCAGCCCCAATAATCCAAGCAATAAAACCTGCTAAGTTGATACCGCCCATATATTTATATTGGCCTTGGTCTTCATATAATTCAGGAACATTCACACGTCTCTTCCGAAGCAAATAATAATCGGCAAACAGGATCCCAACAATTGCGGCTAAAATACCACCGACAAATAAAAGAACTTGAATAATAATATCAAACAGCTGCCATGGCTGTACGATTGTTCCTACAATCCCAGCAGTTATGACACCAGCCCAAAATGGAAACTTTGGACCACCAACATTAGAGAAAATCGTTGCGGCGGGCACAACATTCGCTGCCGTGTTTGTAGACCATTGGGCAAGGACAATCATTAACAGTAAAATTGCAAGGATAAAACCGCTAGCTGACTTTTGCAGAGCTACAACTGGGTCAGCGTTTAATACAGCGATATAGGAAACCGCACCAATGACAATCATAAATGTTTGTGTTAATGGCATTGCAATCATATTTCCGATTAACGATGCTTTATTTCGCTTAAACCAGTTCTTTTCATTGACAGGTGCCTTGATAAACCGAGAGATGGAAGGAATGTCCGCACTCAATGTCGCCCAAAAGCCCATATTACTAAAAATAACAACTAAAAATGCAGAAAAAGCAGCACCACCTGTTACAGGGGACTCAACCCAGCTCCATACTTCTCTTCCTGCCGCAGAAGCCTGGTCAGATAATGACACATACATCCATAAAGCGATTATGAGAATAACCGGTGCCGCTAAATCAGCAAAACGCTCAATTGATTTAATGCCAAGAGCAGTATTAACCAATTGAACTACTGCAAAAATAAGAAAGCAGACAAACCAATTATCAAAGCCAAATAACATATTTAAGATTCCGTTCATTGCGGTAGATCCAAAATACGTATTAACACCAAACCACATAGAGGCCGTTATACCACGGGTAATAGAAGGAATGTGGGTTCCAATCGTTCCAAACGGTGCTCTCATATAAACAGGAAAAGACAATCCGTGCTCTATTCCAATATCGGCGATTAGGGAAATGAAAAATCCAATCGCAAGACTGCCTATGACAGTAGCAAGAATGACCCATGGTAATGATATTTTCATTACTCCTGCTCCGCCAATGGCAAAGGTGGCAAGAACGACAACCATCCCCACCCACATAAACGAGAACCCTAATTTTGTTATTTTCCTGTCTTTATGATGAATCGGAAATAAGTCTGGTGATTTTAAGTGGCTTTTTTTCATATGAACACTCCTTGTTTTCGGTTTATCTTCCTAGAATATTAAAAAACCTAATTCAAACAACCGACATCAACGTTCAAATTTTTAAAAATGGAAACTGCTTAGAACCACCTAAGCAATTTCAGGAGTAGTTCAAAATCGAAATGTGGAAGAGCCTTGGTCAGCCCCGATATAGGAACACTTAGTCCGAAATCTTCTTAGTCTCCCATATTAAGTACAGAAAGGCGTGAGTTTACTGTAGCCAAGGAAATGTTCTCAACCATATAAGATTTGCCTTTAAACTTCATATGGTTGAGGTTGTTTAATCTCGTGGGGCTAGGCGATGGAGCAGGACAATTCTCAAAGTTTAGATTGTGAGTGTTTCATTCCGATTTATTTGTGCATTGCTGCTATATTTAGCTCTCTTTAAATATTGACCGGAACCCGGTTTTCCTACAAACTGCTTATCTCGGACAACATATTCTCCCCGGACTAAAACGGAAACAGGCTCACCTGTCACTTTCATCCCTTCAAATGGATTGTAATCAACCGCCATATGATGGGTTTCTGCAGAAATAACCCGTTCAATATTCGGATCAAAAATAACAAGGTCAGCATCTGAACCAATGGCAATTGTCCCTTTATTAGGGAATAAACCAAACAGCTTAGCGGCCCGTGTTGAAGTAAGGTCTACAAATTGATTTAGGCTAATACGCCCTTTTTTCACTCCCTCTGAAAATAGAATGGATAAACGATCCTCGATAATAGGACCCCCATTCGGAATTTTTGTAAAATCAGACCTTCCTAAATCCTTTTGCCCTTTAAAATCAAACGAGCATTGATCGGAGCCAAGTGTTTGGAGCTGGCCGCTCTTTAAGGCATTCCAAAGAACCTCCTGGTTCCACTTTTCACGTAATGGCGGTGACCAAACAAATTTTGCTCCCTCAAAATTCGGTTTTTCTAAATAGCTTTGGTCGAGAACTAAATATTGCGGGCATGTTTCTCCCCACACATCAAATCCCTTACTGCGTGCTTCGGTTATTTTTTCAACTGCATCGGCACATGATACATGAACAACATAAAGCTGAGAGCTAGCCAGCCCTGTCAGTTTGGCGGCGCGCCCTGTCGCTTCACCCTCTAATGCAGCTGGCCTTGTTAACGCATGATAAATTGGTTCTGTCTTCCCTTCCTCTAATGCCTTCTTTGTTAAATAATCAATAACATCCCCATTTTCTGCATGGACCATGACTAATGCCCCATGTTCTTTTGCGGAAACCAGCGTACGGAATAATGTTTCATCATCGGCTTGAAAAACATTTTTATAAGCCATAAATACTTTAAACGAGGTTATCCCTTCCTCATTAATGACTTGCGGAAGTTCATTCAGAACGGACTCGTTGATTTCTGAGATCATTAAGTGGAATCCATAATCAATGACAGCTTTTTCCTTAGATTTATCATGCCAGATTTGAATCGCATTTTTAAGCGGCTCCCCTTTATTGGTTAAACAAAAGTCAATAACGGTTGTTGTGCCGCCGAAGGCAGCAGCAATCGTCCCTGATTCAAAATCATCCTTTGTTACTGTTCCGCCAAAAGGCATGTCTAAGTGGGTGTGCGGATCAATTCCTCCTGGGAAAACCAAACAGCCTTTCGCATCGATGACTTCTGCACCAAGTTCTGATAGATTTACACCAATTTGCGTTATTTTGCCATCTTCGATTAATATCTCTGCTTGGTAAGAGTCTGAGGCAGTGACAATAGTGCCGTTTTTAATGATTTTTTTCATTAATCGATTCCTCCTAATCTAAATTTCTTTATTTGGATACATCTGCTTTGCATTCTACAACGACATTTAAAGCGGATTGGCGCTCATTCCATGTCATTGGCGGCATCTCCCTAGCTGCTTCCACCATGTCGATTGCCCCATCAACTGGGCAGACAATCGAGCATAAATTGCAGCCAACACAGTCTTCTTCCCGTACTTTAAGATAGTTCTTTCCTGATGTATCTGTTAGCATGTCAATACATTGATGGGATGTATCTTCGCAAGCAATATGACATTTATTACAGTTGATACAAACATCAGTATTGATTTTAGCGACGATATTGTAATTCAAATCCAAGTTACCCCAATCAGAGTATTTTGGAACTGACTTTCCAATGATTTCTGAAACAGAGGCAATTCCTTTACGATCAAGGTAATGGCTGAGTCCCTCAATCATGTCCTCGACTATGCGGAAACCGTGATGCATGGCGGCAGTACAAACCTGAACCCCAGTCGCACCCATTAACATAAATTCAACCGCATCCTGCCAGTTCGAAATACCGCCAATTCCGGAGATCGGCACGTTAATTTGTGGATGTCTTGCGCATTCTGCGACCATATTTAAGGCAATCGGCTTAACTGCAGGACCGCAATAGCCGCCATGTGCCCCTTTTCCTGCTACATGCGGAATGGTATTCCAAGTATCGAGATCCACCCCCATTAAGCTGTTGATCGTGTTAATCATACTAATCGCATCTGCACCGCCATTACAAGCTGCTTCGGCCGTTGCGGTAATGTCAGTTATATTTGGTGTCAATTTAACAATGACTGGTGTCTTGGCCACTTCTTTTACCCAATAGGTTTGACGTTCAACAAGTGCTGGTACCTGCCCGGAAGCAGATCCCATACCACGCTCCGCCATCCCATGCGGGCAGCCAAAGTTTAACTCTAGGCCGTCCACCCCAACATCTTCTACCCGTTTCACAATTTCATGCCACTTTTCCTGCTTTGGCTCCACCATTAACGATGCAATAATAGCATGGGTAGGAAATCGCTTTTTTGTTTCATAAATTTCCTTTAAATTCACATCTAAAGGACGATCGGTGATAAGCTCAATGTTATTGAAACCGGCTACTCTTTGTCCGTTAAAACTAATCGCAGCAAATCTTGATGATACATTTAATATCGGATCACCCAAGGTTTTCCACACTGCCCCGCCCCAGCCTGCCTCAAAGGCTCTCTGAACTTGATAGCCTGAGTTGGTAGGAGGTGCTGACGCCAGCCAGAATGGATTAGGAGATTGAATTCCTGCAAGATTAATACGTAAATCAGCCATTTCTTTTCCCCCTTTATCATTCAAAGATTAATAGAGTCAATTTACTGATCCAACTGCCGAATATTGATTGTGAATGGCATAGGCAGCATCTTTTCCTTGCTGGGCAGCGGTTACGACCATTGCGTCTCCTTTTCCTTTACCGAATACCACATCACCACAAGCATATATGTTTGGATTGGAAGTCTGGAATGTAGCTTGGTCTACATTTACGACACCCCCATCATGATGTAGACCAAATGCCTCAATTAGCTCCAAGTGCCTTGTTTGCCCGATTGCTTTTACCACCGCATCCACAGGAATTACATATTCGGAGCCTTCTATCGCGACTGGTCTACGGCGGCCATCCTTTTCAGACTCACCGAGCTTCATTTTAATACACTCAATGCCCGTTACCTTTCCACTTTCATTTCCGATAATTCTTTTCGGTGCAGTTAACCAGCGGAACTCGACACCATCTTGTTTAGCAAATTCGTATTCAAAATCATATGCGGTCATTTCTTCTTCCGTTCTACGGTATAAAATTTTCACGTTTTCCGCTCCTAAACGGACAGAACATGTCGCACCGTCGATTGCTGTATTCCCTGCACCAATGACAACCACACGCTTGCCAACAAAAGCTTGGGATAATTGCCCACTTTTTGTTGCCCTAACAAATTCAATCGCATCATAGACTCCGTCTAAGTTTTCACCTTCAACACCTAGGTTCGGAACATGTGCCATTCCAACCGCCAAAACAACGTTATCGAAATCTTCAGTTATTTCTTTTGCTGAAATATCCCTTCCGACCACCGTGTTCGTTCTGATTTTTACATTCAATTTTTCAACCTGTTCAACTTCCCAGAAAGAAATCTTTTGCGGTAAACGGAAAGATACAATACCAAAAGTATTTAAACCGCCCGCTTTCTCTGCAGCTTCAAAGATCGTGACATCATAGCCTAATCTTGCAAGTTCTCGTGCGGCTGATAATCCGGCAGGTCCGCCTCCAATTACTGCAACCGTCTTGCCGTTTGAAACACCAGATTGAAAAAGTGACTGTTCATTTTTGATAGCCCAATCTGTCGCATATCTTTGCAGATTACCGATCATGATTGGTTTCGTTGAATGGTTTAGGACACAAGCTCCTTCACAGAGCTCTTCTGTAGGACAAACCCTGGCACAGCTGGCTCCAACGGGATTTGAAGCCATAATTGTTTTAGCAGAGCCAAGTAAGTTTCCTGAGGCAATTTTTTTAATAAAGGTTGGAATATCGATTCCAGTAGGACATGCTTTTATACATGGGGCATCATAGCAATAGAGGCAACGATTCGATTCTTCAATAGCTTCTTGGTTTGTTAGTGGTTTTTCTACCTCGAGAAAGTTGTTTTCAAGGTTGGACAAGGAAATACGCTGCATTTTTTCATTCACCAAGAGAAACCCTCCTTCAATTATGAATGGATAATATTTCTAAAAAAATGAAAGCGCTTCAATAAATCAAGACTAGTAAATTCACACCACTCCTTTTGGTAATTTACAGAAAATTCCGTATCTTAATATTAATTTTACAGGCCTTTAGTTGGCAATACACCTTACAACTTGTAAAATGATGCAAGCATTTCATTATCCAATATGTAAAAAGATATTTGTTTCATAGGGTCAATGATGCTAGTTAAAGTAATAGTGTATGCACGAAATTATGTTCTATCGTGAAGACAAAGATTTCTTGTACATTTTTCTGAATACTTTTTCAATTTAACACAAAGGTGTAAAAAATAATGTAAAAATATAGCGAACTGTCATATATTCCTACTTACTTTTTATATTCGAACTGAAAAGACACTAATAGGATATAATCCCTTGAAATATCAATGTTTTTAAATGATACCTACTGTTAAAAATCGGGAATTCCAATGTAGCAATCTTCAAAAAAGAATTCGACATGAATAAATAGCTATAGATCTCCCTCTAATATTTTTGAATTGAATTTATTTAGAAAAACTTTAATCGATTCTTTATAAAAATAAGAAAAAGTCAGACGGCCATCAAGACTGTCTGACTTTATTGCTTTATTTACACCAGGAGCATCAACACAGAAAACACACATTTAATATCCCATTGATTAAAAATAATATTCTTTATCAATAATTACTGTTAAACAGGCTTATGATAATTTTGCATGGACATACTAATGAAGTGAAAAATGCCAGGGAGGAATTAATTTGCCTAATAATTTTAGTGGTTTTAGCAATGAGGCTGCCATACAAACAAAAATGGAAAATGCGTGGCTTAATACATGTGGTGCGTGGGAAAATTGCAACCAGGAAACCATTCAATCCTTTCTTTGTCAATGCCTCGATAATAATATTGATCCGCAGTACTGCATGAGCTGGGTCGAACAGCATAAGGATCAAATCCCAAATTGGACAGATGTTTCTGAAACATCTCTTGGATGGATAAACCAACACACTTCAACTGGTTCAGCTATTTCGGTTAATGAGCAGGATTTAAATTGATTAATAATGCTGAAAAGGGGAGTCCTTTTTTGCCTCCCCTTAAACTTCACAATTTAATTTTAACTTAATAAAGACCAATTCAAATCTTTAGAGCTGTTGAAAAGATGAAGAACGCAAATCAATATTACTTCCCTTCAACTGCTTCATTCAGTTTAAAAAGGAAACGATAAATTAATTGGAATGCTTCATCAATTGTCATTTCTTCAGTAAAACCCTCAACAAAATTTAAAGCAAAATTCAAATTCCATAAACCATCCTCATGACTAAAGATTAAATCAAATTTTGCCTCATCACCATATAAACTTGTATCCAACAGTTCTTTTAATACTTTTTCAAATTTCTTCTGAAGCTTTAAACCTAACATAACATCATATGTGCCAAAAACATCATCTGCTTCTAATGAAATAGCATCTACATTTACCAAATCAAACCATTTTGATTCTAAATAAATAAACTCATTTTTATGCTTTTTCAGGTATTCAACTCGTTCAGATAAAAACGCGGATGATTCAATCCTGATCATATTTTCTGTTTCTTTATCACAACGTTCAATATATGCATCCTCAAATCGTGTGCTGGCATCTTTCTTCACAAATTGAACGTTCTCAAGAAATTGAAGATTTTTAAGAAAGTCTATCTCTTCTTCAAATAATATGATTGAGTCATCTTTTTGATTTACTCGTATGTATTGTATAATTTTATCT
The DNA here is from genome assembly GCF_030123405.1 of Neobacillus sp. WH10. Lineage (GTDB taxonomy): Bacteria > Bacillota > Bacilli > Bacillales > Cytobacillaceae > Neobacillus. Next base: position 3,067,263 of record NZ_CP126110.1, read on the forward strand.
TTTAACATGTGAAAATCCTCCTAATATAACTTCATCCATTAATATTGAGTTTTTTTTAATAAAAATGCAAATTATTCCTAGAAAAATTCACTATTCGTATCATTAATATTAAAAAAAGAGAAATGACGATAATAGTCACCTCCCTTTTGGAAATTAATTTTCCTTAAAATATACTTATTTTTTTAATCCAAAAATCTGAATATTTATGGGTTTGTCAAGGTTTCGAAATTAAGGTAGTATAAATTTATACAAGGGGTACAAAACAAACTAAAGGTGATTAAATGTACAATCGGAAACAACATGTCATCAAAATGGCACATCAACTATTTATCGAAAAAGGTTTCCAGGCAACGTCTATTCAAGACATTCTAGATTATAGTGGGATTTCTAAAGGGACATTTTATAATTATTTTTCATCAAAAAATGAATTATTAATTGGCATCTATCAAACTATTTACAAGAAACTGGAAATGGATCGGAACGATTTACTTGTTGGCCAAGATCCTGCAAATATTGAGATTTTCATTAAACAAATTGAAATGCAGATGATTACGAATAGAAAAAACAAACTGATTGCCATTTATGAAGAGGTATTGGCTTCAAATGATGCTGACTTAAAGCAATTTATCCAACAAAACCGGTTGAATTCGCTACGGTGGCTATATCGCAGGTTCAATGATATTTTTGGTGAAGATAAGAAACCATACTTGTTAGATTGTGCAATCATGTTTCAGGGCATATTGCAGCAAAATGTACAATATAATCGAAGGGCTCATAAATCGGGTGAAAAAATCAGCTCTGTGGTTCGTTATAGCGTTATGCGTTTGATGAAAATGGTTGAAGAGGTATCAGAATCCGGTGATCAATTGCTAGAACCGGAGCTTTTGGAAAAATGGCTTCCAAACTGTTCGAAGAATAATCATGGGTTTAAAAATCAACTTCTCCAGGTATCTGGATCATTACGGAAAGCGATTTCAAAAAATTCACCTATTAAAGGTGAACAAGAAAAATATATTGAACTATTAGAATTTATCCAGGATGAATTACTGCATTCAAATAAACCGCGTAAATTTTTAATTGAAAGTGCTCTTTCATCAATGCATGGTTGTTCTTTTTGGAAGAAAGAACTCCAACAGTTAGAACAGTTGGCGGAAGATTTTTTTATGCAAGTTGAAACAGAAAAAACCCCTAATCAATAACAGATTAGGGGTTTTGGCTTAGAAAAGGCGCGCAGCGAAACAAAACGAATCAGTTAATTAAGTCAAGTGATAATATATTTTTCATTACTTTGAATTTGTGAATTCTAGTTTTGCTTACACCGCCTTTTATTATTCTTTTTTCAAAAAAGTACTCGGCATGACAACAGCGATGACTTCTCCACGTGCACAAAGGCTATCATTTGCAAAAACTTCTGTCTCCACTTTAAACTTTTTCGGATGAATTTCATGGACAGTTCCTATTGCTTTTAATGGTACACCGTGTGGAGTGGGCATTAAAAAGTTAACATTTAATGATGCAGTCACAAACCGTGGGGGCTCTGCCCCTTCACCTGGTTCATAACCATTCTTTCGATGCAGTGCCAATGCTGCAGAACCTGTTCCATGGCAATCAATTAACGAAGCAATTAACCCGCCATAGACAAAACCCGGCAATGCTAAGTGCTCTGGTTCAGGTGAATAAATCGTCACCGTATGCTCCCCTTGCCACCCTGTTCGAAAATGATGACCCATGTCATTTAACCGCCCGCAGCCATAACACCAGGCAAAATCCTCAGGATACTCATCTTGAATGGCTTTTACTACCTTTTCTTCCACAGTAACTCCCCCTTTTTCAGAAAAGTATAACATATTTAGGTTCATATGAGATAATATTTAGTAGTACGAAAAAAATAGGAGGAGATTCGATGGTAAAAATGGTTGAAAAACGCCTTGCTCGCTCAGAGGTTCCCGAAGATCTTAAATGGAAACTGGATGATCTATTCCCATCAGAAGAAGCTTGGGAAGCTGAACTAGAATTGATAAGCAAAGAAATTGTGCAGTTTACCAGATTTAAAGGGACATTACATATTGGTTCAAAAGCATTATTAGAATGCTTGTATGCACAAGAACAGCTTACAATGAGAATCATTAAAGCATGGACATTTGCAAACCTGAAACAATCCGCAGACGGGACAGATCCAGTAAATCAGGCGAATGCAGCAAAATTTTCTGCCTTGCGCACAAAAAGTATAGCTGCATTATCGTTTATTGATTCCGAGATTCTTGCTCTTGAAGATGGAATTATTGAAAAATACCTCGAAGTAGAACCTGGGCTTAAGGAATTCCAGAAATATCTACTAGAGCTTCTTAAAATGAAAAAACATAAATTATCACCTGAAACAGAAGAAGCACTGGCTGCACTTGGTGATTTGCAAGGTGCGCCCTATCAAATCTATCAAATGTCTAAGTTGGCTGATATGGAGTTCTCACCCATTCAGGATGCCGATGGAAAAGAGCTTCCTGTATCGTTTGCCTTGTTTGAGAACCGTTACGAGTTTTCAGCGAATACGGATGTCCGCAGGAAGGCATATAACTCTTTCGTTTCAACTCTAAAGCAGTACAAAAATACAATGGCCGCAACGTATGCTGCTGAGGTAAATAAACAGGTAACCCTTGCACGCTTACGTAATTATGAGTCTGTCACCCACATGCTGCTCAAACCACAGCAGGTCACGCTAGAAATGTACAACAATCAGATCGATACTATTTTTACAGAATTGGCGCCGCACATGCGCCGCTTTGCGCAATTAAAGAAAAAGATTTTAGGCCTTGATCAAATACTTTTCTGTGATTTGAAAGCACCATTGGATCCGGATTTTAATCCAAAAACAACTTATGAGGATGCGAGATTTGTAATCTTAGAGTCTTTAAAAGTAATGGGTCCAGAGTATTGCAATATTATTGAAAGAGGCTTTAATGAAAGATGGGTGGATTTAGCAGATAACGTTGGGAAATCAACAGGCGCATTCTGTTCGAGTCCATTTGGTGCCCATCCTTACATTCTTATCACCTGGCAGGATCATATGCGCGGATGTTTCACACTTGCTCATGAATTTGGTCATGCCGGTCATTTCTATCTAGCGAATAAAAATCAGCGGATCATGAATGTCCGTCCATCATTGTATTTTATAGAAGCACCATCGACGATGAATGAAATGCTTTTAGGGCAGTATTTGCTTGCTAAAAATGAAAATACACAAATGCGCCGTTGGGTTGTTCTACAGCTACTGGGTACGTACTATCATAATTTTGTCACACATCTGCTCGAAGCGGAATATCAACGAAGAGTTTATGCCTTTGCTGAGGAGGGCAAACCGCTAACAGCTAAAGTTTTTAGTGAAATAACGGGTGCTGTTCTTTCTGAATTCTGGGGAGACACCGTTGAAATTGATGAAGGTGCAAGCCTAACCTGGATGCGTCAGCCCCACTATTACATGGGATTATATCCATACACCTACTCTGCGGGCTTAACTGCATCGACTGCTGTTGCCCAAATGATTCAGGAGGAAGGACAGCCAGCCGTGGACCGATGGCTTGAGGTACTTCGTGCCGGCGGAACAATGAAGCCTCTTGAACTTTTAAAACATGCAGGTGTGGATATGTCGAAACCAGACCAGATTAGAAAAGCAGTCTCCTATGTCGGTTCCCTTATAGATGAGTTAGAACGTTCTTATGAATAATGAATGAATAAAATAGGAGGAGGTCTCTTGTGCTTAACCGTTTGAGACCTCCTCCTCATTTTTCATTCCTGTATTATAAAAATTATCTTAAATTTACATATTAGGCTTTTTGAAGAATAGAAACCAATTTTTAGTGAAACTTTTTCTGTTGGTAATCCGTATATTTATCCGAATGTATTAAAGTACAAAGTTGGAAAGGAGATTTTTATGGGAAACATAGTTTTATTTACGCTGATCATTGGGATTGCTTCTGCCCTCATTCTTATACCGTTTTATAAAAATGACCAGCTAAGTAAGAAAGTAAGTAAACATATAAAGTCAGGAATAATCATAGCGGTGGTAGTTATATTAATGCCTGCTGTATTTGCCTTCTATTATTTTAGTAATTTTGATAGAAACTTCTCCTCTTTATGGCCGTTAGCGATCCTGCTAACCGCGGGAGGAGCCGTCCTATCAAAAGGAATGGAAAGAAAGTTAAAAGGCTTTTTATTCTTAGTTAGTATCATCGCGGGAGGCTATTTCCTAACCGCTTTTATTTTTAACGCTGATGAAAAATATGAAATTGCTAAAATGGATCAAAAAGTGGAAATCAAGACCTTTGATGAAACAGAAACACCTGCAAGCGTCCCGCCCCAATTTGCGCGGAACAAAATGAAAAAAGCTTTCGGTCAAGTCCCGAATACAAGCTACTACGAGCTTGGAAATTTGCAAATTCAAAAAGTGAACGGAGAATATATGTATATTGCTCCTGTTGAATTCTCAGGCTTTTTTAAATGGTGGAAAGGGGATCAGACACCAGGCTATTTTTCCTTAAGTGCTACCGATTCGTCTGCAAATCCTAAATTCATCAAGTCAGAAATGGTTTTTACACCTTCTTCTTTCTTTAATAAAAATATTGAGCGGCATATGCGCATGAAATATCCGAAGAAAATATTCTATGGTGACGTACAATTAGAAATTGATGAAGAGGGAAAACCATTTTATATCCGTTCTTACGGTAAATTTATTTCGGCACGTAATGGATTCGATGTTGAAGGTATTGTTGTAGTAGATTCTAAGACAGGCGAAACGAAGGAATATCCTTTAGGATCGGTCCCAGATTTTATTGATGGTGCAGTATCACCTGAGGTAGTCAGTCTGCAAAACAGCTACTTTGGGAACTTTGTCCATGGATTTTGGAATAGCAAATTTGGAAAATCAGATGTAAAGCTTCCCTCTGATGAAGGTACGGAGGCAAATGTAAGTCCCATTTTTGATGAACAAGGGGTCATGTTTTATTTCACCGATTTCACCAGTCCAAAAGAAGGTGTAGACTCGATGCTTGGGTACTCATTGACCAACTCAAGAACGGGTGAAGCGACCTATTATACCGGGAACCCTAACCAATCCTACATGGATTCACAAGGAGATTTGCAGATCATTGAGAAGAAATTTATTGAAAAGAAATGGCATGGACAAATGCCAATTCTCTATAATTTTTATGGAGAAGCAAGCTGGTTAACACCTGTATTGGATTCAAATGGTTTTCTGCAAAATTACTTTATCGTCTCTGCAGCAAATCCGGAAATTTCCGTTTATGGTGTCACTCCAAATGAAGCGCTAAAACAATATAAGACAGCCTTACAAAGAGGAAAAGGTACAGTCGACGGCAGTTCGAAAGCTGAAGACAAGCAAATATCCGGAACAGTCATAAGAGTCTATAAAGAAAAATCCGGAGATTTCACAGTTGTTTCATTCCTATTAGACAACCATAAAAATTACCTTATTTCATCTGAAAAAGCCCCGTTAGCGATCTATTTAAAAGAAGGAGATAAAGTAACGGTTCGCTACCTGGAAACTGGAGAAGAATTCCTCCCTGCTAAAACAATTGAAATTGAAGGGCTATAATTAGGCACTATTCTTTTAATAACAAAAAAAGATGAACCGAAACAGTTTTACATGTTTCAGTTCATCCTTTTTTTATTTTATTGAAGTTTTTGCATAGTCGTTTTTGTTCACCACTGCTGATTGAGGTAGTCACGGAAATATTAAGCAAGGTTACTACACTAATTCCCTTTTACGATCAGGCTTTGATATGCTGCAGATGTTCTCACTTCAACTGTTAATTTTCCTTTGCCGTAAATCGTTTTAATGATAAACGGTACACCGGTAGTATTTTGAAAGCGAAAGTCAGGACCGCCGAATGAAACGGTCGCATCCCGCCCTGCCGGAACATATCCGACAGACAAGGAATGGTGATGCTTTTCGACATAACTTACACCTACTTGATCAACCGCATTAAACAACGTGGAAGATGTCTGACATATACCACCGCCTATTCCATCAACCAATTGCTTATTTACGATCTCCTTAGCTGGTTGATACCCATGTACAGCGTCACTTGGGCCAACAGTTGTATTAAAGGAAAAAATATCTTGAGTCCCAACTATAATATTATCAATGGCTTGCGCCGATAGCTCAATATTTTTCGATCGGCCTGCCACACTGCTATTAAAGTAAGTCGTAAAGGAAGCAAGCACTACTTCATTTAAATGGGCAACATCTTCAGGCTTATAGCCGCTTTCAGTCATAGATAGCGGGAGCTCTACATCACCGCCTATGATGGAAGCCATCATCACTCTTTCCACTAATTCTTTTTCATCTAAAATAATCTGCGGCTTTCCTTTAATAATTTGACCATTTGCATCAACCTTATCAAGAACCATCCGTTGATCATATCCGATCACAGTTTCTGTTCCTCTAGCTATATCCTTCGCCCACTTTTCCATTTCCTTTTTATATGCTTCTGGATTAGTCTCAAATCCCAAATCTAACGGTAAAAAGGTTTTTAATATGGTTTTCGTATTTGGGTCGATGACATTTACTACAATTGGCTTTTGTTCTTCTACCTTTTGTGGTTCTTCTCGCGACTTTTGATTCGGCTTCTTTTGTGGGCTGGTAACCTTTCCTTCTTGAGAGGTTTCCTTTGCCGTTTTTTCTGTACACCCCGTCAGTCCTATTAAACTACTCGCTAATAATATTGAAATTGCCCATGTCCGATTAGCCATTTCCCTTAACTTCTCCTCTTTCCTCTTCTCTTTGATGTTAGACGAAAAAACTGTGGTTACTTGTGGAATTATTCCCATTCACCCATTTTATTCCTTGAAGCATGTCAATATTACCGAGCGATTACCATAATTAATGAAAAGTTTCGGAGTTAAGAGTAAAAAAAAGCAGCAGAGGAACATGCGTTCCACTACTGCTGACATTTCATTATTAAAAATAATATTATCCCGCTTTTTCTATTGATTGGATGACCTTTGAATCAGAATATGGCGGTTCATTTTTCCTATACGCGTACCAATAAGCCATCGCAATAAATATGGTTCCGCCTACGGCATTTCCTAGAAAGACCGGGATGAAATTATGCAAATATTCAATCCAAGTAAAATGGCCTGCAAAAATTGCTGCCGGAATGACAAACATATTCGCGACTACGTGTTGAAATCCGATCGCAACGAATGTCATTGTTGGAAACCAAATACCAGCAATTTTTCCGCCCATATCATTCGCACCGTATGAAAGCCATACGGCCGCCGCAACCAGCCAATTACAGCCAATCCCAGAAATAAAGGCTTGCAAAAAGGATGCATCAAGTTTATGCTCTGCAACACTAATTGTCTTTGCAAGGTATGGGCCCGTTTCCGTAAGTCCAACAAGATGACCGAAAAAGTAGGCAACAAAAATTGCACCGACAAAGTTACTGACCGTAACGAGAAACCAATTATACAGTACGCGATTGGTGCTGACCTTTTTCGCCATCCTTGCAAGCGGCACTGCCATCATATTACCTGTTAATAGTTCTCCACCCGCAAGTAAGGTAAGAATAAGTCCGATTGGAAAAACAGATGCGCCGATCAAACTGCTTAACCCCTCTAAACTTGGTGATAGCGTTGCCGTTACACGAATGAATAACAAATATCCTAATGCAATAAATGCACCTGCCTCAAAACCTAAAATCATCGTTTGGACAGGAGAATATTTTGTTTTCTTTTTTCCATTTTCTATCGTAATTTCTAATATTTTTTCCGGTTTACTGAATCCCATAAGATGTTCTCCTTTTTACAAAACTTTTCTCTTTTTATGTTTGTGAAGTTTTTAACATAGTCTATTTTATAACAATTCCTCTCACATTCAAGTGAACATTTTATAACTTTTTCATGATTATATGGAATGGTAATAATTACTATTAAAACTCCTTTTGACTGTTTTCACGAAGAATTTTCGACAAAAATCTACATAACCAGAGAAACTTCCAAGGTTCCCGTAACAAAGTATGGTATAATATATAGGTGTTATACTGATTAAAGTAAAAATCAAATAAATCATTATTATCAGTACAAATTGTTCAATTCTTTTTCATTACCAATTCAATGTAACTGTCCATAGACTAGGTTTGCGATAAATTAATTGTAGAAAAGGTGTTATGTATGGAAAATTCAATTGAAACAGTTTATTTCTTAGAGAATCCAGAGAAAAAGATCATTAAATTTGCAACTGGCACACAGCTGCGCTATGAGGATGTCATTAAAGAAGTTTTTGGCGTGGCATGTATCCATGATTTACACATGATGATTCAGTTTAACAAGAGTTTTCAAACGAGCATTTGCAAGAGTTATGGAATCAATGAAAACAAGATCACCCTAGATAAAATAATTCGCGTAGCCTCGAAAGCAGACATGCTTCAATTAAAAAAACAATTGATCGAGCAGCAAAAAGATAACATGAATGATCTAAAACTCGAAGAGGAATCCCCTCTTCAACGCCCTTTTGATTCCATAATTAAACTCAAAGAAGGCATATATCAATGGGATGACACCAATTTCTCCTACAACGCTGTTACTAATGGTGCCTGACACCCTTTCTATTATTACGATAGTTATTATGTTTTGGATAATAGGAAAGGTGCAGTTGGGCGAAACCAAAACGGATTCGCCCTTTTATAATACCTGTTTGCCGCAACAAGCACTGATATCAGCTTAAAAGTTGTGTTCTTCTGTGAGTTTACTTTTTTCTTTTACTGCAAAATCCGCCTTTGTCCCAAAATCCCTTTTCAGAGCAGCCAATACAAGAAAATCCTGCAGAAATGCAGCGGTCGTAACCAAGCGATTCACAAGCATTAAAAGCCGTTGGCCCCTTACAGCCTATTTTAAATAAACAATACCCCTTTCTTGCTCCCTCATCATCATAAGACTGGGCAAATAATTTTTGATCAAATAAGGGTTTACGGTGGCATGTCATATGAACGGTAGTCTGATAGAAAACTTTTGGCCGGAGCTTTTTATCGAGCTCTGGCAGTTCCCCATGAAAATGCACATGCAACAGTGTTCCAATAATGACCTCTGGAATTGGCGGGCAGCCGGGGACAAGTGCGACTGGCACATCCTCCGGAATGATTGCCCTGATATCAACGGCATTCGTTGGATTTAGACCTGCAGCTGGAATTCCCCCCCATGCTGAGCAGCTTCCAAAAGCAATAACTGCCTTTGCATGTTTTGCTGCATGAATAATCTCTTCTCTTACTGATTTTCCAGCTATCAAAAGAAATTCATCGCTTCCGGGAATACTGCCTTCAACCGCAAGGACATATTCACCTTTATATTTTTCAAAAATAGATTCTTTATGTGCTTCTATTTGGTCGCCGCTTGCTGCGGAGAGAAGTTCACTGTATTCCAATGAAATAAAATTCAAGATCGTGTCCAATGTACTTGGTTCAAAGGACCGAATAAAAGCTTCCTTACAACCAGTACAATCTAAAGCACTAATCCAAATGACAGGAAGTCGGTTATCCGTTTCTATTAACATCTCTTCTGTTACGTTAATTGCCTCTAACCAATTATACTGTGCCATATTATCATACTCCTTCAACCCTGATTTTCGTATCTGATTGTTCAATATTTCACAAAATGACATTTAATTCAAAACATAGATATGTAGCTATAGTTCAAGTGTATTGCTAAATGAAAGCAATTGTCCATTTGATTTGAAAACGTTTAAAAAATGTTCTTTAAAATATAAACAGTTTGTAAATACAGAAAACAAAGATTAAGGAACAATTTTTAGTAAAAAATCTCCAAATCATAGCCTAGGTTATAAAAAAACTACCCACACATGCGGGTAGTCTTTATAACAGTAGCACACCATTTAAACTATTTTCGTTTTTTCTTTTTATCCTTAGACGTTGTCATTCTTCCTAATAAAAATGCCCCTGCAGCTACACCAATGATAGTGTTGGTTTTTTTGTTAAAAACTTGCTTGGCTACAAGATTTAAATTTTGCGGTCTTTCTGCCAATCGTCTCATGAAATATCCGTACCAGTCATTTCCAAAAGGAACATACGTACAGAAGTTATAGCCTTCACTTGCTAGTTTTAACTGCATTTCTTTTCTAAAACCATAAAGCATTTGGAATTCGTATTTATCTTTAGAAATATTATTCCGTTTAACAAAATCCTTTACATGATTAATAATTCTATGGTCATGTGTAGCAATAGATGTAAACTTTCCGTTTAACAGATGCCATTCAATCAGCTTAATAAAATTAGCATCGATATCTTTCTTGTCTTGATAAGCAATTTTCTCAGACTCTTTATATGCACCTTTAACTAGACGAATCCGATAGTTTTTATATTTTTCAACATATTCTAGTGCTTCATGGAAATATGCCTGAATAACGGTCCCGACATTATCGTAATCAAACGATAGGTCGTCCAATAAATTAAATGTAAGCTCTAAATGCTTGAAGTCTTCCATATCAATATTGACAAACATATCATATTGGCTTGCTTTATCAACGATCTCTCTTACATTGTTCAAACAAAAAGTATAATCGATATCCAATCCCACTTGAGTCGGTTTTAATGAAATGTGGGCATCCACTTTATTTTCATGGATTGACTCAATGACCTGTAGAATCTGTTCTTTCGCCGTAGTTGCCTCTTCTTCTTTAAAAACGAATTCACCTAAGTTATCGACAGTACAAGAAATTCCCTGGGCGTTCAGTTCTTTAATACTTTTGATTACTTCTGGAATATTGGTCCCAGCAACGACGCTTTGCGCCCCCATTTTTAAACCATATTTTTTAGCTGCACTATTAAGAAATTGGTTTTGGGATAAGCCCATAAATAGATCCTTCAACATAAGCGATTTACTCCTTGCTGTTGTTTTTATAACCATTATAGCATACGCTTTCAATAATATTTATTTTGAGAATTTTCGGAAATAAAACGCCTTACACCCTAGAAAAATTATTTTTCTCCATGGCAATTAAGCAGGTATTATCAACTCCTTAATCATTTCCATTTTTATAAAAACGAGCCCACTTCCTTAATAAGAAATGGACTCGTTTTCATAATGTAAATATTAGAAATGGTGTCAGGCACCAATGGAAGGACAAGGAGGCAATAAATGAAGCTCATTAATGAGATAACCCTTAGTTCTCAGCCAATTTTTTAGCGATTTTATTATCGGCAGCTTTAGTAGTACTTCCTCCTTTTAGTTCATCCCCAGCTTGTTTAACGCGTTTGATAAAGAACGAAAGTACTAAAGCCACGGCAGCAATAAATGAAGCTATTAGGAAGGAGTAATTAATTCCATTTAATGTTGCTTGCATCATAACATGCTGCTTCATTTCCGCAAGTGCTGCTGGAGTGGGCTTTCCAGTCAAATGTTTCATAGCTTCTTGACCTAGTTCTACCGCCTGCGATTTTGCACGATTTGACATGATGGTTACCATTAATGCAGTACCAATAGCTCCGGCTACCTGGTTTAATGTATTGTTCATGGCCGTACCATGCGGGTAGAATCGTTTAGGCAATTGATTTAAACCATTTGTCGAAACGGGCATCATAACCATTGACATCCCCAATGAACGGATTGAGTATAAAATGATTAGTTGCATATACGTAGTTTGAAGTGTTAATTTACTAAAGCCATATGTCGTCACCATGATAATAGCTAAACCAATGACAGCAAGAATCCGACCGCCAATTTTATCAAATAGCTTCCCTGTAATTGGTGACATGAACGCCATTAAAATCGCCCCAGGCATCAGCAATAGCCCTGCATCCATTGGCGATATGCCGCGAAGGTTTTGAACATAAATGGGAAGTAGCAGCATCCCACTAAACAATGCCATGTTTACAACCATGGAGATGACAGATGATAAGGCAAACATTGGGTATTTATAAATCCTGAAATTTAATAACGGCTCTTCTAGCTTTAACTGACGTAAAATAAACACTATTAAAGAAATAGCACCAATAATAATTGTTCCGTATACTTGTGGACTGTCCCAACCCTTACTACCTGCAGAACTAAAACCATATAAAATACCGCCAAAACCAATACTTGATAAGAGAAGCGATAAGAAATCAAGGCTTAGATCAACTTTTTCTTTTTTGTCTTTTAATAAGAAAATACCAAGTAATAAGACGACAATGGCAATTGGTGTTATAAAGTGGAAAAGCATTCTCCAGTCATAATGTTCAATAATCCAGCCGGATAATGTAGGGCCAATTGCTGGAGCAAACATTAAAATTAGGCCAAAAACCCCCATTGCTGTCCCTCTTTTTTCTATCGGAAAGCTAACTAACATGACATTCATTAATAGTGGCATTAAAATAGCTGAGCCGGCAGCCTGCAGCATTCGCCCTGCTAATAGAAGAGGAAAGACATGGGCAAATCCAGCAAGAATTGTCCCTGCTGAAAATAAAGCCATAGCGGCTAAGAAAATATGCCGAACAGAAAATTTTTGAATTAAGAACGCGCTTATAGGGATCAAAATCCCATTAACTAACATAAAACCTGTGGTCAACCACTGTACGGTTGATGCTTCAACATTTAAGTCCTTCATAATTGAAGGTAGCGCAATGTTTAATAACGTGTTGTTTAAAAATGAAATAAAAGCTCCGATCATCAATACCGCAATAATCCCGTACGGCGGACGATCGTGCTTTTTTATGGTTTGATCCATAATTATTCCCCCTTTAACGTATGGCTCAAACTTAACCTCTAAATTTGAATAAATTATATCTTATACCATCGGTTCAAATTTTGCAACGAAAAAATTCCTGTTATTTAATAGGTTTGTATCCTATTTAAAAATAAGGTACTATTATTTTTGTACAGTCAGTCTAAACCATAGATTAAGGGTGATCAAATGAATGACAGGAAAGAGCATGTAATTGATGCGGCCCGTCAATTATTTATTGACAAAGGATTTCAAGCCACGTCTATACAGGATATTTTAAATTACAGCGGAATCTCTAAAGGAACATTTTATAACTATTTTTCATCTAAAAACGAATTATTAATCGCTCTATTTAAAACAATCCATAAGGAACTAGATTATGAACGAAATGAATTACTCATTGGGGAAGATCCTGCTAACATTGATATCTTCATCAAACAAGTGGAAATGCAATTGAAAAATAATAAGTCAAATAAATTATTATTTCTTTATGAAGAGGCACTCGTTTCTAATGATAAGGAGCTAAAACAATTTTTTAGAGAAGGACATTTAAGGAATATCCAATGGGTATACAAACGATTCCTTGATATCTTCGGCGATAGTAAAAAGCCCTATTTGTTAGATTGCGCCATCATATTTTTAGGAATATTACACCACAACCTAAAATTTTCGGGAATGACAAATGAGTCAACTACTAGAAGTCTTGAAAAAATAGTTCGATATAGTATGGACCGTACAGTGAAGATCGTGGATGATGTGTCAGAAGCAGGTGAACAATTAGTTTACCCAGAGGTTTTAGAGCAGTGGCTGCCTCATTGTCAAAATAGCAACCAATTTTTTCAACAAGAACTTTACCATACCATACTTTTGTTAAAAAAGGCTATCATCCCAAACACTGAAAAGAACAAATACATGGAGTTACTTGACTTTATTCATGATGAATTATTAAACAACAAGAAGCCGCGAAAATTTATTGTCGAAAGTGCCCTTTCATCAATAAATGGGAACATAAACATCTATAAAACAAAGGATTTTCAAAAACTAAATCAACTGGTTGTGTCTTTTTTTGAGCAACAAGAAGACAAAAGCTAACCCCAAATCCTATCGTGATTTGGGGTTATTATTATTTCATTTTTGAAAAATCCTATCTAGACCTATTATTTCGATTACGTAAAAATGCCGGGATATCTTGCAAATCATTTTCCTTCTCTGATTGCAAACGATGACCCATTAGCTGTTCTTCAGGCTGCTTCCATTGTGCCTCATAGTCCTGCACATATTCTTCCTTAATGATTTGTTCACGTCTAGAACGGGTTTTTACTTCATGAGAAGACATTTTTCCGGATGGTCTTTCTTGATCCACAAACCCAGTCGCAATCACAGTAATCATTATTTCATCCTTTAAATTCTCGTTAATGATAGAACCAAAAATCATGTTTAATTCCTTATCTGCTGCGGTTGCAACGATATCTGCTGCCTCTTGTACTTCATACAGACTTAAATTAGTGCCTCCTGTAATATTCATGAGTACACCTTGAGCCCCATTGATGGAAGTTTCAAGCAGTGGACTAGAAATTGCTTTTTTTGCTGCCTCAACAGCACGGTCTGGGCCTTTTGCAATCCCAATTCCCATTAGAGCAGTTCCTTGATTGGACATGATTGCTTTTACGTCAGCAAAATCAAGGTTGATTAAACCTGGGACAGCAATTAAATCGGAAATCCCTTGAACACCCTGACGGAGGACATTATCCGCTTCACGAAATGCTTCAACCATCGGTGTTCTTTTATCAACAATCTGTAATAAGCGGTCATTTGGAACTATGATTAATGTATCCACGGCTTCCCTCATTAACTCGATACCACTAGCAGCATTATTGGCACGCTTTTTTCCCTCAAATCCGAAAGGACGTGTGACCACACCAATCGTAAGTGCGCCAATCTCACGGGAAATTTTCGCAATCGCCGGCGCAGCCCCTGTTCCTGTACCTCCGCCCATTCCTGCAGTTACGAACACCATATCCGCGTCTTTTAAAACCTCTTGGAGCTGCTTTTTACTCTCTTCAACAGCCTTTCTCCCTACTTCAGGATTAGCACCTGCTCCTAATCCTCTTGTCAAGGATGCACCAATTTGCATCTTTATCTCCGCTTTTGATAGATTAAGAGCCTGTGCATCTGTATTTACAGCTATAAACTCAACGCCTTGAATTCCATCCTCGATCATCCGGTTAACAGCATTGTTTCCCCCGCCGCCAACACCGATTACTTTAATTCTAGCAATTTGATCTATATTCATGTCAAAATCCCACATAGACAATTCCTCCTAGACTGAACACAACATTACTCCATTATTCAGAAAATTAACTTTAGCTCACATTATGACATTTATCCTAAAAAACTAATTCCTCTTAATATTTTAACAAAATAATAGGTGAGTTACTATAGTGCCACGTATTCAATTTGCACATAATAATAGCCTTCATTCGTTATTTGTATGTATGGAAATGTTTTTCCTCTCCTATACAAAGGAGAAATCTCCCAATTTTCCTTTGAAAGCGTACCGATGGAAAATCATAGTCATCAACTCAGATTGCTGAATCATTTTTACAGCTGTAATTTTTTACTTTCAACCACATTTAAGAAATGTAAAGAATGCGTAAATTTAATCCTAAAACAGAATTTTACAAATACTAGATTGCGAGCGAACTATAAGTTGGAATGATTCGATTAAAAAGCTATGCCTTTCTTGAAGGGAATGGATGCTATATTTATGATAGCAAAAATATAGCAAATTGCTAGAAAAATGATAAGTCGACCTATCTCATCTTTTCATAACTTCTCCTTCTTTGATCCATTCAACAAATTGTCTTAATAACTGGCGAGGGTGACACCCAGACAAATCATCCGCGAAATCCACTTAAGAATCACAACTGAAAATGGCTGACCTGAAGTTGAACACTTACTTTCAGCGTTATCAGGCAAACGTCCAAAAGTCTTGATTATCGCAACGGTTTTAAACTAAAATTAATTAGAAAGATTCAGCTTGAATGTATTAAAGAAGGAGCAGTAAACATGAATTCACCGAAAAGTATTGTCGAAAAACTGAATTTGAATAAATACCCTACCAAACTAATTCTCCAAGTCCCTGAAAACATGGATGACTTTAACGAACTAGAATATGATTCATCCAGTAAACAAGCCAAATATGATCTTATCTTTATTTTTATATTTAGCTTAGAGGAATTCACCAAGCATCTGCAATCAGTGATTGAAAAACAATTATTGGAGGACAACGGGTACTTATACTTCGCCTATCCGAAAAAAAATAATAAGGTGTATAAAGAATACATAGATCGTGACAGTTTCATGGCTGCATTACCTGTTGATGAGGAAGGATATGTTTCTGAAAGTAAAGTGAAATTTTCCAGAATGGTTAGTTTAAATGATGTTTTTACTGTAGTGGGGCTGAAATCAGTTCCTAGGAAGTCAAAAAAAACGGCCAGCAGTAAAAATAGCCAATGTGTAGATGACTACATTATCCACGTGGATGATATAAAGAATTATTTAAATAAAAACGAAGAATTATTAAAAACCTACAACGAATTAACTTTTGGATATCAAAAGGACTGGGCCCGTTACGTTTTTAGTGCAAAAAGGAAAGAAACCCAAGAAAAACGGTTATTGGAAATGGAGACAATCCTAGGTGAGGGCTACAAATCGATGGATTTATATAGAAGAAAAAAGAAATAGAATTTAACAAATGAACGGTGCCTGACCCCAATTGCGACAACTTTCGAATTGGGGCCAGGCACATAATTCTATTGTATGATTTTTTCAATAGTATTGAACGTTCCAAACACAACCTGATTAACCGATACCGATTATAACTGGAAAATGCTCTCTTTTACTATCTTAACAATAAAGGAAAAGTCTTCATCTGTAATACTCAGAGGTGGGGATAGCTGCAAAACATTATTGTATCCGGCAACTGTGTCGCCATTTTTACCAATTAATAATCCCTTTTCTTTACATGCGCCAATGACTTTATTCAGTTTATCAATGGACGCAGGTTCCTTCGTTTGTTTATCTTCGACAAGCTCAATTCCAAGAAGCAAGCCTTTTCCGCGCACATCTCCCACATTTGGATGCTCCTTTATATCTTCAAGCTCCCGCAATAGCCGCTCACCCAATACCTTAGAACGCTCGATCAGCTTTTCATTTTCCATGATTTCTAGATTCTTCAATGCTAACGCACAGGCGGCAGGATTTCCTCCAAACGTATTCACATGACGAAAACGGTCATAATCCTCAGTACCAGTGTAAGCCTCATAAATCTCCCTTTTAACCGCTGTTGCCGATAATGGAAGATAGGCACTGGTAATGCCTTTTGCCATTGTAATGATATCCGGTTTGACACCATAGTTCATAAATCCAAAAGCTTTCCCTGTCCGCCCGAATCCACAAATTACCTCATCACAAATCAAGAGGGCACCATGTCTCTCACAAATTTCTTTTACTCTTGTCATATAGCCATCTGGAGGCATTAAAATTCCTCCCCCAGTAATAATCGGCTCCATAATAACCCCGGCAATGGTTTCGCTTAACTCCCATGTCATCACGCGATTGATTTCCTCTGCACTTGCGAGTGTATCGATGTCATCAGGATTACGATACGTATCAGGCGGTGCGACATGCAGGAATCCTTGACCAAGCGGTTCATATTTATACTTTCGCTGTGCTTGTCCCGTTGCGGCTAGTGCCCCCATTGAATTGCCATGGTATGCACGATAGCGGGAAATAAACTTATATCGGCCGTGGCTCCCTTTTTGCTGGTGATATTGCCGAGCAATTTTAAACGCTGTTTCATTCGCTTCCGATCCGCTATTCGAGAAGAAAATAACGTAATCACCACCGAGCCATTCATTTAATTTTTCGGCCAATTTAATTGCAGGGACATGGCTTTGTGATAATGGGAAGTACGGCATTTCTTCTAGCTGCTCGTATGCCGCTTTTGCAAGCTCTTTCCGACCATAGCCAACATTCACACACCAAAGACCTGACATACCATCTAAATAACGATTTCCATCAATATCCGTTACCCAGGCACCTTCTGCCTTTGTAATAATTAAATTTGACGGACTTGGAGCCGCCCCCCTCATCGCATGCCAGAGAAATTTTTCATCTATTTCTTGGAAATTTTCCGTTTGTGCTTTCAAAATAATCAACCCCATTCTCTTTGTAAATAATTACAATTAATAACGAGCAGTTAGCATTTTCTTACGGGTATAGAATTCTACCCCATCTTTTCCATTTGCGTGAAGGTCACCATAGAATGATTTCTTATAGCCTGAAAATGGGAAGAAGGCCATTGGGGCCGGTACGCCAAGGTTGATCCCGAGCATCCCTGCATCAATTTCATCACGGAATTCACGAACTGCTTTAGCACTATCCGTATATAAACAGGCACCATTTGCAAACTCAGATTTATTTGTCAGCTCAATCGCTTCCTCAAGAGTATCGACCCGAACAACTGATAGTACAGGTGCAAAAATTTCATCCTGCCAAATTTTCATACTAGGTTGAACGTTGTCAAAAATAGTTGGACCAACAAAGTATCCCTGTTCGGCTACTGCATCTTTTCTGCCATCCCGGATCAGTAATGCGCCCTCATTTTCACCCAATTCAATATAGTGAAGCGTACGCTTTTTATGTGACTCTCGAATGACTGGTCCAAGGAACACACCCTCATCGATGCCATTGCCAATTTTAATGTTATCAGCTTCCTTTATAAGCCTATTGATTAACTTATCCGCAATTTCCCCAACGGCCACAACAACGGCCGCTGCCATACAACGCTCACCCGCAGAACCAAATGCTGCGCCAATGATATTTTTTACCGCGTTGTCCAAATCAGCATCGGGCAAGACAATGGAATGATTCTTTGCTCCTGCAAGAGCTTGGACACGTTTGCCGTTTGCGGCTGCAGTTTTATAGATATATTCAGCCACAGGCTGCGAACCAACGAAAGAGACCGCTTTTACGTCCTCATTTTCAAGAATTCCGTTAACCACATCGTGGGCACCATGTACGATATTTAAAACACCATCCGGCAGGCCTGCCTCTTGAAACAATTCAGCTAAACGATTCGCCAGTAACGGTGTTCTTTCGGACGGTTTTAATACAAATGTGTTTCCACAAGCAATAGCGAGTGGGAACATCCAGCACGGAACCATCATTGGAAAATTAAACGGAGTAATTCCTCCGATGACACCAATTGGATAGCGGTACATTCCTGATTCAATATCAGTAGCAATATCGGGAAGTTGAGTTCCCATCATTAAGGTTGGAGCTCCAGCAGCAAATTCTACACATTCAATGCCGCGCTGGACTTCCCCAAATGCTTCCTCGTAACTTTTTCCGTTTTCCATCGTAATCAACTCAGCTAATTCCTTCCAGTTTTCCACTAAAAGCTGCTGATAACGGAACAGGATCCGGGCCCGGCGGGGGACAGCCACCTTTTTCCATGTTTTGAATGCTTCTTTAGCTGTAGCTACAGCATGATCTAAATCTTCTCTTGTAGAAAGTGGTACACGTGCAATAACTTCCCCAGTTGCGGGATTAGGTACCTCTTCAGTCAGTGTGCTCGTGGACTCGATCCACTTTCCGCCAATATAGTTTTTAAGCGTTTTCATTTTTTGTGATACCACCATTATAGAAAACCTCCAATAATGTTATTACTTCTGTGTTTTGATTATAGCGGTATTTGAAAGCGTACACAGTAGACACAATGTAAATATGTTTACGTAAATTTCTGAACATTTTAGCAATATTACCTGGATTATTAGAGAAAATGACAAAAAAAAGAAACCAATGGGAATTGGTTTCTGCATTAACTATTTCTATTGTTTTTAGAAGTGGAAAGATATTCGTAGGCATTGATGGCAAATTCTATCGCCTGCCTTTTATAGCTTTCCATAAAGTCTTCACCTAACAGTTCAGCTAATTTTTGGAGTCGTTGATAAAGTGTCTGACGAACTATGAAAAGATTTGCTGCGGTTTCCTTCTTTGAACCGTAGCATTTCAAATAAACTTTTAATGTTTCTAGCAATTTCCCATTATTCTGCTGATCATATTTGAGGACGGGAGCCAAATAATCATCAATAAAATCATCAAGTGCTCCATGATTGTTGGCTATTGCTACCAGACGAAAAATATATAAATCCTCATAAAAATTACTGAAACAGTCATTTGGTATTCGCTCTTGAATGATTAACGCTTCTTGTGCAGTGCGATAACTAACTTTCATATCGCTTAGCTTTTTGATAAACCTGCCAATACCGAATGTAAGTTGCGTAAACTTTGGATCTTCATCTAATGCTTTTTGAATTTGCTTAATTCCTGCCTCCATTCTATGCTTCCAATCAGTATTTTTTCGCTTATTTAACAGGATAAAAATAAGTTGGTTTTTTCGATTTGTCGAGAGTAATAGGAATCCCTGAGACTGAAAGACAGAACGAAACAAGATTTTCAAAAGCGTAATATCTGAATTTTCCTCTTCGGCTTGATTGATTTTAAAAAGTAATACCAGACATCCATTGGCTTCAAAATGGGGCTCAATTTCAGTTAGGTATCTGTTCACTTGTTCTTCACTATGTATTCCATCCAACCATTGTTGAATCCATTCTGTTTCTTTTGCCTTTCTTCGTTCTTCAATATATAAGTCACGTAAAGTGTTTTGCGCAAGCGCGGTAGCAGTCCGATCTAAAATAAGTGATTCATATTCTGTAATACATTCCAAGTCAGAAATAATATATATATCTGCTAAGATTTGATTTAATGCCTGTATCGCTTGGTGGGCAATATTATTATGACAATGGATATTTTTTTCTTTTAACAACTGCAGGATTTTCTTTTGCTCTCTCGGTGATTTCTTAGATAAAATTTGAGTTTCCCCTTGATTTGGAAGCAAAACAACCGACAATTTTAAGTGTTCATGCAGGAACTTCAGAATTTTATGCTCAGGATGTGAAGTGAGCAGTAATTGATTTAATTGATGTGAAAAATATTCTAAATCTGAAATCATTTGATAATGCTTCTTTATTAATACCGTATGTAAATCTTGTGTAATATCAACAAATCGGACTTTTTGGTAAAAAACAATTAACGGAAAATCATGAAGATTTGCTAATTCTATTATTTCTTCCGGAATGTTAGGGATGTAGGTTCCTAGTTCAATACAAATACCTGCTGCCCCCGAATCAATGAGCTGTTTAAAAAATGAAAGAAAGATCTCGTTATTTTCCCTTAAGCCAATACCAGTAGAGAGAATCAACTCGTCTCCATTAAGAAGCTCATCTATTCCCGTTACCTCCATGATGTGGATCCACTTCACAGTCCGGTGAAGTCCAGCTTTCCCTGCAATAACTTCGGCATCTTTAAAACTTCTATTCTCTAGTATTTCTTGGACGGTCAATTTAACATCGAGACTCATTGCTGCTATCACCTCTTTATGATAAACCTAAACATATCTTTTAATAATTTACTATATTTTAACATTAATACAAAAGATGTGATTGCACTAATTAACATCTATAAGAAAATGGATGTTTTTTGAATTTATTGGAAGCATTTCATAAAAACAAAACACATGGTTTTTCAAAATGAAAGTCCCATGTGTTTCTTTGAAAAATATTTTAAAATGATTTTTCTCTTTACCTATCTTAATCATTATCAACAACTAATTAAATCTATGATAATAATTCTTCTTTTTCTACGTTGCGACAAAAATAATTTAGAAATTCTTTAATAAACGGGTGTTTCACGCGATTCTCTGCACACTTTTGCAATGGCTCTAAAATAGGGTATAGAAAATCCGATAATACTTCATTTTTTAAAGTACTCATTTCATCGGATAATTCGGTATTTTGACTTTGAACCGCTTTGAGTTGCTCCTGTAATATAGAAGTGATAAATACCATCAAACAACCTAAATGATCTGGGTAGAGATTTTTTTCAAGCGGGAAATAAAATCCCATTTTTTCATAATGACCGATTAAACATATTAAACTCTTCTTGCTGTCCTCCACCGCTCCCTTATTTTGACAGCAAAAAGAGGAGAAATATGGTGGAATGAAAAACGATCCAGGGACGAAAAAATGATTGTCATACCAGATTTCTACTTCTTCCCGATTGTAAAATGGATGGAAGGGAAACTCATTTTTCAGTGTTTCAGGCATTTTCGCAAAAATATTTTCATACTGTTCCCAGTCACCGAGCCAAATGACTGACATGATATTTGCCAGTGCCAGGCTGCCTTGGAGTTCCTCTTGTGTTTGCACCTTCATTACCTCCCTTTTACTTACACTTTCTTCACATCGACATAAACATTTTGCTGTGCCGGACCTCCAATAATCAAATCTGCGAGAAAGCCTTCAAAATAGCTTGGGTCTTTATCAGCTAAAGCATTGACCGAGAATCCTCTTCCTCGTTCCTTCGCATAGCCGTTTTCCTCATGAAGTGGAACATTCGTGTCAAACGGAAGATGTCCGTATTTTTCAGTTTTCTTCACTATGGTGCCATCAATTTTTACATCCGTTGAACCATTTGCGAAATTACCAAAATTATAATTCGCACCAAGAATCCCTGGCTTAATTCCCGGCGTTACGAGGGCAATTCCTTTTACTTCTGCACTTGTTGAAGTAATCATAACAGTGTCCCCAGTTTTAATGCCTTTCTTTTTTGCATCAACCGGGTTAATCCATAAATAGTTTTCCGGACGGATTTCCCTTAACCATGGATTACTTTCTGTGCGGTGTGTTGACACATTCCTCGATTTCCAATTAATAAATTGAAACGGTTTTGGCGGTGAATAAACCTCTCCATTATAGAGTCTAATTTCATCAGCAATTGGCACTCCTTCAAAGAACTTGCCAGTATAGGCACTCTTAAAGCCGGCCGCCTTTTCATCATAAAAATGAACTAGATTATTAAATTGATATTTTATATGGTTTCCAATATATTCATCACCAAGCGGCTCATATCTTCCACCTCGGTTGAGGACGAAAACGACTTTTTTCCATTCCTCGGGTTTCACAGCATTTTTCAAAACATTTATATCAAAATACTTGCCTAATGCTTTCTTTCTTGCCTTCTCAAAAATAGCAAGTTCTTCGTCATTCGCATCCTGGACCGGCTGCTTGCCATCGAAAGCAATATTGGCCACGCGTTTTAGATAATAATCCTCTGGACAATCGAGATTGGAACCATCGACAAATGCATTTTTCCCTACTCCAGGCAGCCCCATCCCATTTAACAAATCGATATAAACTTGCTCAGTCGGCCGGGCGTTGGGAACAATCCGAGTTACTGGCTGGATTAGACCAGCAAATTTATATTTTAAAATCGGGAATATCTCTTCTGCGTTCCAGCTTTCCAGATATGATAAGTCTGGTAAAACAAAATCAGCAAACTTTGTTGTTTCGCCAATCACGATATCTGAAGATACTACGAGCTCTACTACCTTTTGATCGCGAATAAATTTCTTCTGCATATCCGAACGCGGACCAGACATGATAGGTGAAGTCCGGTTTATCATCATGGCACGAATTTTGTATGGATATCCTTCGGCAGCACTTGGTAGCACATCATGAATTAATTTATTTCCGAGTGGATACCATGGCCGCTTCGCAGGGTAGCCGTCCTTTGCAAACAGAGACGTTTTTTCATACGGGACTTTATGCCTTGTAAGCGGAATCCCCCATGCGACATTGGCATTTGGTACTGTGGCTAAATCATAGCGCCCCTCTGTCACCTTAAATTTCGCACCCGTTGCAGTGTCCCCACCCTTCCAGTCATGATTCCCGACTAGATGGTTTAACATGTTGATGGCACGAACGCTGTAATAACCATTAGCATGCATAGCTGGACCGCGATAGGAATGGATTCCTACTTTTTTTCCATGAGAAGTAAATTCTCTCGCTATTTCACTAATTTGTTCAATTGGAACATTGCATTGGATTGAATATTCTTCTAGTGATTTTTCCAATACTTTTTCTTTAAAAATGCTAAAAACAGATTTTACATTGATTCCATTTATCGTGGTATTAACTTCCAGATCTCCTTGATGGGCATTGCTAGACAAGACAGGCTGGCCATTTTCTAGTACAACAAATTCTTCCTCACCCAGACCTAGATCTTTAGCCCGCAAGAACGGCCGTTTTTTATCACTAACATTCACTAAATAAGTAGCGTCGCTCCATGTTGGTTCATCATCAAGGTCTGCTTCCTTGCCATTAGGATTTCTTAAATACTGTTCATCATAGCGATTATTTTCAATAATCCAGCGGCACATGGCAAGTGCTAGGGCACCGTCCCCGCCTGGTTTAACAGGAACCCACATATGCGCTTTCTCCGCAGTTTTGCTGAAACGCGGGTCAATTACAACCATTTTCATACCGCGATCGATGGCATTTGTTATTTGCGGGGCAAAGGTTGTCGGCCCACGATTAGCTGTTAATGGGTTTGTACCCCAAACAAGAACAAATTCGGCATTTTCATAATCAGGAATCATCCGTTGCTTTTGCTTTGTCGTATCATGTGAACGAACATTTCCCATTACACTTTGAACACCACAATAACCGCCATGATCATAATAATTTGCTGACCCAATACTTCCATTGGCTAATCTTTCAATAAATTCTCGTCGATGGCCAGACATAACGACAATCTGGTTTGATTTAGGGCCGAAATCAGGGTGATTCGTATCAATAAGGAATTTGTTATATTTTGAATCAAATTCTACTTTTGTCATTTCCTGTTTTTTTACTTTTTCCCAATCAGCCATCACCTGGGCTTCAGGTACATAGGCCCAGATTTCCTTTAACCCTGGTGTACCAAGATCTTTACTGCCTTCGATGATTTCCTTATATGCTTGTTCCCAGCTGATTGTTTTCCAGACGCCGCTTCCTCGTTTCCCAACACGTTTAAGGGGCTTTTGAATTCGATAAGCATCATACGCCGTTTGAATTCCAGCTTGCCCTTTCAAACAAGTTTTTGCACCCCTAAAGGAATGCCCTGTTCTCGCCATATCAGCCGTTCCTTTAACCGCTTCGGTAATTGGCGTATTATATTGGATATGTCCAAATGGTACCATGCCAATCGGGCTGTATTGATTCCCAGCAATTTTTCGAACGATTGATGAATACGGACTATTGGGATTTCCAGCAACTATAAAGGTTTTAATGGTACAACTGGCGTTACATTGTTGACAGGAAGTGAAGATAATATCCTTCGCCGTATAATCTTGATAATTTGTCCCGATACCATGGCCATCATCAGTCCAAGCATCTCCGAATACTTGCTTCACAGGTCCAATAAATGCTGGGGTGACGATTGCAACTGCACCAAATGTACCGAGTGCTTTTAGAAATCCTCTACGATTCAATTTATCCTTACTCATATTTATTCACTCCACTTTCATGAGAGTCTAGTTCCTCAATCGGTAACACTTTTTCTCCAAGTGTATAGATGATGAGACACATGGCGATAAGTCCAAATGTTGTCAACCATTCCGACAGGTTTGGATAATAATTCCCAACAGGCATACCTTCCAATTTAGGCATGATCAAGGTTGGCACAACCATGTTAAACCGAACTCCTATAACACCAATAATTGTCATTATCGATGCAGCTAAGATCCAATTGACCGATTTCCGTGTCTTCTTAATAAATAAAATGATTAATGGGAAGAACATGGCCAGTCCCATTTGAAAAATCCAGAAGCTCCACCACCATTTGCTTCCAGTTAATAATTTAATCGTTCCAAGTTCTTCATGACCTAACCCATAAATTCCAATGAGGAATTCATACCAAACCATGATAAATTCAATTCCCAAAAATAATGCAAGCATGCTTCCCAGAGAACGAACCATTGGAACATCCAATTCCTGTTTTTGAACTTTAGACTTTATTACATATATTGCAATTGATAACGCAGTTCCTGATACAAGTGCAGAAAGAATAAAGATGAGTGGAAATAAACCAGAATTTAAATAAGGCTGGGCTTTTACCACTGCGAAAATCGATCCCGTTCCTCCATGCACCCCAAATACCGCCAGAGGTATACCAATGATTCCCATTACCTTCAATCGTTTTTTATCACGGGCTGCATCGGCTGCTGTGAATTCTTGCTTTTTAAAAGTAAGGATGCGATATATTTTACCTTTAATATCATTGTTTTTTGCTAATGTAATCAAATCTTTCCGCATTGAAAAATACAATTCCGTCACTAATAACACAATATATACAATATAAAAGTGGATTTCCCATGACATCGTACTCATGACGTTCCAATAAATAACGGAATTCATTATATGGTCTGGTCTGCCAATATCAAAGAATATAAAGGTAATCGCTGTAATCATACAGACAATTGCAGATAATAGTGCGGACCGTCCAATTTTTTCATATTTCTCCATTCCGAATCCATAAATCATCGTTGACAGTAAAAAGGAACCTGCACTCATGCCAATGAAATAAATATAAAACGCAACCCATCCTCCCCATGGGACGATGTTCGATAAATATGTTGAAGACATTCCTTTTAAAAAATATCCGCTAATAATCGAGTATAAACCTACACCAAAACATATGATTAAACATGTCCACCAGATTATTTCGATCTTCCTTGATCGTTTCGTTTGGTGAGAAGCAGGCATATTTTTACCTAGAATCGCTTTTGTCATCATTTTTACCACTCCCTGTATAAAAACTACCACAAGTGACGGATTACTATTTTAAATAAACCACTCGCGGCTGTGTACCTAACTCCTCTTTTAGACGAAACGCCCTCGGACTAGCGGCAAGCTTGGAAACAACACTATTTGGATCATTCATATCGCCAAAATAACGGGCATCGCCAATACATGTTTCCACACATGCAGGCTCTTCTCCGCGCTGGAGGCGATGATAACAAAAACTACATTTACGAACGGTTTCTTCTGGGATCTTTCCTTTTTTCCTTTCCCCTCGTTCCACCCCATATTCCGGACTGGTCACATCGTTATAGCCTATCATTTCCTGCTCATATCCATCGCCAAAATCATAGGACCTTGCTCCATATGGACAAGCAACCATACAATAGCGGCAGCCAATGCAGCGATCATTATCAATTGTGACAATGCCATTGTCGAGCTTATAAGTTGCTCTTGTCGGGCAAACCTGTACACATGGTGGTTTATCACATTGCATACATGGTCTTGGCAGGTTCACTACCGAGATGTTCGGATAATCACCCTTAAATGTTTCAAGGACAACATTGTAGGACATTCCTGGCGGTGTTCTATTTTCTGATTTACAAGAAACGGTACATGTATCACAACCAACACATTTTTTTAAATCAATCACCATGCCCCATTTTGGACCACTATCTTTCTTTTGCGTTGATTTTGTAGTTGTGGCCACGCTAGCATATTCATCACCAAATTCCTTCAATAACGAAGCAGAATAAATTTTATGAAAATCTTCAATTTGTAAATTTCCATTTATGACCTTCCTAGCGTCTCTTGCCATATTTAAACCTAATGTTGTATCATAACGACTTTCGGATAGAACTTTTTGAGCATCAGGTACAAAATTTCCAGCAAGCTCGGCATATTCTTTAGGTTCTAAACCATTTTTTGTCTTAAGAGCCATGACAATACTCCTCTCCTATTTTGTGAAGGTGTCGGAAACATCCTTTGTTTCTTTTTTTACATCATCGATTGCATCACTTGTAAGTTCACGAGCCGACTTCTTAAACTCTTTTAAGGTTTGCCCAACTGCCCGGCCGACTTCAGGGAGTTTTTTCGGTCCGAAAATAATAAGTGCTAACACAAGAATTAAAATTAGTCCCGGTACACCAATATTTGAAAACATCTTGCCACATCCTTTGTATTTTTTATTTCACTCTTTACTTATGCAAGTATTGTGCCAAAATTTAATTTCCCTCCGATTCTGAGGAAACCCCTTTACTTCATGCTGATCAAGGCTTGATTTATCAAGCTATTAATTTATATGAAAAATAAAAAGCAGCTAAAGGAAATTTTCCCTTTGCTGCTTTTTATTGACGTTTTGTCATAGGTATGTTGTTGCATATGCCATTTTGTCAGAACACTATATCTCCGTGTTAATATTATTTTGAACCTCTCAGTACTTCGGCCCTGTCTTAAGACAATTCGCAACTAGTACAACTATGATTCTTTTAGCCCGTATTGTTCAATTTTTCGATACAAATTCCGCACACTGACCCCAAGGATTTCAGCCGTTTTTGTTTTATTCCACGACAATCGATTCAGCACATGAGCGATATGTACCTTTTCTAGTTTCTCCAAGGTGCAGAGTTCCACTTCCTTTATTTGTCGGTCCGCGGCCTTTTGTCTTGGCAGCAACAAATCGGCTGCTTCAATTCTCCCGCCGCTAGATAATAACGTACCTCTTTCAATTAAATGGTGTAGTTCTCGGACATTCCCTGGAAAATCATAGTGTTGCAATGCTGCTAAAGCATCCTCTGATAGGACTTTTTCAGGAGATTTCTTTTGCTTTATAAAATAATCGATTAATGAAGGAATATCCTCCTTTCGCTTCCGAAGGGGAGGAATCGTTAATTTAACAACATTCAAACGGTAAAACAAATCCTCACGAAAATTTCCTTTTTCCACCTCTTTTTCCATATTTCGATTCGTAGCAGCGACTACACGAACTTTTACTTTTCTCTCTCTTACATCTCCAACACGACGAAATTCCCCAAGTTCAAGGAATCGAAGCAGTTTTACTTGTAAGGCTAATGGCATTTCTCCTAATTCATCCAAAAACAATGTTCCGCCATCAGCCGCCTCGACAAGGCCCTTCTTATCTTGATTTGCTCCTGTAAAGGCACCCCTGACGTGACCAAATAATTCACTTTCAAGAAGCTGCTCCGGGAGGGCTCCTGAGTTCACAGCTACGAATGGCTCCTCTGAACGACTGCTCCAATAATGCAAAGCCTTAGCAAACAATTCTTTTCCTGTTCCGCTTTCACCCTCTATCAATACAGGGACTTCACTATCCGCAATACGACGGGTTAAGTCAATTACTTCCTTAAAGATAGGACTTTCGCCAATGATCATGAACTGATTCTGTTGCTTGATAATATTTTTCATGTTGTCGTTTTTTATTTTTAGTCTTTTATTTTCCTCGGCCTTTTTGATCGTTAATTCTAATTCCGACAGATTGTAAGGCTTCGTTAAATAATCGAAAGCCCCTAATTTCATCGCTTCTATCGCTGTTTCTATTGTCCCATGTCCTGTTAACATGACGATTTCTGTCTCAGGAGCTACTATTTTTGTTTCTTTTAACAGCGAAATTCCGTCCATCTTCGGCAGACGAATATCATAAATAGCAATATCAAAAAAATGCTGTTTTAATAACGCCAGCGCATCCTCAGCAGTTCCTACTGTATGGGCCTCGTAGCCTTTCCGTGAAAGTCTTTTCACTAGAAGACTAGCCAAATCAGATTCATCATCTACAATTAAAAGTTTTGTTCCACTCATGGAAATCTCACTCCCATTAGCTTTTTTTAATCGGTATTCGGACTGTTACAGTCGTTCCAGCAGCTTCTATACTTTCTACTTGGATCGTACCGCCAAATTCTTCAATGATGCCATAACATACCGATAATCCAAGTCCCGTCCCTTTTCCAACTGGCTTTGTTGTATAAAAGGGGTCGAAGATCTTGCCCAACACCTCAGGCGCAATACCGCAACCGTTATCGATTACCTGTATACACACTGAATTTTGTTCCACCTTGGCAGTAATCATAAGCTGTCCAGCTTGTTCCATCGCATCAATGGCATTATTAATTAAATTGACGATCACTTGCATCATTTTTAAACTATCACCTAATAATACCGGTAAGTCATTTGGAAGTTCAGTAGTTAGCTTAATTTGTTTCTTTTTTAATGTAGATTCCACTAAATGAATACTATTAATAATCGTTTCATTTACATCGATATGGGTAACTGTCCAATTCGACTTTCTGGAAAAATTCAATAGATTACTAGTTATTCTTTTGCATCTTTCGGTATTTTCCTTTATTTTCGCTAAATATAACACCATTTCTTCTTCATCTAATTCTGTATCTTTTTGTTCCAACCGGTCTATCAAATCCTCCGCGAATACATTAATAGTTGCAAGAGGATTGTTTACTTCATGGGCGAAGCTTGATGCCATTAATCCAAGCGCAGTTAATTTATCTGTTTGAATCATTTTTTCTTCTATTTGTTTTTGTTCAGTTATGTCCTCAATAACAATTAAGAACTCTCCCTCCCCTTTCATAGCATTATTAAGTGGGAAAACGCGGTGATTGAAAATTCTTTCCTCCCCATTTTCTCCTTTCGTCTTCATAATGGAGTTCCCGTTCGCATCAAGTTCTGGACAGGTTATTGGACATACTTCACATGCTTCCTTTTTCCCGCCCAATAATGTGAAACATGGTAAATTGACATCATGATTATAAAGCCATTTTTGTAACAAAGGGTTCATCCATGTTACCTGATAATCTTTTGTTACAAGTGCTAAACCAGCTTCAATTCCGTGGACAACAACACTCAGCCTTTCTTTTTCTTGTTCCAGCCGAAGTGATTTTTCCTGCAGTTCGCAACTCATTTCATTGAAGGCCTCAGCTAATTTCCCTAATTCATCCTGACGGTTTAATAAAATGGGCGCTGATTTCCTTCCAGTTTTTAAATTATTCATCCCTTTTTCTAAATAGATGATTGGTGTTGTGAAATAGAGCCCGGCATAGACACTAATAAGACTGACAATAATCGTTGCGATTGCTGCTACATATAAGCCATTCCTGAACATATTATTAATCGGTTCGTACGCCGTAGATGCTGGTTGCTCCATCACCAGTGTCCAGCCTAAGTCGCTGATTTTTGTTTGGACCCCAAGAACGTCTCGGTCAGCTGGATGAGGATTTTTTTTCCACAATTGACTGTAATCTTGATGTGCAATCACTTTTCCATCTTTGTCCAACAAATATAAATAGCTTGAATCCTCCTGCCTAAGTGATGAAATTTTACCAATTATTTTTTGTAGCTGAATATTCGCCCCAATTCCTTTTTGTTTTCCGTCTTCAATAAATGGGATCATTACTTTCACAATTGGCTGTCCAAATTGATTAAATTCGACCTTTCCATATGTTTTACTTTTTGATTGAAAATCCGACCAAAAGGAATCTGAAAACCACTTTTCATTTTGTAAAGGTATATTTAAGTTGTAGCGTGATACCTTTTTTTGGATATAACCCGCATCATCCGTTATGACAATTTCCTCGATTGACTCATTTTGTTGTAAAAGATCATAAAAGATACTCTGCTGCTTTCCCTGTTGCTTAAAAGTAGTAGCCATTTGCAATTGCCGAAATGTTTGGGTAAACTCCAGTTCAATTTCACTTGATAGGTTTTGAATAACCAATTTCTGGTTTGCTAGAATTCTATTTTCCAGGTCTGCTTTAACATTGGAATAATAATAATAACTAGTTAATAAAAGCGGTATAATCGACATAATGATTCCAAATACCAACACTTTTATGCGGATTGGTTGAGAAGAGAGCCAATTCCGGATTTTACCATCCATTATTTTGCCCCCTCCCTTTCTGGTTTGATAAATTCAGCTAGGTTCGTTATTTCACTATTTAACTCAATGCCTAGTTCATCTTTTACTTTTGTATTAATGAAAAAGTGTATCGTATCAGGAAGCTCAACCGGAAGGTCAGCGGGAGAATTCCCTTGGAGTATCCTACTTACATACCTTGCAGCTTGGTACCCTTGTTCCTCAAAACTTGAACCATAGCTTGCAAGAATACCTTCCTCTACCTCATTTCCGTAAACACCCATCGCAGGAATTTTATTTTCTTTTATAATTTTTGCGATTTTCTCTGTTAGAGATTCCATGCGAAAGCCTGGTACCATTAACAGTGCATCATCTTGCTGTATATTTCCGCTTAAAAATTCGGTGAATTTCGGGTCGCTAACATTTACAGGAATTATTGGCAAAGCAAGACTCTTTGCGGCATCTATCGTATTCTCTAAGCTTAGTACACTAACTTTATTTTTTTTGTCATAAAGGACGAAGAACCTTTTAGCGGTGGGAACTAATTGATGCAAAAGCTCCAGCCTCTTTCCTGATAGACTCGTATGGTAGTTATTAACCCCTGTAAAAAATCCGCCAGGGGACCGGTAATCTTTAATTAATCCAAGCTCTTTTGGCGCTGCAACTCCGGCAAAAACAACAGGGATATTAGTTTTCTGCTCTTCCATCTTTTCTTTTAAGGCTAAGGTTTCGATTCCTCCCATTGTAACAATAAGGGCAGGCTTTTCATTAATCAATTCATCGATTTTCTTATCTAACGTTTTTTCATTATCCAAGGCATTCTTTACATCAAATTCTATCGCATCTTCCTTATACCCAAGTTCACGCATCCCTTTCTTTAAACCAGTAAGCTTTTCAACCCTACTGTTTCCCATCATGATTACCCCTATTTTTGTCGGAGAATCTTCGCGGTGATTAATAAAGTTATTTATAAGGACTGATACAATAATTATTATGAGAATAAAAAAATACCATTTTGTTTTCATTTTTTTTACCCCTTACTACGAATTCAATACTCATCTTCTTTCACTATACCTAATAAAAAACCTATATTACCTATGCAAAAAGGATAATTATATGAATTTTTAATGAATATAAAAATGCGGGCCAGTTCCGGTGGCAATAATGACTTATTAACACCGGGAGACTGACCCTACAATCTTAAATATTAATTTTTATTACTTTTTAGCTCATATGGTACATCCGCTGGGGCATTTCCTTGTGGCCAGTCATTTGCCTTTTCGGCGAAATCAGGTCTTTCTTTTGAAAGAATAAAGCCGGCAAGATCTGCTGCTTGTTGGTCAGTTAAACTTCCTTGTTTTATGCCACCCATTTCACCAAGGGGCATATTTCGTTTAATATACCCAGCTGCTGTTGATACTCGCCCCATGCCAGCTCCAATATTAAACGACTTGTCTCCCCAAAGTGCCGGTCCTGTGGTTGGACCTGTCCCGGAACCATCCGCACCGTGACAAGATGAACAAGATTGTTGATAAAGTTTTTCTCCATTTGCAAGGTCTGGATTTGGAACAGTTTGCAGCGAATTTTTTATTATCCATGGACGTTCTTTAATACCAATAGGTACATCCGTCGAGATAAAGTTCAAATAAGAAACCATTGCCCGCATCTCGTCGCTGTTTGCCTCAAGAGGCTTTCCGTTCATACTTCTTTTGAAGCAGCCATTGATTCTGTCTTCAATAGTTAACACCTTTCCAGCTCGTGGATTGTATGTAGGATAAACAGCGGTAACGCCTGTTAGAGGTGAAGTTGTATCGGTTCCTGCTGTACCGTGGCAGCTGGAACATGCTAAATTGTTACCTACATTGTTTGGTAGAGCCGTATTCGTTTCATTCATTATCTTAAAGCCAAGTTTAATCGATTCTCCTAAAGGCCCTTCTGGAACCTTCTCCATGCTTGGGGGTTCATATGTTTTAATTGCATTTTGTTCCTTAGATGCTGTTTGGTTTTCTTGTGGCTGCTTATCATTAGCAGCAGGCTTATCTGATGCACAACCAGTAAGTATTAATGCAGCGGCTAATAGCGACAGCCCATAACCTGTTCTTAATTTTGCAAGCTTTCCCATTCTCTTCACTCCTAATAGAATAATAATGAATTCATTTAATTTAGATGCAATTTTCATGCCAGATATAAAACCTTCGGTCAGAATGAGTTTTAAATTTACTTCTATAATAAAAACAAGACAAAAAGTCATAGTATGACAATTTGTCTTGCTTTCGTTTTCCCAACTTAAATAATATTCAAGTGGTTGTATCGTGTAATTGGCTAGTAGAAATATTCCAAATCCACTCCCTTAAATTAAAAAGAAAAATAGTATTTTATATACAATCTTTTAGTTAATAAGGTTTAATAAAAAAAAAGAGATTTTTATAGGGAGGAATTATGATCAATAAATCAGCAATTGTTACGGGGGCATCTAGTGGTTTTGGTTTGTTATGTACGATTGAATTGGCCTTAAAAGGCTTTACAGTCATTGCGACAATGAGAGACGTGAAAAAAGCACAGCCATTACTCGAACTAGCTAAAGAAAAAAATTTAGGAGAGTTGATTCAAATCCACTCACTTGATGTAACTTCCACCGAATCTATTAATGACTTGAAAAATTTGCTCACAACCTTTCCCTCTATAGATGTGTTAGTGAACAATGCGGGGATTGCACTTGGTGGTTTTAGTGAAGAGCTTTCCATAGAAGAATATCGAAGGCAATTTGAAACAAACTTTTTCGGAGTGATTGCAGTAACCCAAGCTGTACTTCCATATATGAGGTCTAAAGGGCACGGCAGAATAATCAACATGAGCAGCATTAGCGGCAGAATGGGATTCCCTGGATTATCTGCTTATGTTTCCTCCAAGTATGCACTTGAGGGCTATAGCGAAAGCTTGAGGCTTGAGCTTAAACCATTTGGCATTGATGTATCCTTAATTGAGCCTGGTTCGTATCAAACTAATATTTGGACAAGTGTTGACGAAATGGAAATTAACTCTAATTCCCCCTACTTATCCTATATGGAGAGTATGCTAAAAGAAATTAATAGTGGAAAAGAAGAACATGGCAATCCCATAGAAGTTGCGAAACTAGTAGCTCAAATTGCCTCCCAACAGAAATCTCCAGACCTTAGATACCCAATCGGCAAAAGTGTAAAGAAAAATTTGTTTCTAAAAAGTCTCCTGCCCTGGGGATTCATTGAAGCAGCGATTTTGAAAAGGATTAGGCACTGAGCTTTTTTTTCGGACTAGCAAAGGGAATTTCCTCCTTGTCCTGTCCGAATATGCCTCGCATTCGGACTAGCAAAGGTGAATTCCTGGTTGTCTTGTCCGAATGAGCTTTGCATTCGGACTAGCAAAGGAGATTTCCTCCTTGTCTTTTCCGAATAAGCCTCGCATTCGGACTATCAAAGGGAATATTCACCTTCAATTTTTCACGAACACCCTATTTCCAACAGGAATTTCACCTTCTTACGATGAATAAGTTAATTATGGATTGCTTACCTGTCGTAATAGGTGAAAGGAGATATCTATGAATAAATGCAGTGCATTGAAACAAGATTCCTATTACTCAATCAAATCAACTATGTAATCCCTTAATCTAAACTCGGGCATCGTTAACGGAGCACCGTTTAGATGGTTAATAATGGTCTTCAAAGTATGAATCGTTGGCGGAGCCAATAAAATTTCCCCTTTTTGATATGCAGTTAGTGCATCGGCTGGAGATATCCATTTGGTATCACTAATTTCATTAAAATCAGGTTTGGGAGCTTGCCCTTTTGGAAGCTGAGTTAGAAAAAAACGTGTATCAAATCTTATGCGGCTTCTCCTCGGTGTAATGATTTGACCTATATAGGCCAAGCTATCAAGATCAAACTGAAGTCCTTCTTTTTTTAGCAGTTGTAAAAATGATAGATCCCCATTTATTAGAAGACGGCGGTATTCCATTTCTTTTTCTTCCTCCAGCTGAACAGAAAAACCGTCTTCTTTCTTACAAACTAAAACCCCCACCTCTTCAAATAATTCTCTTGCAGCAGCTACATAATATGCTAGTTCAAATGTTTCATTAACTATACCTTTTAAAATCCTCTTACAGTCTTGTACATCATCAGACTGGTCTACAGCACCCCCAGGGAAAACATAAAATCCACCCATAAATTTCATCGTTTCAGGTCGTTTTGTCAAATAGACCCTTGATAAGTGATCCATTAAAACTACAGTTGATGCCGGTCTAGGTATCACACTCAATTTTTTAGCCACCTTTTGAAAAATAATTAGTATTTTCATTAATATTCAACTTTTCACTCGCATTTACCTTCTCTTACAAACGCCTTTTTAACTCTTCCAACTGATTTCAGCCATAGCGAGGAAAAATTAACCATTATTTACAAAAATGTTGTATGATGATAAGGTACCATCAAAAAGAAGGATTCTATTTATAGAAATCAGAATCTTTTTATTATTAAAATAATACAGGAGGCCTTTATGCTAAGTAAATCTTTAATTGAGGACGTATTGACAGCCGCTTTATCAACGGGTGGGGACTTTTCGGAGATTTTCGTTGAGGATCGTTTTACCAATAATTTCACCCTCCAAAGCGGAAAAATTGAAACTTGTCTTTCCGGACGTGATTTTGGTATCGGCATCCGAGTGTTTAAAGGATTGCAAAGCGTCTATGCCTATACAACTGATCACAGCAAGGAAGGGCTTCTGAAAGCAGCTAAAAACGCAGCACAAGCTATAAACGGAAATACCATTATTCAGCTAACCCCTTTTGCGAGAGAATCCTTTGAAACCATTCATCCTATTCAACTCATGCCTAATGAAGTAAATAAATCCTGTAAAGCAGCTATTATGAAAAATGCTTATGAAACTGCAAAAAACTATCATTCTAGTATTTCTCAGGTTACTGTCCGTTATATGGATGAAGAACAAAATGTGCTGATTGCTAATTCAGAAGGAAAATTTATTGAAGACAAACGTGTTCGATCAAGGCTGGCGATTCAGGCAGTGGCAGTCCGTGATAACCAAATGGAAACAGGTTTCTATGGACCCGGTGCCCATCAAGGCTTTGAGTTTTTCGAAAATCTAAATTTGGATCATTATGCTAATGAAGCAGCACGGATCGCCGTAACGATGCTAGATGCCAGCCCATGTCCAAGCGGAAAATTCCCTGTCATTATCGATAATGAATTCGGCGGAGTTATTTTTCATGAAGCTTGTGGACATGGATTAGAAGCTACCGCTGTTGCGAAAGACAGCTCTGTGTTTGCAAATCGCCTTGGTGAAAAGGTCGCTCCCGAAATCGTTACATATATCGATGATGGAACAATTCAAAATGAATGGGGTTCCATCAATATTGATGATGAAGGCGAAAAGGCACGGAAAAATGTTCTTATCGAAAATGGTATTCTAAAAGGCTATCTCATTGATAAATTTAATACACGAAGAATGGGCATGGAATCAACCGGGTCAGGAAGGAGACAATCCTTCCGTTTTGCGCCAACTTCCAGGATGACTAATACGTATATTGCCCCTGGAAAATCAACACCTGAAGAAATTATCGCAAATACCGAACATGGGATTTATACAAAATATATGGGCGGAGGCCAAGTCAATCCTGCAACTGGTGATTATAACTTTGCCGTTATGGAAGCATATGAAGTAAATAATGGAAAGGTCGGAAAACCATTGAAAGGCGCTACTCTAATCGGCAATGGTCCAAAAACCTTACAGCTTGTCGATATGGTAGGGGATAATTTGGGGCATGGTGCTGGAATGTGTGGTGCACAAAGTGGCAGTATCCCGGTAAATGTAGGTCAACCAATGATCCGTGTCAGCGAAATTACGGTCGGTGGTACGAAGGGAGAATAATCTATGACAATACAAGAATTTCAATTGAAACTATTTAGTGCTGCTGAAAACTCCGGTTTTACAGATGTAGAAATGTA